>OMVW01000002.1 GCA_900314595.1 uncultured Dialister sp. | reverse complement strand
TCGTATTTTTTTCGACTTTTTTGCACAAAAAAGCACGCACCTTTCGATGCGTACTTGAACTATTTTATGAATTTCTTAAGTTAATGACATTGCAGTTAGATATTAATGTAACTCGAGCTAATATCACTTTGCCGACAGTCATCAGCCGTATGGCTGCGCCTGAAATCGGTTATATTCATATATTCAATTTTAGCAATCATACTCCTGATGATTTCAAAAAACAATTGACTTTACTGAAAGAAAAAGGATGCAGAAAACTCATTGTTGATGTTCGCATGAATCCGGGTGGAGTTATTGATTCCGTTGTGGATGTAGCCAATCAGATAATATCTGCAGGAACAGTTGTCAGCTATCATACGAAATCAGGAAGCTCAAAAGTTTATACAATTGATGGAGCTAAGGAACGCATTCCTTTAGTCATTCTGATTGATAAAAACAGTGCAAGTGCTGCTGAAATTCTTGCCGGGGCAATCCAGGACAGGAAAGAAGGCATCGTGATGGGCGAGACAAGTTATGGAAAAGGAACTGTCCAGGCAGTTTATCAGGAAACCGAGAAAACTGCAGTTAAAATATCTATTGCGGAATATAAGACGCCTTCCGGTAAATCTATAGACAAAAAGGGAATCAAACCTGATATAGAAGTTAAACAGGAGGGAAGGCTTTTTGATTTCACCAGCGATACGGTTCTTTTAAAAGCTATAGATTATTTCAATAAAACCTGAACAAGCTGCGGTCATTCCCGGCCGCGGCTTTTTTATCGTCCATATACATAGTAATTTTCTTAAATTGACATGATTTTTACTATATTTACTGCTTACATGATATAATAAAATTGATTATTGTAGATATTTTTAGAGAGGTATTCTTCCATGTTCATTGATAGAGCAAAAATCATTGTAGTTTCTGGCGCTGGAGGAGATGGAGTCGTTGCATTCCGCAGGGAAAAATATGTCCCCAGAGGAGGTCCAAGCGGTGGTGATGGTGGTAAAGGTGGTTCTGTTATTATACGGGCAGACAGTAACCAGAATACATTGATTAATTTCAGGAGGCACCGCAAATTTGCAGCTAAAGCCGGTGAAAACGGCGGTGCAAAAGAGATGTTTGGCAAAAATGCGGAAAATGTTATTGTCGATGTACCCCTGGGAACCATGGTTTATGATGACCGCACTGGTGAACTTCTGGCGGATATGACTCAGAATGGTCAGCAGGTTACCGTTGCAAAAGGCGGACATGGTGGTAGAGGGAATTCCCATTATGCGACCTCTGCAGTCCGTGCCCCAACTTATGCTGAAAAAGGAGAACCGGGCGAGGAGAAAAATATCAGGTTGGAACTAAAGGTTCTCGCCGATGTAGGTTTGCTTGGATTTCCAAGTGTTGGAAAATCCAGCCTGCTTAGAAAAGTCTCCGGGGCTAAACCCGAAGTAGCAGCCTATCATTTCACTACATTGAACCCTATTTTGGGGGTAGTAAGTCTCGATTCAGAAAGAAGTTTTGTCATGGCCGATATACCCGGCCTGATAGAAGGAGCCAGTCAGGGAACCGGTCTGGGTGATGAATTCTTGCGTCACGTGGAGCGGACAAAAGTCCTCATCCATGTTTTGGATGCAGCGGGCAGTGAAGGAAGAGATCCTTTGGAAGATTTCCGGATTATCAATAATGAACTGGAATTATACAGTCCTGCTCTTGCTAAAAAGAAACAAATCGTTGCGGCCAATAAAATTGATCTTATTGAAGATTACTCCAAAATTGAAGTTCTTCGGAAAGCGATTGAATCAAAAGGATATAAATTCTTCCCTGTATGTACTTTAAATGGCGAAGGACTTAAACCTTTACTGGAAGCAGCCTGGGGCATATTACAGGAGGAACCGGAGGTTTCCTTTGAGCCAACTGAAAAAGATATCGTCTATGAAGTTCCTAAGGATGAATTTCTTGTGGAGAAGAAAGATGATGTTTATTATGTTACCGGGAAACGTGTAGAAAAACTGGTCGGAATGACCAATTTTGAGGATTATGTATCCCTTCGCCGCTTTGAAAGAGCCTGGCGGTTTATGGGCCTGGAAAAGCTCCTTAGAAACGAGGGAATTCACGAAGGGGATACAGTCAACCTTTATGGCGTGGAATTCACTTATACCGAATCTAAAGATAAATCAGAATCTACAGATGAATAAGGAGATTTATGATGTTGACGGGAAAACAAAAACAATACCTGAAAAGTCTTGCCGTGCAACTTCCTGCTTATGTACAGATTGGCAAAGAAGGAATTACGGAAACGGTCGTTGGCAGTGTTAAAGACGTATTATTAGCCCGAGAGCTTGTAAAAGTTAAGATCAATCAGAATTCGGATGAAGATATCCATAGTACGGCTACACTTTTAGCTTCAAAGCTGGAATGTGAGATCGTACAGATAATAGGGCGTAACTGTGTATTATTCAAACAGAAAGAAAAAAAATCCCACTATGAACTCCCTTAAATCAGATACACGGAAAGGAATTTCTACAAAAAAACGAATTGTCATCAAGGTTGGTACCAGTTCTCTTACATACAGTAATGGAAAAATCAACCTTCGTTTCATGGATCATCTGGCAAGGCAGATTTCTGATTTAAAAAATCGTGGTATGCAGGTTATCCTGGTTACCTCAGGAGCTATCGGGGTAGGTTATCCCGAACTGGGGTTTAAAGAAAAACCCACATATCTCCCATACAAACAGGCCTCAGCGGCTGTAGGACAGGGACTACTTCTCAACATCTATGAACACCTTTTTCGGGAATATGGACACGTAGTGGGGCAACTTCTTTTTACAAAAGGCGATGCTGTCAATTCCAAACGATATCTTCATATGCGCGGAACCCTTCTATCTCTCTTAGAGCTTGGGGCAGTACCGATAGTTAATGAAAACGATGCTGTAACAGCCGATGAAATCAAAATAGGTGACAATGACACTCTTTCTGCCATTGTTGCAAGCATTGCGGAAGCAGATCTGCTCATTATTCTTTCTGATATCGACGGTCTTTATACTGCCGATCCTCGTAAAAACCCTGAGGCTGAATTGATTCATGAAGTACCGCAATTTACCAGAGACATTTATCAGATTGCCGGAGGTGCCGGCAGCAGTCAGGGAACTGGAGGTATGTATACCAAGATTCAGGCAGCAGAAATCTGTGTACGTTCAGGCATTGATATGATTATTGCCAAGAGCAGCCTCCCTGAAGTAATTGAGCGCATCATGGCCGGAGAAGAATTGGGTACATTTTTTAAAGGCGAAAATGTTCATCCTCAGCTCAAAAAGAGGGACATCATTATTGGGACTGCAGTAAAAGGAAAGGTTTTTGTTGATTTGGGATGCCGAAATGCAATTCTCAAAAATGGTTCCAGTCTTTTACCAGTGGGGATAACCGGAATAGAAGGTCATTTTACTGAAGGAGATACCGTCTCTGTAATTTATGAAAATGAAGAACTGGCCAGGGGAATCACTCATTACAGCAGCGATGATATTGAAATGATCAAAGGTCATCATACAAAGAATCTGAAATCAGCACTGGGCTTTGAACCTCCATACGATACGGTGATTCACAGGGATAACCTGCTGGTGATGAAATGAAATTTTCAGAAAAGCTGAAATGGGTAATCTACTATTTTTCTAAATATCCCAAAGGTCGTTTTGAAATAGTTCACATCCTGCAGCTTTTTATGATACTGATTATTTGTATTCTTATCGCGGAAGTGGTGCTATACATATGCTTAAACGGATAGGGATTTTTGGAGGATCTTTTAATCCTCTCCATATCGGTCACCTGGTGATTGCTGAATCGGCATGGCAGGAATTCAATCTTGAAAAAGTTATTTTCATCCCATCTGGTGATACACCCAATAAGGACATGCACAACATCAATAAATTCATACGGTATGATATGGTCTATACTGCCATTAAAGACAATCCGCGATTCGAAATTTCGCCTATAGAACGAGACAGAAGTGGTCCATCCTATACAGTAGATACGATTCATCTTTTGCGTAATATTATGGGAAGTGGATATGAATTCTATTTCATATGCGGTACAGATGCTCTTGCCGACCTTCCTACCTGGAAATATAATCGGGAACTTCTGTGCTGCTGTCATTTTATCTGTGCCAGCCGTCCCGGATATGAAGAAAAGTTAAAACGCTCAGTTGCGTACTTCGGCGAATTGGGTCATAAAAAAATTCATTTTCTACGTATCCCGGAACTGGAAATTTCTTCTACTATTCTCCGTGAATCACTTGCCAATAATAAGTCAGTTAGATATTTCATTCCTGATGAAGTGATTCGCTTTATAAAAAAATATCATCTTTATGAAGGTTAAATCTATGAAAATTGAAAATATTCAAAAAGACTTAAAAAATATTCTATCCGGAAAAAGATTTCACCACTCAGAAGGTGTTGCCCAGACAGCATTTTATCTTGCAAAGAAGTATGGAGCTGATCCGGATAAAGCATTTCTTGCAGGATGGGTACATGACTGTGCCAAAGAACTTTCATTATCAGAAATGAAGTCTATTGCAATGGATTACCATTTACCTGTAGATTCCGTTCTGCTTTCCAGCAGGGCACTTCTGCACGGCCCTGTTGGAAGTATACTGGCAGAAATAAAATATGGTATAACAGATAAACAGATTAAAAGTGCTATCTATTATCATACAACCGGCCATGCTGATATGACACTGATGGAAAAAATCATATTTCTGGCAGACTACATTGAACCATCCAGAGATTTTCCCGGTGTAGATAAATTAAGGCAGCTTGCTGACAGGGATCTGGATAAAGCATTACTGGCTGCCTATGATTCAACCATATCACACTTGCTAGAGCAGGGAGCATATATTTACGATCTTACTTTTATCGGCAGAAATGATTTGGTGCTGAAACTCAAAGAGAAATCAAATGAGAAAAAATAAATCAAAGAGAACCAGAATTCGTATAAAAAAACTGATTTTCTGCATAGTTATTTTTCTGATTGTATTGTATTCACTGGTTATGGGAATTGGCAAAGGCGTTTCATTTATTCTTGCCAAAATCAATAATAATGAGCAGCCACTTTCTTATTACCTTATTATCGGTACTGATGAAACCGCAGGAAATGAAGCGGATACGATTTTGTTGTCGGCCTGGAATGCTAAAGACAGAGAAATTACTTTTGTTTCCATTCCGCCAAATACAAAACTCTCACGACAGGAAAAATCGAATCAACTGATAAAATCCACCTTTACAGAGGGCGGAGCGGAAGAAACCAGAAGTGCTGTAGAAAATCTGTTACACATCCGTATAAATAAATTTGCAGTACTGAACTTTTCAGATTTTAAACAATATATAGATAAAACCGGCGGTGTAAATCTATATGTAGAAAAAGACATGTCCCATACCAATGAAGAAGGTGAGGAAGACATTGGAATTCGTAAAGGATATCAGGAACTTGACGGAGCCAATACATTAGGTTACATCCGTTATTTGGACGAGAAATCTGGAGAAATAGACAGGATTCAGCGACAGGAAAGGATAATGAAAAAAATGGTGGAATCCATGCATGACCGGTTTGCCTTTTTTAACTGGTTAATCGCAAAGCGCAACTGGGCTCCAGCTGAAACTGATATTTCATCTTCTGAAGCTGCTTCCATGGCTTATACGATTACAAGTTATCCTGTTGAAAATTTCAAATATGTAATTCTTCCTGGAGAAATTCAGAAAATTAATAAAGTAAATACCTGGGTAGTTAATCCGGTAGAAGTACAGAAAGCTATAGCCCTCACTATCGGATCAGATAACGATATAAAATAAAGGAGATATTATGGAAAAAAATGTGGAAATAATCTGCAAAGCTTTATCCGCTAAAAAGGGCGTCCGTATCCGCGTCCTCAATGTTAGAGAATTGACCAGTATAGCTGATAATTTCATTCTTGCTTCAACAAGGAACAAAAAACAATCTCAGGCTGCGGCTGATGAAGTAGAAGAAAAACTGGCGCAAGAGGGGATTCATGCTCTTCGAAAAGAAGGATATCGGGAAGGCGACTGGATTCTTCTGGATTTTGGAGATGTAATCGTTCATATATTTACTGATGAAGAACGGCGCAGATATGATTTTGATACTCTCTGGCAGGAAGCACCTGCTGCCGAATATCATGATACAGGAGAAAGCAATGAAAAATGAAGTATCTGATGGAGTAGGCCCCTTTCATCTGAAAGAAAATTCCATAGCAGAATTGACTGTTGCAAGAAAAGCATCATTTGGTGTCTTTCTGGATGCCGGCACTGGTCAATCTTCTGACGACATTCTGCTCCATAATGGACAACAGACAAAGCCACTTGAGGTCGGAGAAAAAGTTAAAGTCTTCCTGTATCATGATCCAAGACACCGGCTGACGGCGAGCATGCATCTTCCTCAGATTCCTATCGGAGGAATCGGGTATGCCCCTGTCATGTTAACGACAAGATTTGGCGCCTTTGTCGATATTGGAACTGAACGGGGGATTTTTCTTCCGTTTTCACAAATGGAAGAAAGGGTTGTTGCAGGACAGAATATCTGGGTAAAACTGTATATTGATAAAACTGGCCGACTGGCTGTAACTATGAAAGTCAACGAGGATATACGGAAAATCTGTCTCCCTGTATCAGGAGTCAAGACAGGAGATATGGTGGAAGGAACCGTCTATAATAAGACAGGGGAAGGTATTTTCTTTATTACCAGGGAAAGATGGATTGGCTTTATCTATGATGGAGAAATCAATGTACCCATTCCGATGGGTGCAAGTGTAAAAGGCCGTGTAACCTATATCCGAAAAGACGGTCATATGAATGTTTCTCTCCGACCGGTAAAGGAAAAATCACTGGAAAGAGATATGAAGATATTACTTGATTACCTGGACAAACATAACGGAACAATGTCTTTTACCGATAAATCCGATCCACACCTGATTAAATGTGCTTTTGGTCTAAGTAAATCATCCTTTAAAAGAGCAGTCGGACATCTGTTTAAACTTGGACTGATTACAATGGATGAAGGAAAAATAAATAAAGCTTAGCAATGAAAGATAAAAGAATGCCCTATGGATTTCCATAGGGCATTCTTTTATCTTATAGTTAATTATAATTGTCAGAAGAATTACATATGTCGATACAATCCAATGACCTTTCCCCTGATGGTTACATCTTTCGAGATGATAGGCTGATAAGCATCATTTTCAGGCTGAAGGCGGATATGGTCATTCTCTCTATAAAAACGTTTCACGGTAGCTTCATCATTACCCACAAGAGCAACGACTATATCTCCATCCTGGGCATGATCCTGCTCAGAAACAATCAGGTAATCGCCTTCCATAATCCCGGCATTAATCATACTGTCGCCACGTACAACAAGAATATAACAATTATTATCACTTCCGACCAAATCGGATGGCAGCGGGAAAACGGACTCAAGATGCTCATCCGCCACAAGAGGTTCACCGGCACGGACAGCACCAATCATGGGCATAGGAAGCATCTTTTTATGACGCCAGGACATATCATTAACCACTTCAATAGCTCTTGAACTGGCAGGATCCCTTTTGATCACCCCGAGTTCTTCCAGCCGTGCCAGATAGCCGTGAACAGTGGAAGTAGAACGAAGACCAACAGCTGTGCATATTTCACGAACTGTAGGTGGGAACCCATCTTCATAAATCTTCTTCCGAATAAATTCGAGAATACTCTTTTCACGGGTTGTCAGTTCACGGTTTTTTCCCAATCTTTTAGCTGCCATTTGGGTTGTCCCTTCTTTAAAAAAATTATATGATTCCCAGGCAAGAATCGATATTATCGTAAAAATGGAGATAGATTACACATTCTTGACCATATTATACATGATACAGTAATCAAATTCAAACAGTAGTTCATGGAATAAATGATAGGCGATTGAATATTCTGTAAAACATATGATTCATATAAAATTAAAAAAATTTAATTTTGTGTTCTATTGTACGAAAATATGTTTTGCTATAATATAAATATGTCAAAAGAAATAATGTTCGGCGAATAAGAGTTTTAAAAATTTATTTTCGGGGAATAATCATTCCGGAAACTAACCGATTAAAATAGGGGGCTTCCATTATGAAAAAGATAATCATCCTGATGTCATTAGTCGTGCTGCTCTGCGGATGGTGTGTAAATGCTTCAATGGCTGGAAATTCTATTCAATATGAGACTGTAACCCTTACCACAAATGATACTTTATGGGATATCGCATCAAAACGCATAGGGAAAAACGAAGATATACGGGAATATATTTTCAATGTACAGCAGTTCAATCATATTACAAACCCCGGTCAACTTGAACCGGGCATGATTATTAAACTGCCCGTTAATAATAAATGATAGAAAAACAAATGTCCATTTCTCTCATTGAGGAATGGACATTTGTTTTTCTATCTGTTTTTAACTGTTCCTGACAGATTCATCATAATACAGCCGGTCCAATCATTGCATGTTTATTTGTCAAATTCCAGAACATATATTCTTCTGACAGCTAAAATCTTCATCAGAAAATATGTTTGATATTAGTTGGAAGATCCAAAAATCTTGTCAATTGGATTATTTGTAAATAAATCTGCTTCATTGATATAACGACGTACCATTTCGACAGAATGATGCCTCGTCTGCTTCATGATGAGGCGTTCTTCTACCCCCTTCAGAGCAGCATAAGTGGCAAAACCATGGCGCAGGCTGTGGGCACCATAAAAATCAGGATTGAGACCAATGGAGGCCACATATTTCTTTACAATCAGGTTGATGCTCTTATCACTCAGGCGCCGGGAAGAAACCTTTCCATTTTTTAAAAAACTGCGAAAAAGAGGACCATTTGTAATGCCTGAAATCCTGATCCATTCATTGATTGCTCCGATGCAGTCCATGGACGTATTCCGGATGTAGGGGATACCAATCTGCTGGCCCTCTGAAGACTGGTCAGTTTTAGAATGACGTATCGTAATCACAATACCCTGTGGATATCTTTTTAAATCTTCCATATCAAGACTGGAAAGCTCGCTCCTTCGGAATGCTCCCATAAAGCCAAGAAGAAGAATTGCTTTGTCGCGAACCTGGACAGGGGAAGACAAATCCATGCGTGAAATTATCTCTTCTATTTCTTCCCAATAAACAGGAGTCTTGCCTTTCTGCATGCTTCCTTTCAGGCGGGTAAGTCCAATGAGAGCTTCTTTGACGATCCATGCCCTGCAGGGATTATGATCTTTTTCCCCAGATGCATTATAATTCTCGGATATGGCACTGATTCTCCTACGGATTGTTGCGGCTTTGGCAAAATCAGCCAGATCATTAATATAATTGACAACCGTTTCCGGACTGCAGGGATATGAGGACTTTTTATGATACGTGCACCAGTCACAGAAATCGTTCCAATCCGACTCATAAGCATCAATTGTATTCTTTGATTTTGTTACTGATAGTGCATTTAAACTTTTATCCGATAATCCTCGGGAAAGACTATTCTCTGCAAAATTTCTTAGGAAAAAATGATTATCCACAATGAATCCTGCCTTTACATATAAAATCTCTGATTGAAAGGATATTTTGTTTGAAATTTACGCATCTATTAGTTCCGATAATTTAATGTTATCGGAACTAATGAACGAAATAATTATATCATGCCGCTGCATGCCTTTCAATCTATCTAAATGCAGTCCCTGAAATATCTGAAATCTTATCAATTTGAAGAAAATCCACGATATATATCCTGCATATATCCTGCCGAGATTGAAATCATACATAGATATTCACGGGATGAATTTGCGATTATATTAAATTGGTAATCATCAGAAAGAACTTATACACTGGATTTATAAATCGTATTGATCAAAATAAAGAGCATCCGGTTTTAAAGACTGGATGCTCTTTTGCATGAATCTGTTATTTCTTTGTAAAGGCGTATAATTTCCTGGTTACCCGCTCTACTTCCGCATACATCTTTTCAGTATCAATTGTCAGAAGTTCCCTGTGTTCCATGACTGGTTTACCATTGATGATGACTGTATCCACATCCATGGAGTTACCTGCATATACAGCCAGGGAAATACTGTCAAAACGTGGATGCCAGTGGAAACCACTCCTGTCGATAAGGATAATATCAGCCAAATAGCCTTCTTTAAGTACACCCAGATCAGTATACCCCAGACACTTTGCCCCGTCTTCTGTGGCCATTTTGAGGGCTTCCTTTGCCGTTATTGCAAAGGGATCATACCCTGCTGCTTTATGAATCAGGGCTGCCAGTCTCATTTCAGCAAACATATCCAGTTTATTATTGCTGGATGCTCCATCGGTACCAATGCCGACAGTAATTCCTGCTTTACGCATTTTCGATACCGGTGCGACTCCGGAGGCCAGCTTCAGATTAGAAGCCGGATTGTGGGCAACACAGACATGCTTTTCTTTCATAATCTGAATATCTTCATCACTGACATGCACACAGTGAGCTGCCAGGGTTGGCTGATCGAAAAGTCCAAGGGAGTTCATGAGAGCAATCGGGGTCATATGGTATTCTTTCTGGCAGTTTTCAACTTCCCCTTTTGTTTCAGAAAGATGGATATGTACAGGCATATTATATTTAATTGCCACGTCTCTTACCTTTCGGATATAGTCAGGCGGGCAAGTATATGGAGCGTGAGGTCCCATCATGACTTTAAAACGTCCATCCCCTGCTCCATTCCAGTTCTTGAAAAGTTCGACATTTTCGTCAATCCCTTTCTGTCCGTTTGGTCCAATGCCTGCCAGTCCGCGGGCAAGGTTACCGCGGATTCCTGCCTTGTCTGCCGCTCTGGCACAGGCATCCATGAACATATACATGTCACAGAAAGCCGTTGTGCCACCGCGAATCATTTCAGCAAAAGCCAGCATGCTGCCCCAGTATACGATATCATCATCAAGATGGTCTTCGGCCGGCCAGATTTTATTCTGCAACCAGTCCATAAGGGCCATATCATCCGCATAGCTTCGGAAAAGTGTCATTGCCACATGGGTATGAGTATTTACGAGGCCAGGCATGGCCAGCATATCATGGCCGTCAATGACTTCATCATATTCTGCTTCTATGGGAGTTTCAAGGAATGATTTGATATATTTTCCTTCTATTGCGAGATTTTTATGTTCTATAACTTCGCCATCCCGGCAGATTCCCACATTTTTGATTAAAATAGACATTTCATCCTCCATTAGTCAAGACCAAGATATTTTCTCTGTTCCTCTGTCAATGTATCAATTTCATAACCCATGGATGACAGTTTAATGGAAGCCACTTCCGTATCCAATTCATGAGGCAATGTATATACCCTGGCTTCCATATCCCTGCCGTGCTGAAGAAGATAACGAGCAGCCAGACTCTGCATGGCAAAAGAAAGATCCATAATCTCAGCCGGATGGCCATCACCTGCTGCCAGATTCACCAGACGCCCTTCTGCAAGAAGGAATACAGTTTTTCCATTTGGAAGAACATAGCCTTCAATATTCTTGCGGGCTTCATATTTGCGGATGCAAATCCGTTCCAAATCCTTGCGGCTGACTTCACAATCGAAGTGTCCTGCATTGGCACAAATAGCGCCATCTTTCATTTTCATGAAATGTCTTTCAGTAACAATATTGATATCTCCGGTGACAGTAAGGAAATAATCTCCCCGTTCAGCAGCCCGATCCATAGGCATGACTTCAAACCCGTCCATGACTGCTTCAATGGCTTTGATTGGATCTACTTCAGTGACGATGACATGGGCCCCAAGTCCTTTGGCGCGCATGGAAACACCCTTTCCGCACCAGCCATATCCTGCAATAACAACTGTTTTGCCAGTTACGGTCAGATTTGTACTGCGAATAATACCATCCCAGGCAGACTGGCCGGTACCGTATCTGTTATCAAAAAGATATTTGCAATACGAATCATTGACTGCAATCATCGGGAATTTCAGTTCATGCTGTTTCTCGAGAATTTTCAGACGATATACGCCGGTTGTAGTTTCTTCAGATCCGCCAATCAGATTTTTTCTGGCATCAATTCTGGTGGTGTGCAGAAGATGTACCAGGTCGCCGCCGTCATCAATAATAATATCGGGCATATGATCCAGAGCTTTGTTCAGGAACATGGTATATTCCTCATCAGTGCAGCCATGCCATGCGTATACGGTTACGCCATTTTTTTCAAGAGCTGCCGCGATGGGATCCTGAGTGGAGAGGGGATTACTGCCGGTACAGATTACATCTGCTCCTGCAGCTTTCAAAGTCAGGGCTAGATAAGCAGTTTTCGCTTCCAGGTGAATGGACATCACGATAGTTCTTCCTTTGAAAGTCTGGTCCTTTATATACTCTTCCCGGAGTGCATTCAAAGCAGGCATGTACTTTGCGACCCAACGGATTCGCTGCTCCCCGTTTTCTGCCATTGTAATATCTCTAATCATCGATTCAGCCATAATCATAAACTCCTTTCATACTGCTCTATAGCTTGTTCAAAAGGCGGCTTAAGTACGCCTTTTTCTGTTATAATCCCCGTTATTAATGAATGCGGGGTCACGTCGAAGGCCGGATTAAAAACCGGTATGTTTGCAGGCGCGCCATAGGAGTCCCTGTATTTTCTGACTTCATCAGGATTCCGTTCTTCTATATGAATTTCTTTCCCAGAAGAAATGGAAAAATCAAAAGTGGAAAATGGCGCCGCTATATAGAATGGGATGTGATGATAGGCGCAAAGTACCGCAAGACTGTATGTGCCAACTTTATTAGCAGTATCGCCATTGGCAGCAATCCTGTCCGCGCCGACTATGACAGCATCTATTTTCTTTTGCGCCATCACCCAGGCAGCCATGTTATCGGTGATGAGACGGCATGGAATGCTGTTTTCCATCAGTTCAGTTCCTGTCAGACGGGCCCCCTGAAGAAGCGGTCTTGTTTCATCCGCATACACGCATTCAATTCTCCCCTGCTGATGAAGGCGGTAAATGACGCCAAAGGCTGTGCCTATACCGGCTGTAGCAAGAGCGCCAGTATTGCAATGGGTCAATATATGTAAATGGCTTTTGTCTTTAAAAAGAGAAGCACCATGATCAGCCATCTTTTCACATAATTTCTGATCCTCTATTTCAATTTCCTTGGCTCTTTTCGTCAGGACAGGAAGAAGATTCTTTTCATCCGTTTTGTCGAAAAGCGTAATCATTTCCTTAACTGCCCATGATAAATTAACTGCGGTAGGACGGGCGCTCTCCAGGTATTCCCCAGCTTCATGAAACGATTTTCTTAAATCTTTACCGGTCAGATTTTCATTCAGTTCATTCTGAAGGGCAAGAACCATACCGTAAGCAGCCGCCACACCTATAGCGGGAGCACCGCGTACTGCAAGACATCTGATGGCCTCAGCCGTATCCTGAACTGTCGTACAATGCAGGTAGGAAATGGATTGAGGCAGTCTGGTCTGATCCAGAAGAATCAGGACTCCGTTATCCCATTTCAGGGACCAAAGTTTCTCGCTCATAATAAATGGAATCCCCCAAAATCTCTGGCAGCATGGTGACAGTCACATTCCACATCCGGATCATAGGTTTTGGAAAGAATAGTAATGATTTTCTTAAAGCTTTCCAGATTATGATTCATGCAGTCAACCACCTCTTTATGGGAAAGTGCGTTCTTGGAAATACCCGCTGCAAAATTTGTAACCATGGAAATTGTGGAATAGCAGATTTCGGCCTCACGGGCAAGGACACATTCAGGGAGATTTGTCATCCCTACCACATCAGCTCCCCATTGGCGATAAGCCCTGATTTCCGCCGGTGTTTCAAAGCGGGGCCCTTCCGTGCAGATATAGGTTCCATAGGGGTGCAGAGTGATGTGTTCACTTTCTGCAGCTTCAATGATGGCTTTCCGCAGGGTTTCGCAGTACGGATGAGTCATATCCAGATGAGCTACACCGTAATGTTCACCGTCATAGAAAGTCCCTTCCCTTGATTTTGTCATATCAATAAACTGGTCCACCAGAACAAGTTCTCCAGCCTTATAATCAGGGTTCAGAGAACCAACGGCTGTAGTTGAAACAACGGCTTTGACATCCAGCATTTTAAGAGCATAGATATTGGCCCGATAATTGATTTTGTGCGGTGGAATGGTATGATGGATGCCGTGCCGTGCCAGGAATATGATTTCCTTATTGCCAAATTTTCCGGATTCATAACTAGCCTGGCCAAAAGGTGTATCAATAATCTCAGAATGAAGGTCAGTCAGGATTCCTGGATCATAAACACCTGTACCACCAATAAAGGCTAATTTACTCATTATATATTTCCTCCTTTTGTTTCCTGAAACCATTTTTTCAGAGTTTCCCGGGAAATATTATATTTCCGGCCGCAATAGTGGCAGACAACTTCAATTTTTTCATCTTCAAGCAGACTTTGCTGTTCATCTGCAGGAAGCCGGAGAAGTGAATTTTTGATTCTGTCTTCACTGCAGGTACAGCGATAGGAAATGGCTGCTTTTCCCAAAAGAATATAATTCTCCTTTTGGAGAAGACCGGCAAGTGAATGATCCCCTTCAGTCCAAAGATCAAGCTTTTGATCCGTGCCGAACAGTTCGTGAAAGAGTTCTTTATTCCCTTCAGGCATAAGCTGAGCTATAAAACCTGAGCATCTTGCAATATGCCCGTCATTATTCAGTTTTGTTTCTATTTCCACATGGGACAGAGTCTGATCGGAAGCATTGATATATTCAGAAATACATTCAGCCACATCTCCCTTTGAAAGATTTACGGCTGAAACATAGGGCTGTTTTAAAAGGGAATATCGTGTTACAAACAATTGGCCATTGTTGGATACACAAGAAGCTTCTTCATCAGGAGCAAAGGGAAGTGTGCAGTCAGGATTATCAGGAAAACCTCGTACATAACGTCCTTCATAAGCATCACTGTGAATCGTCCCGAGTGGTGACCCTGTCACCCACTTTAATGAGACCCCTTCATGATTTTTGAAATCCATGGCAAGCAGGAGAGATGCAGTAAGTACTTTTCCCATGACGACCGCTGCCATTGGCTGCAGATGATGAATATCCTGAGCTTCTCGCGCAGCTGAAGAAATGTCAGTCAGGGTTATGCGGATACCATCCGTGCTGAGGTAATGTTCTATTGAGTCTAATACTGACATGAATCGGTTCCTTTCTGTGGAAATACCACAATGAAGCCAGATCAGAATAATCTGTTTTTATTTTTGTGGTTTTCTTCTTCAGGATTTCCAATCATGCAGAAGAAAACTAAATCTTTATAGCACCAGTTCAAACGACCCATTCCATTGTAACACTTCAAAAATAAAAAAAGTAACAATCAATGAAAGAATATAAAATTAAAAGCATCAAAAATCTTCCGAACCATGATTCAAAAAAGCGGCTTTAGCCGCTTTTTGTTTTAGATCATCAGATTTTTAAATGATTAATAGCGGAGCCTCTGTCAGGCGCGCCAAAAACAGACGAACCGGCTACAAGGATATCTGCTCCCGCCTCTTTCAGAAGCGGTGCATTTTTCTCATTCACACCACCATCTACTTCAATGAGGATATCTTTTTTTATTGCGGAAATCCTTTCCTTCAGGCGGCTGATTTTATCAAGGGTATAAGGGATAAATTTCTGTCCGCCGAAGCCTGGATTGACCGACATAATCAGGATAAAGTCAAGAAGCGGAAGAATTTCATCCAGTGTGGAAAGAGAGGTGCCGGGATTCAGTGCTGCACCGGCCTTTATCCCGCGATCCTTGATATTATGAATCATTCTGTCTGCATGCGGTACTGCTTCGACATGAAAGGAAACCATGGCAGATTGGCATTCCTGCAGACCGTCCAGGTAATCTTCCGGATAATCTACCATAAGATGAACGTCAAAAGGAAGATTAGTACTCTTTCGCAGCGCTTTGATTACAGGTACGCCAAAAGAAAGATTGGGCACGAAATGACCATCCATCACATCCAAATGAAGATAGTCAGCACCGCCAGCTTCAATATCACTGACTTCTTCAGCCAGTACAGAAAAGTCTGCTGCTAATAGGGATGGCGCAATTTTCATGGTTTACCTCCTGCGATTTGCTTTTATTTCTTCCAATAAACGTTTATAAGACTCATAACGCTCTTTTTGAATTATCCCGGATTCTACAGCACTTCGTACTGCACAGTCAGGTTCATTAACATGGATACAATTATTGAATCTGCAATGTCCAAGATAAGAACGGAAATCCCTGAAAAGAAAGGAAAGATCCGTTTCATGAACTGACTCTGTACTCAGATGTGTATAGCCAGGGGTGTCCATCAGATAATATCCCCGAGATGATTGAATAAGTTCAGCATGCCTTGTAGTATTTTTCCCACGTCCCGTCTGACAGCTGATTTTACCGGAAATAAAACAATCTCTGCCAAGGAGAATATTCAAAAGGCTTGATTTCCCAACGCCTGATGGTCCGGAAAACGCAATAATATGACCGGAGAAATAATCCTGCATCTGTTCTATTCCGGAATAGTCTTTTACAGATACGGCACAGGATTGATAGCCGGCAGATCTATAATATTTCACAGCGACATCAGCCTCTTCAGCGTCAAGATCTGCCTTGCTGATAACCAAAAGGGGTTCTATTCCGGAATTTTCAGCCAAAACGACCATCTTATCCATTAGATAATAATTTAAATCCGGTGTCCGAATCGAACAAACAAGTACAAGCTGATCAATATTAGCCACTGGAGGCCGGTGAAGGACAGCTTTTCTGGGATATACGGACGTTATGACAGCTTCGGAACCTTTATCAGTTTCAAAATCCACATAATCTCCTACCAGGATATTGGTTTTACGTTTGAGTGCTCCCCTGGAGCGGCACAGGCAGAGTGTTCCCTTTTCACCGGATATTGTAAAATAACCATTCTGATTTTTCAGGATCAAGCCTTTCATAAATCATAACTCCCGATCCTGAACTACAGAGCCGTCAATTACAACCTGAACATGCACATTGCCCATGCCTGAAACAGCTTTACTTACAGTACTGCCTGGTGCAGCCTTGCCACTGAATATGGTCTTTTTTCCACTATCGTCAGATACATAAATTTCTACCTGTCTTGCATTTCCTCCCTTAGGAATAGAAATATTAACTGTACCGGATTTGGTCTGGGATTTCTTCTTACCACCGATTGTAAGATTAACCACGCTATTTGTGCTTGATTCACCACCTGCCGGATTCTGTGATACTACAAGTGCACTGCTGTCAGCAGCGGTAACACCGTCAGTTGAATTAATGGTACCAACGGATAATTTCATAGCAAGTAATGTATTTCTGGCATCAGACAGAGTCATTCCAACGACATTGGGTATGTTTACCTTCTGCTTCATATTAACAGTTATATTAACCCTTGTACCTTTAACAGCTTTTGAACCGGGTTCAGGGCTTTGATATATGATAATCTCTGATGGTTTGTCCGGATCATTTCCATTTTCGATGGCGCCTAAAGAAAGCCCAAGTTTGTCAAGACGCTCTTTTGCCTGTTCAAGTGTAAGACCATTCAAATCAGGAATGAGTATAGATGCTCCACCCTTGCTGATTGTTAAGTGAATAATTCTTTTAGCCTTTACATTAGTTCCCGCTGCCGGGGTCTGTGATATAACCTGCCCGGCCGGAATATCTTCAGAAACGATTTCATCAACAGAAACTTTTAAATCCATTTTCTTCAGTGTAGTTTCAGCAACTTCCACAGGCTTACCAACTACATTAGGAACGGAAATATTTTCAGAACTCCAGAAATTTCCAAAACTGAAAAAAGCCCACACGAAACAGATAATGAAAAGCAATGCCATTCCAAACCAAATATATTTTTGCGGCAGATTCGTGATAAACGAAGTAAAGCGGCTTTCTCTTACGGGCTCTTTCCTATGCATGGCCTTTTGAGGAATCGGACGAGTCATAGCTGTAAAATCATGAGATGCAGGCTTATACATGGTTGTTGTAAATCCCTGAGCTATTTTGAGTTCAGAAACAAAATCAGCAACCGAATCATACCGTTTGTCAGGATCCTTCTGTAAAGCTGTCAGCAGACATTCTTCGAGCATGGGCGAAATAGCCGGATTATACTTGGTGGGGCGCGGGATATCTCCCTGCATATGTTGAAGAGCGATGCTTACAGCTGTCTCGCCTTCAAAAGGAAGATGATGAGTAAGCATTTCGTACAAAACAATGCCCAGAGAATAAATATCGGTTTTTTCAGTAATCTTATCACCAGCGGCCTGTTCAGGAGAAAGGTAATGAACTGAACCCAGAATGGATTGCTTATCCATGACCGTTGAGGAATTAATAGCTCTGGCAATTCCAAAATCAGTTACTTTAACTTTGCCATTTTTGGTTAAAAGAACATTATGAGGTTTTACGTCACAATGTATAATGCCGTTGGCATGAGCTTCTTCAAGAGCATAACCAATTTCGATAGAAATACGTACAGCAGTATCGATGGGAATATTCGGGTGATCAAGAATGTACTGCTTAAGGGTTTCCCCTTCCACAAATTCCATTACAATATAATGAATATCTTTATCACAGCCGACATCGTAAATACCAACGATATTGGGATGAGATAATTTTCCGGCGGATTGCGCTTCATGACGGAAGCGAATGATAAAATCATTATCCTCCACAAAATTATCATGAAGGATTTTGACGGCCACTATCCGATCAAGGAGTATATCCCTGGCTTTATAAACATCTGCCATACCGCCAGAACCGATTTTATCAATGAGTTCATAGCGTTCATCAAGAATCTTACCGGTCATAATTTACTCCGCTGTGTTCCAATACTGAATCAATATGAGAGAAGCATTATCTCTGGCTCCTGCCAGATATACCTGCTTCATTATTTCTTTACCTATAATTTCCAGCTGCTTCCAGCTCTTACGAGAATTAGAACGGATTATTTCTTCCAACTGAATATCCTCAAGCATACCACTGACACCATCAGAACACATCAGAATCATAGTCCCATCGATTAAGGTAAAATGCCCGGTATCAATTTTAAGATTCTTTTCAATGCCTACAGCCCGGGTGATTTCATTTTTTCTTGGATGGTTCCTCATCTGTTCTTTCGTCAATCTTCCTTCATTCACAAGTTCCATTACAAAAGAATGGTCTACAGTCACCTGCGTCAAGAGTCCAGCGGCATATCGATAAAGGCGGCTGTCTCCCACATGAGCCCAAAATAATTGATCATCCTGTATGGCTGAGGCAAGAAGAGTGGTTCCCATCGATTTTAGAGACGGGTTATCAAATTTTTTCTTGAGGACTGACTCATTAGCAGCCATAAAAGCATGCTCAAGACAGGTTTCATCGATAGCAGATGAATGAAAATTTTGAATGTATTCTCCTACAGCTTTTACAGAAAGAGTACTGGCAGTCTGACCGCCTTCATATCCACCCATTCCATCGGCCAGGATAAAAAGGTTATCAATATTTAAATTAATTGCGTCCTCATTAGCCTTTCGGACAAGGCCCCTTTGTGAATCGCCATAATAAAGTATCATTATGAGCCTTTCCTTACAGAAAATAAATTCATACTTCTTTGGTGTGATGAAAGAGATTCCTTCTAATAAATTAATACTATCATCAACTGAATAGATAGTCAATTTAAGGAACCTGACAGAAGCACTAAATCGTTTTGGTGGGAAAAATACATTAAAAGCAGGTTCAATTCTTAAGCTATTTCCCAAAATCTTAAGTTATAAATACCAAAAATGGTAACAATCTACTGATTTGACATATAACGCCGCTTTAACTGGCCACAGGCAGCCTGGATTTCATCACCCATTTGTTTCCGGACGGTTGTACTTTTACCATGTTTTTCCAGAATAGCCTGAAAGGCATGGATTTCATCAAGGCTTGGCGGATACAGGCGAATATGTTCAGTCCCGTTGATGGGAATAAGATTGAAGTGGCAGTTCATTTTTCCCACAAGATGACAAAGCTCTTCTGCATTATCCCGGGAAGCGTTGATATTCTTAATCAGAATATATTCAAATGTAACTCTCCGTCCTGTTGTTTGAAAATAGTACTCAGCCGCCCTAATAACATCTTCTATCTTAAAATGATGACTTACAGGGAGTATTTCATTCCGAATCCTGTCATTTGGAGCGTGAAGGGAAATAGCGAGAGTTATTGGTAATCTTTCATCCGCCAGTCGATATATCTGAGGAACGATACCACATGTAGACAGGGTAATGTTTCTAAGGCTGATATTTAAAAGACCAGAGTCATTGCAAAGATGAATGAAACGAAGAACTTCCTCATAATTAATAAGCGGCTCGCCAGATCCCATTAGAACAATGGAATGAACAGGCGCATTCAGTTTCTCTTTAAATGCATAAACCTGTGCGAGGATTTCTCCTGCGGTCAGATTTCTTTCCAGCCCATTCCTTGTAGAAGCGCAAAACACACATCCCATAGAACAGCCTACCTGCGTGGATACGCAGATTGAATTGCCATAATTATGATGCATGCATACCGTCTCAATAAGGGAACCATCCGCCAATTTCAAAAGGATTTTTGTAGTATTTTCATCATTTGATTGAACAGAACTCATAATTACCGGCTTATTAAGAACTGTTTCTGATTTCATGTAAGCCCGCATTGATTCCGGGAGCTGTTTCATGGCATCTATATCAAAAATATATCGTTTATAAAGGTAATCTTGAATCTGTTTTGCCCTGAAACGTGGAAAATTATTGTCCAGTACCCATTTTTCCATTTCCGGAAGTGTGTGTCCCCATAAGTTAAAAGGCATATTTACTCCTTCTTTAGCCTGGCTATAAAAAATCCATCACTGTTCATTTCAAAAGGCCAAAGAGTGGCCATGCCATTTTCAGAATTCTTACATCCGGTTAATACGAAATCAGCAGGATGAAAATCAGGATGCTTTTTCAGGAACTCTAAAATCTGATCTTCGTTTTCCGCGGGGTTCAGTGTACATGTACTGTAAACAAGAACCCCTCCCGTCTTTACATAGTCAGCAGCACATTCCAGGAGCTTTTTTTGAATGGGCGGAAAATCACTCATACTGTCTGGCGTCCTTCGCCATCGAATTTCCAGTTTATGGCCAAGAACGCCAAGCCCGGAACATGGAGCGTCCAGCAGCACCTTATCATAGCACTCTTTCAACGCCGAGAACGGTAAAGAAGAATTTCTTGCTCCGGCATGGATAATTGAAATACCTTGTTTCTCTGCATTTTTCTTTATAAGCGCTATCTTATGCGGATAAAGGTCCCAGGCATCAATTGATCCTTTATTTTTCATAAGAACTGCAAGTTGGGTTGTTTTACTTCCGGGTGCAGCACACATATCAAGAACACGTTCCCCCGGTAAAGGATTAAGAACCCGGGCAGGAATCATGGATGAAATTGACTGTACATATCCCAATCCTTCATCGATAACTTTCCAGATAAAACGAATCCCATCTGTAATAATAATTGCATCATCGATAAAATGGGATTTCTCTGCACTGATGTCATTGGAATGGAGTTTTTCAATCAGTTGTTCAGTGCTGATTTTGAGCGTATTCACTCGGACTATAAATTGGGGAATTTCATTAAAAGCGTCAAAAATACGGGCTGACAGATTTTCACCAAATTCTTTCTGCCACCATTGAATCAGCCATTCAGGCTCATTCCAGTGAAGTGAATCACAGAGAACGGGATCATCTTCCCTGCATGGAAGTATAACATCTTCCTTATTGCGAATATAATTCCGCAGGATACCATTAATAAATCCAACATTTCCCTTATGAGTAACTTTTTTGGCAATCTTTACGCATTCATTTACTGCTGCAGATTCCGGAATCCTGTCCAGATATATTAACTGATATAGCCCCAGGCAAATAAGAATCCGCACAGAAGGGTGAAGCTTTTTTACCTTGACTTTACTGAACCTGGAAATAACCCACATGAGATAATTATACCTGCGTAGAACGCCGTAAGTCAGTTCTGTCAAGAGATGAGCCTCTTCATCGATTAATGAATATGTTTTGAATACATGCTGCAGCGTGATATTTGCATAAGCACCTTTTTCTAAAATGTCATACAAAGCCTGATAGGCGAGCTTCCTTGCTGAGGGATTAGGTTTCGAATTGATCATCCGCTTTCACCTGGTGTCCATGAATAAAATCAGATGCTTTCATTTTTTTATGATTTTCCGGTTGAATTTCCGTAATACATATCATTCCATGTCCACAGGCCACGCAAATTTTACTATCTTTTACCGTTACGATTGTTCCAGGCACTTTACCGGAATCCTCTGCACATGGAAATGCGGAATGAATCTTAAGGCGTTTTCCATGATAAAAAGTATAAGTTCCCGGGTTGGGATACATTCCACGAATCAGGCAGTCAATTTCCGCTGCTGTTCTTGACCAGTCAATATGACCCATTTCTTTGGTTACTTTTTCCGCATACGTAGCTTCTTCATGATTCTGGATTCTGGAATGCGCCAAAGCTTCCGGGAGATTACTCATGACCCGTTTTAATTCATCTGCCCCTATTTCAGAAAGACTGTCAAAAAGTGCTCCTGCCGTCATATGAGCCGGTATGGAGAATTCCTGAATGGAAACGATGTTTCCTGTATCCATTCCTGCATCAAGCTGCATAATGGTTACGCCCGTCTTCTTTTCTCCATCCAGAATGACACGCTGGACCGGTGCAGCTCCTCTATATCGGGGAAGGATTGACGCGTGCACATTAATGGCACCATAACGTGGAATATCAAGTACAGACTGAGGAAGAATCTTTCCATACGCAATAACAACGATGAGGTCAGGATCCAATTGACGAATTTCATCCTGTGCTTCCTGCGTTTTCAACGTCAGAGGCTGATAAACCGGAATTTTATGTTCCAGTGCAAAAGTTTTAACCGGTGAAAAGCTGATCTTTTTACCTCGCCCATTAACCTTATCAGGCTGAGTATAAACAGCAACCGGTGTCATGCTTTCATCACACAGCATCTTCAATGAGGGAAGTGCAAAATCAGGTGTCCCCATAAAAATAATACGATATTTATTCTTCATCATTTTTAGGTCCTTTATGAAGGGAAACTGCTTTTTCTATAAAAAGGATGCCGTTCAGATGGTCTGTTTCATGCTGGATGCAGCGGGCAAGAAGACCATCTGCCTTTCTGGTTTTCTTTTTACCATGAATATCCTGATAATGGACAATGACACTGTCATATCGTTCAACTTCCCCATAATAATCAGGAACTGACAAACAGCCTTCCGTATCCAGGTTTTTCTTATCCCCATTGGGCTTCCACTCGGGGTTGATATAGGCTTCAAAACCGGAAATTCCATCATCCGCTACGAATAAACGCTTTGAAACAGCAATCTGTGGTGCAGCCAGACCTACACCATTGGCTTCATACAATGTCTTTTTCATATCATTAATGAGAAATTTAAGCTTTTTGTCAAATACGGTAACAGGATCAGCAACTTTTTTCAGTAAAGGGTTTCCTGCAGTTATAATTGTACTCAAAATAAAATACCTTCCTTCTATACGATCAAAGTATTAGAATTAACTTTTTACAAGGGGTCTACATCTATAATTATATCATTTTCCTGAAAAATTTCGGCAAATCTCATTGCGCTTTTCAATGCAGACAATGTCGGCCCCTTTATAAGAATGGAAATGTAAAATAAATTTCTAACACGCCTGACTGGTTCAAAAAATGGAGTTGTAGCATGTACCGGTTCTTTCAATTGCGGAATAATCTTTATAAGCCAGGAATAAATACGAAATGCCTGATTTTCTGCCTTCTTTTCATCCTTATTGAAGCAGGTAATTTTCATGAGCTTCAAAAAGGGAGGGAAATGCGTCAGGCGCCGGAATCTGATTTCCTGTTGATAAAAAGATTCATAGTCCTGGCTGGCCGCTGTCCGGATTACAAAATGTTCGGGATTATATGTCTGAAGTATAACCTTCCCCTGCTCCCTGCTACGGCCTGCCCTTCCGGCGCACTGGGTAATCAGATTAAACGTCTGCTCTGCGGCAAGATAAGAGGGTATGTTTAAGATACTGTCTGCGGAAAGAATCCCGACTGTCTGAACACCAGGAATATTGTGCCCTTTTGCCACCATCTGGGTACCCAGAAGGAAATCAAATTCACCTTTTCTGAAATCATCCAGTATTTCCCGGGCACTGTTCTTTCTTCTTGTGCTGTCAAGGTCAAATCGCCGAATTCTCCCCTCTGGTAAAAGAGTGCCCAATTCTTCTTCTATCCGTTCCGTGCCAGCTCCCAGATATAAAATCTTATGGCTGTGGCATACCGGACATTCATTGGGGACGGGATGTACAGTTTCACAATAATGACATTTCAGCTGATGGGTTTCCTTGTGATAAACCATGGATACATCACAATTAGGGCACTTAAAGACATGGCCGCAGGAAGAACACATGAGGCTTGTAGAAAATCCCCGCCGGTTAAGAAGAAGAATGGCTTTCTGATGATTGGCCAGCGTTTCACGAAGCAATGCCGCAAGAGGTCCGGAAATCATTCCTTTAGAATCGATTGGCGGATTTTCTCTCATATCGCAAATTCTTATTTCCGGAAGCTTCGTTTTAAATACGCGGCTATTCATCTGGATAAGATCGATTTTTCCCTGCTTTGCCGCATAAAAAGTGGAAATCGATGGAGTCGCGGCACCAAGTACAATGGGGCATTGATAAATGGTTGCCATCACTTTTGCAACATCCCGACCATTATACCGGGGGGTTTCTCCCTGCTTGTAAGACGTATCATACTCCTCATCTACCACAATAAGCTTGAGATTGTGAAAAGGGAGGAAAATCGCAGACCGGGATCCAATAATTATTGTACTTTCACCGTTAAACACCCTCATCCGATTATTATATCGCTCACCCTTACTGAGATTACTGTGCATAAAAACCACTTTATCTCCGAAAACGGATGCGAAATAAGAAGTCATCTGATGCGTTAATGCAATTTCGGGAACAAGGATAAGAGCCGATCCGCCTATCTTTAATGCATACTCAGCAGCACGTAAATATACTTCTGTTTTGCCACTACCGGTTACACCCTTTAAAAGGATTCCTCTGTATTCATTTCGGTTAATGCTATTGCAGATATGATCAATAGCAGCCCGTTGTTCATTTGTTAGAATTCTGGCATCATCTCCGCCATCAAGGTTAATGAGAGAATAGGTGCTTTTCCGACGATAAACTACGCGACCGAATTTATTCAGACAGAATGCACGTATAACCGTAGAAGAAAAACCCATATCCCGGGCTTTATTAAAAGATACGGAGCCTTTAACTGAAAGGATATCCCAGAGTTCAGCCTGCTTCCTGTTCCTTTTCTTCACAATAGCGTCAGGTTCATTGAGTGGAACAAGCCATTGTTCCAATGGTTCCTTATGTGTAGAACTGATCTTTTCCTTTCTTATTAGCCACCCCTTATTTATATAATTGGAAATATCTTTATCAAATAATTTTTTGCTATCTTTTTCATCAAGAATGGTTACCGTTCTATCAACTAAGGCACTGATTTCACAATCTTCCGGGACTACTTTCCAGTTAATTACATAATATATCTGTTTCCGCACAGCTTTCTTATCGATATAAAACAAGCGGAGTGCATCAATCAGGGTACACATATAATAATTTGAAATCCAGTTTGCTGTACGAATCATTTCAGGTGTAAACCAGGGAAATGAATCCGTTAGAGAATCTATATCCAGGATTTTAAAATCCTGCTTCTCAGAATCTTCCTTATGCAGGGAAATGATAATACCCTCCTCTTTCCGGTGAGCAAATGGAACGATGCAGCGGAAACCGGGAATGATATTTTTCATATCTGGGGGAACACGATAAGAAAACGTTCTATTTAAATGTTTGGAAGGGCGATTTATTAGTACTTCTGCAATAATCTCGGGCATATTCGATTTCCTCCCAAAAATAAAATAATGGACAGCAAGAAAGCTATCCATTATTTTAACATATTTATCGAACTATTCCTATATTAGCTGAATTAAAGACCGGCCTGCTTTCGAAGCGTATCTGCTTTATCCGTATGTTCCCAGGGAAGATCCACGTCTGTTCTGCCAAAATGGCCATAGGCAGCAGTCTGCTTATAAATTGGTCTACGAAGATTCAGCATGTCAATGATTCCGGCAGGACGAAGTTCAAAATTCTTACGAATCAGGTCCACAATGGTCTCATCAGAAATTTTACCAGTATTAAATGTATTGACATAAATAGAAACGGGCTGTGCGACGCCAATAGCATAAGCAAGTTCGATTTCGCATTTATCTGCAATACCAGCGGCTACCAGATTCTTGGCTACATAACGGGCTGCATAAGCAGCAGAACGATCAACCTTGGTCGGATCCTTGCCGGAGAAACATCCACCACCATGACGAGCCATTCCACCATAAGTATCAACAATAATTTTTCTTCCGGTCAGACCGGCATCCCCCTGCGGACCACCGATGACGAAACGGCCGGTCGGGTTGATAAAGTATTTTGTATCTTTGTCAAGAAATTCAGCGGGAATAATTTTCTTGATTACATGCTCAAACATGTCCTGCTCAATCTGTTCATGAGTCGCATCCGGATTGTGCTGTGCGGAAATAACTACTGTATCTACACGACTTGGTTTTCCATCTTCATATTCAACAGTAATCTGCGTTTTTCCATCAGGGCGAAGATAAGGAACTTCTCCTGTTTTTCTGACTTCTGCCAGTCGACGGGCAAGACGGTGAGCAAGAGCAATCGGCAAAGGCAGGAATTCAGTCGTCTCATTGGAAGCATATCCAAACATCATACCCTGATCTCCGGCACCGATATCATATTTATCAGCTTTGTTTTCTTTAGCTTCCAGAGATTTATCGACACCCAAGGCGATATCCGGTGACTGTTCATCGATAGATACATTGATACCTACACTGTCAGCATCAAACCCATATTTGGAATCAATATAACCGATATCGCGAATAGTATCACGGATAACCCGGGGAATCGGAACATTGGCAGTTGTAGTAATTTCACCAAAAACATGCACCTGCCCGGTTGTTACAATAGTTTCGCAAGCGACACGTCCATTTGGATCCTGTTCAAGGATAGCATCAAGAATGGCATCAGAAATCTGATCAGCGATTTTATCAGGATGACCTTCAGTAACGGATTCAGAAGTAAATAAAACTTTCTTAGACATTAAAAATCCTCCTCACTTAAAATAATACAAAAATAAAAACTCTCCATGCAGGGAGAGCCTATCCTCTCATCTGCCAGCTTTATGCTGATGGAATTAGCACCGGTTCCTTTTCGGAATGGTTGCTGCAGCGTCATCGGGCCAAATCCCTCAGCTGCTCTTGATGAGTTTTATTCATTTGCAGTATATTATAACGTTATTACCACAATTTGGCAACAGTTAACAAATATTTTGCCAGGGCATAGTAAAAACAAGAAGTATATCTGCCAAAGAAACATATTAAATATAGAAGAAATAAAAAATAGTGCAGATATCCTGGACAAGGATATCTGCACTATGCGACTTATCTAAGTCCCTCTGCTATTTTTTCAACAATGATATGCCCCAATTCCTCTTTCGTCATTTTAGGGTATTGTTCCATAGTTCCGTTCTTATATAAGAGAGAGGCAATGTTAGTCGGGACGTTAAAACCTGCTCCTGGCATTGCCACATCATTGGCTACGAGCATATCCAGATTCTTCCTTTTCAGTTTTTCTTTGCCATGTTGAATGACATCATTTGTTTCTGCAGCAAAACCGACAAGAAACTGATTTTTCTTTTTTTGCCCCAAGCCAAAAAGTATATCCGGATTTTGAGTTAATTCAATAGTCAAAGAATCATGAGCTTCTTTTTTTATTTTCTGTGCTGCCTGTACCTTTGGCCGATAATCAGAGACTGCGGCAGCCATAACAGCGGCATCACAATCTTCATAATAAGCATTCATCGCCTTATCCAGTTCACGGGCATCATGGACGTAAATAATTTTAACGCCAGACGGCACAGGAAGCGCTGTAGTGCAGCTAACCAGGGTGACATCAGCATCTTCCATGGCTGCAGCTTTAGCAATTGCATAGCCCATGCGGCCACTGGATCGATTACTGATATAACGGACAGGGTCAATATTTTCCTGTGTTCCTCCAGCGCTGATGATAATTTTCCGCCCTTTGAGAAGACCCTTCCCATAGAGACATTTATCAATGGCATCAAATATGGTTTCCAATTTGGGAAAACGGCCTTTACCGGTAGTATTACATGCAAGATGTCCAGATTCCGGTTCAACGAATTCATAACCGTATTTTTTTAGTTTTTCAATATTTCCCTGAACAATTGGATTTTCATACATGTTGGTATTCATCGATGGAACAAATAGTACCTTTGCCTTTGTTGCCATGATAGTAGTAGAAAGCATATCATCCGCAATACCATTTGCTACTTTTCCAATAATGTCAGCCGTTGCAGGTGCAATCACAAAAAGGTCTGCCAGCTTCGCTAATGCAATGTGCTCCACATCCCATTTATTTATATTCGCAAACATATCTACAGTCACATCATTGCCTGAAAGTTCCCCAAAAGTAATTGGTGTAACCAGTTTGGCCGCATGTTCAGTCATAATACAATGTACATCTGCCCCTTGCTGACGAAGCTGACTAACAAGACCGGCAACTTTAAAAGCAGCAATGCCACCGCAAATTCCTACCACAATATGTTGATTCTCTAACATTTGAAATCCTTTCCGGAAAAGATGATTTTCTTCCTGATTGGTTGAAGGAATATTTATGAATCAAAGCCAAAAAGCTGAAAATTTCCAGCCGAAAAATTATTTTTTAAAAGCATATGTAATTTTGTCGTTATAGACCTCTTCTAAAGCAACAGTTACCGGCTTTTTATTAGACGTGCCTGAAATAAGAGCCGGCTGTCCATCGGTAAGCTCTCTGGCCCGAAGTGCTGCTAAAGTAACCAGCGTATATTTAGAATCAACTTTCTTGACAAGGTTATCAATGGATGGGAAACACATCATTTTAAAGGAACCTCCTTGTTTATATACTGTTTGAAAATCGTTTCAATCTGTCCTTCATTACGAGACAGCTTGCATTTCTCTGCCTCAAGAATTGCGCGTGTTTTACGGACGGCATCTTCCAATACATCGTTGACTACAATGTAATCATACTGATGGGCCATGGCCAGTTCACTTGTAATCTTGGCCAGCCTTTTCTGAATGACCTCTTCCGTATCCGTCCCCCTGCCATGAAGGCGTCCGGAGAGTATTTCAAGAGACGGTGGAACGATATAAATAAATACACCCTTGGGATAACGTTTTTTTACCTGCATGGCCCCCTGAATATCAATTTCAAGCAGAACCGATTTGCCCTGATCAATCAAATCCAGCGCACGCTTTTTCGGTGTTCCATAATAATGATCATATACTCTGGCATATTCGAGGAATGCATCTTTTTTAATTAATTCTTCAAATTGTTCATTGGTTCGAAAATAGTAGCTTTCGCCTTCCACCTCGCCCACCCTGGGTTCTCTGGTAGTCATGGATACGGAATAATTCAAATCAGGGTAAAGCTTACGAATCGCACTGCAAATGGTTCCTTTCCCGGCACCACTTGGCCCTGATACAACCAGAAGGATACCTTCGTCTTTTTTCTTTGTCTCCATGATCAGTTCTCATCCAATCCTTCGTTAATAGCGGTGTCTTTATTGAGAAGCCGGTGTGAAATTGTCTCTGGCTGAACAGCTGATAAAATAATCTGACCGCTGTCCATAATAAGAACCGCTCTAGTCTTTCTGCCATAAGTGGCATCAATCAGTTCGCCCCTGTCACGACTTTCCTGAATCATGCGTTTCACTGGTGCAGATTCAGGGCTTATGATAGCCATCACTCTTGCTGCAGCGGCCATATTCCCAAATCCGATATTAATTAAAGAAACTCCCAATTTATTTTCTCCTTATTCGATGTTCTGGACTTGTTCTCGAACCTTTTCGAGTTCTGTCTTGACTATTATAACACAGTCGATAACTTCAGTGTCACTTGCTTTTGACGCCGTCGTATTAACTTCCCTGTTAATTTCCTGTAAAAGAAAATCCAATTTACGCCCAACAGGTTGATTGCTTTCAAGCATTTGACCAAACTGAGTCAAATGGCTTCCAAAACGGACAACCTCTTCCGTATAATCAGCCTTCTCCGAAAAAATTGCCACTTCCTGAAGTATACGGTTTTCATCGATCATGAGATTCTGGTCATCGATGGCTTTTGAAATCCGGTTTTTCAACCTTTCTTCATATTCTCTGGCTGCCTCATCCTGCCTGGAAATCAGGAATTGTCTTTTTTCCTCCAAAAAGGCGACTCTTTTCTTTAAATCTGATTTCAGAATTTCTCCTTCCCTGCTCCTCATTTCTAAAAGATTCCGAAGGGCCTCATTGACTGACACCTGTACCAGCTTTTCCATTTCCTGATCATCCAGGGATTCCTGGCTGACCCTGATAAAAGGCTCAGGAAGATTTAAAAGTTCCGACACAGAAGGTTTCTTGGCCCGGACTCCTTCCATATGGCGGCATTTATTCAGAGTATTCAAATAAGCACCAAGAAGATTGGTATCAAGATCCACATTCCACTTTTTACCGCCAGCTGCCGGTGAAAATGAAAGAGATAAGTTGATTTTACCTCTGGATATCTTCTGCTTTACAGTTTTTGAAGCAATATCTTCAAGAAAAGCTGAATAAAGATTGCTTCGTATATTCAATTCAAGAAAACGGCTGTTAACCGATTTGATTTCCGTATTTAATGTTCCAACAATGCTTGATGCCGTACCTCTGCCAAATCCGGTCATACTGTTCATAAAATAGTTTCGCTCCTTTATATTATAAAATACTTATCATTATTCTTATGTTTTACATTATTTTATCATCCTTATCCTGTCTGTATCAATAAATATATGAAATACTGATTATTCATGAAAATATGCTATACTAATAAAAATTGCTTTAGGAGGGTTTGTTATGCAGATTGACAGCGCCGCTTTATATCTTCTGGTCAAGAAACTGAACAAAACATTAAAGTCATCTCAAATCCGTCAGATCCATCAAATTGACAACCGTATAATGGACATCGAATTCTTTACTTCTGAAGGACGTCCCATCAATCTTGTTCTAAATACTTATAATCCACCGGTTATTTATATTGCTTCCCAAGGGAAAAACAAAAAGCAATATTCTCCCTCTCAGACGTTCTGCATGACTCTTAGAAAATATCTGGAAGGTGCCAGATTTTCCGGCATGGAACAAATTTCAATGGATCGTATCATATGTATTTCTTTTGACCGAATCGAAGCAGGTGGAGAAATCGTTACCCGTAACCTCTGGGTTGAACTACTGCCTGCTTCACCCAATATCATTCTCACAGAAAACGACATCATTATAGATGCCTGCCTTCGAGGGAAAAAAGCAGACCGGCTTCTGATTGCCGGTGAAAAATATAAACTGCCAGCGAATTCATCCCGCATGGATTTTATGAAGTTCAGCGAAAATGAAATTTTGGGAATTCTGACGTATGGTAATAAAGCGCCTATACCGTTAGATGAATGGCTTTTCGCATCTTTTAACGGTTTTTCAAGATATCTGGTTAATGAACTTGCTTTCAGGAGCTCTATTTTAAATACTAACCCAATAAATGAATTAACGAATGAAGAAACTAATAAACTGGCAGAAGAAATAATAAAACTCTCATATGGACTCCGAGATTCAGAAATCTGCTACTTATATCGAGAAAATGGAAAACAGATCATATCGCCGATTCCCCTTTCCTTTCTTAAAACGAATGGAAAAGAAATAGACATTCTAAATTGGCTTGCAGAAGCATCAGAAAGCGGTGCCGGTTCCATCAGGGCAGCAGTGCAGGAATACACAAAGCATCTGAGAGGCCTGATAAAAAAAGAAGAGAGGAAAATCCTTAAGATTTCTGAGGAAATGAAAGAAACCAAGCTTATGGAACAATATAAACTATGGGGAACGCTTCTTTCCATTTACGCCTATGAAAAGATCAATCATAGAGATAAATTAACCATAGCCAATTTATTTAAAGATCCTCCTGAAAATGAGGAAATCCCGGTTAATCCTTTATTGAACGTAACTGCTAACAGCCAGCTTTACTTTAAAAAATACAATAAAATGAAAACCCGTTCTGCTATTGGCCAGAAAAAATTAAAGGAATGTAAAAATAAACTAGCCTACCTCAATGAATCACTTTTTTTCGCAGAGCAAATAAAAAGCCGTCAGGAACTCAATTACTTCAAGGACGAACTTAAATCCTCCGGCATTGATAAGTATATGAAGCCTCAAAGAAAACCTGCCCACAAAAATACAGTTCCTCTCAACATAGAAGAACGGATTATTGATGGTTTTCATGTATTCATAGGCCGCAGTAATATAAGGAATGAATATCTCTCCCTTCATAAAGCCGGGAAATCAGATCTCTGGTTCCATGCCAAAGGTATTCCCGGTTCCCATATCGTTATCGAGACAGATAACCAGTCTGTTCCGCTTTCTACAATAGAGAAAGTTGCTGCGCTGGCTGCTTTTAACAGCAAAGGAAAAGATTCCGGTAAAGTGGATGTGGATTATACTTTTATCAAATATGTTAAAAAAATTCCTGATAGTCCTCCCGGTCTGGTTAATTATACCCATCAGAAGACGATTGTGGCCATTCCCACAGATATAAAAAAATAAAATTCAATGTACAGCCGACTCCGTTTTTCCTTATCAGTCGGCTGTTTTTATTTATCCCTTTCATCGATTCTGATACTTGAAAAATTAAAGTGTTTTCATCAACCATTTACCCTCCTTTGGAAGGATGTTAAAATTTGGGCATAAGAAAATATTTTCCAAGGAGGAATTAAACATGCAGGAAGAAAAAGACCTGAAACATGCAGACATCTGTGAACATTGCCATAATGATCACGATCATGACCACAATCACGAACATGAGCACAATCACGAACATACCCATGAACATGACCACAGTCATCATGACCATGAGCACAGCCACAATCATGAACACGATCATCACCATCATGATCATGAAGAGGAAGAAGAATTACCAATAAAACATGACCACTCCCATGATCCGGAAATGGATAAATACAGAGCTAATGAAGCGGATATCATGGAAGATGAAAAACAAATCAAGACAGACGAAAGAAAAGCATTTGGTCATTTTCATTGTGCCGAAGGAAATAAATCCGATTTGGCCTGTGATATTTGCGGTCAGTCCCTGGATAACTGTACCTGTGACTTTTTAGGTAAAGAATATTCGAAAAACATTTTCCATATGGAGCACCTTGACTGTATGGAATGCGCAGCGAAAATGGAAGGGAAAATCAGGGAAATGCCCTCCGTATTTTTTGCAGCTATTTCCTTTACCACAAAGGAATTATGTATCATTTCCAAAGAAAACCCGGATCAGCTCCTGAAAGAAGTGCTGCAGGTATGCCGAAGTGTTGATGAAAGCATCGGTATCATCCCTCCATCCGATAAAATCGGGTACAAAACTGAAACTTATGAAATTCCCACTCTTGACTGTGCAGCCTGCGCCCTCAAGCTGGAAAAACTTATTAATCATCAGCCAGGCGTCCTTTCCGCCTCCATTTCCTATGCAACCAAGACCCTGCGTCTCACTGCAGAGAATCCGGACAGCCTTATCCCATTACTTACTGAAAAGTGCAATGAAGTGGAGTCCCCCACTGAAATTCATAAGAAAGTACGTCTCCCAAAACGCAGTGCAGCTCATGAACAGGACGAAAAAGAGTCAGCCCTGAAGAAATTGACAGGCGAAGAAGGACAGCTCGTTATCGGCGGAATCCTTTTTGTAATCGGTATGCTGATGCATTATAATCCCGGGAATATTTTCAATTTCAGTGAACTGGCTGGAAATATCTTTTTTTTCATTTCCTATATCATTCTTGGCGGGCCCATCGTATGGAATGCACTGAAAAATATTACTCACGGCGAATTCTTTGATGAAACTTTCCTCATGACCGTTGCCACCCTTGGTGCTTTCGGAATCCAGGAATACCCCGAAGCCGTAGGCGTTATGTTCTTCTACCGGATTGGTGAATACCTGCAGGATCTGGCAGCAGGTCGAAGCAGAAAACAGATCATGGATGCTGTAGATCTTCGTCCTGAAGTTGTTATTCGCGTCAATGGAGAAGAAACCGAAACCATTCCTGCAGAAGACGCCAAAGTAGGAGATATTCTCATCCTCCGCCCCGGTGATAGAATTCCGCTGGACGGAATGATTATAGAAGGAACTACTCAAATCGATACGTCCGCTCTGACCGGCGAGCCTGAACCGGTTGCTGCTGAAGAAGGTTCCCGCATTGATTCCGGTTGTGTTAATATGACGGGAACTATCCGAATGCAGGTCACCAAGATTCTTGCCGAATCCATGGTTACCAGAATTTTGGATTCCGTAGAAAATGCTGTAGCCAGCAAACCTAAAATTGATCGTTTCATCACCCGTTTCTCCAGAATTTACACCCCGGTTGTGGTACTTGTCGCATTAATAGTGGCATTCATTCCCCCGCTTGCTTTCGATGCAGATTGGGAAAAATGCATTTATACGGCCCTGACTTTCCTCGTAATCAGCTGCCCCTGTGCCCTGGTTATCTCAGTACCGCTTGCCTTCTTTGCAGGAATTGGTACTGCCTCCAAGGATGGTATCCTGTTCAAAGGCGGCACAATTATTGAAACACTTGCCAAAATCAAAGCTGCTGTTATGGATAAGACCGGTACCATCACAGAAGGCAAATTCAAAGTCCGTGAAGTCATTAAAACGTCTTCAAAAGAAGATTCTTATATCGTATCTCTCGCTGCAGCCGGTGAAATCTATTCTACCCATCCTATTGCAAAATCTATCGTTGAAGAAGCTGGCAGCAAAGAATATAAACTCCCGGTTCTCGATGAACTGCATGAAAAAGCAGGTTATGGAGTCACCGGAAAACTTGAAGGCAAGAATGTATACATCGGAAACGATCGGCTGATGAAGGAAGCAGGAATTTCACCTGATGCTATGGCCGGATATAATGGTATCGGCACTCTGATTTATGTAGCTGAAGGTAAAGAACTACTCGGATGTATTATCATCGCCGATGCTTTAAAAAATGACGCGATAGCTTCCATTCACGAATTAAAGAATATGGGCATTACCCCTGTTATGCTGACCGGTGATAATAAAGCCAACGCGGAGAATATTGCAAAGGAAGCAGGCATTACCGATGTGTATGCCAATCTCCTTCCACAGGACAAACTCTCCATCATGAAAGAAATACGTGAGAAAAAGGGTTCAGTACTTTTCGTGGGCGACGGAATTAATGATGCACCTGTACTTGCAGGTGCTGATGCCGGAGCAGCTATGGGGAGCGGGGCCGATGCAGCTATTGAAGCAGCAGATATTGTATTCTTGAATTCCGATGTCAGAGCCATTCCAACAGCTGTCAGACTTGCACGTAAAGTTATTAAAACCGCCTGGCAGAATGTGGCCTTTGCACTAATTGTAAAAATTGCAGTAATGATTATGGGTCTTGCTGGTTTTGCAAATATGTGGGTTGCCGTTTTCGCAGATACGGGCGTAACAATTCTCTGTATCCTCTACTCCATCCGTCTTCTTAAGATAAAGATTTAAAGACATTAAAAAGAGCCTGCTGTGGTTCAACGAGCCACAGACAGGTTCTTTTTTTGTATTACTCTACAATTCTGGGTCCTTCCTTATCTTTTGGATAAACAAGATTAAGGACCATGGACACGATGAATACCACTGCCACACAGTTGTCAGCAAAGACGCTCCTGAATAAATCAGGAAAAATATGGAAAATCTGCGGCACCTGAGTGAACCCCAATCCGATGGAAAGAGAAAGTGCGGCAATGCTCATATTTCTCTGGGAATAGCCGCAGTCACCAAGCATACGAATCCCACTTACAACAATAGAGCCGAACATCATCAATGTACAGCCGCCAAGAACCGCATCAGGAAGCGAAGCAAGGATAACGCCCAAAGACGGAATAAGCCCTGCCAGAATCATAATCACGGCACCACAGCCGATGGCTTTACGATTCACTACTTTAGTCATGGCAATGAGGCCCACATTCTGACTGAAAGAAGTAATCGGCATACATCCAAATAAGGAGGACAGGCTCGAAATAAAACCATCAACCGCAATTGCACCGGATACTTCACGGTTCGTTGGGGGCCGCCCAAATCCCATAGTTGAAAGAGCACTTGTATCACCAAGTGTTTCTGTTGCAGAAACAAGAAAAATCAAAAAAATAGAAAGAACGGCATCTGCATGAAATTCCAATGGTACAGGAATAAATGCTGGAAATGAGACAGCGGAAACTTCAAAAATTCGTGAAAGATCTACCATACCATAAAAATAGGCCGTAATATATCCAACAATCAGACCAAAAAGGACTGAAAGCTGCTTATAGTAAGAATGTGCCTTTATATTGAAAATAAGACACGAAACGAGCGTAACCGAACCGACAACAAGATATCTGGCATCTCCAAAGTCAGGAGACCCAAAACCACCTCCAAAAGAATTAGCGCCAATAGGGAGAAGAGAAAAACCGATGGCAGTTACTACAGATGCCGATACGATTGGAGGCACGAATTTCTTCCACCATGAAGCTCCAAGGCCCAGGATTCCTTCCATTACACCACCAACCAATGCGGCTCCAAGGACGGCGCCATATCCATACTTTGTACCAATTACACAAGCTGTTGAAACAAAGGTAAAACTGATTCCCATGATTATGGGCAAACCGCTTCCAAGTCTCCAGAGAGGAAACATCTGAAGCAGGGATCCGACGCCTGCTACAATCATAGCCGACTGGAGGAGGGCGGCAGCTTCCGCAGGGTCCATTTTTACCGCTCCTGCCACGATCAGGATTGGAGCAATATTTGCCACAAACATTGCCAATACATGCTGCAGTCCGAAAGGTATGACCTTCCTGATAGAGATGTCCCCTTTCAACTGGTAAATGGCATCTTCTTTATCATCCATATAATCTCCTTATCTGAACACGATTGTCTCAGTCACGGGATCCATTTGATCGATAATTGCAAGAGATTTCACATCTATGCCTTCAGAACGGAGTTCATCACCGCCTCCCTGGAATCCTTTTTCAATGCAGATTCCCACACCTTCAACGATTCCTTCCGCCTGATTGACCAGATCTATCAATCCTTTGACAGCACAGCCATTAGCCAGGAAATCGTCCATAATAAGGATATGTTCTCCTTTATTCAAATATTTTTTTGAAACAATAACATGATTCACCTTATTATGAGTAAATGATTTCACTTCCGTAGCATAAACATCTTTATCCATATTAGAGCCGGCTGATTTTTTGGCAAATACGACAGGTACATTGAAATAAATTGCAGTCAGGCAGGCAATCCCGATACCAGAGGCTTCAATAGTCAAGATTTTATCGATTTTCCTATCATCAAAAAGTTCTTTAAATTTCTGTCCCAGCAGGCTGATAAAGGGCACATCTATCTGGTGATTTAAAAAACTATCCACTTTTAAAACATTTCCAGGCTTGATAACTCCATCTGTAAGGATTTTTTTCTGCAGCAGATTTAATTCTTTCACAGTTTCCCTCCATTGTTTATTACAAATGCATTCAAAATAAATAATTTTATTTCATTCTATCATGCTCTAAAAGTCAATGCAAAAACGAGCGGTGAGAAAAGCACAAAAAAATTCCTCTCCCTTGAGGAAAGGAATTTTTTATTCAGAAATTATTTCACCAGACCTCCATAATCTTTCAGCATCTGGTAAACATGGGCTTTTTCTGCTTCAGACGGTTCTACAATAGGCAGTCTGAAGTGTCCGCCAGGCTGTCCAATCAAATTAGTGGCTGTCTTGACCGGAATCGGGCTGGCAATAAAGAACATGCCCTTCATAATTGGGTACATCTTAATGTGAAGCTTCATCGCTTCTTCCAGATGTCCCTTCTGGAATTCATCAATCATGGTCAGGAGGTCATCACCAATCACATGGCTGGCAACGGAAATAACACCTACGCCGCCTCCGGCAAGAATCGGGAGAGTAAAAGCATCATCACCGCTGTAAATCATGAAATCATCCGGAAGAAGTGCCTTTTCCTTTGTTACCTGATCCCAGTTTCCTGTAGCATCCTTGATACCTACTACATTCGGGCATTCATCTACAATCCGTTTGATAGTTTCAGGCAGGATAGATACACCGGTGCGACCAGGAACATTATATAGAACAATGGGCAGATCCACATGTTTTGCAATAGCTTTGAAATGCTGGTACATGCCTTCCTGGTTAGGCTTTACATAGAAAGGAACAATGGCCAGGGCACAGTCAATTCCAGTTTTGGCAGCTTCCCTGCCAAAGCGGATGGAGTCAAGGGTGCTGATTGTCCCGATATTCCCCATGACCGGTACTTTTTTCCCGGAAGCATTTCTGCCTACTGTGTCTACGATGACCTTATAAAGTTTTAACTTCTCTTCGGTAGTCATTGTTGCACCTTCACCAGTAGTACCGCCGACGAGGATACCTTCAGAGCCATGCTCAACGAGATGTTTTGCAAGTGCAGCCGCACTTTCATAATCAACACTGCCATCTTCCGTAAATGGAGTAATCATGGCAGTAATGACACGACCAAATTTAGCTGTAGCCATTTTATTTCCTCCTCCTGTAAAATATCATCTTAAAGATTTATTTAATCATATCGTGATTCAGCATATATTCAGCAATCTGGAGTGCATTCAAGGCTGCCCCCTTGCGAATCTGGTCCCCGCAGCACCAGAGATTGATTCCGTTCGGTTCATAGAGATCTTTTCTGATACGGCCGACAGCTACATCCGTCTTATTGGATGTGTCAAGAGGCATAGGATAAATCATGTTCTTAATATCATCCACCAGAACAGCTCCTTTAAAGCCGGCAATTGCCTTTTTGACATCATCTGTACTTAAAGGCTTTTCTGTCTCAATATAAACGGATTCCGCATGGCTTCTAACTACCGGTACCCGAACAGTTGTCGGAGTAATAGCAATCTTGTTATCATGGAAGATCTTATGTGTTTCGTTAACCATTTTCATTTCTTCCTTGGTGTATTCGTTTTCAAGGAAGATATCAATCTGTGGAATTACGTTATAAGCTATCTGATAATGTTTCGGGAGGCTGGCGGAGGGAAGAATTTTCGGTGTATATTCTTTGCCCTGGGCAATAGCCACAGTTTCATCAAGAAGCTCGTCAATACCATCTTTGCCGGCACCTGAAACTGCCTGATAAGTGCTTACTATAATCCGACGGATTCTGGATAAATCATAAATAGGTTTCAGTGCCATCAGCATGATGATAGTGGAGCAGTTCGGGTTTGCAATAATGCCTTTATGCCAGGAAATATCCTCAGGATTGATTTCAGGTATAATAAGCGGTACTTCAGGATCCATACGGAACGTAGAGGAATTATCAATGACTACAGCCCCCCTCTTTGCCGCTTCCGGAGCAAGTGTCTTGCTGATGCTCCCGCCTGCAAAAAGGGCAATATCGATATTTTCAAAGGATTCCGGCTTTGCTTCTTCTACAGTATATTCTTTGCCGCATACGGTAAGTTTCTTGCCGGCTGAACGTTTGGATGCAAGCAGTTTTAAAGAAGAGAAAGGAAAATTTCTTTCCTCAATCAGTTTAATAAATTCCTGGCCTACAGCGCCGGTAGCACCAAGAATCGCAACGCGTGGGAGTTTACTCATAAAAGCACCTCATTCCAAATAATTTTCCAAACCATAAACCAGGCCTTTAATGGTCATGCATTTTCTGCAGGCAAGCATAACACCGGGCATGAAAGACTTCCTGTCGAGAGAATCATGCCGAAGTGTAAGGATTTCACCATAACCGCCAAAAAGAACTTCTTGATGAGCCACATACCCGGGAAGGCGAACTGAATGAATAGTAATTCCTTCATATTTGCCGCCTCTCACACCGGGAAGACTTTCTTTTGTTGCATCCGGTTCTGAATCTGTTGTACGGGCAGCAGCCATTTTTTCGGCCGTTAATTTTGCCGTTCCTGAGGGAGCATCATACTTGTGGTTATGATGCAGTTCAATGATTTCAGCATTCGGCAGATACTTTGCTATTTCTGCAGATACTTTCATAAGAAGCACTGCCCCAAGAGAAAAGTTCGGCGCAACAAGCCCGTTGGCACCGGTTTTATCAGCTATGTCGGCCAGTTCTGCTCTCTGTTCAGCAGTCAGGCCGGTGGTCCCGATAACCATGTTTACGCCCTGTTCTAATACATATCTGGCATTTTTATAAATGACCTTCGGACTTGTAAAATCTACAACTACATCAGGTTTTCCTTTTGCAAAAGCTTCCTCAAGGGAAGGTGAAATCGTAATACCGTTATGGCCAGTTCCAACAACTTCACCCAAATCCTTTCCGGCAGCTCCGGGATCGACTGCACCGCAGACAATAAGTCCTTCTTCTGCAGCAACCGTACGGACAACCTCACTTCCCATGCGTCCGGCAGCCCCGTTTACCAGTACCTGAATCATATTTAATCTCCCCCTATCATAGCATATAAGCATAAAAGGCCTATAATTTTAATTTAAAACTATGGTAGTATAAAATTTCGAGTCCGTCAATACAAAATCTGAAAATGGCATAAAAAAACCGCAAAGCTGATTTATCAGACCTTGCGGTTTTTTTAACTGTTATTCATTTACAGGATATACGCTGACCTGTCTTTTATCTCTGCCAAGACGTTCAAATGCAATTCTGCCTTCAGCTGTAGCAAAGAGAGTATCATCTTTGCCAAGCTTTACATTCAGGCCCGGGTGGAGGTGAGTACCTCTCTGACGAACGATAATGTTGCCCGGTTTAGCAATCTGTCCTGCATGCATCTTGGTACCAAGACGCTGTGCATTGGAATCGCGGCCGTTCTTTGTGCTGGAAACACCTTTTTTATGAGCGAATAACTGAAGATTGAAAAGTAACATGAAATTCACCCCTTTTTATCAAGAATCTTTAAATGATGAGGATACTGCCTGTCAATTTCCTGTAATCCATTGACCATCGTTTCGATCAATGCCTGTCCCCTTAAATCTCCGGGAGAATCAAGGTGAACATCCATATACCCAAAATCCGAATCAAAGGTTCCTTCCATATGCAGAACATCACGAAGTCCTGCTGCTATAGTTAAGGTAATGGCACTGACAGAGGCACAAATCAAATCGTACTCCCCATCCTTTTCAAAACCGTCTGCATGCCCGTCAATATGGAATCCGTCATAAAGACCCTCCTGGCTGGTATGCATTGTTACAGTAATCATCAGCCTTCGATCTTTTCAATCTGGACCTTTGTGAACGGCTGACGATGACCCTGACGACGACGGTAGTTGGATTTAGCTTTGTATTTGAAAATACGGATTTTTGCAGCTTTGCCCTGTTCAAGAACCTTGCCGGTTACCTTGGCACCTGCAACAGTGGGCTGGCCAATCTTTACATCATCACCGGATACGAGAAGAACTTCTTCAAAAGTTACTTCAGCACCTTTTTCAGCATCAAGCTTTTCAACGGTAATGACTTTGCCTTCTTCAACACAGTACTGTTTACCACCTGTTTTAATGATTGCGTACATTTGTGCACCTCCTCTTTACTATACTCGCCGGATACGGCAGCATTTCTGCATTTTGTATGAGCCATTTCCGTGCGGTTGCGCCATAGCACCATGTACAATGACTTAAATATTATAACTTTATTTAATTGGAAAGTCAAATAAAATATGAAATAAATTATTGATTTTCAAAAATTTTTCTAACCAGTTTTCTTGAAATGCTGGAGAAAAATTCCTGATCCCTGAAGCGGATAAATCGAATTGGTTTAGAGGATGCCCTGATTATAAGGCGATCCGAATTATCGAATTCTTCATCATAAGCACCATCCAGAGAGATATGAAGCGTCCCTTCCCTCTCGGGAGCCGTAATTTCAATAGTATCCGTATTTTTCAGGACAATGGGAAATCGCTGCAATGTATGAGCACAAATGGGAATGACAATGATATGATCATCTTCCGGCCCCAGCACAGGACCGCCACAGGATAAGGAATAACCTGTGGATCCAGTCGACGAAGATACAATTAATCCATCCGCAGCGTATTCCTGTATAAAATGACCATTCAGGAAAAAGCGAAGTCGTGTTAACCGGCCAATCTGGTCATGCCCGATCACCACATCATTAAGAACATCAGGAAGTTCTTTCCGTTCCATGCCATGTTTAAGGATAAAAGACGAAAGATAAACCCTCGACTCTTCCAGAAAATCATGATTTAGTATCATATGAATCCTTTTTTCCATATCCTCACAGGTAATGGTATTTAAGAAGCCCAGTTCTCCAAGATGGATACCTGCCATAAGGACCGGTGAATTCCTGAAAATACGGGCAGCTCCCAGAAAAGAACCATCTCCCCCAACAGACAGGATTACATCTTTCTTCCTCATGGAAACCGTGGGTTCATAGCGTTCATTTTCAAATCCAAGTGACTCAATTCCGGGTTTCATTTCTTTCGGGAGCGTATAAGAAATATTTTCAGATTTCAGGATTTGCAAAAGCTGAAAAAGCGGCTGCTTTAAATCCTTTTTTTCAAGGTTGGGGTAGATTCCGAATTTCATTTGCGTTGCCTTTCAGAATGACATGGGCCTCTTCCACTATTTCATGAATTTTCTCCGGTGCCAAACGGGTCTCGGGCTCATCCTTTCTCAACCAAGCCAGAAATTCCATATTTCCTGAACCACCTTTAATGGGAGAGAATGTCAGGCCCCAGCAGTACAGTCCCTCTCTTTCAAAGGCATCCAGTGTATCGGAAATAACTTCCTCATGAACCGATTTATCTCTAATAATACCACCTTTGCCAACTTTTTCCCGTCCCGCCTCAAACTGCGGCTTAATCAGTATAACGAGGGAACCGTCCTCTTTCAAAATTTCTTTTACCGCAGGAATAATCTTTGTGACGGATATAAAAGATACGTCAGAAGAAGCAAAATCTACTTTTTCACCCAATGTTTTCTCTGTTACAAATTTAATATTGGTCTTTTCAAGATTAATGACTTTTGGGTTGGACCGAAGCTTCCAGTCGAGCTGGTTAGTACCGACATCTATAGCATAAACTTTTGCTGCCCCGTTTTGAAGGGCACAATCGGTGAACCCGCCTGTAGATGCACCGATATCAACCATGACCCGGTCTTTTAAATCGATATGAAAGGATTTAATGGCTTTCTCCAGTTTATAGCCGCCCCGACCCACATAAGGCATGACATGGCCTTTAATTCTGAGTCTGGCATCTATTGGAACTTTCGTACCAGCCTTGTCGACAGGAACATCATTGACAAGGATAATTCCTTCCATAATATGCCTTTTAGCATTTTCCCGACTTTCGAAAAATCCCTCTTCCACAAGAAGAACATCGAGCCGCTCTTTTTTTACTTTTTGATTTGACACAGTTGAACCTCAAAATTTAACCAGCAGGATTTGCAGATATGCGGAATTCCCGATTCTATCTGGACCTGTTTAAAATCATATCCACAAGCTCAAGAAGGGCATCGGTTTCACAGGGAATATTACATATAGCCTTTCTGGCCTCCAGGGCTTCTTTTTCTGCTGCCTTGAAAGCCTTATCCGGTCCAAGAATAGTGGCATAGGTAGATTTATGATCCAGCACATCCTGACCGGGCATTTTCCCCATTTCATCAAGACTGCCCTTGACGTCAAGAAGGTCATCTGTTATCTGGAAAAGTATGCCCAAATGATACGAATATGTTTCAAGTGCTTCTTTTACTCCCTGTTGGGCTCCTGCAATAACCAATGCCATTTTTACGGGTGCCGTGAGCAGACAACCGGTCTTGGCAGTATCCAGAATCTGTAATTCTTCCAAGGACAGCATCTTGTTTTCGGATTCCAGATCATGGGCCTGACCTCCCACCATACCGCATGGACCTGCTGCTCTGGCCAGAATTAAAACCAGTTCAATCCTCTCTGGGGCAGGAATCATATCCTGAGAGGCCAAAAGTTCAAATGCAAAAGTGAGAAGGCCATCACCTGCCTGTGTAGCCATACCGGCGCCGAAAACTTTATGATTTGTCAGAACTCCCCGCCTGTAATCATCGTTATCCATGGCAGGAAGATCATCATGAATGAGTGAATAAGTATGAATACATTCCAATGCACAGGCCGTATCGACATAACTGCCGCTGTCAATCCCCAGCATATCGAGTACGATCAGAAAGAGGGACGGACGTATTCTTTTTCCCCCTGCAAGGAGGCTGTAGTTCATTGCATTAAACAAAGTCTGGTGTTCCATTCTGTCTGCTTTAAGCAAAGATTTGAGCCGCTCGTCAATCAGATTCTTCTTTTTCTGCATCAATTCCTGAATCATGATGAATCCCCTCCTTCAGCATTTTTTCAGTTTCATCTGAAAGCCTGAGCAATTCTTTATCCGTTCGATCGAGCATGGCCAGGCATTCTCTGGCAGCTTTGATACCTTCCTTATAGGCTGCTGTCATTTCATCAAGTGTACAATTTCCTGATTGTACCAGAGCCGCTGCATTTCGAAGCTTTTCCAGAGATTCCTCAAAGTTCCTGCTTTTCGGTTCATTCATGATGTTTCCCTCCCCTGCTTTCTATCAATAAACTGTCAAAAGCAACCATCATCCCCAGCACCTCCCTGTATTTTCCCTTTAATATACTTTCAGTCGAATTCCGGAGAGTCAGATAATCTAAAAGAATGGATATTTTAATCTGTTCCTGGTTTTTATAAACGATTGGAGAACGAAAATCTAAAAGCATTTGTCTGATTTTTAATAAATCATGATTGATACAATTACTCCTACCCTCTTCAAGCAGGGCAAGATTTTCCCTGATTTCCATGATCATATCTTTTTTCATGGGAATTACCAATTCTGCAGCCTGTGTAGGAGTCGAAGCACGAAGATCCGCTGCCAAATCTGCCAGTGTAGTATCAGTTTCATGACCAATCGCAGATACGACAGGAATTGGACAGTTAAAAATCGCATCAAGCACGACTTTTTCGTTAAAAGGACTTAAATCATCCTCTGCACCGCCGCCTCGGGCCAGAATCAGGACATCAGGGGTATCATCTGAAGAACAGGCCTCTACAATGGCATGCACGATGCTTAAAGCAGCACCTTCACCCTGAACCGCCGTATTGAAAAGAGTGTATCTTACTGCGTCGTTGCGCAAAGACCCGGTTTTAACGATATCATGAACAACGGCACCGCTGGATGAAGATATAATGCCGATATGGAAAGGAAATCCAGGGAGTTTTCTTTTCGTTGCCGGATCAAAATAACCCTGCTTTTTTAACCGTTCTTCCAGATGTTCCTTTTCTTCTTGAAAAATACTTTTCGATGTGGAAATAACACGATGAACAAAGAGTACCGGCCAGCCTGAAACGGAGTTGTACCGAATATCTCCAATCAGAGCGGCCTCCATACCGCTCTCCAGCTTTCTGGACAGGAAAGCTGCCCCTGCTTTGCCAATAAAGCAGGAAATGCGGCTCTTTTCATCAGTCAGATTAAAATAAACTACACCGGAAAAATGGATATGAATTCCCCTGATAATGCCCCGAACAGCAATGTTTCTGAAAATATAGTTTTTCTGAATATTTTGTGAAAGCATTCCGCCGCATTCATTGACACTGTATATTTTCATGGGAATACCTCATAAATGCCCCAAATGCATTCCCTGTAGCATTATCACTGCTGTAGGCAATATCTGCAAAACAGGGCAGCAGATTAAGCTTCTGACAAATATCCATGAAACGATGACGGATGTAGGCGTTGGACATGACACCGCCTACAGCAATAAAGGGACGTCCCGGCTCAAAGGGAAAGCCAGTCAATTCTTTTTCCAGTGCATTTCCAATATGAGCAAGTACACCTCTGGCGATATCCTCACTCCGATAAATTCCCTTCAGGATATCTCTCTGTACCCTGGTTTCAGGACCAGAAAAACTGAAAGATCCTTTCACTGAAGAACAGGGAATGAAATAGGAGCTATCACCGGATTGTGCGAGCTTTTCCAAATCTCTGCCACAGGGAAAATGAAGTCCCAGGGAAACACCGATCCGGTCAATAAATTGCCCCGCTGTAATATCCTTTGATTTAATCAGAAGGGATATTTCCATAAAGTCTCCTGACCAGGAGCAGGATAAAACATCCTGAGTACCACCGGACATATGAATCATATAAAATGGTCTGCCCCACAAGTCCGGATAATTCCTTATAGCAGCCAAAGCGTGATTTTCCTGATGGCTGAACTCATAAAGAGGAATATGAAGTGCTGCCGTCAACGATTCTGCCGTGCCTTTCCCAACAAGAAAAGCGGGCATATAGGAATCTGCCCGCCTTCTGGGAAAAGATGAAACGCCTGCCGCCTCAAGCTGGGTTAACAGCGGAGACAGTCTTTTTAGAATAACGGGAAGATTCCTGGTATGCTGGAATACCATATTGGATTGAGACAAGCCCCTGCTGCCATTATTGACAGAAAGGACTATACGTTCTTCCCCTACCAGTCCCCTGGAGGAATCATAGACTGCAGCCGAAGTTGTATAGCAGCTGGTATCTATGCCAAGAAACCTGCTCATTATTTCCCTTTCATAACCTGATTTAAAACGCCGTTGATAAACCGATAGGATGAATCTCCTCCATAAAGCTTTCCCATTTCTACAGCCTCATTGATGATGACATTTCGATCTGAGCGGATATCCTGCATATAAAAGTATTCAGCAACAGCAAGCTTTAAAATACTTTTATCCACCACATTCAATTGGCTTAATGACCAGTTCTTGAGATGACTTCCAATCAATTCATCAATTTCCTCGTGCTCAGCGACAGATTTGATAAGAGCATCAGCAAAAGCTTTATCTTTATCGGACAATTTGAGCGCACTTGAATCTATAGCTTCCGTATCCGGGTTCAATTCCCGGGAATATAAAACCTGTAAAGCATACTCTCTGGCACTTCTTCTGCTCATAGATACCTCATTTAGTCAATAATATCCGTAACAGTAACATCGATAGCATAGATATTTTCATCTGTCACCGAAACCAGGAGATTTTTAACAACCATCTGGACATAACGGGCAGTTTCATGTACGCGGCAGCCTTTATGAAGAGCCAGTGACAAATCCACTTTAATGCCCTTTTTACGACTCCTGCGAATCAATAGCCCTATATGTCCACGAAAACCGAGTGCCTGTCCTATGCCTTTCATTAAATCCTGAAAACCATCGGCCGTAAAGCGGGAGACCTCAGGTATGGCAAGTACCGCCTTTTCTATCTTTTCGTAAATTTCTTCTTCCGGTACAATGACAATCGTTTCATCCTGAGCCATATTATTTTTCCTTATCGAAAATAATTTCGGAAACATTGACATTGACAGCTGAAGTCTTAACGCCAAGATAATCGGCAATGCTTTCTTTTACCGCTTCCTGAAGCCGCAAAGCTATGGCAGGAATGCGATCGCCATACCTGACACAGACATAAAGATCAATAACCGCAGTATTTTCTTTAATTCCTACATGGACCCCTTCTGTAATATCATCACTGATCACAGAAGAAAAACTATGGAAAATACTCTCACCCATGCCTGCAATGCCTGGAACTTTTAATGCTGCATTCCGTGCGTTAACTGCGATCACATGATCAGAAATGCGGATTTTTCCCAGTTCATTGGTAACTTCTGCAGTCTCCATAAGTGTTCAAAAACTCACTTTACACGTTCAATATAAGCGCCGGTACGGGTATCAATGCGAAGAACTTCGCCCTGATTGATGAAAAGCGGAACAGAAACGATATAGCCGGTTTCCATAGTTGCCGGTTTGGAACCGCCGGTCGCAGTATCTCCGCGAATGCCAGGTTCTGTTTCAACTACCTTCAGTTCTACGGAATTCGGGATATCCACACCGATAATTTTTCCATTGAAGAACATAACAGTGCATTCCATTTCTTCCTTGAGGAAATTAATCTTGTCACCAAGTTCTTCCTTGTTCAACATAATCTGTTCAAAGGTTTCGCTATCCATAAAGCAGTAAGAACCATCTGCTTCATAGAGGTACTGCATCGGCTTACGTTCCACAGTGGCCGGCTGCAGTTTGATACCTGCATTGAATTTACGCTCCACTACGGAACCGGTCTGAAGATTCTTAAGTTTTGCACGAACAAAAGCAGCACCTTTGCCTGGTTTTACATGCAGAAATTCGATGCACTGCCAAACCTGGCCATCAAGTTCAACGGTAAGACCCGGGCGTAAATCATTACTAGAAATCATTTAAATTTTCCTCCTGCTAAAATTTTAAAAATGTTTTGGGAAATTGTGTGAGAATGGAAATACCATTCTGTTTTATTACCACCGTATCTTCGATACGGACTCCACCAGTTCCGGGGATATATACCCCCGGTTCAATAGTTTCGGTCATGTTGCATTGAAGGACAGAGGAATCCCGGGCTGCCAGCACCGGAGATTCATGAATTTCAAGACCTACGCTGTGACCAAGCGCATGGATAAAATAAGTGTCCAGTTCATACCTTTTCAGATAGTCCCTGGCTGCAGCGTCTGCATCACAAGCCCGGCAGCCCGCCTTCAGAATGCCTTCCATAAATTCAACGCATCCAAGAACGCTGTCATACAGATAACGCTGGCGGCCGGAAATATTGCCTATCGAAACGGTACGGGTAATATCGGAATGGTAACCTTTATAAATCGCGCCAAAGTCAAAAGTAACAAGTTCCCCATTCCTGATGATTTTTTCTGTTGCCGTACCATGAGGATACGCTCCGCGCTCTCCGGAAGCCACAATTGTATCGAAAGATTTTCCCTCAGAGCCGGCTTTGAGCATCTCACACTCCAGTATAGCCATGAGCTGCCTTTCCGTAACACCGGGACGGATAAAAGGAATCGTATTTTTAAAGCCTTCATCGGAAATAGAACAGGCTTTAGCAATCAGTTCTAATTCTTCTTCAGATTTAATTCTCCGAAGCTCGTCTACCGGGCAAAATTCAAAAAGAACATCCTCCATTGCCTCATCAAAGGAAAGATATAATTTGTAGGAAAGTACAGATTCAATACCCAGTGTCCGGACATGATGTTTTCTGGCAAGTTCCGCAATACAATCAGCCAGTTTTCCTTTATAATTAATTACCTGACAGCGAGGAGCTTCCACTTTTGCCTGCTCTATGTAGCGGCTGTCCGTCAAAATATAGAAATCGTGGGGAGTCAGGAGCAAATAACTGTCTGACCCGGTGAATCCGCTGATGTAACGGCAGTTTTCATCTTTCTGAACAAACAATGCATCTACACACTGTTCCCTGAGAAAGTCAGAAATCAAATTTGAATCAATCACGCAATCACTCTCTTCCATTTTCATCTAATAATACAGTATCCGAAGAGTTTTGTCTAGAAAACAAGGGCTCATTACCTCAATATCTGGGGCTGTTTCTCTTTGGAATCAAAGGTTTTTTTCTCCAGATGGGCTGTAAAATTAAGAGAGTTTAATACATTCAGATTTTCGGGATAATGCTGCACTTCGGTAATGGACGCATTGGAAAGTGCCAGATTCCAGGAACAGGCAAGAGGAATATGAATCAATCCGCAAATAATGGTCCGAAGTGCTGCGCCATGAGAAACGATTGCATAAGTCTTTTCATCACCCAGGGAAATCAGCCGGTCAATTGTCTTCATGCACCTTTCCTGACACTGCTTGAAAGATTCCCCGCCGGGAAGTTCAATATTACCGGGGTTGTGAAACATTTCATCCATCATGCCCGGCCATTGGGAATTGATTTCATCAAAGGTCTTTCCTTCCCACTGACCAAAGGATAATTCCACCAGATTGGAATCATACTCGACGGCTAGCCCCTGTCTTTCTGCTATGGCCTCAGCAGTCCGGGCCGCGCGGATCAGGGGGCTGGAAACAATACCATCAAGCTTCTTCAATTTTAACCATTCAGCAGCTTTCTCAGCCTGCTCCTCCCCGAGACCGCTCAGCCTGATATCAGTCCGTCCCTGAAATTTCCCAGCTTTGTTCCAGACCGTTTCGCCATGGCGGACGAAATAAAAAGTAATCATTCTATCCAGACCTTTCTCAGCGCTTCTATAAATTTGTGATTTTCATTTTTTCTACGGACCGCAAGGCGAAAGAATGAATTGTCCAGACCATCATAATTCCCGCACTGCCTGATCATGATTTTATAGGGAAACAGGAAATTCTGCAGTTCACCGGAATCCCTGATTTCCCCGGTCAGCCGGCATAAAATAAAGTTAACCATCCCTGGATATATAAATAGCCCATGAAAATGAGATAATTGATTTACAAATTCTTGCCGCTGCTCTCTGCAGAATTTCCTGGATTCCAGAATATACTCCTGATCCCGGGCCGCATGGGTCATATACAGCTGGACCGGACCATTCACATTCCAGGGAATCAGGCTCTTTTTTATCAGAGCCGTGATATTTTCTGACGCAAAAGAACAGCCGATTCTGAGTCCAGGGACCGCATAAAATTTGGTCAAGGACATAACGATGATCAGATTGGGATATTTAGAACAAAAACTTCGAAATGAAACATCTCCTACGACGAAGTCGATAAAGGATTCATCAATAACCACATAACTATCTCTTTGAACGGCAGCTTCCATAAGAGCCCTGAAAGTAGAGGAATCGATCAGATTGCCATCAGGGTTATTGGGGTTCCCCAGATAGAGAAGAGATCGTTTTTCCATCATTGAAATAACTTTTTCCACGGGAATACGGAATTGTTCAGATTCCATCAGGTAGAACGTTTCTACAGGAATTGACGCAGCCATGGCTGATAAACGGTACTCGCTGAAAGAGGGAGCCGGTACCAGTACTTTTGACGGCTTTAAAACATGCAGAACCGTATACATCAGTTCCGTTGCCCCATTGCCAATGGCAATCATTCCGGAAGGAATATGATAGCATTCCGAAAGAGATTCTGTAACATCTCTTGCCTCTACATCAGGATATCTCGTTGTTTCAATTTCCCAGAAACGTTCTATAGCCTTTCTCCCCTTCGGAGAAAGGCCCATTGGATTGATATTAATGCTGAAATCTAAAATGCGATTACGTTCTTCCGGAGAAAATGAAAAAACTTCGCCTCCATGTCTATAACTTGTCAAAGTCATTTCTAGTGCCCTTTCTGTACTGCATTCCCTGATTGGTAATTTCTACGATATCAAGAAACTGCATCCGGTTCCCAATGCGAGATTCCAACGCCGAACGAATGCTCCCTGCATTTACAGTTATTGGAAGTATCAGGCCAAGCACTGTACCGCTGTGGGCACAAATGACACCTTTTCCTCCCAGAGAAATCCCTGATTTGTAAAAATCATCAAGTTGCTTTTTATAGAGAATTTTCTGATTCGCAAAAGCACTTATAGTTGCTGCCTTACCAATAAGATCGATAGAGTTTTCCCGAATACCCATTTTAAAAAGCTCAAGCGCATGAGCGATATCCTTTTCGTTGCTTTTCTGCAGATCAATTAAATCATTTCTGGAATTAAACTGCATGGTATCGATTTCCCCACCGCAGTCATATATCAGGATCTGAAGGGAAGGACAATGTCCAAGTTCATGAATCAAACGGCCCTCGCGATAATCGAACTGGACTACCCCCTCAAAGAAAGTTGCATCGCTTGGCTCAATACCGAGTGCAATATCTGCTATTTCACGGGGCGATAATGATTTTCCACAACACAGGGCCGCTGCCTGGGCCACCGCACTGATATCTGCAGTGCTTGATGCCATCCCCTTACCTTTCCGGATAGTTGATTTTAATAAAATGGAAACCTGTTTATCAGGGCAGCCAAGATATTTTAATGTATTTATCTTTGCTGATTCCGCTTTGGCCGGAAGGACTTCAAAACTTCCCCTTTCATCAGCAAAAGCATAAGCAAACCGGTTAATTGGACAAGTCACCATAAAAGAGGAACCATTCATATAGCCCTGGATAAATTCCCCGCATGACCCCGGTGAACTTACAATATACGCCATAGATTCCCCCTGGTAAACAATAAAAACAGAAGAGCAAGAACAGCTTCCGTAACTTCAGTCACAAATCCATAGGTGTCTCCCGTAGTTCCGCCAATTTTTCCGACAATCCAGCGGTTTAAATAGAGCCCCAGCAAAAGAGAGGCGCCAGCAAGGAGAAGATATATAAATCCGAAATAAAGAGCGGGAATTAATGCAAAGACAGTGGCAAGTGGAACTGCGAACCGGGGACGATAAGCAGCAAATGCCTTCCCCATGCCATAAGGTCTGGCATAGGGATATTCGCAGATACTTATGACCAGATTCAACCGCCCCAGGACAGGACAGGCAATCAATATCAGATAAAGGGATTCCTGATTGGAACCAAGGCTGAGAGTATAAAGAAAAATAAATATAATAATAGACAGCATGCCAAAGGAGCCTATCAGACTGTCTTTCATAATTTCGAGACTTCTTTCCCTGGATCTGCCTGAAAACAGCCCATCTGAAGAATCCATCAAACCATCAGCAAGGGTACCACCAGAAATAAAAAGTTCGCCAATTACAATCAGGAACGCCGTCAGGTAAGGTACCTGCAGAGGCCGGAGAAGGAAATAAATCAGGCACATGAAAAGCCCGATAATCCATCCATACACAGGAAACCAGATGACGCTTTTCCCAAACTCTTCATCCTTCCAGATTGTTTGTGTTGATAAATGAATGCGGGTTAAAAATTGAAGTCCCACAAGAAAAGAATTCATTGAATCACCAGAATGCAAATATAAGAACTGATTCTATAACAATAAACAGAATAGTAGCCACATACATCATAAGGATGGATTTTTTTATGTGATCCGCCTTAAGGACACGATCTGGATCCCCCATGTATTCCCGGAATTCAGGTTTTCCTTCGTAATAGTTATATCCGCCAAGACGGATATGGAGCGCACCAGCAACCGTAGCCTCCGCATAGCCTCCGTTGGGAGAAGGATGCTTCGGAGCATCCCTTAATCCTATCGATTTGGCATTTTTCCAATCCAGATTAAGAAGAGCAGCAGCAGCCACAAAAAGCAAGAATGTGATTCTTGCAGGAATATAATTCAGTACGTCATCCAGTCTGGCCGCAAAGCGCCCGAAGAAAAGATAGCGTTCATTCTTATACCCAAGCATAGAATCCATCGTATTTCCGGCTCGATATATCATAGCTCCGACAGGGCCAAAGAAGAGATACCAGAAAAGAGGTGAGATAATACCATCTGTTGTGTTTTCCGCGATCGTTTCTACCGTACCCCTTGCGATATCACTTTCATCGAGATTTTCGGTATCTCTGCCCACAATCCAGCTGAGCCGTTTTCTGGCAGAAATAATATCTCCCTTTTTGAGAAGTCCATATATTTCCAGGCCATCCCGAGCAAGGGCTCTTGGCGTAATGGTAAAATACAATACAATAGCACTGACGGCCGCATAAATCAGGATTCCTCCCCAACGAGCGAGGTAAACAAGAATGAAAGTAAATAACCCGACCGTGAACAGTACAAGAAGAACTGTAATCATTCCACGAAAGAACATGTTTTCATCAGATTTTTTCTGATCAGGATAAAATAGTCCTTCATAGAAGGAAATCAGCCTGCCAATAAGCACTACCGGATGATAATCCGACCGGGGATCTCCGCAAATCGTATCAATGATCAGTGCCACAATGGGAATCAGGGCGCAGAAGGAAGAATGTATCAAGCTTTCCAAATTATTCATTCCTCAGGATTTCATAAAATTTATCCATATTAAAGTGCTTTCTTACAGTTTTGGCCAAACGATCGAATTCTGCCTCCTTATAGGCCCTGTATTTAAATTGAACAGGAAGGTCTTTCAGCCCTTTTTTCCGGCGGAGCGCATTGATAACGGCACGGCGAAGTTCATCATTATCAAAGAGGCCATGGCAATACGTACCAAAAACATTACGTGCCTCATTAATAAAGCCATCTTTCAGATCGACCTGATCCAGGCTGCGCTGAACGATGTGGAACAGGGACTGGGCGGGATGTACCAGAGTCGTTTCACCCATATGGATTTCATAGCCTCTGAGACCCTTTCCTGAAAATTCCATGTCCAGGAATGGGAGAGATTCACAATCAAAAGTAACCTGATATGTATTCTTTTTGCCATGCATGGAAGTTACATAAGGCAGAAGGCCAAGACCATCAACTTCATCATTATTGCTTTCTACATGAAGCGGATCGCAGACTTTTTCTCCCAGCATCTGGAAGCCGCCGCAGATGCCAATAACCGGCACTCCTTTCGCCGCCATTTCTTGAATTTCTTTGGAATAGCCCTGTCTTTTCAGATATAACAAATCTTCAGTCGTATTTTTACTGCCCGGCAGAAGAATCAGATCCGGATCACCAATCATATCTCCCTGCTGTACGAAACGAACATTAACATCCGGTTCGTGATTCAGGGCATCAAAATCAGTAAAATTAGAGATCTTAGGAGTCTGCATGACCACGATATGTATATCGCGCATCACGTGGTCACTTGGAAGGTCCTGAAGGGAAACGGAATCTTCATCGTCAATACCAAGTTTATCAAGATAGGGGATGACACCTACGACCGGAATACCGGTTTTTTCTTTAAGGAATGTCAGGGCTGGTTCAAGAAGAGTAATATCCCCTCTAAACTTGTTGATAACAAGACCTTTTACCAGTTCGCGTTCGTCCGGGTCAAGGAGCTCGAGAGTCCCTACTATGGATGCAAGTGCGCCTCCTCTGTCAATATCGGCTATCAGGAACACCGGCGCCCGGCATTCTTTAGCAATGCGCATATTCACGATGTCATTCTTTTTCAGATTAACTTCAGCCGGACTCCCCGCCCCCTCGATGACAATAGCATCGAAATGGCTTTCCATATAGTCAAGGCTTGTTTTAACGGACTCCCAGGCCTTCTGACTGTAATTATTCTGATATTCGGAAGCGCTGTAATTCCCAACAGACTCTCCCAGAAGTATAACCTGAGAGCAGGAATTACCAGTTGGTTTTAAAAGGACAGGATTCATCTGGACAATTGGAAGGGTTCCCGCAGCTTCTGCCTGAGCCACAGTGGAGCGTCCAATTTCCCCACCCGATAAGGTCACATAAGAATTCAATGCCATATTCTGCGCCTTGAACGGTGCCGTTTTATAACCATCCTGAGCAAGGATACGGCAGAATGCAGTCGTCAGGATACTCTTGCCGACATGGGAACTGGTTCCCTGAAACATAACTCTTTTTGCAATTTTTGTCATAACAGCTCCACTCCTCTTTCTTTGAGCTCTACTGTGATTCCGGCAATGGAGAGATATACCTTGTCTGCCCTTTTTGCTATGTATTGGTTGGCCAGCCCGACAAGATCCCTGTATACTCTGCTCATTGCATTGGCCGGAACGATACCCATACCAAGTTCATCAGAAACAAATATGATTTCTTTGCCTTCCATTATGGCCAGCTTGGAAAACATATGATTTAAATCCTCTTCCAGAACCTGCTGCAACTGGGTTAAATCGGAAACGCCTAATGTCTCAACAGTAATACCTTTCATGTGGTCCATCAGGATATTGTTAACATACATTGTAATACAGTCAAACAGGACCGTATCCGCTTCATCAAGTATGGTATCCATATGTTCCCCAACGGCATGCATGACCTCAAAAGTTTTCCAGTCAGAAGGACGCCGTTGTCTGTGCAAAATCACCCTGTATTTCATTTCATCGTCAAGAATCTGGCTTGTTGCTATGTATCCTTTTCTTTTCCCTGTAGAATGATACATCAGCTTTTCGGCAAATTCACTTTTCCCGCTTCTGGCACCTCCCAGCACCAGATAAATTTTATTTTTCATGCCCATTCACCACCTCCATCCCGATTTTCGAGAAACAATTTTACTATTAAATAATACCATAACTACAACTACCTTTCCAGAAATTCACAACGCACTTTTAACGAAAGCAACCATGGATTCCCTAAATGTCCGGGTTAAAAGGATTTATACTTTTCAATGACTTAGAAATGAGATAAAATAGAAACAATTACAGAGTAAAGCTCATATAGGAGGTTATTTTATGCAGGAAGAAAAACAACCGGATTTATACCGTATCGATCTGATGCGGACTTTATGGGAAAATACCTTTAGGGGAACGATTTTCAATTATAAAGAGCAGTATGTAGCAACCGTTCGCCTTATTTTCAGTATCCCGCTGGACAGGAGTGAAGTTCCCGCCAATGCGCCTGAGGTAAACCCGGCAATTATTGTACTGGTGGAAGATACCACATTATCACCTATTGAAATTGTCGATTTTGAGCAGGCTATGACTCCTATTCTGGCCAAACGACTTGCAAGCAAATATTTCCAGCCTGACCGGATTATGTACTTCTATCCAAGCCCTGTTGATGGTGCCGAAACAAAAGCGGCAAATGATGCAGGTACAATCAGTGCAAACTGATCCTTTTTTCTCATGAATTCCTGACAAACAAGATAAAATAAAAAGGATGAGCCTTAAGGCTCATCCTTTTTATTTTATAATTATTCAGCGGAAATAAACATGGGATAAAGCGGCTGACCGCCATCATACATTTCGAAAGTCACATCAGGATAAGTTTCTTCGAGACGGTCCAGTTCTTTTCTACATTCTTCTTCGGAAAGGGTGTCTCCATAATAAACGGTCACTATTTCAGTCTCATCATTAATAATGATTTTCAGTACTCCGTCAAGGCATTCCGCAAAATCCTTTTTTGCTATAACTTCATGATTTCTTGTAATGCCCATGAAATCATCTTTGTGAATGACTGATTTTCCCACTATGCTGTCTCTGACGGCGGTGGTAATCATGGCAGAAGTAATTTCGGAAACTCTTTCCTTCATGGCAGAAAGATTTTCTTCCAGTGTATTTTCTTCTGAGAATGCCATGGCTGCCGCAAGCCCTTCCATCGGGTTGGTTGAAGGAACAATATGGACCTTTTCGCCCAGCATCTTCTGGAGCTGCTGAGCTGCCAGAATGATATTTTTATTATTGGGAAGGATGATATATTTATCATAATTCCCATTATCCATGCCATTATTTAATTCTTGTACGGAAGGATTCATGGACTGTCCGCCTGAAACGACATCAGCTCCCAATTTCCTGAACAGTTCTGTCCACCCGTCGCCAGAAACAACAGTAAGTATTCCCAGCGGTTTTTTAACGAGCTTCTGCTGCTTTTCCTTATTCTTATGGAATTGATCAACCATATTATCGCATTTGATATCATGAAGCGTGCCCCAATCTGCTGCCATGTCAAGGACATGACCGGGGCGCTGGGCATGAATATGGACTTTTACAAGATTATCGCCTTCTGCAACAATCATGGATTCGCCCCAGGCGCTCAGCTTCTTGCGTACTTCTTTTGCTCTTACTTTGCATGGGCTGATAATAAATTCAGTGCAGTAAGGATATTCGATGGAGAAGGATTCCCCTTTTGCTTCCAGCCGGCTAATTACAGGTTTTACTTCGACTTTGATGTCCTCAACCTGACCGGTCAGCCCATTGAGACAGCCCATGAGGAAGAAAATCAATCCCTGACCGCCGGCATCTACTACATTGGCATCCTTTAAAATCTGAAGCTGTTCAGGAGTCCTGGCCAATGCTTCATTGCCGCAAGCAATAGATGCTTCGAGAATTTTACTGAAATCCGTTTCTGTACGGATAAATTCTCTTGTGCCTTTGGCTATGCCTCTTGCAACAGAAAGGATGGTCCCCTCTACCGGTTTTGTAACCGCACGATATGCATAAAGAATGCCATACTGGAAAGCTTTGCTCATTTGCCCGCAGGATGCGGTTTTTTTACCATGAAGTCCGCGACTGATGCCATGAATAATCTGGGAAAGGATAACGCCGGAATTGCCTCTGGCTCCCATGATAGCACCGGCAGCAGCCTTCTCAGCCAGGATTCCCACCGGCTGATCTGTATTCTCTTCAGCAATCATGCTGTACATGGATTTCAATGTATTCAGCATATTGTTTCCCGTATCACCATCCGGTACAGGGAATACATTCAGCTGATTAATAATCTCGTATTTCTCCTGAAACAGTTGATATGCCCCGGTCAGCATATTCTTGAAATAAACTCCATCAATGACATTATACATATTTATGTCCCCCATTATTTGGCACTTTCAAAAATAATTCCCGTCAACCCAGGTCCCAGATAAGATGCCAAAACAGGGGTACCGGTTGATAAAGTTACTTCAACGTCCGGATATTCTTCCTGGACTTTAGCCTGTAAAGCCCTGCCGCCCTCTTCATTTTCAAGATGTACGATTCCAATCCGTTTGCAGGGGGAATTCTTATGAAGGTAATCAATCATCGCCGCAGCCGCCTTTTTACCGGTTCTGACTTTGGCCAGCACATCGACTTCATTTTTATCATTAAGGTAAATCACCGGTTTAATTTTCAGTATACTGCCAATGAGACCTGCCGCCTTGCCGATTCTTCCCCCTCTTCTGAGATAATCAAGAGTATCTACTGTAAAGGTAGTCCGCATATGGTCGGCTGCATCGAGAAGCTTTGCTGAAATTTCCTCAAAAGTGAGCCCCTGGTCAATCAATTCAACCGCGTCTTCAACAAGCTGCATCATCCCGATAGCAGTCGTCCTGGAATTGATAACCGTAATATTTTTTCTGCCGGACTGCCGCGCAGCCAGTACTGCGCCATTATAGGCGCCACTGACCCCGGATGTGAGGCATATGACTATAATCGGGTCCTCCGGAGCGATTTCATTAAAAATCTTAATAAAATCTCCCGTGCTGGGCTGGCTGGTCTGAATGGCCTTTTTCGTCCTCTCAGAATAGTCAATCACTTGTTCAATAGTGGCTTCATACTCCGAAACATATTCCCCATTAATGGAAATAAATAATGGAATAATCCGGATGTTCTTGTGAGAATCCAGAAAATCCTTTGGTATAGCAGCTGTGCTATCCACGACTAAATGAATCATAGCAAAAGAGTCCTTCCTGTTATTTTATTTTTCTCCGGCTTTCCTTTTAGCTTTTCTATCAGCAAACTCTTTCAAAAGCTGCTGGTAGTCGTCTTCATCATATCCATTGGTTGCCAGAATGTATTCCTTGATTTTCCTTCTCTGAAGAGCTACGTTCATAGCGGAAAGCTCAAAAGGATCTAGTGATATGCGGGCAAGCATTTCTCCGGTGGAAGAATATCCCACAATTCCTTCGCCCAGAAGATCCACCAGTTTTTCTTTTTTAACAACTTCGCAGAAAGTCCTGAAAAAGCGTTCCGCTTCTTTTTCCATACTATTGCGGATTCGTTTGTATTCATCTGCTTTATTCGCAGGAATTCTGAATCCGTCAATTTCAACATATTTATTTGGCAAATTAAACATAGTATCACCTGTAATTTTACATTTTCCCACTTCTTAAATATATAACTCAATAAAGCTTTGGTCAAGTTTTATACCATAAGAATATAACGAAATAAGCAAAAATTTTTATATCTTTGAATTGAATTAAAAATATACTTCTGTTACACCAGCTCCCCCATTTGTTGGATTTGCTTCACGATACTCCCGCACAAAATTAATACCGGATAAATACTCCCGAATTCCCTTCCTCAATTTGCCGGTACCTTTGCCATGAATAATCTGAACAGGAGAGATTCCAGCCATAAAACAGTCATTAAGGAACCTGTCAACCTCGGGAATAGCCTCGTCAACAGTTTTTCCTATGATGTTCAGGCTCGTATAAACAGTTTCAACAGTAGAAGCAATATTTTTTGATTTTTGTGGAAGTACCATTGTCTTCTTCAATTTAGAAGGTTTTTCTGTCTCAAAGAGATGATTTCTTGTCACTTTTACATTAATCATCCCACATTCAACAGAAACCGTATTCCGATTAACGCTGACAATTACACCTTCGCTGTCAATAGTATCAATATAAACCCACTGGCCTGCTTTTATTTTGTCTGCCGGCAGAGGATTACGCCTGTTATCTTTTGACGGAATAGATATTTGATTAATTCGGTCTCGAGCACAAGAGATTTTCATTCCCAGTTGTTCTTTTGACAGAACTGCAGCATTTTTCTTTAGTTCTTTGATAATAGATTCAGATTGGACTCGTAAATCCCGCTTCATATTTTCCGCTTCCTGACGTGCTTTATCAAGAATGGAGTCCTTCTTCCGGAATAAGTCATCCCGTTCGATGACCAGCTGTTTATGGAGCTTTTCCGCCTGCTGCAGCTGATGATCAACTTCTTCTTTTTCTTCATCCATCTGCCGGCTCTGGATATTCAGCTTTTCCATGATCTCATCCATTTTATGAAGAGGTGATGACTCCTTGAGCATAACAGCACGACCCAGAATCACATCAGGCATACCGAACCGCCTGCAGATTTTAAATGCATTACTGTTTCCCGCCACTCCGATAATCAGCCGATAAGTGGGAGCCAGTGTTTCCTCATCAAATTCCACAAAAGCATTTTCAATCCCCTTCGTCTCATAAGCAAGCTTTTTCATTTCGCTGAAGTGGGATGTAATAATAGAGGGAACACTGTTCATTTGCAGATATTCCGTAACTGCCTGTGCCAAAGCAGCCCCTTCAACTGGATCAGTACCAGATCCCAGTTCATCCAGCAGAACAAGATCGTTTGACCCGGCTGTCGGTAAAAATGACACCATCTGCGTGATATAGCTGGAAAAAGTGGACAGGTTATCCTGAATGCTCTGTTCATCTCCAATAATCGCGTAGATATGATCATATATCGGAAGAACAGATCCTTCCTCCGCCGGTATGAAAAGGCCAGCCTGGTTCATAAGCGCAAGAAGTCCTGCTGTTTTAATAGCAATGGTCTTACCACCTGCATTGGAACCGGTTATTATAAGAATTCGGAAAGTTTTGCACAGAGTCAAAGATACAGGTACTACCCTGTCAGAGGGGATAAGAGGATGCCTAGCTTTTCTCAGGTCCAGAACTCCTTTCCCGGATATCACAGCCTTCACCGCTTTCATGGCTAATGCCAGCCTTGCCCGGGCAAAAATAAATTCTATATTTGTCGCAATACGACAGTTATCTCGAATAATGGAAACGGATTTCTTTACCTCTCCTGTCAGCCGGCGGAGAATTTCCTGAATTTCCTGCTTTTCAGCAGCCTGTAATTCTGCAAGATCATTATTGAGTTGTACAGATATCATAGGTTCCATGAAAAGCGTCTGGCCCGTTGAAGAGCGATCATGAATAATCCCGCTGAATTTATAACGATATTCCTCCTTGACCGGTACTACATACCTTCCGTTTCTCTGGGTAATAATGGAATCCTGCAGATACCCTGCCGTATCCCTGTCCTGAATGATTCTCTGAAAAGACCGGCGGATTCTTGCCTTTACCGTTTCTTTCTGCGTTCGAATTCTATAAAGCTTGAGAGATGCCTGATCCTTAATTTCACCATGCTCATCAAAGACCTGGAAAATATGTCCAATCAAACTGTCCTGTGTGACAATTAAAGAGGCTATCCCTTCCAGCTCAGGATAAAGCAGGTGTCGTTCCCCTTCGAAATAATGGTGCATTTTTTTATAAGTATCCAGAGAACTGGCAAGGTCCAGAAATTCTTTCGGCATCAAGATACTGTCTTTTCCTGCTTTTCGGAGAATATCCCTGATGTCGCAGGTTTCACCAAGAGGTGTCGTGATTTCTCTTTGAAGCAGCAGGAAAGCTTCTTCGGTTTCCTTTAAAAGTTTCTCTACTTCCTCCGGTACATAAGAAGGTTTCAACTGAAGTGCTGCTTCTTTAGAGAGTGCGGATGGCGCCGCTTCTGAAAGCATTCTCTTTATTTTGTCAAATTCAAGGATTTCAAGTACATCTTTATCCATTACAAAACCCCTTTAAAAAAGTGTCCTCTTGTAACTCCTTTTTGTTCAGGACTAAACGCGTTAGCACGTGTATATTTTCCTTTCGGGAACTTTTCTGAATCTCCCAGAATCACATGAAGAGGTTCCCCGATACCTCTTACGTCCATAATTAGAGAGGTAAGGCCTGCTTCCGTCAATTCTTTTAAATAGGGACGCATATCCAGCCGGTTACAGTTTAAGATATGCATATGGCACCATTCATCTGTTTTGATAGGGAAAAGTCTTCCTTCAGAATCCTTCAGGCTGAAAGAATCATGCATGCAATAACCGGGACAATGATTTTTATCCTTATCCCCCATAACGGCATTAATTACACAATACTCTGAAATCATCATTTCCTGATTTCCGTAAATGACAGCAGCCAGAGGTATAGAAGCTCCGGAAATCATATCCCGAATCTGAGGCAGTGTCGCTTCCTGGGACACTATAGCACCGCTCATCCCCCACTCATCTGCCGCTTTGAGTGCTTTGCTGTTAAAAATATTAAAAGACGAACCTGCTATGATTGGTGCTTCGATTCGATTATTTTCAATAGTCTGCAGAAAGCCGGGATGCTCCAGAATGATTCCATCCGGTTTTAACGAATCCAGAAATGGGAGAATCGATGCTGTTTTTTCGAAATTTTTCTGGCGTACAACCCGGGGGGTGGCAAAGTAAAGACGGCATCCTTTATTTTTGGCAAATGCTAATGCCTCCTCATACTGTGCATTGGAAACAACCCGATGGTCATAGGATTCCCCGCCGAAAATGAAATGACGAATGCCTTCTTTCCAGGCTTCTTCCAGTTGGCTCAGAGAACATGTTCGAAGCAGAATATGCGGATACTTTTCCCCCAGCCGCTTTTTTGGAGCAGACAGGCTGAAATGGCCGTCCTTCACTCCGGGAATAGTCTCTTCATGAAGCCGGGCACGAAGCTGCTGTATTTTTTCAATTCCTTCAGCCCGCATATGGTTTAACAGGCTTTTGGGAACCATGCAGCCCTCATTCCTGATTTCAACAGATTGAACCGTAAACCAGGTATTTCCAAGACGGGACAGCTGCATTTTAATTTCTTCGTCCGAAGTCACTCTGGAAATAGCGGTTTCCGCTATATATTCAGAACAGATTCTTACAACATTTGATAAATCATCCGTCAGGACAAGACTCAATGGTTTTCCTGGAAAAGCATTGAACTGCAGGTGCAAAGGGATTTTTCTCCTGAGGTCCCTGAACTCGAAGGATTTCTTCTCCGGTTTCATCACCCAGTATACCTTGCCGTTTTTTGCAGGTTTTTCCCCGGAATAAAAGACTTTTATAGAAAGGTTTCTGACCTGTCTTATATCGTCGGAAGGAATAAAAGCAATCGTTTCCTTCTGCGTTTCATAGGAAACACCGGCCGGGTTCCTATGCGGGGTGAATTTAGGTTGGAAAATGAAATATTCATTATTAATGGTCCCGATGTTTCCTGCATCTATACCATGGTTCCCGGGAGCCTTTCCTGTAAACATATCACTACCGATGTGGTCATCAAGGTATCCGGACGTATATCCGCGATTAAATTCTTCTTTCAGGGAAAGTTCCAGTAAATCTGTATCGGCCTTTAGTCCCCTTTCCACAAGGTCTATGACTCTCCTGTAGGCAGAAATCGTATTATAAACATATTCCGGGCTCTTCATCCTTCCCTCTACCTTCAGTGATGCTACCCCGGCTTTCATAAATTCCGGAATGCGATGAATACCAAGCATATCCTTAAGGCTTAAAATATAATCGCCTTTCCGGTTACATATCAAGCCTTCTTTGTTGACAAGCTTATAAGGCATACGGCATGGCTGGGCACAGGCTCCCCTGTTTCCACTTCGTCCACCAATGAAACTGCTCATAAGACACTGACCAGAATAGCACACACAGAGAGCACCGTGAACAAAAACTTCGATTTCCACATCGGTCGAACGAACAATGCGGCTGATTTCATCCAGAGATAATTCACGGGATAAAACAACTCTCTGAAATCCCAGCTTTTTTAAGAAACGTACTTCATCTTCATTGGATACCGTCATCTGGGTGCTTGCATGAAGAGGGATCTGGGGAGCATATTCACGGGCCATGGCAGCAACACCGAAATCCTGCACTAGAAGTCCATCCACAGGAATCGTATTGAGGTACAAGAGATAATCTCTGAGTTTATCCATTTCTACATCGCCAATCAGCGTATTCAAAGTTATATAGACGCAGGTACCGTGCAAATGAGATTCCCGAACTGCAGATTTCAACTCTTCATCTGTAAAGTTTCCAGCAAATTTCCTGGCACTGAACAATTTACCGCCAAGGTAAACAGCATCCGCTCCCGCATCAAGCGCCGCCTTAAGATGGGCCGGTGAACCGGCCGGTGCCAGTAATTCCATGATTTCCTCCCGATTTAAAATGTAATCAAACCTTATTATAAACCTTCTGCACAACATCTATTTAAAATTATAAGATAAAAAAAGAAGACATTCAATGAGATGAATGTCTTCAACATTTGTAAAATAACTATTTTACCTCGGCTTCATATCTTGCAAGAGTAAAGCATAAATCAGACAAACGGTTCAGATAGCGGATATCCACTTCATGAACATCTTCATTTTCGCTGAGACGCCACATATCTCTTTCAGCACGACGGACAACAGTGCGGGCCACATCAAGGAAGCTTGCGCTCTGTGTGTCTCCCGGGACAATAAAATGATTGAGTGGAGCAAGAGAATCTGTGTACTGATCGATGATATGTTCAAGATTGGTCACATGTTCCGGCGTGATATTCGGTTCTTTGCCAACACTGGCAATATCCGCCATAAGAAGCCAGAGCTCTTTTTGAAGCTTGAAAATAGTTTCTTTCACATTGTCATGAGAAGCAAAAGCACGAGCCTCACCTAATACAGAATCGGCTTCATCCACAGTACCATAAGTTTCAACGCGAAGACTGCCTTTTGATACTCTTTCACCAGTGTAAAGACTTGTTTTACCCTTATCACCTGTACGTGTATATACCTTTGCCATGACAAACTCCTTATTTGCTTAATTCAGGGAACCAGAGACCGATTTCTCTTGCAGCGGTTTCCGGAGCATCAGAAGCATGAACCACATTCTCATCAATGGAGGTAGCGAAATCTCCACGGATGGATCCGGGAACTGCTTTCAGCGGATCGGTAGCGCCATTGATCTGACGGACTGCTGCAACTGCATTTTCGCCTTCAATAACCATAGCCAGTACCGGGCCGGAAGTAATGAAAGCGATTAAGTCTTTGAAGAAGCCTTTGCCTTCATGTTCAGCATAATGTTTCTTGGCCAGTTCTTCCGGAACCTGAATCATCTTGATTGCGTGAATAGTCAGTCCTTTTCTTTCAAAACGGGAAATAACCTCACCGCAGATGTGTTTTTTTACGCCGTCCGGTTTAACAAGTACAAGAGTTTTTTCGATGTTAGCCATAAATATGAACCTCCTTAATAAGAATGCATTTCTGCTGCAATTTCACGCAGCTTCTCTACCCGTTCCTCCGTAGATGGATGGGTTGAAAACAGATTTGCCATACCGCCTGCACCGGTTAAAGGGTTAATAATAAACAAACCGGATGTGGCAGGTTTTGCATTGGCCATAACCCTGTGGCGGGCATAGGCATCAAGTTTCATCAGGGCACTTGCCAGAGCCATCGGCTTTCCAGAAATTGCCGCTCCGGAAGCATCAGCCATAAATTCGCGGGATCTCGATAAAGCCAGTTGTATAAGTGTGGCCGCAATAGGAGCTACAAAAACAGTGACAAGGAGAGCAATTGGATTAGTTCCATTGCCATTCTCATCCCGTCCTCCCCCAAATATAGCAGTCCACTGTGCAATATTGGCGATGTAGCTGATGGCTGTAGCTATAGAAGCCGCCAGTGTCATAATCAGTGTATCACGATGACGGATATGTGACAACTCATGACTTATAACTCCTGCCAGTTCATCACGGTCCAGCATGGAAAGAATTCCTTCTGTCACTGCCACGGCCGCATGGTTTTCATTTCTTCCTGTTGCAAAAGCATTCGGAACACCAGTCGGTATTACATAAAGTTTTGGCATCGGCATATGAGCCCTGGCCGTCAATTCACGTACCAGTTCAAAAAGTTCAGGTACTTCATTTTCACTGAGTTCCCGGGCATTATAGGCTCTTAGTGCCATTTTATCACAATTCCAGTATGTGTAAAAATTCATAGCAAAGGAAAAAATCAGCATCATGAAAGCGCCCTGACTGCCGCCAACTGCCCCACCAACTGCCATCAGGACAATACTGAGGAGTGTTAAAAGAATTACAGATTTAACTCTATTCAATAGAACCGCTCCCTCCCATAGAAAAAGATGAATATGTATAAATAAAAAAATGGTCGGAACGACATGATTCGAACATGCGACCTCTACCACCCCAAGGTAGCGCTCTACCAAACTGAGCTACGTCCCGACAATTGCTACAAGTAATAGAATACACAATAATTAAGTTTTTGTCAAGTCAGACTGCCATAATGCCAGACTGATCGAAATCAAGAATAAGATATCGGGAAATGATGTTCTCTTCTGCAAATCCACGAACCATGGCCTTCCCAACTTCTTCTGCTCTATCTTTTGGCGAAAAAGCAATAATAGTTGGACCAGAACCACTGATTGTTGCCCCATAAGCGCCAGCTTTTTCTGCATTAGAAATAACATTTACAGCTCCGGGAATCAAGCCCAGCCTATAAGGTACATGAATCACATCATCAAGACCAAATTTAAGATATTCCGGTTTCTGATACATGAAGGCAGCCATAAGGAAGGAAACCGCACCAATGTTATGAACTGCATCATTTCTGGAATAATTTTTAGGAAGAACAGCTCTGGCCTTTTCAGTATGTAACTCGAAATCAGGAATAGTAACCACGGCTTTCCAATGAGAAGGTATATCTATCCGTTCAGCGGTAACTTTTCCTTCTTTCAGCAAAGCCATGCAGAATCCGCCTAGAATAGCAGGTGCCGCATTATCAGGATGTCCCTCCATCTCGGCCGTAATATCCAGAATTTCTTTTCTCTCAAAAGGTTCCCCCATAAGCATATTGGCGAGAAATACACCAGAAGCAAGGGCAGCAGAACTACTTCCCAGTCCTCGGGCAAAAGGTATACGGTTAATAAGGTACATATGGCCGCCCGGAATGTTTTTCCCTGCTCTTTCGGCAGTTTCAGACATTGCTTTAATAATCATATTATCAAGTCCGGAACTAATCTGATCTACTCCTTCACCTTCTGCCTTAATTTCCGTATCAACAAGGGCTCTCCCCGGAATCGGCACAAATTGAACTACATTATATAATCCCAGAGACATGCCGAGCGTATCAAATCCACTCCCTATATTAGCCGTTGTCGCAGGAACTCTGACGATGTAAGTTTTATTTTCTGTCATCTTCCAAAACCCTCACTATGTTTGCTACCTGTCTCATGCACGGAAGAACCTGCAATGCTTTTTCAACGTGAATAATATTTTCTCTTGGTGTCTGCTGCGTAATAATCATTAATTCTGCAGCATCTTCTATACGGCTTTTTTGCACAACTTCCTTGATACTGATATCATTATCTGCATATGCAGAGGCAATTTGAGAAAGCACACCCGTCACATCATCAACGATAAGGCGGAAGTAATAAGAATTTTTAAGTTTTAGAGAAGAATAAAATGGAATTCTCTTTGTTTCCGTCAACATCATACCGGTTCCAGTAGAATGGTTCAGAATATGTTTTGCCGTACTGATGACATCCCCCATAACCGCACTGGCAGTTGGTAAAGATCCAGCCCCCCGTCCATAAAACATAACATCATCAACAATATTTCCTGTCACATAAATTGCATTATATGAGCCTTTTACAGAAGCCAAAGGATGACTTCTGGGAACGAATGCGGGATACACATTCAGTGCAATCCCGTTCTCCTGACGGATTGCCACAGCCAGAAGTTTAATTGTGTATCCCATTTCGCTTGCATATTGGACATCATTCTGCGAAATTTTTTCGATTCCCTCTACCAAAACATCATCAAATGTCACATTTGCATGGAACCCGATTGATGCAAGAATCGCAAGCTTCCTGGCTGCATCATATCCTGCTACGTCATTGGTCGGATCAGCCTCCGCATATCCCTTCTTCTGTGCAATCCTGAGTGCATCATTGTAACTGATGCCGGCATCATCCATATTTGAGAGCATAAAATTTGTCGTACCATTCACAATACCGATAATGCTTTCAATTTCATTGGCAGCCAGCGAATCATGCAAAGGCCTTAAAATCGGTATACCTCCGCCAACACTGGCTTCACAGCTGAAATTTACAGAATTTTCCATAGCCGTATGCATAATTTCCGGTCCAAACAATGCGACAAGATCTTTATTAGCACTAACTACATTGATATGATGCTTTAGTGCCTCAAAAATATATTCCTTTGCCGGATGAATTCCTCCCATAACCTCTATCATAATATCTATGGTGTTATCTGAAATAATATCAGCAAAGGAATCAGTAATATTAACCTGGTTTAAAATCGCAAGATTTTTATACTTGTCCGGATGACGTACAAGCACATGTGTAATCTGAAAATGACAACCGATAACATCTTCTATCAATTTGCCATTCCGTGCTATAGTCTCAGCTACACCACTTCCCACTGTACCAAATCCAAGGAGTGCCACATTGATATTCTTCATTTAAATTCTCCTCCTGATTTCATGAGCAATGACTGAATTCCTTTCAAATCCAGTAGAGATTCTTTCAAGTATTGCAGACTGAGATCCGATTCTTCTGTGCGAAAATTGACTACAAGAGAGGCAAATTTCCCTGACATTCTCGTCTTAGTGCAAGAAATAAGTTCATTTCGATCTTTTAATAGCCGGCGAAGTATCCGACTGTACAAAATCGTATCATCCTGCATGATTATAAATAATACTACAAAATGATCCTCCTTGTCACTATTTGCTGATACTACATGATCTTTGTATTTGTAATAAGCGCTACGACTGATTTCAACTTTTCTCACTGCCTCATTAATAGAACCACAAGTTCCATCTTTTAACAATTCTTTAACTTTGATTGTTTTCTTGATTGCCTCAGGTAAAATCTGTAAATCAACCAGATAAAACTGCTTGTCATCTTTTTTCATATCAAATCACTCCGGCAATAACCGAATTTGACCTACCGGTAAAAATCACAAAGAACTATTTTTAATAAAGGAATCGGTTAACTTTCTATAAGAAATAAGATTTACACAATTTTCCTTAATTTTATTTCGTACGGATAATGAAGTGAGTCCTTTTAACTCTTCTTCGCCCCGATATCCCCAATGAAATTCGGATTCCATTGCTAATTCATCAGCCGAAGGATGACACATCCACTCGCTGACTCCATCCTTTAACCGATCAATAATAGCGAGCATACGGGATTCATAAAAATGTCCCCCATACATCATCCCCCAAAAATAATCATTAGTCATTATTCCCATTTGATAGAGTTGTTTTCGATGAAGTCTGGCCATCGTAGATAGCCCGCCCTTGGCTGTAAACCGGAAAAGTTGTTGTGGCTTAATGCTAAACCCGAAGCAGAGTTGTTCATCAGGAACACGCATACATGGAATATGATACTTTTTAGCCAGCGTCATAGCAATGGGGAAAAAATGATTCCACATATGCATATGCTGATGTCCATCAATATGAGTAACTGGAAGACCGGTATCCAGTATTTTTTTGATTTGTGCATCCCATTCACGATAAACATCATCTGCGCGGATTAAACCATTTAAATCTCGCCTGATCAAATCAATATAATTGGAACATAGCCGCCCATGTTCCCAAGTGATAGTGGGAACCTCTTCTGCAGGCAGGACAGATGGAAGGCTCCCGACGAGGGTCAGATGAATTCCAATGCCGATTTCTTTCATAGAACGGGCCATATGGACAGCCTCCTCAAAGGCAGTACCCCCTGCCATCAAGGATGTGCTTGTCAGGATTCCAGATTCAAATCCACGGTAAACTGCACGATTCACTGCAGGATGGATACCGAAATCATCTGCGTTAACTATCAGAAATTTAGCCATAATCGTCCTTTCCGGAAAAAGATATTCATATTGAAATTTCAGGAAAAATGAAACAGTATAACGGCAGCAGCAATGGAAACATTTAATGATTCCACTGATCCCTGAAGTGGTATGTACAAGTTTTTATCGGTCATATTCAGAATTTCCGGGCGAATACCATTACCTTCATTACCAAATACAAAAACCCCATCAGGGACTTCTCCAATATTTTTATAAGGCACTGCTTGATGAAGTGACGTTCCATAAAATGGAATGCCACATGCATTTTTGAATTTCAGTAAAAAATCAAAATCTGCATGTTCATAAACAGGGATCCGCAATATACTCCCCATAGAACTCCGAACGACCTTTTCAGCATAAGCATCGGTGCATCCTTCTGTCAGAATAACAGCGTGAACGCCGGCAGCAGCTGCAGTCCTGAGTATGGTTCCCATATTTCCAGGATCCTGCACAGAATCAAGAATGACATAATGACCTTTCAGTGGTTTTAAAAGATCATTCCAATCATATTTTTTCTTATGAGAGATTACCATGATTCCCTGTCCATGCTCGGTACCTGAAATCAGCTTCATAATACCGGCAGTTACTGAAAAGAGCTGCCAATGGAGAAGTTCTGCCGAATCCATAATTTTATTCAATCGCGGATTATCTATAATTTCTTCACTGATGAAACCAATACAATCAGTAATACCCTGCAGGCAGGCGTCCTCTGCACTTCTAAGTCCCTCGAGAAGAAAAGCATCATAACGATCGCGGTATTTTTTTTGTTTCAGTTGTAGTACAACCTTGATCAAATGATTATTTCTACTGGTTATATTCTCCATATAAGTCCCCACATTTATGAATGAAGCATCTCCAAAGCTTTTGAATAAACCGGTTCAACAGGAATCGTGTCCATATGACTTTCTTTGGTCCCGGAATGATCAGCCAGAAATACGTGGCAATGAGGATTTCCATAGGGACCGCTCCGGTCAGGAAGGGTAGGACCAAATAGTGCAATAATGGGTGTATGTACCGCATTGGCAATATGCAAAGGACCCGTATCACTTGAGATATGCAAGCCTGCCATCTTCTCTAAAGCAGCCAGTTCAAGAAGGCTGGTTTTTCCCATTAAATTAATTGTATAAGGTGATGAAGAATATTCCTGTATAGCTCTTCCCATTTCAATTTCACTTTTGGAACCAGCCACAATATTATAAATTTTTTGCGATGAAAACTTTGCTGCGAGAATACCCCAGTTTTGAACCGGCCATTTCTTAACCTCTCCTCTAGTCCCCGGTACAAGGACCACATAAGGTTTTTGTACCCCTTTTTCCAAAAGGAGATTTGAGACAGAATGAATCTCTTTCGAAAAATCGTGAAGCGGAAATTCAATTTCAGAAACCGGGCAGCCAAGATAGCGCATGACATCAAGAAGTTGTTCAATGATATGATCGTTTTTATGATTTCCCGAAATGGGCTTGCTGGCGAGGAAGCTCCCCTCTCTGGCATCGCGATACCCAATCCTCACACTGCAGCCGGATATGGCAGAAATAATAGCGCTTTTCGCTATCATTTGTAAATCGATGACCAGATCAAAATGATGAGATTTTAAATCTCTGTGAACCTGGTGTAAATAAGAAAAACTTTTTATCCTTTTCCTGTCTACGATATAAATTTCATTAATCCATGGTTCACCCGGAAGGATGCCTGCAAAAGCTTCATGGACCGCCCAGGTTATATGGGCATCCGGATAAGTTTTTCTTAGTACATACAGGGAAGGAAGCGCGTGTATGATATCTCCCAGGGAGCTCATTTTTATAATTAAAATATTTTTAAACTTCTTTTTCATATTTTAATCCCTTATAACCGGCAACATTTTCTTTACGAATAATTCGAGATTTCCCCCATGGAAGAGAAACCCATGAATTCCTGCTCTTTTAGCGGCTTCTATATCTCTTTGACCATCTCCGAAAAGAAAACACCTTTCCGGCGGCAAAGAGTATTTCTGCATAGCCTGGAGAATCATTCCCGGAGAAGGCTTACGACAATTGCAGATTTTATCATACTGTGGCAGAGCCGCTCCCGGCAAATGAGGACAGTAAAAAAATTCCGTAATTTTTCCACCATATTGTTCGAAAGCCTCATTCATCCCAAGATGAAGATTCCTTACATCCTGTTCAGAATAATACCCCCTGGCGACTCCGCTCTGATTAGTTACAACAAAAGTTAACCAGCCCTCCGCTGTAAGCCAGGCTACGGTTTCCCTGGCTCCTTCAATCCATTGTAACTGGTCCATAGAGTGGAGATAACCGGAATCTACGTTCAGCACACCATCCCGATCAAAAAAGACAGCTTTATTAATCATTAGTCCATCCGGCATTATCAATCATCTGACAAATAATATGAGCAGCGAGCATATGTACTTCCTGAATTCTGGCAGTCACATCAGAAGGCACAAGAAGTAGTTCATCACATAAATCGATCATTCTGCCACCCGACTTTCCGGATGAGCCAATAGTAATCAGACCTTTTTTGCGAGCTGTTTTCAGAGCTTCATTTACGTTCGCACTATTTCCGCTTGTAGAAATGCCCCAGAGAACATCACCCTGGACACCAAGACCCTCGACTTGACGGGCAAAAATCCGGTCAAAGCTATAATCATTGGCCACAGCCGTGATAATGGATGTGTCCGTAGTAAGTGCAATAGCCGGAAGAGATATTCTTTCATTATAAAACCGGCCTACGAACTCTGCTGCTATATGCTGTGCATCAGCAGCAGAACCGCCATTGCCACATATCAGAATTTTATGCCCACCAGCCAATGCCTTATAACAGATAGCGGCCATAGAAGTAATCACAGGGAACAGACATCTGCTTTTAGCCACAACTTCTTCATGAGAAAGAAAACATTGTCTGATAATATCATTATTCATGTGAATTATCTCCATTTAAAAGTTCCTTTTCTCCAGAGTGTTTCTGATTATCCATTAAAGCCTGAAGTTCATCCATGAAGCTTCCAAGATCTTTAAATTCCCGATAAACAGAAGCAAACCGGACATAAGCAACCTGATCCAGCTTTTTAAGCTCATCCATTACGAAATTTCCTATTTCGACAGTCGAAACTTCCTGCTTAAAATCATTTCTTATTTTTCTTTCTACTGATTCAACGATATTTTCAATCTGCTGAGATGTAATATTACGCTTTTCACAAGCCCGGATCAATCCACTCCGAAGCTTGTTTTTATTGAAAAGTTCGCGGCTTCCGTCTTTCTTGATAACACGTATTGGCATTTGTTCTACTGTTTCATAAGTAGTAAATCTACGTCCGCAAGAAAGGCATTGTCTCCTGCGACGAATAGAAGCTCCATCATCCGTGTCCCGGGAATCCGTAACCTTTGTATCAGGACTGCTGCAATAAGGACATTTCATTATTATTCTCCTTTTACTGTTTAATAGAAAAACCACACTGCTATTGCGGTGTGGTTTTAGAAGACTATCTTATTTTCTGAGGAATTCAGGAACCGCAATGCCTGTAGACGGACGAACAGCATTGCTAAATCTGTTTCCTCCTGCAGATGTCGGAGCTTTCTTCTTATCACCAAACCCTGTTGCAATAACAGTAATTTTTATAGAATCTGCATCCATTTCCGGATCCACGGATGTACCCCAAATGATATTTGCATCAGGATCAGCTGCCTCAGTGATAATCTGAACAGCTTCATTAATTTCGAACAGGCCCAGATCATCATTACCGGTAATATTGATGATAATACCTTTAGCGCCTTCAATATTGCGTTCAAGGAGCTGGCTTTCAATAGCAGCTTTTGCTGCAACAGTCGCACGATCATCGCCGGAACCTTCACCAATTCCCATCAGAGCATCCCCCTGATCGCTCATAATTGTTCTAATATCAGCGAAGTCAAGGTTAATGATTCCAGGTACAGTAATAAGGTCAGAAATTCCCTGAATACCCTGGCGAAGTACATCATCTGCCGTTTTAAATGCATCTTTGAGAGAGACCTTCTTGTCCAAAAAACCCAGTAACCTATCATTAGGAACAACAAGTATAGCATCGACATTCTGCTTCAGTCTCTCAATGCCTTCAAGAGCATTCTTGGCTCTCACCTTTCCCTCAAAGCTGAAAGGTTTCGTCACAACAGCGATGGTAAGCGCACCAAGTTCTCTTGCGCATTGAGCGGCAACAGGAGCTGCTCCGGTCCCAGTTCCACCACCCATACCAGCAGTAACAAAAACCATATCTGCACCGGAAAGAGCTTTTGTCAGTTCTTCTCTGGACTCTTCAGCCGCCTGCTCACCAACATCAGGCTTTGCACCAGCGCCAAGACCTTTAGTTAATTTTTCCCCAATTTGAATTTTGGTTTCTGCCTGTGATTTATTAAGAACCTGTAATTCAGTATTGACCGCAATGAAATCAACACCTTTTACTTCTGCATCAATCATGCGATTAACAGCGTTATTTCCACCGCCACCTACACCGATAACTTTAATATTTGCCATTCTGGTCTCTTCCATGTTTGCTCCTCCTTCAGGATTTCAGTTTGTTGTTCCAAAGCCTGTGGTCAATACATATCTGGCCATCATTTCCTGTCAATCATATTTTACATTGTACAATAATTTAAAGGAATTCGCCACAACTATAGACAAACAATAAATAAATTTTCATTAAATATCACTTCTTGAGCTTAATCAAAGCAGAGGCCGGATTGGCATCCAGATATTCCACCGAAAGTTCCCTGGCCTTGACGTCCCCCACCATATCCTCTGCCAGACGTGCTCGTTCTTCCATATGCTCGCCATCGCCCAGGCGTACTGTAATTCCTTCTCTGGTATAAGCATTTATATTTTCCGGATTCCCGATATTAACTTCCGAGAAAACTTTGATTCCTTCCGGTGAAAGATGATTCAAAAAATTAAGTGCTTCATTTATATCGCCATCCGAAATACGTTCTTCTAAAAGAAGATTTCCAAATCGCTTTCCTGTAATCATAGGAACATTTATCGTCTTGATAGACTGGACAGTATCCATGACAATACCATCCTTATCGAGAAGTGCATATCCAAATTCCCCCTGAACAATCGCTATAGGGATTCGATCCTGCACATCCACTTCCAGAACAAAAGGAAATTTTCTGGAAACCCGTACAGAGTCAATCCGAATATCATGGGAAAGCCTTTCTTCAAGTTCTGAAGTACTGATTTGGAGCACATTAACCGGACGTCGGATTTGACCATCGAAAAGAATATCATCTAGGGTCAAAACCTCAGATCCCTTTAAAACGATATACCCTAAAGGAACAGGCAGCAGAAATAGTACAAATATAGTAAAAATAATAATCACTGCCAGAACCAAAAGTACAGGATGCCTGAAAAAGGCTTTCTGTCTCTTTTTATGTTTTTTCTGAGATTTTGAGGAAGTAGTTTTTCTAGTGATAGAAATGGGTTTTACTCCTATCTCCCTTGGGGGATTAAGATTGGAGTCCGCAGAATTAATTGGTTTATTATGCTGTTCCTCAATAAATTGATTAAAACTTTTGAAATTATTCATGGTTATAACCAGATATCAGCCAATCAAACTTTACCCAGCCCGGCTTCCAGCAGAATTTTTTCACAAAGCGCAGGAAAAGAAATACCTGCTGCTGCCGCCGCCTTAGGCACAAGACTGGTCGAAGTCATGCCGGGGATGGAATTGGCTTCGAGTATAAACGGCCTTCCTTTTTTATCAGTTTTAAAATCAAAGCGAACCGCGCCTTTGCATTCCGCGATTCTGTAGCCACGTTCGGCCATTATTTTCATCTGTGCTGTCAACTCTTCTGAAACAGGCGCCGGGACGATGTAATCCGTAGCACCCTTAGTATATTTGGAGTGATAGTCATACTGACCGGAATGAGGACAAATCTGTATAACAGGAAGGGAAATGCCGTCCAGAACAGAAACGGTAAATTCATCACCTTCAAGATATGCCTCTGCCAGGATTCGAGGTTCCACCTTAAATACTCTTTCAAGTGCAGCCTGCAGATTTTCATTCTCCTTGACAATTTCAATACCAATAGTTGACCCTTCACAAGCCGGCTTTAATACTACAGGAAGACTGAACTCCTTTTTTATATCATTCATGATATAAACTATACCATCTTTCAAATAATATGGTTTTGAATGTGCCATAGGAATTCCGGCTTGTTTGAATAAATAACTGCTCATTATTTTATCCATGGTAATGGCAGAAGATGTTACACCCGAACCAGTATACGGAATACCAGCAAGTTCAAGTACGCTCTGAATAGTACCATCTTCCCCAAATTTACCATGCAGTGCGATAAATACAGCTTCGGCATTTACAGCTTTCAGGTTTTCCACTACATGACAGGGATCATACTCCATTGATATAACTTTATATCCTAAAGATGAAAGAGCTTCAGCAATAGCCTTGCCAGTATTTCTGGATACTGCAGCCTCAGTTGAAGGGCCGCCCATTAATACAACAACTTTTGAATCCTTGGTAATCACTTTTTCATACCCTTTTCTTTTATCAAATGAATTAAGGCTTCTCCAGATTTGAAAATATTGCCTGCCCCCATTGTAATAACCATATCTCCCGGCCTTAAGCAATGATACAACGCATCAGCCATATTTCCGACATCAGGTATATAATGAATTTCTCGATTTGGTAGTCGCTCCTTGACAACATCCGGGATTGTATGTCCATCTACTCCAGAAATCGGGCTTTCACTGGCCGCATAGATGTCAGTAAAAAAAAGTACATCTGCATCGTCGAAAGCTTCGGAAAACTCATTTCTTAAAAGATGGGTCCTGGAATACCTATGGGGCTGAAAAGCACATACGATACGTTTGACGCCAGTTTCTTTAGCCGCTTTTAGAGTGGCCTTGATTTCGGTAGGATGGTGAGCATAGTCATCCACTATCCATAGATCGGCATTATGAAATTTGGTTTCAAAACGTCGTTTAGCCCCACGGAAATGACTCAGCGCTTCAGCAGACACCTCAAAAGAAATTCCACAATATAAGGCAGCCGCAAGGGCACCAAGGGAATTCCGGACATTATGCATTCCAGGAACATGGAGACATACGGTTCCCAACCTGTCTTTTCCATAAAGAACATCGTAATACAATAGACGGTTAATATAATGAATATTAACAGCCCTGTAATCTGCCTGTTCATCAAGGCCATACGTAATTACTTTCGAATGAATCCCTGGCAAAATGGCTTTTACGCCCTCGCTGTCGAGGCACATAAAAGAAGCACCATCAGAATACGAAATATGATTTACAAAATCCGTAAAGGCTTTCCTGATATTTTCCACAGTCTTATAATGATCCAGATGATCATCTTCCACATTAGTAACAATAGTGATATAGTTATGGAATTTCAGAAATGAACCATCGCTTTCGTCCGCCTCGGCAATTACATAGTCACCTTTCCCAAGTATTGAATTACCATGAATATAATCAGCAACAGCGCCCAGAACAATAGTAGGGTCAATTCCGGCTTCTGAAAAAATCTGTCCAACCATTGCAGATGTTGTAGATTTCCCGTGAGCACCGGCAACTGATATCCCTTTACCTGCTTCAAGAAGCGCAGCGAGCACGTCAGACCGATGAAAAACCGGTATGTTTTTTGATTGCGCTTCTACCAGTTCAGGATTATCCGAAGAAATAGCAGAAGAAACAATCACGCAATCTGCACCTTTTATATTAGAAGAATGATGGCCAATGAAAATTGCTGCTCCGCGGGCCCTGAAGTCTTCAATCGCAGGAGAATCAGATAAATCGGAGCCAGAAATTGTAAAACCCTTTTCTAAAAGAATTTCTGCAAGGGCACGCATTCCCATTCCGCCAATACCAATAAAATGGAAGCGTTTATATTTTATCAAATCCATGACAGTTCCCCCTTATTTACACAAATCAAGCGCCAGTCTGGCAATATCCTGACCTGCATGAACCCTGCCCAGGCCAAAAGCGGCGTCCGACATGGTATTAAGTGCTGCCGGCATGTTTTTCAAATATTCGATATCCTGAATCAATTCTTTACCGGTAAGATATTTATCGACTATTATTTTTGCCGCACCTGCAGCTACAAAAACCCGTGCATTAAAGGTCTGATGGTCTTCGGCCGCGTATGGATATGGAATCAGTATAGCCGGCAGTCCTCTTGCGGCAAGTTCAGCAAGACTAATGGCTCCCGCACGGCAGATAATCAAATCTGCCGCAGCCAGAGCAGATGGCATATCATATTCATATTTTATAATTCTGCCTGCTTTACCGACTCTGCCATTATCATCAGCCCGGACCGCCTTCAGCACTTTGTCGTATTCCAATGTACCAGTCACATGGTAAAGGCAGAGGTTATCAAAATTCCGGAAATAATTATGGACATCGGTCATCGCATTATTAATAGAACGAGCACCCCGGCTGCCCCCGGTAACAAGTACCATGAAAGTATCCTTTGGTATTCCAAGTTTCTTTCTGGATTCTTCTCTGACTGCGGCTACGATATCAGGTCTGATTGGATTTCCTGTATATATACATTTTTCAGGATGAGGAAAGCGAGGTTTTGCTTCCTCATAGCCCAAAGCGATTTTATCAACAAAACGACTTAAAATTTTATTCGTAATACCCGGTATCACATTCTGTTCCTGGATAAGGGTTGGAATATGGCTGAGGGCTGCCGCCATGAGAATTGGTCCGCACACATAGCCACCGGTTCCGATAACAACATCCGGTTTAAAGCGTTTTAATATGGACTTTGCTTTAAACAAACTTCCAGCTGTTTTAAGAAGAATCCCGACATTTTCTACCGTTAAAGATCTTTTAAGACCGTACGCCGGAATAGATGCAAACTTATACCCTTCTTTGGGAATAATTCTGGATTCCATGCCATTAGGGGTACCCACAAAAAGGAATTCAACATCTTCCAGTGATGCTATCTCTCTGGCAATAGTAACAGCCGGATATATGTGCCCACCTGTTCCACCACCTGATAAAATAATCCGCTTCATATAATCACCATATCATTTAAGACTATTTACAAGACGTTTGAAATCCATACCCCGTTCTTCCATATTATGATACATATCAAAAGAGGAGCAGGCAGGAGATAAAATGACAATATCTCCCGGTGATGCCAGCTTCTGGCCCAACTTTACAGCATCCGCCATGGATCCAGCGCGGTAAATGGAAGTTACTCCTGCTTTTTTTGCAGCTTCCTCAAAACGGTCTGCAGCTGCACCCAACAGGATAAGATGGGATGTATGGACTTTGGCTTCAGCCATAAAATCTCCCAGCGGAGTACCCTTATCGTATCCGCCTGCAATAAGAATAACGGGTCTATCAAATGCACTCATTCCCTTGATGGCAGCATCTGTGTTAGTGGCCTTGGAATCATTATAATATTCAACTTCATGCAGTGTACGTACGTATTCAATTCTGTTTGGGAGAGATGAAAACTCTTTTAAAGCAGAAACAATAACATCTCTGTCAACTCCTCCCTCATTAGCAAGGAAAGAAGCCGCCAAAGCATCTTCATAATTCTGTTTTCCCTTCAGTTTCATTTCATTAATCGTGCAGAGATGAATAACTTTACCTGAACGGCGTAACGTCAACATGTCTTTATCCAGGAACGCTCCTTCTTCCACCTCATGATTTGTTGAAAGCAGGCAGACATGAGTATGAGCAGCTGCTTTTTCTGCAAGTTCAGGTGTATATGGGTCGTCTGCATTAAGAAGGATGCAGTCTGACTCATCCATATTTTCAAATATGCGAGCTTTGGCTGCCACATAGGCCTCCATAGTATGATGACGTTCCAGATGATCTGGAGTTATATTCAAAATAACTCCCGCACGCGGTTTGAATGTTTTTATAAATTCAAGCTGGAAGCTGGAAACCTCAGCCGCAATCAGGCCATTAGCAGGGACAAGCTCTGCTTCCCTGCTAAGTGAAATACCAAGATTGCCTGCAAGCGCAAAAGGCTTTCCGCTTTTGCTGATCATACTACCTAAAAGGGTAGTAGTTGTTGTTTTACCATTAGTACCGGTAATTGCCAGAATAGGTGCTTTTGTCACCTGATAAGCAAGCTCAACTTCGCTAATAACTGAAATTCCACGATTTCTGGCAGCCTGAACGATAATATTTTCCGCCGGTATGACAGGTGAAACAACAACTGTATCAATATTTTCCAGTAAACCTTCACCTTGTGGTCCGAATTGGAAAACCGCCCCCTGCTCTAATAATGCAGCCCTTTCCTTCTTATCCTGAACGTTATCTTTTAAGTCGGAAATCAATACATGGATATCATGGCGCAAAAGAACATGAGCTGCGCCAAGACCACTAATTCCGGCCCCCAGAATCAATGCATTTTTCATTTGCCAGCCTCCCTTATTGGCATACGAAATATAGAATTGCAATCAATAATATTTTAATTCATATTTTAAAATTTCGAATCAAATATAGCAATAAAGTTATAAGTTGCGGATTGCCAAAATCAGAGAAAGACAGGAAGCAAGCCCTTCAAAAATCCAAAATGCCCAGACAACATGGACTTCACTCCAACCGGACAACTCAAAATGATGGTGCAGGGGACTCATTTTGAACACCCTTTTCCCGGTAAGCTGGAAAGATGCTACCTGAATGATTACTGATAATGCTTCAAGGACAAAAATTAAACCTAAAAAAACCAGCAGAAGCTCTGTTCTGGTAATTACGGCAATTCCGGCAATAGCTCCACCTAAAGCCAAAGATCCTGTATCTCCCATAAAAACTTTTGCGGGGTGATAATTGAAGAAAAGAAAGCCTACACATGCTCCCGCAAGAGTAATTATAAAATACCCTAAATCGTTAAAACCCGTCATATAACAATAAATGGCATAGGCAGAAAATGCGATGACGCAGCATCCGGATGCAAGCCCATCAAGACCATCCGTGAGATTAACAGCATTCGAGGTTCCCACAATAACCAGCACAACGAAAGGATAATAAAACCATCCGATCGAAATATCCGACTGTACAAAAGGAATAGCAATGGAAAATGGGAGCTGGAGTGTATCAACCACCCCCCAGCAGAAAAGTCCGGCAAGAATAAGCTGCCCAAGCATTTTTTGTTTTGCAGTCAATCCAAGATTTCTTTTCTTTTCTGCTTTAATAAAATCATCAAGAAATCCAAGAATTCCATGACCTAAAGTCAGAAACAAAAGCCATAAAACAGATGGATCTATCATTTTGTTGAAAATAACCACAATTAAAGAGGCAAACAGCATGAAAATACCACCCATGGTAGGTGTTCCACTTTTAATCCGGTGAGACTTTGGTCCTTCTTCACGGACAGACTGCCGAGCCTTTAATTTCTTTAACAGGGGAATCCCCAATGTGCCTAGAATAATAGTAACAACTGCGGCTTCTGCCAGATAAATTAAGTAATTACTCTCCATCCTTATCAAAAGCTCCTCTCAATAAAGCTGGAATTTTTTCCATATGCATATAATGTGAACCTTTTATCAATACCACATCACCAGGATGGACCATTTTCTCAAGAAAGAAAGCCGCCTCCTCGCAGGAATCAAAAGATGAAATTTCAGATATACCACCTTCTAAAGCTCCACGGGCAATGAGCCGGCTTAAAGTCCCCACCGTTATAACTGCATCAAAACCCAGTTCTGCTGCTTTCCGTCCCGTCTTATAATGAAGTTCTTCACTGAAGTCGCCCAATTCTCCCATATCACCTAAAACAAGAAAATAGCGATTGCCTTTCAGCTGACGCACAGAACGAAATGCCATTTCCATGGACAAAGGATTTGCATTATACGAGTCATCAACTATAGAAATACCATGAATATTCAATATGGACTGTCTTTGATCTGAGTTATGAAATTCACTAAGCGCCTTCTGAATTTTTTCCGGACTGATACCAAGAACACGTGCCGCTGCTGTTGCAGCAAGTGCATCATATACATTATGAATCCCGAGCAAATTCAGTTTCGCTTTGAATGCTTCGTCAAAGCAGGTACAGATAAAGCGAGTATCAGATGGACCATATTGTATATCGCTCCCCCGTACCGTATATCTGCCATTAATTCCATATTCGATTACTTTTCCATCAAAATGATCCCCCATAGCATTGACTCTGGGATCATCTCCATTAAGGATCGCTATGCCATCAGGTGGAAGAGCATCGATCAATTCTTTTTTTGCCCTTCCAATATTATCCTGACTTCCGAGAATACCAATATGAGAAGTTCCCACATTGGTTACTACTCCTATATTTGGAGAAGCTACAGAACACAATTCTGCAATTTGACCAAATCCCCGCATTCCCATCTCCACAACACAAACATCAGTGTCATCAGCCATAGAAAGAAGAGTAGCAGAAAGGCCAATTTCATTATTAAAATTCTTTTGGGTTGCGCAAACTTTAAAACGAGTGGAAAGGAGCGAATAAATCATATCTTTTGTAGTTGTTTTTCCATTAGATCCGGTAACGCCTATAACCGGTATACGGAAGCGCATCCGATGAAAATGAGCCAACTGTTCCAATGCTTTTTTAGTATCTGAAACAATAAATGCTGAGACATTTTTTCCAAGTTTCTTTACATAGGATTTATCAGAAATAATTACTGCAGCACAACCAGCAGATACAGCATTTGTGAGAAAATCATGACCATTAAAATTATCGCCGGTGAGAGCGATAAAAAGTTCCCCCGTCCTGATTGTCCTGGTATCAGTGCTCACAGCAGTTACGTAGCCTGCCGTTCCCTTTTGCAAAAGTTCTGCGCCCGTTGCTTTAATTATTTCATCCACAGTAAATGAAGCCATTTTAGATCTCCTTAAGTGCTTTTCTTGCTTCTTCCCGATCATCAAAATGAATGGTCCGATCCTTCAGGATTTGATAATCTTCATGACCCTTTCCCGCAATCAGGACAATATCTGCAGGCCCGGCAAGCCTGATAGCACGATTAATCGCCGTCCGGCGGTCTACCAGGATCTCATAATGCAATGAAGATTTTTCCTTTTTTACTTCTTCCACTCCGGCAGCCACTTCCCGAACTATGACATTGGGGTCCTCAGAACGGGGATTATCACTTGTCACAATCGCAATATCCGCATTGCGGGCAGCTATACGTCCCATAATAGGCCGCTTCAATTTATCCCTATCACCACCGCAGCCAAACACCACGATGATTTTCCCTGTTGTAATTTCACGGGCAGTAGTAAGTATTTTCTCGAGTCCATCCGGTGTATGAGCATAATCAACAACGACCGCAAAAGGCTGGCCTTCATCAATCAATTCAAACCGTCCAGGAACACTATGGAAATCTTTCACAGCCTCCAGAATTGCTTCTATAGAAACGCCCTCAGAAAGAGCAGCACCAATAGCTGCCAGTGTATTGTAAATATTAAATCTTCCCGCCAACCTGGTTTTAACAGTGTAGGTTTTACCATCATACTTCAGTTTGAAACAAGAAGACTTGCCGTTAAACTGACTGTCATAAGCATAAAGATCTGCATCCGGATTCTTCATGCTATAAGAATGAAGTTTGCATATATTTCTGTTCCTCACGCCTTCGGCCATGACATGAGCATATGGGTCATCCTCATTAATCCAGGCAGACTTATCTGTTTTACACTGCCCTTCAGAAGATACCATGTTAAAGAGAATTGCTTTCGCTCTGGCATAATTATCCATGGTCTTATGAAAATCAAGATGATCTTCAGTCAGATTGGTAAAAACAGCATCATCAAATTCACAACCTCTAACGCGTCCAAGGACGAGCGAATGGGAAGATACTTCCATGCAGACATGAGTAACTTTTTCTTCAACCATCTGGGCCAAAAGACGTTCCAAATCAATCACGTCGGGAGTTGTATTATGAGTAGGCAGTTCCTTCTCACCAATAAGCGCATGAATAGTACCAATAACCCCAGTTTTATAACCAGCATAGTGGAGAAGATGTGCAGCCACATGGGTGGTTGTCGTTTTTCCATTGGTCCCGGTAAGGGCTATCATCCTCATTTTCCTTGATGGGTAATCAAAGAAATAAGGAACCATATCCTCCATAGCCTGTCTGGTATCTTTTACATATACAACAGTTACGGAATCTGGCACCTTGATATCTTTTTCTGCCACAATAGCCGATGCGCCTTTCTCAATTGCAGAATTAACGAAATCATGACCATCCACATGAGCCCCGGAAAGGCAGATAAAAAGGCTGCCTTTATTAACCTGCCTGGAATCCGCTGTAATATCATTTATGATGACTTCCGTGCTGCCTTTTACACTGACAACGGAAGTCATTGCAGTTAAATCAGATAATTTTTTCAATTAAATCACCTCTTGAAAGCTTCAATTATGCGTCATTATTTATGATATCTTAAACCACTTAAAAGTACAATAGCGGCCTCCAAAAAGGCCGCTTTAAATTAGTTAAATATCATGCAAGGAATAAAAATGGAATCATTCATAAAAATTTACCTCACCCATAAAGCGAAAATTCAAATAGTAATCCCAATTACCCGACATTCAGCGATGGTTTTGTCCAGCAGTTCTGCTGCTGTCAGTACTTCCATAAATATTTCGAACAGGCAGGTTCATGCCAAGTTTTGTTTCAGCTATTTTTTGAATTCGAACAGGGGCCCCCAGTTTAGTGACTTCCAGTTTCGTTACTACGTTCTTCCTTTCAAGAGCCATAACCTCTGAACGAATTCTTTGCATATTATATTCAGACTGTACATTGACGCTATTTAAAAATGTACTAATCATAAAAGGCATCAGAATCATCAGAATTCCCAGAATGACATTGTGAAATATTCCTCGAGAAGATTCATTTTCTTCCCTTTGGGAAATAACTATATCTGCCGGCATAGAATTTATATAATTAACATTTTGTAATGTCTGAGTAATCATTTAGTCTCTCTCCTACCTGATGATTTGTCCACAAATTGGTCTTAACATTTTTCAACTACCCTTAAAACTGCACTTCTTGCTCTAGGATTATCCTCGATTTCCTGATCTGAAGGTTTAACAGGTTTACCTACGCTTTTCACAATTCTGTGATGATGGCAAACGCATACAGGAATGTCAGGCGGACATATACAATCTCTCTCCATTTCCCTGAAAGTCTTTTTTATAATCCGGTCTTCCAATGACTGGAATGTAATAACTCCCAGGCGTCCCCCCGTTGTCAGTCGGCTGGCACAATCTTCCATCGTTTGTTTTAAAATCCCAAGTTCATTATTAACTTCAATCCGTATAGCCTGAAAAGTACGTTTTGCCGGATGAGGCCCTGTTCTTCTTGCTTTAGCCGGTATCGCAGCTTTAATTACAGAGACAAAGGAATCAGTATTTTCTATCGGGTGTTCTTCTCGAAAACGAACAATGAATTGTGCAATCCTTCTAGCCCACCGCTCTTCCCCATATTCATTGATAATTCTAGTGAGTTCATCTTCAGAATAAGTATTCACAACTTCATATGCAGTGAGTGGGTTACGCTGATCCATTCTCATATCCAGCCTGCCATTATGCATATAAGAAAATCCCCGTTCCCCATCATCAAGCTGGTGAGAAGATACTCCTAAATCAAAGATGAATCCATCTACCTGCTCTAAGTTCTGAGAATCAAGTATCCGATTTATATGGCAAAAATTATCTCTTATGAATAAGGTCCTGCATCCTGCATCCTTCAATCGCTCAGATGCAGCAGCAATGGCTTCGGCATCCTGGTCGACTCCAACAATTAAAGCATCATCGGCCAGTTTTTGCGAGAGTGCCAGCGAATGACCGCCACCACCGAGTGTGCAATCTACATATATACCATGAGGATTAGTAATCACCGAATCAATCATCTCATGCAGCAAAACCGTAGTATGCTGAAATTCCATGAAGCACGCCCCCGTAATTACAATTCAAAGTTCAATGGGAGTTCCAGAGAATCTGCTATATCAGCAATAGATTCTCCACAGTTTTCATCCGAATTGAGCAGAACAGGATCCCAAATTTCTATAATAGGACCTGTTCCTACAATGCAGGCATCCTTTTTTAACTGTGCAAAAGTACGTAAATGTTGAGGAATAAGTATCCTCCCCTGCTTGTCGCATTCCATTTCCATGCCTCTACCAATCAAATGTCTCATAATTTTTCTTACTTTATGGTTGGTAAATGGCAGTTTTTGAAGACGGGTAATCAATGCATCCCATCTCTCCTTGGGATAAATGTTTAGGCAGGTATCCAGTCCCGGAGCCAGCACAAAAGTACTTCCCAGTTCTTCCCTGAATTTAGCCGGAAGGATCATGCGTCCTTTGGTATCGATTGTATGGGAATACTGATTCATAAACATAATCCTTCCACCTCCTCCACATTTACCCACATTCTACCACATTTCCCCACTTTATAACAACGAAAAAATTTTGTTTGGTGGTTGGCAGAAAATGGAATTATATGTTGGTGAATCGATAAATACTATATTTTCGCCCATTCACGGTAAATAAAGTCAATAAAAAATTGTGGATTTAGCCCAATTATGGCAAAATAAAATCCTCCACTTTCTCAAGTGGAGGATAAGGAAATATAAAAATAACTGGTGTATTCTACATTAATTTCACAGGTTTGGAAATCATAATATGTTTGTTTTTTAGATATTTAAAATGATCAAAAGGAATTGAAAGTGCTTCGTTCAAAGTCACCGGCTGCAATGACGATATTCCGCCCGCCCAGTAAAGCATATAGCCTATAAGATCTTCTGACGTTAATCCGTCCTTACGAAGTTCTCGAATTGTGATTCCATGCTGCCGCTTTGATAGTCTTACACCGTTTGAATCAATGAGAAGAGGCAAATGTCCATATACGGGAATCCGGCTGTCCAATTTTTTTAAAAGGTACACCTGAAAGAATGTTGATTCGATCAAATCATTTCCACGCAGAACATGGGTAATCCCCATAGCCTTGTCATCAATGGAAGCCGCAAGCTGATAAGCTATCATGTCATCTGCCCTTTTAACGACAAAATCATCCATGCCTGGACGAATCATCCTGACCTGTCTACCGAAAAACAAGTCCGAAAAGGAAACATCCATTTTTTCCGTCTTCATCCGCCAGGATGGTTTCTTATTAATTTTCGCTCGTTCTTCAGCGGTCAAACTACGGCAATGCCCATCGTAAACAGGTCTTTCTTCCCCCTCATGAGGAGCTGAAGATATCTGATGTATTCGGGCGCGAGTGCAATAGCAGGGATAAATGTCTCCAGATGACGCCAGAAACCGGAGTATAGATTCATACACCTGAAGCCTGTGGCTCTGCACAGTACTTCCATAGCTATATTGATTTTCAGGTCCTTCGTCATAATCAAGTCCCATCCATTCCAGATCATGCAGGATCCCCCGGGTGAAGATATCACTACAGCGCTGCTTATCAATATCTTCTATTCTCAGAATAACTTTGCCTTTATGCTGCCTCGTCCACAGCCAGTTTAAAAAGGCTATCCACAAGTTTCCTAAATGCATATAACCGGTCGGACTAGGTGCAAATCGAGTTCGTATTTCCATCAGTCCGGCATCGACTGGACGATATTGAAGAGTTCTTTATCTTTCCGGATTTTTTCTTCGCTCCCCATCACGCAAAGATAAGAATCTTCCATAACACTTCTTACCAAAGGAGCCAGATTTCGGATATCCTGAACAGTACAATCAATAATTTCATTACGAATCTTTAAACGGGATTCCCGCGTGTTACCGGTAAGATAATGAGTCATCGCTCTTTCACCTTTCATAAACGGGGTCAATTGAATTTCTGAAGCAGCCATAGTGCCAATAACATACTTCGTCATTTCTCGTTCCGAAAGTACGAGATTCTCGAGATATTCCGGCAATTCTTTATAAACGCAAATGGTCTCTGCCAGGTTGGGGTCCCGATAGGAACAAAGCTCGGAATTTCCATTCCGGAGAAATCTGGTAAATGCACCATAGGCACCACCAAGGACTCGAACTTTTTTCCATAGATATTCATATCGCAGAATCGTTTCCATAACCGCCAGTGCTCCGCTATAGGTAAAGCCGTGGACTTTGAAATTTCCACCTTTAGCAACGTACTGAACTTTTCCAGAAGTCATGAAAGCTTCATTGATGAATTTTGGCAAAAAGCTTAACCGCCGGTATTCAGGAAGCTTCCCCTCCGGTAGGTCGTCTGTAATAAAAGACAGGGTATCGGTGACCGCTTTTTTCTCTTCCGCTTCACCAATTGTTTCAAAGAAAAGATTTTTTCTAGTAAAAATTTTTCGAGAAACATCTGTCAGACGCTCTTGCAGTATTTCATAGTCATCATCAAAGTTATGTACAAGATTTGTGAGGAAATAATAATAACTGAGGCCTGCCTGCTCAGAAAATTCACCTTGTTTGGAGAAATAAGATGCCAAACGGGTCATAACAAGATCATGACCCCTTGAAAAAGCAGTCATATCCCATTCTGACTTCTCCTGGAGGAGTAATTCTTTCAGTCTCTTAGTGTCCGTAAACAGGGTATGATTTATAATTTCCCCTAAAAGATCCATCATTCTATCCACTTTGGGAGTTAGAGCCTTACCGCGAACGGTAAGAATCGGCATGTAGTCAGATTCATTATCTATATTCCCATAAGAGCCGACTGAAAAACTCATGCCACCTGTATAAGCATTGGACAACCTTGCCAGTTCTCCAAAGCTGTGTTTTGTAGTGCTGAGACTTCTAAGAAGAGTTGAAAGCAGGATTGCATAAGGAATGTCTTCTTCTTTTAAATTGACGAGTTTAAAATAAAGATTAATATAAGTGATTCCGGTCGTATGTACATTGTAATGATAATGATTGATTCCGGAAATGACATCTTTATCCAATTGTTCCTTTTCCACATTTCGATTGAGATCATTTCGGGATAGAAGTGGAATTGTCTTCAATGCTTCTTCTGTTTCACCGGAAGCCTGTCTTTCCTTAAGAAGCCTGGTCGATTCAATAATTTTATCCAGTTGTTCATCACTTAGACTGCTTTTGAAGGAAGCAAGTTTTTCGGCGGTTTCACGATTGACTTTTTCCGTCAGTCCCTTCTCCGGCTTCATTGTGACAAGGACCTGATGAGGATTCTTGATAATGTACTTGATTAAAAGATTTTCGAAATAGTTAGTTCTGATATTTTTTCGTAAAGTATCGATATCATCAATATAACGGAGCGCATCAAACGGATTCCGATCATAAAGCCACATGTCCATGGCGCGTACACCATAAAAAAGTCCTTTTGGCCGGCCTTGATAATCATTTTCGCGTGCTGTAAATTCAGTACGGTTCAGCGCTGCTTCCAGCATATTTTTATCAATACCTTTCAAGGCAATGTTGCGTAAAGTATTATCAAGAATCTGGGCAAACCTGTACTGGTCTTCCACCTCTGAACCGGTAAGTTCCAACGTCCATACGGGCTGTTTGTAACTGTCACAATAATCTCCGGAAAGATCACTGCCTATACCCGCATTAAGCATGGCCTGTTTGAGAGGAGCACCATCTACATCAATTAGTACATAATTAAGGATGCGGAAAGCCAGCGATTCCATGGTCGACATATGATCATTAAAAGCGACAAAGAGAGCATGAATCGCTTTTTTCTGGAGACTGTCATTTTCTGCCACTCCATAAGGTGTAACAAAAGACACCCGTCCAGACAAAGGAGCCTGCGTTTTAACTCCGGAATCCACATTCCTCCGGTCAAACGCTGAAAGATAGTCATGGTCAATATATTTTAAAGTTTCATCGATATCCATATCCCCATAAAGATAAATGTAACTGTTGGAAGGATGATAGAATCGACGATGGAATTCAGTAAATTCGCGGAAAGACAGCGTTGGAATAAGTTCCGGATCTCCGCCTGATTCCACTCCATAAGTTGTATCCGGGAAAAGTTTTTCCATGGCTTTCCCCTCAATAATAGCATCCGGAGTAGAAAGAGCTCCTTTCATTTCATTGTAAACCACGCCATTATAGGATAGAGGCCCATTTTTATTTTCCAGTTCATAATGCCAGCCTTCCTGCATCAAAATCTGCGGATTTTTAATACAGTCGGGGTAAAAGACTGCATCCAGATAAACATCCATCAGGTTATGAAAATCTACCGCATTTCTGCTGGCAATCGGATACATGGTTTTATCCGGCCAGGTAATAGCATTTAAGAATGTATTAAGTGATCCTTTAGCCAATTCGACAAAAGGTTCTTTTAACGGATATTTGCGAGATCCGCAAAGGGTGGAATGTTCCATAATATGCGGCGTCCCCTTGGAGTTATCCGGAGTTGTCCTGAAGCAGATATAAAAAACCTTATTATCATCATCATTGCCCAGATACATTAACCTGGCTCCGCTCTTGACATGTTCCATCTGATATGCATCTGAATTAACTTCTTCAATATGAGACACGGCAGTTACACGAAACCCATGCACCTGGTCTCCTTTTTTCCATTTCATAAAAGCCTCCCTTAATGAACAGAAAAAGCGCAGGCATATACCTGTGCTTTTTATTTGATGTGAATTATTCAGACTTTGCCTGTGGGAAGAATTCGTCATGAATAGCCTGAACAGCCCGATCCAGGTCTTTTCTTAAAATAAGGCAGGAGATACTGATTTCAGAAGTGCTGACAATATCAATATTTATATTTGCTCTGCCAAGAGCGCCAAACATACGGGCAGCGACTCCCGGAGTGCCAAGCATGCCTGCTCCCACAACAGAAACCTTGGCAGTATCATCATCATAAATGACTTCCTCCAGTTTGCCTTCATCACGCATCTGTTCCAATACCCGTTTGGCATCATCCATATCTGTATCATCAATGGTGAAAATAATATCTGTTTTGTCATCATTGGAATTTCTAACACTCTGTACAATCATGTCAACGGTAATATTATCTTCCGCAAGGGCGGAGAAAATTGTATAAGCAACGCCAGGAATATTCCTAAGTCCCAATACCGCTATGCGGGCAGCATGCGCATCCTGAGCCACACCTCTTACTGAATCATTCTTGCCTTCCATTGTGCAAACCTCCCTGATAATGGTACCTTCTTCATCGGTGAATGTAGATCTTACATGAATCGGAATGTGGTATTTCATTCCAAGCTCAACACTTCTTGGCTGCATGACACCAGCTCCCAGTCTGGCCATTTCTAGCATCTCAGTATTCGTTATTTCTTTCATTTTAATACAGCCTTTAACATGACGGGGATCAGCAGAATAAATACCATCTACATCAGTAAAAATCTCACACATGTCAGCATGCATAGCCCCGGCCAATGCTACGGCTGTAGCATCGGAACCGCCGCGGCCGAGCGTGGCCACGTCGCCATTAGGCATAATTCCCTGAAAACCGGCAACGATAACAATTTTTCCTTCTTCCAGTTCTTTAAATACCCGATCCGGTTTCACATCATCAATCCGGGCCTTGCCATAAGCTCCACCAGCAATAATTCCTGCCTGGGGACCGGTTAAAGAAATTGATGGGACGCCCAGTTTGCGGAATGTCATGGCCATTAAAGCAATGGATTTTTGCTCACCGGTAGCCAGAAGCATATCCATTTCTCTGCCATGATTAACGTCTGAAACCTTTGCTGCAAGATCCAGCAGATCATCAGTCGTATCTCCCATGGCTGATACAACGATAACAATTTTATCTCCAGGCTTTCTGTCCCGAAGCACACGGTTAGCAATATTCAGCATTTTTTCCGGTGTAGCAACTGAGCTTCCACCAAACTTCTTTACATAAAGCGCCATTTACATCCCTCGTTCAACAAGTAATTACCATCTATAACTTTTAGAATTTTATCATGCCCTTGATATCCTGTAAAGAAGAATTGTTATAAAACGAATCAAATCAATAACAGAACCGCATCAATAGAAATATGATTTCCCGCGCGGGATACCTTAACAGCGTAAACAGGCAAAACCAATAAATATAACAGGAAACAAAAGGCAATAGAAACTCTGAGGAAAGGCTTGTTAGTATTCGATTCCTTTCCTTGCACGAATCCCCTGCTGGTAAGCATGTTTTACAAGGGTCATTTCTGTCACTGTATCCGCCAGAGTAATAAGTTCCTGCGGAGCATACCGACCAGTCAATATGATATTCAAATGCTCCGGCCTGTTTTTAATCAAATTTACAACCTCTTCTACAGATAGCATCCCAAAATGAATTGCATAATTAGCCTCATCCAAAATAACCAGGTCCCAATTACCATTCATCACTTCATCTTTAACCATAGTCCAGGCTTTTTGTGCCAGCAAAGCCTTCTTTTTAAATGTCTCCTCATCGTCCTGATCATTTTTATTATGAAAAACGAACCCATCTCCCATAGGGCGGATTTCAATACGACCATCGATACTCTTGAGTGCCTCCACAGCTTTTAATTCACCATACTTCCATGCACCCTTGATAAATTGAAGAATGAGAACCCGCTGTCCATCTCCCCAGGCACGCATAGCTGTCCCAAGCGCAGCCGTCGTCTTTCCTTTTCCGGTGCCCGTATTAATCAAGACCAGACCTTTTTGTTTTCCCTGCATTTTACCTTCCTCCGGCTTTCCCGTTTTTATAAGTCTCGCACGACTTAAGGAACTTCTCCGCAGCTTTCGGATTTCCCTCAAAAGAAAGATGGAGATAGCTGGCCAGGACATTCTTCTCAGCAAATCCCTCCTGATGGGGAAGAGACTGGCGAGTTCCCTGCAAATCATAGGCCCACGGAAAATCCTCATGACAGCGCAAAAGAGAAAAATGAAATTCGTGTCCTTTTAGAATATCTCCCTGATCTGCAATGATACTGTCCCGAAGTGCTCTTCCGGTTACATACCCCACTCGTTGAAGCGTTTTCTGCATCTCGCAGATTCCTGGAACAAGTCCCGCCATCTCATATTGATGTCCATCAAATCCCTGAATTTTATCACAGAGATACATGAGCCCCCCGCACTCCGCATAGACCGGCATACCATCAGCAGCTGCTTTGCGAATAGAATTCTTCATGGAATCATTTCCCTCAAGTTCATTGAGAAACATCTCAGGAAACCCACCGCCAAATACCAGACCATCTACATCGGGAATAGCTGAATCTTTGACAGGACTGAAATCTATCAGTTCTGCACCCAGTATTTCTAAAGCATGTAGACTGGCCGGGTAATAAAAACTGAATGCTGCATCCTTTGCAACACCAATTTTTACGTATTTCTTTATATTCTCTTTTTTCTCATCAGCCACGGAAATAGATGGGGCGCTTCTGGCTATCTGTATCAGCTTATCCGTATCCACCCATTTACCTGCATCCTCTCCCATATGATGAATAAGGTTGGATGTTTCAATCTCCGTTACCGGTGTAAGGCCAAGATGACGTTCAGGAGTCTTAAGCCCCTCATCCCTGTGAAAAGCACCAAGGACAGGCATATGAATTTTATCCATAACCTCCCGAACCATGGCCTCATGCCGATCCGAGCCAAGACGATTTAAAATAACCCCGGCAATGTTAACATCAGGATCATATTTACGAAAACCTAAAGCAGTAGCGGCTATACTGTAACCTACAGATTTACAATCCAGTACAAGAATGACGGGGGCTTTCAGGCGCTTTGCAATATCTGCAGTAGAGCTGATTCCATTTGCACCGCCATCGTACAACCCCATAACACCTTCCACAATGGAAATATCTACGCCTTCCGAAAGATAAGCAAAATTTGAGAGCAGATGATCCTCAGGGCTCATCCAGGTATCAAGGTTATAGGAATTTCTTCCTGCGGCAAGGCCATGAAAACCAGGATCGATATAATCCGGGCCCACTTTAAAAGGCTGTACAGCAAATCCAATGGAATGAAAATAAGCAAGGAGACCCGTTACAATCGTAGTTTTACCAACACCGCTGTTAGTTCCGGCAATAACAATACGGGGACGTTCGAGATTACGCATATTCAGTCATCTCTCTTTGCGATAATCGTACTCAAATAATTCGGTTTGTAATCTGCCGGAAGGCTATCAATATCTCTCTGAATAATTTCATCCGGAAGTCCTGCCCGGGAAACCATAACCGCCTTCTTGATCATATGATGCTTTCTAAGTTCTTCCTGAACGAAAGCAAAACTCTTATATACTTTCATAATGACAGCATTATCAGATGCAGCAAGGGCTTTATCAAATTTTTCAGGATCTGCTGTAGCAGGGATAATGAGTACGTTTTCCTCCCATTCCGTAACAGGAAGCCCTATATATGATGCAATTCCAAGAAATGCAGGAATGCCTGGAATCGTCTCAACTTCGTATTCGTCAGAATCCTTAAACTCATTAAAAATGTACATATATGTACTGTAAAGCATAGGATCTCCAAGAGTCAGAAATACCAGATTTTTCCCTTCGTCCAGCTTTTCTGCTATTATTTTCCTGTTCTCTTTCCACTGTTTTTCAACAGCATCCATATCCGTATTCATCTGAAATACCATAGGAAGGATAGCTGTTTTTACAGAAATATACGGTTTGGCGATATTAAATGCAACCGATCCTTCTTTCTTTTCTGTCTTTGGCGTAATGATTATATCCGCATTCTGAATCGTCTCTACCGCCTTTACAGTCAGAAGCTTTGAATCCCCCGGCCCTACACCGATTCCATATAATTTTCCCTTTTTCATAAATCTCCTCCTGTCCGCTTTCATCCATGATTTGATAATAAACATGCAAAGCGTATTTTTAATATGTATTATTGTACCATGACTTTTCTACTATATCCAAAACAATTTATATGCCGGATATTATTTGTGAAGTATTTAAAATGCAAAAAGAAAACTGTGAATGAAAACATCATCCACAGTATAGAAATAAGAGAAATCATACCGCCTATTCATCAATATCCATTAACCTGGCTCACAACGCGGAAATTACCTACGTTGAATGCTTTGCAGATTACATTAAAGAAAGGTCCATAGAGCATGGTCCGGTATATTTCAGAAGTCGTAATCAGCAGTAGACGGCTTCCATCATAGGTAACACGAGCAAGACTGTTATTGATATATTTTTCAAAGTCCTTATCAGACATCTCTTTTTTCAATCTTTCCAAAGCTTCTCTTGTAGGGCCTTCCTGGTACTCAGGGCGTTCCATAACCGGAATGAACCGGATTTCATAGATTTTATCATTATAGCCTTTAGATTCAGCAGAATATCTTTTTCCTTTTTCCATTTCTTCCATAAAAAGCACCTATCCTTTACAAAGAATTTTAACCTTACCTATTATAACATCTTAGTTAACTGTATGCAGAAAATATTACAAAATAATCATCAAGTATGCAAGTTGAATATTTCTACAAGCATCCCCGTTCGTGAAGGCTGACGAAAGTGCCATCTCCAATAATGATATGGTCCAGTACCTGCATATCAAGAAGTTTGGAGGCTTCCGCAAAAGCCTTTGTTACAGAAATGTCTTCCTTCGATGGTTCCGGATATCCGGAAGGATGATTATGAACCAGAATAAGACCATAAGCCTTATAGCGGATTCCCCATTTCATAGCCTCTTTAATGTCCACAGGAGCCGCATTCAGATTACCTTTTGTTATTTCCTGAAATCCAAGAAGCCGGTTTTTTACATTGACGTATGAAACCAGGAAATGTTCCTGATTTTCATGGCGAAGTTTTTCCATAAAAAAATCAGCAACTTTGTCCGGAGTATTAAAGCTGATTAGCTTTCGCCTGTCAAAAAGGAAGGAAAGGCGGCGGCCCAGTTCGACGGCAGCACATATGGTAATGGCCTTGTCCGGACCAATACCTTTAATATCAGTCAAATCACGCCAGTTCAAATCCTCATAGCCGTTAATCCCGGAAGTTGTTTCAAGCATATCCACAACTTCCTTGGCAATCTCCATGACAGAATGTCCCTGCCTGCCAGTCCTGAGCAGAATCGCAACGAGATCTGTATTGCTTGCCAGCGAGGGGGATTGGGCAAACCTTTCTCTTGGCTTATCTTCAGTCCGCATTTCTCGTATCAGCATAATCTTATCACCCCGGTTAGAAATCAAACAATCGAAAGCGAAGAATCCGTGAGCAATCAGAAACCAATGAATGGGTTCATCAGAATCTTGACAAACTGTTCCAATAAGAGATTTCAGGCAGAATGGAAACCATATGACCAGGCAGATAGTAATCGATAAAAAATACTGTCAGAATTTCCTGTAAAGCCAGGCAGCGATCAGAATACCTATGATACTGATTAAATTTGGTGCAAACCGGATACCGAAATGAATCTGCATGATTCCAAGATTTAAAAAAATATCCTTGATATCAAAAATCTCATATGTCCTGGTCAAATAAGGCATAAGGCCAACAAAATCAGCGCCCTGAATCAACTGACTTACAATGCCGCCAATCAGCGCACCGGCCGCCAGAAAGAGGAATAACGAAAGCAAGCCCTTAGAAAAGTGCATAAAATTCTCCTGTTGTCCAAATAGCAAGAAAAGAAGAAATCATTTTTTAAAATTCACTGCCCGATGAAATCCTGCCTGTGACACGTTCAGCCAGTCCTTTTCCCAGTTCATCACCAGTCCGGTATTGATATATCACACGCCACACCGTATTCTTCCCGCTAAAAATATATTCTTTAACGGTTAGAGCGGTCTTATGACCCTTTCCGGATTCAGTAAACGTGAATGTAAGGAGTTTTCCCGTAGTGTTTCCAACGGGAACCGAATCCACCCTGGTGTTCAGCTCTGAAAGAGATGGATTATTTTTCAGAACATTCACAGCCTCATTTGAGAGCTTTTCCACATTATAAGTTTCTGATATTGCATTACCAGTAACCAGAATCTGCAGATTATTATTATGCCCCTCTGCATTGACACGAGTGGTATTCCGATCACCAAGATCGACCTGTTTGCCTTCAGAAACCAGTTCAAACGGGGTAACAATGGTTATGGTTTCCCCGGCACAGTGTATCCGATTTTTACCAAAAATAAAATCATCATTGACATTCATCGTGCCGCAGCCGGAAAACAGAAGTGTTCCACATATAAACATGGCAGACAAAAGAGGCTTTATCTTTTTTAAAAACATTAGCTTAACACTTTCCATCAATTAAATATTCAAAATTCTTAAAGCTCAAGTTATTTTCTATTATAACATATCAAAACGGTTTAGACGTTACAGCAAATATTAGACAACAACGGGAACATATCCGCTGCAGAGAATAAAAATCCAGAGACTGGATTTTCAGATTTCCCCTATGGTTTCCATTTTTTCTTTCATTATAATTGCTGCATTATGATTTCTTTAACTGTTTTAATCCTTTCTGGCTATGATAAAATAAAAAAGGAAGTCAAAGGAGGAAGAACATCGAATGACAGAACCAGCTATGATCGGCATTGTGGCAGAATGGAACCCTTTTCACAAAGGTCATGAAAAAATGATCCGTGAAATAAGAATGAACTACCCTCACTCATCAATAGTCGCAGTTATGAGCGGTTCTTTCGTACAGCGGGGAGAGCCTGCCCTTTTTGACAAATGGAGCCGTGCAGTCTGGGCATGCAGGCATGGGGTGGATGCAGTATTTGAGCTGCCTGTATTATCAGTCCTGCAAAGTGCTGACCGTTTTGCAGAAGCAGGTACAAAATTGCTGGCCTCTATGGGGTGCAATGCCATCGCATTTTCCACAGAATCTCTGGGGCAAAAACAATTAGAGGAGGCAGTATCGTTTTCTCAAACTGCAGAATACCACGCCTGTTTCAAAACGAGCCTGAAAGCAGGTCATTCCTATGCACAGGCATCATCCATTTCCATGGCTTCACATTCGGTTCCTCTTTCGAAAGAATTAACAAAACCCAACAATCTTTTGGGTTACCGTTATCTGGAAACAATACAATCTTATGGTCTCGATATGAAAATCATTGTCTGTCATAGAGATATAGAGCATAACATATCCGCTTCCCTTATCCGTAAAAATATATTACAGAATCAGGATGTCTCCGGACTCCCTGACAGGGAAGCCGATGAGGTTATAAATCTTCTGAAGGAAGGAAATTATACGGATTATATACGATACCAAGATGCATGCCATCTTTTATCAAGACTGTATTCTCTCGAAGAATTGTCTGCTTCCGGATTATTTAAGGAAGGATTGGAAAATAAATGGTTTCGGGAATCAGAACGAAATAATTATTTAGAGATGCTCGATTCTATCAAAAGCAAACGTTACCTTTACAGCCGGCTGAAACGAATCGGTGCCTGTCTTTTACTAACTAATGAATTCCCTTCTTCCTTTGTTGCCGGAAATTATCCTCTTTACGCCAGACTTCTTGCCCTGAAGCAGGAAAATAGCCCGATGTTGAGACGGATAAAAAAGACCGGTATACCTGTAATTACCAGCGCGGCCCGTGCATTAAAAAATCTGCCGTCACCTGTTGCCAAACAATTAGAAATGGATATTTCCGCCAGCAATATAAGGTCCTGTTTCGCTCATTCGGAAAAATATCGTCAAGGAAAGGAAGATTTTTACCACTCTCCTGTTATTGTATCCTGAAATTCAATCTGTCTTAAAAAAAGCAGGATAATATAAACCAAAAAAGGAAGCAGAATCCACCAGGGTTCCTGCTTCCTTTTTTTGGAACGAGCATTCAATAAGCCGAGTTCTGTACCGCCAAAGCGGTGATGATTATCTGTCTAGACAGCTAATTGCTTAACTGTTCAAGCGACGCAACCCGGAAGGTCAGCGGGCAGCCTCAACCCTTCCCTATTCGGTCTTGCTTCAGATGGGGTTTACCAAGCCAGCCGGTCTCCCGACTGCTGGTGCGCTCTTACCGCACCTTTCCACCCTTACCACTAGTGTGGCGGTTTCCTTTTCTATGGCACTTTCCCTGGGGTCACCCCCGCCGGACGTTATCCGGCATCCTGCCCTGCGAAGCTCGGACTTTCCTCACGCCTTACGGCCCGCAATCATCTTTCCTGCTCGCGTGTTAGAGTATAACACTGTATAAGCCAAAATTCAACACATTTTTAAATTCACGCACATTGAATAAATGCCATTGCCGCCTACAACTGATCAAAAATATCAGCAGCACAGGGATCCTTAATAATAGAAATATCCCATCCCCTTGCTTTAGTTTTCCTCCCAAGTTCTTCTGCAAGACGGGAGATAATGACACGCTCTGTGTAGAAATGTCCGGCATCTGCCACAAGGAGTCCATGTGAAGCTGCATCCTGGGCCTCATGATATTTAAGATCTCCGGTCACATATAAATCTGCACCCCTCATTTTTGCAAGTTCTGCAAACTCACTACCTGCACCTCCAAGGACGGCCACTTTTTTAACAGTAATTTCCGTATTACCGCAAAATCGTAATACCGGTATTCCGAGCTTTTGCTTGACATATTCCAAAGCTTTCCGACCAGACAATGGTGATGGCAGAATGCCTATCCTCCCCATAAATTCTTGCCTTCCGTTATTTTCAAGCGGATATATATCATAATGAAGAGTGCCGCATATTCTTCCCATATCAGAAATGACGGAAGCCAGTGCTTTTTCGGAAACATTAAATTCCATTTTTTCCTCAGTTGTCAGGTCATCATCATCATCCAGAAGATAGAAATATCCTGAATCATCGGGATATTTAACCTGCAGCTCACGGCGGAACTGCCTTGCCTTCACAGCGCTGGTATAAGCGGCAATCTTGAATGATTTATATTTTTTCCCCGGAACGAGGCCTTCTAAATCTGATAAATTCAGGGCTGCTGCCAATGCATCATTAACCCCTCCGGAAACGGTATCAAGATTCGTATGCGCAGCAAAAGAAAGGATATCATTCTTTATCAGCTTTTCTATAATACGGCCTTTGGCAGTTCTTAAATCAAGCTGTTGAATGGGATGAAAAAGAAACGGATGATGGGAAATTATCATAGAAATTCCATGCTGAATCGCATAATCAACATTCGATTCTGTTAAATCAAGCGAGATAAGCACCTTATTCACCGACAATTCCGGATTCCCTATCTGTAAACCGGGATGATCCCATTTCTCAGCCAGTTCCTGTGGAGCAAGTTCATTCATGAGCGAAATCAGATCACCAGCTTTTACTGCCATATCAATTCCTCCAGTTCCTTTTTTTCATTCATAGCTTTCTCTCTTTTCCTCCGATTAATATCATTATCAGTATCCGAAGCTATGCCATTTATAAGAAAATCCCTTTTCTTTATCAGTTTTCCTATATGTTTTGCAAATAAAGGGTCTCGTCTATAATCATTTGTAACCCCAATTTCAGCCTCAAAAAGAGTAATCATAGACGATTTCCCCGGAACGATTTTCATAATTTCATATAGCTGATTCGCTTCCTCCACAAGACATTCCTTAACGATTTGGAAATAATGCTCACAAATATATTTTTTCAATTCCGCCACATGATTCTGCGGTTGAAGAATCATCCATTGAAAGGACGAAGATACGACAGGCGATTTTTTTAAGATATCAATCATCATCAGACCGCCCATTCCCGCAATAACAGCCCCATTCACTTCACCCGATCTCAGCGTTTCAAATCCGCTGCCCAGACGCAACGTGATAAGGCCGTTCATTCCTCGGTCCGCTATATTGGAAGCAGCCCGAAGAAGAGGGCCCTTGTGGATATCACATGCCACTGCTCTTCTTATTTTTTCCTGTTCCAGCAGAAAAATGGGCAAATAGGCATGATCAGTGCCAATATCGGCCATGGAATCTGAAAGAGGAACCATTTCTGCAATCTTCATTAAACGGGGTGTCAGTTTCATATTTCCTCGTAAAGAGTTTTATCAATAAATAATATAACAGTCAAAACAAAAAAGCTGAGCATATGCTCAGCTTTGAAAATTTAAAATTGGTGGGCCCACCAGGGCTCGAACCTGGGACCAGACGGTTATGAGCCGTCGGCTCTGACCAACTGAGCTATGGGCCCGCATTCACCAACTTATGTTATTTTATCAGCTAATTGGATATGCGTCAAGTTAAGCAGTCTGATACTCAAGTGAACAAGGATAATTAAATCAGTACAGTTTAGAATTTCTTTTGTCAAATGAAAATAAAATATCTATGCAAATTCACTGATTAATCAAATTTCTTGCTGACTTCTTCAACTTGGATAAGGCCTTTCCTTCAATTTGACGAATTCTTTCTCTTGTTACGTCAAAGTACCTTCCAACTTCTTCCAGGGTTCTTGTTCTTCCATCGACAAGGCCAAAGCGAAGTTCAAGAACCTGTCTTTCCCGTTCTGTTAATCCTTGCAATAATCCTTCTATCTGTTCCTTAAGAAGAATTGAACCGGCTGCATCATCAGGTGAAACTGATTCATGATCCTCAATAAAATCCCCCAGATGAGAATCCTCTTTTTCGCCAATAGGTGTTTCAAGAGAAATTGGGTCTTGTGCAATTTTCTTAATTTCTCTTATTTTGGCTGCTGTTACTCCCATAGCCCTTGCAAGCTCTTCATTCGTCGCTTCCCTTCCTTTTTCCTGAAGCAACTGACGGGCTATACGGTTCAGTTTATTGATAGTTTCAACCATATGTACAGGAACTCTTATAACACGAGCCTGATCGGCAATAGCCCTCGTAATTGCCTGTCTGATCCACCATGTGGCATAAGTAGAAAATTTATAACCTTTTGTGTAATCAAATTTATCCACGGCTTTTAAAAGTCCCAGATTTCCTTCCTGAATTAAATCAAGAAATTGCATGCCTCTGCCCAGATATTTTTTTGCGATAGATACGACAAGCCTCAAATTTCTATCAGCTAACTCTTTTTTCGCCGCATTTGCCGCCGCCTTATCTTCTAAAGAGGCATCACTCCGGGCACCTTTTTCTACAAGTTTGGCCAGCCTGATTTCTTCTTCGCTATCCAGAAGCTTCATCGCACCAATTTCTTTTAGATACATTTTAACCGGATCATCAATAGTTACTGAAGACTCATCATTGAGAACGCCTTCCTTAGCTTCCTCTATTTCAAATTCTTCCTCTATTTGTTCCAGATCTTCATCGGAGACATCAGCATCAAAATTCACTTCATAATTATCCGTATGAAGCGCTTCATAAAGAGATGACAAATCATCTTCCGTAAGATCCTTTTTTTCAATAAGATCCATAATATCCTTATTAGATACAACGCCATTCCTGGATTTCTTTTTCAGTTCAATCAGCCACTTATCAATTAAAACAGAACGTTCTGTCATAGTATTTCCTCCCGAAAACCCGGAACAGGCTTGCAAAGTAATAAGGACCAAATATTATTAAAATATCAATCTCTGATCTACACTTTTCCCAACGTCATAATTTCCCTGCTTAATTTAATACATAGTAATTGTTCCTCTCTGGCTTTGTTTGGATCAGTAATCATCAACTCTTGTGCCCGTTTAGTATGTAATCTGTATTCATCCTGAAGATATATCCTTTTCATCGGCAAGATATACTCCTCCTTAGGTATTGTTCCAAGTTGACCGCTTTCCATACGAAGACGGGCAAAATGGATGATATCCTCACTTGATAGTTTTTCTTCTATCAACTTATCACTGAGCGGGTTTCCACTTTCAGAAAGATTTTTTAAAATTCCAAATAACCTGCCATAAAATTCGTCAACAAAGCGATAATCATTTAATAATTCCCATCCATCCGGAAGAGATTGATGTACTATACAATAATTTAAAAATGCGGCTTCCAGCTTACTCTGACGCTGCTTATCCGGATCGTTTCTGACAGTATCACTTTCCACAGGAACTCTTTGTGAAACATACAAAGATGAATGATTTTTCTTGGCAAACACGAGCGCCTCACTGCGTATCATTCCTTCGTCCATATGCATAACATTTGCCATTTTTCTAATAAAAGAATTAAATTGAAAAGCATCTCCCTGTTCAAGCAAAATTGAAAACATTTCTTCAAGAATATGATGCTGGCCATCAAGAGTTGTCCCATCATATTGCTTCATTAAAGAATGAAACAGAAAATCCAAAGCCGGTTCAGCCTGATTAACGGCTTCTAAATAAGCCTCTCCTCCATTCAGATTAACAAACTCATCCGGGTCTTTTCCCTGGCCAAGGTGGACTACCCTTAATTTAAGTCCAATGGAACTGGCAATACTTAATGCCCGTTTTGTAGCATTCTGTCCGGCAGAATCCATATCATAGCTGAATACAACTTCATCTGCATATGTTTTTAACAATCTGGCCTGTTCAATTGTGAATGCAGTTCCTAGAGAAGCCACTGCATTTGTTACTCCATGTGCATGGAGAGAAATCGCATCCATATATCCTTCTACCATAATGACCTGTTTTTTCCGTCGTATAGAAGGTAATGCCTGATACAAAGCAAAAAGGAGTTTTCTTTTATTAAAAATGATTGTTTCCGGTGAATTAAGATATTTGGGCTTAGAGTCGTCTAGAACCCGCCCGCCAAAAGCCACAATTCTCCCTTTTAAATTCCAGATAGGAAATATACACCGATTTCTGAACACATCATAATAGTGACCATTTTTATAAGCACATAATCCCGCTTTAACAAGTATATCCTTATCTATATTCTTCTTTACTGTAAAATCCTGATAGAGCCTATGCCATTCAGGAGGGGCGTATCCAAGTTTAAAATAATCAATCGTATCTTTTGACAAGTGACGTTTACTGAAATAATCAAGACCTGTTCTACCCATATTCGTCTTTGTCAGACAGTTGTAGAAATAAGATCCTGCCAATTCCGTCGTTTCATAAAGTTTTTGTTTTAAAGCCGCTTTTTCTTTCTCTTCGGGAGTAACTTCCTGTCTGGGAATTTCCATATGCGCATATTGTGCAAGTTTTTCAACAGCTTCTGTAAAAGTCAAATTATCCATTTTCATGACAAAGGTTATTGCATTACCAGCAGCATGGCATCCGAAGCAATAATAAAAGCCCTTATCCGGAGATACTGAAAAAGAAGGCGTTCTTTCAGGACCATGAAACGGACAAGATGCAAAATAATAGCGTCCCTTTTTCTGAAGTTTAATATATGAACCGATTAAATCAACAAGATTAATATTCTCTTTTAATCGCTGTAGAAAGCCATTGTCAAAATAAGCCATAACTCTCCCCGATTTTATATATTTCACTCTTTTATGAGGCAAACATAAAAACAGACTAAGGAAGCACCGATACATAAGGGAATTACTTAACAATTCACTCATCGGTGCTCATCACAATGCAATCTGGTATTTAATTAATACCCATTGCCGCATTATGGGTTAATTCATGCCAACGGGCAGAGAGAACATTCATATAAAGACTGGGAAGTAAGCCAAAGCTAGCCAATGAATAACCATCACTTACTTCAACCAATAATGTCTGCCCCTTATCCGTAATACCAAAATCTATAGCATAACCGGCAGGTGCACTGGTATAAGATTCAACTGCAGATTTCAAAACAAAAACATCAGGAAAAACATCCCAGCGTCCCCTATATGGAGTCAGTCCGACAATTTTCCTGTTTAGTACCCATAATCTCCACTCAGAAATGAAATTCACCTTTTCACTACACCATACATCAATATCTTCCAGACCGCCACCAAGCTTTATCAAATCTTCAGACTTGTCAAGGACTGTGCCTCGAAAACGTTTGATATCTTCTACCGGTTTTACAAATACATGCCAATCTTCCGGATGACTTGTAATTGTAAACAATGTTGATTTCCAAATCTTCCTTCCCGTAAAAGGCATAAGCTCTTCAGGATAATCCAGAGGAGCAAGCTTGACGCCAAAACGTTCCAAGGCTACTTCTACATCTGAAACGGTACCAACTACCGGATCTTCCGGACCATTATCCGTAATTGAATATACGGCTTTGTACTTGACAACGGGTATTCCCATCTGTTTACAGCCAGTGAAAGCATAATAACAGCTTGGATCGTAAAACTCTCCCGTATGCCTGATGCGGATATAAGCTTTCATGAACTTCCTCCGGAAGAATAAAAACACACTACTATATGTTTAATGATATCATCAATGTTATATTTTTACCAGTACTGCATATATTTATTGAATAGATGATCATAAAAAAGAGATATCCCGACAAGGATATCCCGATTATAACTACCAAAAATAAATAAATGCAAATATTGCCACCAGAAAACGATAAATAGCAAAACCTGTCAAAGTAGAAGTGTTAAGAAATTTCAGGAACCACAAGATTGAAATATATGCCACAATGAAAGCAGTTACAAAACCAACTGCCAGCACTCCGAAGTCGGAAAAAGATAGACTTCCAATGACCTTTAATAAATCATAAAAGCAGGCCAGAAACATTAGCGGAACAGCCATGATAAAAGTGAAATCCGCACCGGCTTTACGGGAGATTCCAAGAAGAAGACTACCAGCTATCGTGCTTCCACTTCGGGAAAAGCCGGGCCAAAGTGACAAGCACTGGAACAAGCCTATAATTAAAGCTTGTTTTGATGTAATCTTGTCTACGCTTTTAATTGCAAATGGTTTGCCTCTGCGGCTTTTTTCGGCAAAAATCATAAATAAACCGCCCAGGACCAGTCCGGCAATGACAGTAGACGGGCTGAAAAGATAATACTTGATGAAATCATGAAAAATAAGACCTAACAGGCATGCCGGAAACATAGAAACACAAAGATTAAAAACAGAGGGGCCTTTTTTACGAAACCAATGATGCGTATTCATAATAAAAGTAAATTTATTATGATATATAACCAACACCGAAAGGATGGCTCCAAGCTGGATAAATACATCAAAAAGATCTGCAAGTGTCCCTTCAAACCCCAGCATATGCCCAATGATGATCATATGTCCTGTAGACGATACAGGAATATATTCCGTAAGCCCCTCCACAATGCCTACAATCAAAGCGCAGAAATATTCGTACACATTACACCTCAATATAAGAATTTTTAAAATTATCCCGAAAATATCCGGTCCTAATTCTTTGGATTTAATGCACTAATCACACCATCTACTTTGTTATTCAGAAACCCAAACATCAATATGCGATTTTTACCGGAAGAAAAATAAATATAGGTGGTTTTCGGGCTGCTGCCGGAGATATCCATCTCCATACGGTGAGGTGTTCCATAAATGGCTTCCACCGTAGATATATCATCTCCCAATGTTATACCGCGTGATGTGACCATACGATCATCCGTAAGCAGAAGAGATGAGATATCCTGTCCTTTAGCTGACATACGAACTGCATATCCGGCATAATACCATATCTCCTCTTTGGGATTGGCAATTTTCTTTTCCCAGTTACCGGAATTTTGGGAATTAAACCTGTCTCCAGGCTTATAACCGGCAATATAGAAATCCTTGTCGGAAATTAATTTTTTCCTCTCCGGCAGAATCCCGTAAAACGAATCGGAAACATTTTTATCGTTAAATAGAACGTGAATTCCGGAAATTTTACCTTCTTTTAAAGAAAAATCAATTTCCCGATTATCCAAAGCATAAATAAAATAAAGGTTTCCCTGAACTTCATTCCAAAAAACCCGGTTCGGTGGTCCATAACTTCGAAGTATGTCTTCCCGTCTGCTTCCTATCCCTATATTTCTGGAAGTGTGCTCACCGCCATCATTCAAACGGATTTCTGAAATTCCTGCTTTAATGGAATTGAAATCAGAAGGCAAATCTTCCCGTCCGGTATATTTTAAAAGGAATGGGTTATATCGGCGTATATCAAGCCCTTTCCACCTATATTCTTCAATAACAGGACCTTTTACTATGGAATCCGGCTGTCCTTTTAAATCGATACTTCGCTTCAAAGGATCCATGAGGCTGATTCCACCAATGCCAAAATCTTTATCTCCTAATGGAGATAAATCAAAAGAGATCAGGGCATTCTCCTTTCTTTCATCACTATGATGAGAATTGCCATCATTCAGAACTTCTTCCTGCATCTTGCCTGAATAGCTGCCATTCAATGAAAAACCATCACCTTCATGATGCCCAGCAGGATCTTCAGCTCCGGCATACTTGAAACAGTACGGAAGTAAAACCAATACGGTTAAAACTGTCAAAACATTTTTCAATTGGAATCTCATGGCAGTCACCTCTCTTTTCAGAACATAATCCTTATTATGCTAGTCCTATGATTATCTGTCAAGCCGAAAACGGCACTGTCCACAAAAGGATCAGCACCATCTCGTTATATCGGAATATTTTGACTTATACCCAAGAATAATTAATCTCCATTCCTTAATGACAATATTTTAAGGAAACAGGTGTCCCGCATCATTCAATTTTTTGTATTTTTTTACAAATTGGGCCATTCTTTTCAAAGCTTCCACAAGATTTTCCCGGCTTGCTGCGTAAGAAATTCGTATATGATTCTTCCCTCCCGGGCCAAAACAACTGCCAGGTACAACCCCGACCTTTTCCTCTTTTAAAAGCCGGTCTGCAAATTCCTCATCATTCATACCGGTCACGCTGATATCCGGAAAAATATAAAACGCCCCCTGCGGCTTAACTACGGAAAGTCCCATTTGGCACAAACCATCATAAACAATATCTCTTCGGATTTTGTATTCCCTGAACATAGCTTTTACATCATCATCACAATATTTGAGTGCGGCAATGGCACCATACTGGCTGGTCACACTGGTACAGAGGATTTCATACTGATGAACCTTATATACCTGCTGCATGATTTGTGCAGGTCCGCAGATATATCCAACTCGTAGTCCTGTCATGGCATAGGATTTAGAAAATCCGTTCATGACAAAAGTCCTGTCATGCATACCGGGAAAAGATGCAAAACAGGTATGCTGCCCTTCGTAAGTTAAATCGCAATAGATTTCGTCAGAGATAACAATCAAATCATGTTTTTCTGCAAAAGATGCGATTTTCATAAGGGAATCTCTGTTCATAACAGTTCCCGTTGGATTGTTAGGATATCCGATAAGAATGGCTTTAGTGCGGGGAGTAACCTTCTTTTCCAGTTCCTCAACAATCAACCGGAATTCATCTTTAGCAAAAGTCGGAACCAATACCGGTTTCCCATGAGCGATGGAAACGCAGGCCGGATATGCCAGATAGGCAGGATCCGGAATCAGGACTTCATCACCCGGATTCAATATGGCAGTCAGGATAACACCGATAGCTTCAGAAACCCCAACCGTCACCATAATTTCATCATTCGGATTGTATTTCACACCATACCTGGTTTCAAAGAGTTTGCCGATTTCTTTTCTTAGTTCAAGAAGGCCCCAATTGGAAGTATATGATGTCTCCTTTCTTTTCAGGCTAGCTATACAGGCTTCAATCACCGGATCCGGTGCGGAATAATCAGGTTCACCCACCCCAAGAGAAATGACATCTTTCATTGTGCTGGCTAGATCAAAGAATTTACGGATACCTGAAAATTCCACTGCCTTGATATTTGATGCGACTTTTGAGTCCCAATCCATCATTAAATCCTCTCTACTTCAGAATATAAAATATACACATCAGTGATGCCGGGAAACGGAATGGCTCTTATTTTGCAGAAGCCACCTTTTCACCAAGTTCTTCGCATTTTTTCAGTGAAGGTTCATCCGGGTAGCCATAAGCCAGAAGCGGCTGAGCGGGAAATACAGCCCCGGCAAAATGAAGTTCGTTATACCAGGAATTCAGCCATGCGCCTCGGCTCCAGCCACAAGAGCCGAAAATCCCCATAATCTTACCTTTCAGATAGGGCTTCAGCTTATCACAGAAAGGCCGCATCTGTGTCTCTTCTATTACTTCGACGCCCCAGGCAGAACAGCCAAGTATGATATGGTGACAAGTATTTCCGATTTCAACAGGATCCACATCGGAAACCGGGGCCAGAATTACTTCCGCACCTGTTCTTTTTGCACCGACTGCCACAGCTTCTGCCATAGCTTCTGTATTGCCTGTTGCCGAGTAATAAACCACTGCCACTTTATTTCTCATATGGAAACCCTCCTTTTTCCATGTAAAAAAAGGAGCGCTCTGAAGAGAACGCCCTTTTTCCGCTTTAAATTATGCCTTTGCCACGGTTTCGCCCAAAGCTTTGCATGCTTCCAGTGCATCATCATCCGGATAGCTGTAAGCTTTGACCGGATCTGCAGCCAGTTTAATTCCAGCTTCATCGAAACGATTCTTCCAGTTTAAAATCCAGTCGCCCTGATTCCATGCATAGGAACCAAAAATCGCAACAACTTTACCGCCAAGCTGCGGGAGAAGTTCTTCAAAGAACGGTTCAAATTCATATTCTTCCAGTTCTTCATTTCCCATTGCCGGGCAGCCAAGAATGATGTGATCAAATGCTGCTACATCAGAAGCCGATGTATCGCTGACGAAGCTCAGTTCAGTTTCTGCTCCTGCAGCTTTTGCACCTTCTTCTACAGCCTGAGCCATAGCTTCCGTATTACCGGAACCGGACCAATATACAATTGCAATCTTTGCCATTTAAAATTTCCTCCTATCAATGCAAAATTAAAAATTTGCTTACTTCTTTATCTTACTGATTCAATCGGCTCTTGTCAATTTGAAAATCACCGGTTATTCAAATTCCGTGAGGGAAGGAACTCTGCTGGATAAATTCATTACACTTGATCGTTTGGGGAATTTGCGTTTTGCCATCATCTTCTTTAATGCGTCCGTAATATCTGAACGATCTGCATCAGAATTAATGATTCCAAGAGTATTGAAATATCCGTCACTTTGAAGGACCACTACATAGGCTTCCCGATAAATGATACCATTTTCCCTGGTTTCTTTAACAAAAGACCCCTCCCAGCGGGGATATTTATTGTCTTTGACTTTGACCAGCGGAGATGGCCCCGTAAATACAACTCCATCTGCAGCAAGTTTCTGGTTCAGATAAGCTGCAACCACATCCATCTGCTCTTCTGCGGAATCATTTTTGTGCCTGATTTCACCAATTTCCAAGAGATAAGGAATCCCGATTTCATGGGACATAGCCCAGCCGTAAGAGAAATCCGGACCATCCTTATAAGTCATCGTAAAATACTGACTCTTTGTGAAACCGTTTCGTATAAAATACCTTTTCGTCCCTCCTTCGCTGAGAAAAGGCAGGGCACTTTGAACACCTTCTACAAAAGAAATATTTTTGGGAACCGACATAGTTCCAATGCCTTGCAAGGTCAGCACATCAGCTGCGTGAACAGCACAGGTACTTGCCATTAATCCAAGAGTCATTAAAATACCAATTACAGTAGACCGCTTCATGCTTAGTTTTCCTTATTCTGCTTTTTCTGAATTTTTGCCCAGGAATCACGAAGACCCACGATACGGTTGCAGACTATATGACCTTCTGTGGTATCTTTGTCAATAATAAAGTAACCTTTCCGCAGGAACTGGAAACGATCCCCCACCTTATAATCAAGAATTGCGGGTTCAGCTTTGCTATGCATGACAACCAGAGAATGGGTATTGACTTTTTCCATAAAATCACGGCCGTCATCCGTATCATCCGGTGGAATCAGGTAATCATAAAGCCGTGTGTCAATATCCACCGCTTTATCAGCGCATACCCAGTGCAGGGTCCCTTTTACTTTTCGATCGGCCCCCGGAGTACCACTTCTGGTATCAAAATCAACAGTGCAATGGATTTCTTTGATGCTTCCATCTTCATTTTTAATAACTTCATCGCATTTGACGATATAAGCGCCTTTCAGCCGGACTTCCTTACCCGGGGTCATGCGGAAAAATTTCTTCACAGGAGTTTCCATAAAGTCATCTTTTTCAATATAAAGATTTCTACTGAATGGAACCTGCCTGCTGCCCATGGATTCGACTTCCGGATTATTCTCCATAGTCACATACTCAATCTTCTCTTCTGGATAATTGGTAAGAATAACTTTGACAGGATCAATAACTGTCATGATTCTGGGAGCTTTGGCCTTCAGATCTTCCCGGATGCAGTATTCAAGGAGCGATACATCTACCATATTATCAGCTTTTGCTACTCCGATCAGATCGCAGAAATGGCGGAGCGATTCTGGCGTATAACCTCTGCGGCGGATACCGCTGACCGTAGGCATACGAGGATCATCCCAACCGGATACCAGTCCTGCTTCTACCATCTTGCGCAGCTTTCTCTTACTGGTAATCATAGTAGTCACGTTCAGACGGGCAAATTCAATCTGTCTCGGTTTTTCCTTGCCTTCATAGGCCTGCAGACACCAGTTATAGAGAGGGCGTCTTTCTTCAAATTCAAGAGTACAAATGGAATGAGTAATTCCCTCAAGAGCATCAGAAAGTGGATGTGCAAAATCATAGAGCGGATAAATACACCAGGTATCCCCCGTCCGATGATGGGTTGCGTGAAGTATACGATAAATAACCGGATCTCTCATAACGACGTTCGGAGATGCCATATCAATTTTAGCACGCAGACATCTTTCACCATCCTTGTACTTGCCTTCTTTCATTTCCTGGAAAAGCTTCAGGTTCTCTTCTACAGAACGGTTTCTCCAGGGACTTTCCTTACCCGGATGTTCCAGATCCCCGCGGGTATCATGAATTTCCTGGCTGCTCTGATCATCAACATAGGCAAGCCCCATACGTATAAGCTTGCACGCAAATTCGTAAAGTTCAGGGAAGTAATCAGAAGCATAATGAACGGGTTCCTTCCACTTGAATCCTAACCATTTCACATCATCAAGGATGGAGTTTACATATTCCACGTCTTCCTTGGTCGGATTTGTATCATCGAAACGAACGTTAGTTTCTCCATGATATTTTTCACCAATCCCGAAATTCAGGCAGATACTCTTCACATGACCTATATGCAGGTAACCATTTGGTTCCGGCGGGAACCGGGTCAGCACCCGGTCATTGGAATAAACATGATTGGCAATATCTTTATTGATTTCCGCTTCGATAAAATTAGCGGCCGTTTTATTTTCTTCCATTTCATCTTCCTCCATTCATAAAAACACATAGTTATTTTTTTTAATTATACCACAATTCTATCGATTTTATGTGACATAGATAGGATTATACACCGAACTGATTATTAAAAAAATACTTCATATTCATCAGATATGACAAGTCTTTCTTTATGGTATAATACCAGTAAACATTAAAGAAAGAAGGTATATTATGCAGAGACTCGTATCTTATAATCAGAATGGTCAGCGCCAGTGGGGTATTTTAAGCACCGACGGCAAGTTTATCTATCCGGCTGAGGAACTGGAAGAAACATACTTTATTCCCCTCGGAGAAACAATGGAAGAATTCATACAGTCCGGTGAAGAAGGCCTTCTTAATCTGGCAAAGGCACTTGAGCTCAATGAGACGGATAAATCCATTGAACCCGTCCCTCTCAGCACGGTACGTTTGGAAGTTCCTTTTTATCCACGGAGAAATATTCTCTGCGTTGGCAAGAACTATCAGGCCCATGTTAAGGAATTTGATCAGAATGTGAATGCTAAAAATCCGGAAAATCCCATTTTCTTTACCAAGGCCACGACCTCTGTTATTGGTCCCGATGAAGAAATAGACCGCCATCCCTATGCTACCAGCCAGGTAGACTATGAAGGCGAACTGGGTGTCATTATTGGAAAACGCTGCTACAACGTAAGTGCCGAAGATGCTATGAAGTATGTTTATGGATATACAATAGTCAACGATGTAACTGCAAGAGACCTCCAGAAAAAACACTCCCAGTGGTTCCGCGGCAAAAGTCTGGACACTTTCTGCCCCATGGGGCCGACAGTCATGATTGGAGATTGGCCAGTACCATTCACAATTTATACAAAAGTGAATGGTGAACTTCGTCAGGAAGGTTCCACTACTGATCTTATTTTCCCGATTGCCAGACTGATTGAAGTCCTTTCCAATGGAATGACTCTCCTTCCCGGAGATGTCATAGCGACCGGCACTCCCCAGGGTGTGGGCATGGGCTTTAATCCTCCAAAGTTCCTGCAGCAGGGAGATGTAGTCGAAATCACAATCGACCCAATCGGCACTCTACGCAATACCGTAAAATAATTTTCTCAAAAGAAAAACAGACAGGCTTATCCCGGATAGCTTGTCTGTTTTTTATAAGAATGAAATTATTTATTTTGCAGAGGAGACCTCACCCGTTTAAAATAGATGACACACGCAGCCGAGAGTTGAATCATTCCTGCAAAAACATAAACTTCCCATATTCCCAGGGACATGGAAACCGCTGCAGACACCAGGGGACCGGTCATGTTCCCAAATTGCTGAGCCATATTGGAAAGTCCAAAAATCCTTCCTCTGAAATCAGAGGGGGAATATTTTACAAGTGCCGCATTGAGGGAAGGATTGACGCCAATTACAAAGCAGCCCACCAGAAACTGGCAAAGCCCGAATCCCCAGATAGTATTTGGAAAAGACTGGATTATAGTCAATACGCCAGCAGCCCCAAGAGTTACAAATATAGCACGATAGTAACCTTTGGACTGGCCAAACTTACCCCAGAGAGTCGTAGTCAGGGCACCGGCAATTCCACCGCTCGACATAATGATTCCTGCCGCCAGTTCGATATTTCCGGAATGATTCATAATATTTCCTACATAAATAGCTGTTACCGGCTGGATCATCAGAATCGTTGTCTGAAGCAGGCATGTAATGAAAAGAAGTCCACGGAGATCATGGTTTTCCCAGGCATAAATCAGGTCCTGACTAATGGATGTGGACTTCCTCATCTCTGGAGGAAGTCCCTTTTTAATTTCAGAAACAAAAAATATGACTGTCAGGGCCACAGCCCACAGAAAAGCTGCTGACAGGAAAAATGTATTCCTCATCCCTATTGCATGCGATAAAGCCCCACCCATGAGAGGCCCCAGGATGCCTCCGACCACAAGTGAAGTTTGGGCCATTCCGAGAGTAACGCCAAGTTTTCCCGGCTCCGCATTGTCTGAAATAATTGCCATGGCAGCCGCCACAAAACCATTGGCAAATCCCTGAAAAGCGCGAGCAGCAAGCAGATGATACTGATTCTGGCACAGGCCGCAGAATAAATATGAAAATCCCAATAAAATAGCAGCTCGGACAGCCATTTTCTTTTTACCGTCCGTATCGGCCAGTTTCCCCCAAAGCGGACCCATAACTGCCGCAATGAAGAAACAAATCGAAAAAACAAATCCTGTCCAAAGAGACAGTTCTTCAGAAGGTACACCAAGCTGCCCCAGATATAAGGGCAGAAAAGGAATAACCATGGTATATCCTGAAGAAACGAGGAACATGCTGGCTACCAGAATGATGATACTTTTATTTCTAACCAAAGTTCCTCCTTTCATCAAATGGATTTATGCATCTGCACACTAAATAACCGGATTTATTTTAATTTCAGACTGTCAAGCCAATTCATGGCATCATCCAGCATATTTGTGGTAACAAAATGACCCAACCCGGGATATGTAATACGTTCGACACATCCTCCCCCATCTTTTAAGGATTCATAAAAATGAGCCTGAGCTCTGGGGTCGATGGAAGTATCACTTTCCCCATTCGTCAGAAGTATCGGAATTCCGGTCATATCCTTTATATGGGCCAATGGAGACTGATTTTCTATTTTCCCATACATTTCCCAATCCCGTTTCATGTATACGCCAAACCTGGCCTGCATGAAGAGATGGGTCAGGAGCCAGTCTCCGGATCCATTGAATGAAACAACAGCTTTTAAATCATCAGCATACCGACTGGCGATTCCAAGAACCGTCATCCCGCCCATAGAATGACCACAAATAACGATTTTTTCCGTTTCCCTGTTCCTGATAAATTCTACAAGCTTTGGAAATTCATTTACATTTTGAAACAGGGTTTCCCAGAAAACCTGATAATCTTCGACTTTGTAGTAATCACAGAGTTGGTTACGCATTCCATGATTGATGGCATCAGGCAGATATACGGTATACCCGTTAGCAGCAAGAACAGCGGCTTTGCTAAGCTGGTATTCTCCCCGGCTGCTCCAGCCATGATAGAAAACAGCAGGTCCAAGACTTTCACCAAATGGATGCACAATGATGACAGGAATATCTTTACAAAAAGTTTTTTCAATGTTCAGCCGAATCATGAACGACAGGTACTCCTTTCAGTTCCGGATAGAAATGGTCCGTCCATTTCCACCGGTTATGGAGCCAGAACCATTCCTCCGGATACTTATAAATCCAGGCCTCAAGTCTCCTGTTGATTTTATCGGTAATATTCTGAATAGCTTCCTTCTTCTTCAATCCCGGATCAGCCGTGATAGGATCCCCGATAATGATTTCATACTGCCAGGGACCAGTTTGATGGATAAGTGCAGTCATAACCGGAAGATGGGTAAGCAGGGAAAAATGGGCAGGACCAGTAGCAGTTAACGTTTTTTGTCCCATAAAATCGGAAAGTATACCTGTATCACCAGGGTCCTGGTCACACAAAAGGCCCACGAAATACCCCTCTTTGAGCCTTCGGAGCATATCACGGACTCCGGTCTTGTATTCCACTACCTGTCCGGGCATAGAACGATATTCGCATAGGAAACGATCAAAGCCCTTATTTTTTTGCTTCATGGCCACAGAAAGAAGCGGATATCCATACAAGGCCAGTGCTGCTCCTTCTATTTCCCAATTTCCACAATGAGTGGCAGCCAATACACATCCTTTACCCTCTTTTACAAGAGCATCCAGTTTTTCTCTTCCCCTGATAGTTACATAGGTGCTGATGTTATCTTTTGTCAAAAGAGGGAAACGGAACATGGAAATTCCCAAAGGGCCAAAGCGAACTGAAGAAGCCCTGGCAATCTCAATGGCTTTATCCTTTTCATCCGTGATACCGGCACGTATTATGTTATTGACCGCCAGTTTTTTCCTTTTGGATGGAACAAAAGTCCAAAAAAACTTACCAAGTCCCCGCCCCATGGATTCAGCCGACCCCGGCGGCAAATGACAGGCAATCCATCCAAGCATTTTGAGTAATCTGTAAGTAGCGCTCATGGAAAACCTCATTGAAAAATAAAAGAAAATACAAGGCCCTGTCCAAATCCGAGGATAGAGGACCCTGCATCTTCCTTTCAATACATTTCAAAATTAAGACAAGGCGAAATACGCAAGTCATAAAAGTTTCATTTTTTCTCCAGTGCTGCCAGTTTCTTTTCCAGAAGGCGCATCTTCTTCATCAATTCAGGAAGATGAGATACAGCTACTTCAACCCTTCCCCACTGGGCATGAGTCCTTGCAGGATAGCCAATATATACTCCAGGTTCCTTAATGGAACCAATAACACCTGCTTTCCCGCCAAGGACAACATGGTCTGTGATGCTTATATGTCCATTAACCCCCGCTTGGCCCGCAAGAATACAATGGCTGCCAATAGTTGTGCTGCCTGCTACGCCAGTCTGTGCACAAATAAAACAGTCTTCACCAACTTGAACATTATGACCAAGATGGACAAGGTTATCAATTTTGGTTCCTCTGCCTACTACCGTATCATTCAAGGCACCATTATCTATAGTAGAACCTGCTCCGATTTCGCAGTCATCACCGATAACAGCTTTTCCTAATTGACGTATATGATGATGATGCCCTTTATCATCTGTAGAAAATCCAAAACCTTGACCACCGATAACCGCATGTGCCCGTAAAACGACACGATTACCGACTTCTGTATTTTCATGAATGACACAACCGGGGTTAATTTCACAATCCTCTCCTATATGAGCGTTTTTCCCAATATAAGTATAAGGATAAATAATAGTTCTATTACCAATCATGGCTCCATCATCAATGACTGCATAAGCCATCACACAAACATCCTGTCCGATTTCAGCGGTATCGCTTACTACAGCAGTCGGGTGAATCCCGGGTTTAATATGGTTTTCCGGATGAAAAAGTTCAACCAGCTCTCCAAAAGAACGGCGGCAGTCAGGAACCACAATCAAATTTTTAGTATAATGGGCTGGAAGCTCATCCACCAAAATAACGCCGGCCTGTATTTCTTCTATGTGCTCGGCATAGACGCCACGGGCAAAGGTAATATGAGAGGGGCCTGCACTTTCTGCACTGCGCACATCATCAATAAGAACCGATTCATCTCCGTAAAGCGTACCGCTTACAATTTGAGCCAATTCGCCTGCTGATTTTTTCATAATCTTCCTCACTTGGTTGCTGAAGAAGCTGCTTTGGATGATCCTCCATCCATTTTAGCCAGAACTTCATCTGTAATATCGACTGCCCCACTCGGTACAGCCATTTTATTCATAACGATTCCAAGATTCTTTTCTTTTGCAATGGAGCTGCAATGGGACTGAATCATTGATTCAATTTGTTTCTGCTTGCTCTGAATGAAAATCATTCTTTCCTGTTGTGCAGATTGTACTTTTTTCTGCATTTCCTCATCAGAAAGACCCTTTTTTGAATCCTCTGCCAGACGGGCACTGATTTCTTTATCCTTGTCAGTAATCTCCTTCTGTATTGCCTTGATTTTAGGAGATTGGGATTCAATTTTCTGATAATCAATAACTGCTACTTTATGTTCACTGCCACAGCCGGAAAATACAGCTGCAAAAGCAAGTAATCCCACGCAGGCTATCTTTTTCAACACAGCCTTATCCATTTATTTCCTCCTGCTTTATATTTACAATCCGATTAACCATATCTCCGGTTACATCGGTCGCGTTAATATTAGCTTTATACTTTACAAAAATCATAGCAAGCTGCTTATCAGAAGCGACACGCGCCGCCTCCTTCTCTATATCAGCCATAATCTGTTTTTTCAAATCGGCCATCTGTTTCTGTTTGGAATCGATACGGGACTGCCAGGCCCTATTCCATTCCTGATTACCCGCATCAAAGCTCTGTTCAATTGGGTCCAAATGGGCTTTATTGTCAGATGCCAGCCGCTTTTTAATGTCTTCGGCAGTAACACGAGAGAATTCGGTAAGTTCAGATTCAGCCTTCTCCTTAGCATTTTTCATCCGCTTAACCTCGTCTGCTGTCCAGCCAGTCATATCAGCTTTTTCACGGGACGCCCGAAGCTCCATCAGGAAATGAAGTCTATCCTTAATCTTTTCTTTTTCTTCCCCTGTTACACCAAGAATCGTAAGCTTCATTTGAAGATTGGCCATTTCCGCCCTTTCTTCCGGTGTCAGCGTTTCCACATTTAAAGAGGAAGATGCAGCATGATTTTTAGAGATATCAGAGTAAAGCTTCTTAAGACCATCATTCAATTCATCTTCTTTAGCTTTTACCCTGGCTTTCAGTTCATTTTCTGCTGCCAGACGCCGTGTCTGATCGGACAAAGCCGCATTGATTCTTTTCTGCTGAGAGGCGGCCTGAATCAATCGATTCCGTTCATTCCGGTATTGTTCCAGTAACTGGTTATATTCAGTTTGCAATTTGAAGTAGCTGCTGTACTGGGGATGTGCTTTCACCATTGTCTCCAGGTCTGCCACACCATATTGGACAGCAGGCGGAGGAGTTTCCTCTTTCCTGGGTCCACAGCCGGAAAAGACAAAAGTAAAAACAATCATCGCAGTTGCAGCTATTCGGGCAAAAGAGCCGGAACGCATGGTAACCACTCCTGTTACTTACTCTGGGAAGCTGCCACAGACTGTGCAGAGGAAACAGATTTATTCAACGCTTCAGACACTTCTCTGGTAATATCGGTACCACCATAAATGACTGCAGATTTATCAACTACCAGAGAAAGACCCTTTTTGGAGGCTACAGATTTTACTGCCCCAGTTACCTGATCTTCCATATCCTTTTCAATAGCAGTCCGCTTCTGGTTAAACTGCTGCTGCATATCAGCAAAAAGCTTTTCCTTATCCGCATCGGACATGCCTGCAGATTTTGCATCAAAATCTTTCTGCATTTCTTCAGCAGTCTGCTTCATTTTGGTCTGATAATCAATGGCAAGCTGTCCATTGGAGGAAATCACTTCTCTCTGATCAACTACGCCAATATCCGTAGTTGGCGCAGCACTGGCCGTATCCCCCATGGATACAACCGCCATCACAGCTACGGATGCAATAAATACTCCCGCCAGGGCGAAAGAGAAAATCTTAACATTCTTCTTGTTTCCAAGAGTTGTCATCATGATTTAAATCACTCCTTTATAAATTGGCTACAAGTCGCAGCCATTTTCCATCTTCATCATTATACACATATTCAAGAGTCATATAATTATGAACTTTATAGGAAAGACCAAATTCATTCTCGTCATCTTTAAAATCCCGCTCATAACGGAGCGAAAATTTACTCCCAATGGGAACTATTCCGAAGACATGATTACTATTCTCGATAAAATTATATTTGTAGCCGAGATCCATAAGACCCCGGAAATGATGGTAAAATCCCCCATATACATCCCAGTCCACCGGTCCGGGATAAAAACGGGCCTCTCCGAATACCACATTGTTTCCACCCACAAAATGACCGAGCATGCCCTCAATCGTAGTATTGCGGTCTCCGTCACGGCCGGCATCAAGCCAGGCTTCCGTCCGGATAATCCAGTGGTCTGTCAGGGCATCAACTACAAGTTCCGTTTTTTCTCCCGGAATCAGCCTTGACCTTGTTTCAATGCCATATTTCTCAACAAAGAAATCTTTGCTCAGGATTCCATTGAGTTCAGAAGCAATTTTTCCCTGATTCCTGCTTACAAAGCCGACGGGAAGACCTTCCAGATTCTTAAGAGCAGTTTCCGTTTCATCCACCGCCCTCAGCATAAGGAGCCGAGGTACGGTAGATTTTTCCAGTGTAAGCCTGGTGGACCTGATAATATTTCCTTGAGGAATCAAGTAAATCTTTACTTTCGTATCTTCACCTGAGAGAACCTCAAAATTAGCCTGAAATTCCGGAAGGATCTGCTTAAGAAGATCCCGACCTGCCGACTGGGAAACACTTTCCGCCCATCCTACGGAATCAACAGGAAGCCCAATCAAAAGATTATTCATAAGAACCGGTACTTCCGCAGTTTCCGCTTTAATATACCGTTCTGCATCTCCTGAAAGATTTCCATAATCGATTTCTGTATTCACATGTCGAATCATTCTGCCAACCGGTTGAAGGGACACATTGATAGACGTATTGCTACCATAATCCACGGAAAGGTCTGAAACTACATAACCAATAACAACACGATTGATGATATCAGCAATCACTTTATTGTATTCGGCACTGTTCAGGCGAAAAAGATTTTCCTCTTTTCCGATAAGTATACGATTTCCGATGGAAGATATACTTGATACAATCCGTTTTGCCACAACTGGCGGAACATTTCCATCAGTTACGGAAAGATGGACATCCACATTCTGAATAGAGGCAGCACTAACACTTCCAGAAAAAACTCCCGTCATCAGAAATAGGCCTGCCCCAAGCATACTCCTTTTCAAGGAAGAAATCATGTTCCTCCTCTCTCAATCAGAACTGTGTACCAAAGCTAAAATGGAACTTGTTCTGATCACCATGACCATAATCAAGGCGAATAGGTCCGATTGGGGTCTGGAGACGAAGGCCGACACCTACGGACCAATTTATAGAATCATCGTCATCATACCACGGAATCTTACCATCATCAATATCCCAGGTACTGCCGACATCGGTAAAGAGTACACCCTGAACTTTCTTGGCAATTGGGAAACGATATTCCAGCGTAGCCGCATACATCTTCTTGCCTTTGAACTGATCATCTTCATAGCCGCGAAGTGTATTGGAGCCACCAAGATCAAAGAGGTTGCCATATGCCACGTCTCCATCTATATAGCCACCCATCAAGCGCAGCGCAAGGATGTGTCCATTGCCCAGCCCCTTATAGAAGCGGCCTTCTGTGGTGAATTTATAGAAATCATAATCCCCGCCAAGTCCATGGCCGCCATACTGGAGGGCGAAAGAAATACGTCTGCCACGGCTCGCGTTGAAGTAATTATCACGATTATCAAATACATGCGTGAAAGTAAAGCTGTTTGTGGTTCCGAAGTTATCATCAATAGCCTTCCGCCAGGCTTTTTTCATATTTTCACGAGCAGAAACAGTATTACCATCAGAATCCGTTGTTGCAGTATAGCCATACTTTTCTGCATTATTAAATTTGCCTTCCGCTGCTCCGCCCCATTCAAATCCATCATGATCATCATAGGATTCCTTGGATGATTCAAAATTGAAATAGTTGGTACGGTATTCGCTGCTTACATGACCCCAGGTAAGATTCCAGCCTTTTCTTCTCTTGTCGTATTCAGCAATTTCATGACCTTTGGCATCATAATCATCGTAGGTGTAGATACGGTTGAAAATGGATGCACCCAGGGAGTCGCCATTGGAATTGATCCAGGGTCTGGTGTAAGAAATCGTATAGTTCTTGCCATCACCGGCACCGCCAAATTCCCAATGGAAATTAACTTTATCGCCAGTTCCACGGAAGTTTGTATCGCCAAGTTCAATAATACCAACGGTACCATCAGAATCGGAGTAACCTGCACCAACCGTTACAACACCTGTTTTTTGTTCGATAACGTCAATTTCAATAATGACATTATGCTCATTCTCCTTACCTGGGAGAAGTTTCATATTTACATCTTCAAAATAACCCAGGTTGTATAATCTTTCCATACTCCTGCTGGCAAGGAACTTATTAAATGGCTGTCCTTTTTTGAGTTTTAGTTCACGTGTAATGACCTTATCTTTTGTCTTCTCATTACCTACAAGGACTATATCTTCGACGGTACCTTCCGAAATGTTGACATGAAGAATCCCATCAGGAGAAACCTGAACATTAGGAATGGAAACCAGCATATATCCCTGCTTAAGATAGAGATTTTCAATTTCCTTTAACTTTTGGTTAACAAGAACAAAATTAAGCACGCTGTCCTGTGGAATATTCATGATAGACTTCAGATAATCTCCGGTAAAAACGGTATTCCCTGAAAAGTCGACATCATGAACAACCGGATTGGAAACGAGCTGGTATATGACATCCACACCTTCCTTAACAGTATTGAATGCGGGAGTAATCTGGGCGAAGACCCCGGTAGATCCAAGAGATGCCACATCATTGCGAATCCCTTCTTCACTAATCTTTATACCAGGCTTGCTCTGAAGCAATGGAGCAAGTTTCGGTTTAACTGATTCGGGAATTCCTGAGAAATCAACAGAAGTAATCGTCTTTCCTACTTGTGCTTCAATAGCTTCGTCATCAGCTTTTGTTAAATATAAAGATGCATCTCCGACAGCCACGGTCTGCTGGGACTGCTGAACCTGAAGTGAAGAATCTTCCACTTTAGCTTCAGTTTCATCAGAAATCTGACCGGATGTTCCAACAGCCTGACCGTTCTTTACGCTGATCATATCACTCTGAGACATGTTTCCCTGCCCTGATGTCATATCCGGACTATCGGCCAATGCTCCTGCACCACTAACCGCTGTAAAAATTGCTGCCAGGATAAGAGCCTTTTTGTTTTCAAAAGTAATCATAAAATCCTCCCTAATTTTTGAGTAGCATTTACTTCTGCTTAATTTTATTTATTAAAAGTCAAGCCTGACCACGTAGGGCCCTTCCTGCCTCTCCAACAACACTTTGAATTTCTTTATCTGATAAGGCTGGTGCAGGTACATAGCGGGATGGAACTGCAGCCTGCTCCTTTGTCCGTATCTGTACAGGCTCAGAATAAGCTGCCGCCCGTAAGTTTTCAGACGATACCTCGCGAGAATAAACATTTGAGCTGTCTTTCTCCTTCAAGACCACCTCTGTTTTATCTAAATTAGATATTGTCTCAGATGGCTCTGCCGAAGTCACTTCATTAATAACAATCTGGACAGGTTTCTGTTGTGGCTCAACAGGAGAATTAAGTAAATTCCAGAACGCATTGATTCCCAGAAATATGCCAAAGGCAGCAATCATAGCAACAATCCTCAAGCCCCAGCGTCTGGTCGAGGACTCTTTTCTTGTCTCATGAAGCCGCTGCATTTCCGCCTGTGCCATGATCAAGTTTATTTCACCTGTTATTTCCCTGTGGCTGGAATAAGAATTTTCGGCTTTTTCAAGCCATTTTCTTACTGCCCGGACCCGTTTGATCTTATCTCCTGACATGATACCTCCCAATAATAAGGAATTTTGCCCGTATCAAAAAGAGCATAGTGATTTCTTTATTATTACATAATCAGAAAAAGAGAAGTATAAATGAACAGTCGTTAACCACATAATTCTTCTATTTTCATCAATTATCTTTTAAATTCAAATGAATACACAATGTAGAATCATTTTCTGTCATGAATCACCCGGGATAGCATCCCTCTCAGCCGCCTAATTCCTCTTTTTTCCAACCTGTAAACATAGGCTGTGCTGACATCCAAAGCATCCGCAGTTTCCTGGGCAGTCTGTTCCTTGAGATAGACACTCCTAATTACATCTTGTTCTCTCACAGGAAGGCGGTCAACAGCCTGACTGACTTTCATATGGAGCGAATTTCTATCAGCTGTTTCAAAAGCCGTATCCGGCCCAGCTTTGGAAAAGAAGATTTGTTCTTCCTGACCATCCTCCAGCAGGAGTTCTCTGCCATTCTTCTGCAGAAAATCAATCATTCTCCCACGAACCCGATGAAGAGCATACAGGGAAAAAGCCACTCCAGTATCAGGATTATACCTTTCGACAGCTTCCATCAATCCCACAGTCCCCTCCTGAATCAGGTCCAGTGTCACTGCTTCTTGAAGAGAATATTTCATTGCCTCACCGAAGACAAGAGGCTGGTAATGTTCAATAAGAGACTGTCTTGCTTCAATCAGCCCAGACTTTTTATACTGTTTCCACAGGTCGGCTTCTTCCTTCCTGCCAAGCTTATGAATTGCAGAAAGAGAAGCCATATATTCTTCCAGCATGTACCTCTCCTAGAATTTAAAACTCCAATCAATCCCAATATAACTGTCATGTTTATTATTATACCACGTGGAAATGCCAGTTCGCGAGTTCAAATCATAATGAGCGCCATAACTTGTCTCATTATTGTTCATCCCCATAGTTGCAGTAAGCATAAAATCATTAAAAAGATACTTTCCGATTTTCAGATAATAATAACTGTCATTGTTATCCTTTTCATTGTCATAATAATCGGTCAGGCTGGAAGTTATGGAAATCAGATCAAGTCCTATCTTATCTTTCATAAAATCTTGTACCCCGTTCCCCAAAAGCATAGTGAGTCCCGCATTGAAAAGTGCGCCTTCCATAGCTCCATCGTTATCAGATTTCGGATTCTGGTGAAAAACAAGAAGCATAAGAATCTGGGAATCATTCAATGCCGGTTCACTGTGGAAAGTGGTCTTCATTTCACCGGGAAGACCATCCAGTTCAGCTGTAATGGAATAATGACCAACTTTAGTAAATGCTTTGGCGTGAACAACAGGAAGGAAAGACCCCGGCTCACCCCCCCAGATGGCATTGGCCGTATCTACTTTGAATTCTGAAGTATTGATTTTGACAGTACCTTTCTCTACATTAACCCGTCCAGCCATGACAGGTTCCGAAAGCGGCCCCATCATGGAAATATTTCCTCTCACAAGAAGATCATAAAGAGCCGAATTATAAAGGCGCACATTATTTCCAACCTGGATATTGATACGTGTCAGTATATCCAATGGGGTTGTATCGGAATCACTAAGTAGTGCTAAAGGAACATCTATTACCGCATCCTGAATCTTCAGATTCCCGTCAATTCCCGGTCTCTCCAGTCCCGCAATTTCGCCCAAAGTAAAGTCTCCATCTACTTTCCCTTTATAATACTGGGAATCCAGAGCAGGTAGATGAATATGGAAATCTCCATTATATTGGGAAATCTTCATATGATCCCAGGAAACCGTTCCATTAGCGGTAACAGCGCCATTACCTATAGAAGCACTGCTTTCTACATGAGCTGAATTTCCATTAAATTCCATATTCATATTGACCGGTTTCACAACTTCATTCAGCGTCAGCAGCGTAAATTCGCCATCTTTTACGCTCACACCACCAAGTAGAAACGGGTCTTTATAACTGCCGGCCACCTTTAAATGTCCCTGAATAGGACCGCTGGCCGACGTAACCGGTTTGAAGAAAAGAGCAAGCATATTGAGATCCGCTTCGTCCAGATTGATATCCAGATCCAGGGGGACAGCCTTGTCAGTTTCACTGCCGGTAAAGATATTCCCCGGCATGGTTCCTTTCATACTGGCCCTGTAAGCATCTCTGGAAATCAGAGCATTCTGTATAGTGATCACATTATTCGAGGCATTGGCCATAAGAGACATGCTGTCAAAAGCTATATCCCCATATTTCGGATGATCAAGACCAACGGAAACATCTGCTTCCGGAGCTGATTTATTTCCGGAAAGGAAAACAGCCGCAGTCAGATTACCACCTATTGAAATATCTTTCCTTCCAATCACTTGAGGAATCCAGGAAATATCCATATTTCGGGCTGCAGCCTGGATATCAAGATCCCCCCTGCTATTCATGGATCCCTTAGCCGCAAGGATACCATCACCCACGGGTATTGAAAACTGACGAATAGAAAGCGCCCCATTCATATAAGAGAAATCAATATTTCCTTCTCCAAGAGCAGTATTTCCTAAATGACCACCAAGAATATGGGCCCTGAAATTAACATTAGGCGAATCTCTTGTGCCACTGATTTTCATACCGCCTTCAACAAGTCCGTCCACAGATTCATCAGGTCGCCCAAAGAAGGCCATAATATCCCGGATGTTCCAGCCATTGAAATCCAGATAACCATTCAATGCATCACTGGAGAGATTGTAACTTCCCTTCCAGAGGAAAGTTCCTTTCTTCTGATGGAAAGAGCCTTCATCAACAGTTACAATCTGATCTTTATAATGGACACCGGTAGAAACATTCCGAATCGTATTTCCGGCAATCGTAATTTCCCGGGATGATGCCGTACCATCAAAATCAGGGCTGTCAAAATTCCCCTTAACGAGACCGTTAAGTGTAATTTTGCCTTTTACGCCTTTGTCAGGCAGCACACGCTCAATATCAATATCCGTCATGGAAACAGTGAGATTCAGATTGTTCTCTTCTGCACCACCGTTTATTACGATTACCCCATCATACATATAGCCCATGCAGTTCTTCAAATCAAATTTTTTATTATCATAACCATACTGACCGGAAATACTCTGGAATAATTCCCCCATGACCGAACCGCTCCAGGCATGAAAATCTCCCTGAACTTTCGGGTTCTCCGGTTTTCCGGTGACCGTAAGTTCATTTGAAATCCAGCCAGTCACAGGATAATCCAGCCCAGCTATGGATAGAAGATTTTCTATCCTTGCTTTATCAGTCTTTACTTTTATATTCATATCATAGTTGTGGATATCTATGGTACCGCTGAATTCATGATTTCCAGAGGCCCCAGCCACATTTAATAAAGGAATGTTCAGTTTTCCATCATGAAGAGCCATACTTCCATCAACAGTATCAAAAGCCGCTTTGCGGAAATGGCCATTTCTGGCCCTGATAGTACCATTTCCATCCGGCTGATCCAGTGTCCCGGAAATATTACCTTTGAACGATGCAATACCGGCTATATCTTCATCGGTCAGTTGCGTAAACATGGACATATCAATATCTGATGCGTCCACATTTATATTCATCAGATCCCCGCCATAAGAACCGGTGGCAAAGAATGCGCCATTACCGCTGATTCCGCTGGCATAAGGAATATCTATAACACCGTCTTTTTCAGAAATGGATGCCGCTATATTATTCAGGAATACCCCTTTATAAGAAATATTCTGACCATTCAGGGTTCCATCCCAGTTCCCATTCCGATAATTGCCAAATCCCCGTAGATTTCCTGCCGACAGACCGTTAAAATCCAAATTCAGTGCTTCCCCGTTGGCTGACGCCCTGACTAGATTGAGGATACCATCTTTATAGGAACCTTCTGCCTGGCAATAACCGCTCACAAGTCCATTCAAAACCTGTCCTGCAGGGATTTGATCCATAGAAACGTGATCGACAAAGGCCTGAATCGAAAACAATCCGGCATCCATGCTATAGCTGCCATGACCAAGAATATGCCCTCCTGCGGCATCTGCTTCCAGATACGGTATAGTGATGGAACCATCATCATAGGAAAAAGATACTTTTCCTTTTTCCACTGAAAGATTTTCATAGGCTCCATCGACAATGGAAATATCGCCACTGACAGATGGATGTTCCTTTGTTCCGGAGAAAGAAAGATCCCCTGTCACAATCCCTTTTGCTTCATAATCCGGGACAACTTTTGCTATATCAACTTTGGATAAAGCAGCAGTGCCCCAAAAAGGAGTATCCTCTCCGGCAAGATCCACATGGACCTCACCGCTGATTTTCTGCCCATTCACCGTTCCGGAAATTTTTGTGACATCTGCCCTGTTATTTTCAATATTAAAAAAAGCCGCTCCATCAGCCAGAATGTAATTTTCATAGCCAAGAGCAGCATGATTAAAAGAGCCGGTCATCCGGTAAACGACGATCCCGTCGCTTTTCCAGATTTTGGCTTCCGTTATGCTTCCCGTCCCATCCTGCGGTGTCAGCTTTTTCTGAAACTGCGGCAGTTTTTCAATAAGCGGCTGCAGGGATTTCAATGGAATCGGATCTGTCTTTATATTCACTTCCAGATTATTGCTGTCAGTATATTTCAGCCTGCCATCAAAAGAGCTGTCAAAGATGGCTCCCGTTAGACTGCCATCAATATGGGCATCCTTATCCCAGGCAAAAGTGCCCTCCACCTTTGTGAAGTCGAACTGACCAGCTTCATTTGTCTTTATCAGGGCCCTTCCCTTTGTAATGATGACCTTTCCCGTAAACTTCCCACTGTCGGAATCATCAGAAGGTTTAAGGATATCACTGATATTCCAGGTTCCATCGGCCTTCTGGGAAAGAGAAAGTTCCGGCTTTTCAATAGTTACATCACGAATAACAGTAGCGATACCGTCATCGTGAAGGAGATAATTATATAGAGAAGACATGGACCAGCCTACGGTCAATGAGGGTGTCTTTAAAACATCCTCCCCCTTTTCATCTTTCAGTTCCAGATAGGCAAAAGAAAGATCCAGGTTTGGGTCCAGATCGATGGAAGACCAGGACAGGGTACCATTCACCCTGTCTCCCAGCTTTTCAGCCAGTACAGGTTCCAGATTCTGCACGATAATAGGCCGGATTAGCAGATAAATCACGACGAGCACCATAAAAATGGCAGCCGCTATGGTGTTTATCCACCATTTCATACTATGCTTCAAAATAATCTCCCCAGTTTTTTGAAAATGATTGGGTGAAATGATTTCACACAATCATTTCACTTATTTTGCGTTGGCAAATTCAGGATGAATCACTGCCGGAATCCCCATGGCGTGTTCCAGAGTTGCCAGACCGATATTGTAATCATAAAGAGCAGTAATATAGTTCGTTCTTGCCGTATTGAGCTGTAACTCAGCATCCAGCACATCCAGGTTGATACCTACACCGCTGCTGTAACGGACGGTAGCAATCTTGTAAGCTTCTTCTGCCTGCGCAACAGCTGCTTCAGTAGCACGAATTTGTTCCTTGGCAGAAAGGATATTCAGATAATCCTGACGGACCTCAAGCTCTACACCCTCTCTTGCCTGCAACAGTTGTTCCTGAGCCACCTTGATTTCCTCATTGGCTTTCTTGATTGCCGCATCAGTAGAACCACCATCCCAGATGCTCCAGCTGATTTTGCCCAGTAAAGCCCAATCATCTTTATCTATTTTTGATAAAGCAGCTTCATCCCAGCTGTATCCGCCACCTACGGAAATCGTGGGCATATAGCCGGATCTTGCAATGCGAAGAGCTTCTTTCGCAATACGAACATTATAGTCAGATTCAATCAGTTCCCAGCGGTATTTCTCCGCCATAGCAATAGCCTGTTCCAGAGTCAGGTCAAACTCCGGTTCCGGGAAATCTTTGTCAAGGGGATTCAGTTTCGTATTCATAGGAATACGCATAATATTATTCAAATTCGCTTCGGCCAAATCTCTTGCATTATCAGCAGCAATGCTCTTCTGTTTCGCATTTGCCAAAGAAACATTGGAAGTCAACACATCAAGTTTTGCCACGATACCTGCATCAAACTGCTGCTGTACATTATTCAGATGGCTGGCATAATCGCTGACCGATTCAGCCTGCACACCTGCCAGTTTAATAGTTTCCAGATACTTATAGTAAGCTTCCACGGCTGATAATTTGGTATCCGCTTCCGTTTTGTAGTATTCCAAATCAGAAATATTCTTTGCATATCTAGCCTGATTAATAGCACCTTCTATATTTCCGCCAGTCCAGATTGGCATAGAAACATTTACGCCCTGATTATAGGAACGGTTAGTAGAACGACCAGTTGCCGGATTATAAACTGTTTTAAACTGATTACCGCTCCAGCTGTAACCGATTTGTGGATTTTTAGCCGCTGCTGCTTTTCTCACATCAGATTCAGCTTCTTTTCTCTGCAAGTCAGCAATTGTGATGTCTCGATTGTTCTGAATAGAAGTAACAACCGCACCTTTCAGATCAATATCCAGGCTGGAAGCTTCCGGTGCAGCAACTTCACCAAGGGAATCGGAGATATTTTTCTGGAGAAGCATATTATTAAAATTGACATTTTTATCAGTGCTGACCTGATCCATTTGAGCAGCCAGCGCTTTTTCCGTCAACACCGGATCTGTAGTAATCCTTGTTTTTGAACCTTTTGCCTCTACACCCATCATCCCGCAGGAGAGAGCAATGACAATGGATGCCGCCAAAATACGGCAGGTGTATTTATTCATAAAAATTCATCCCTTCTAAGACAGATGTCTTCTTATTCAAAAGTTGTAACCGACGCCGAAGTATTCTCCGCCACCTCTCCGGCGATGTGGGAATATCGACTGACCGGTAATAAAGAAATGATCATCCAGCGCATATTTTCCGCCAATCCTCATGGATACATCATTCGGATCGAACAAATCAGCTGTAAACTTCCATCTGTCTTTCTCATAATCGGCTCCCAGGCCAAGCTTGTTTCGGATAATCCCTGCATGAATGCCGTAGCTCCCTCTCATTCGGCCAAACATAGCATCATACACGGGATCATTGGTTGCGGATTCTATCCCCAGAATTCCGTAACTGTCTTTCCCAAAACGGAGAGACAGATTTGGTGAAAAATCATCTTTCTTAGTATTATATAACAATTCTCCGGAAACAGATATACCCAAATCGCCTGTTCCACTCATAATTCCGTTAATTTTTCCGGAAATATTTTTGGCATCACTGGAAATAGCTTTTGCATTTTCCGATGCCACTGCCAGATTATCCATAATCTGCCTTGCATCGGCCACAGCTTTACCATCCCCATTCAGCTGATAAAGCATGGAATTAATCTGTGCAGTAATGCCTTCGATTTCATTAGCCGTCTGTATCCCCTGAGCAGTCAAGATAGCCAGGTTCTGGGATACGGCGTCAAAATTACTAAGACTGTTTCTCACATTTTTCTGAGATGCAGGATCTCCTACGACCGTATTAATTCCATCAAGCATGGTCTGAGCAGAATTAATCAGTTTATCCATTTTATCCATTGCCTGATCAATGCCGGGAACCGCTTTCCCCTCCACAGTCATTCCGTCAGACAGGTATCCCCTGTCCTGATGTCCACCGGAAGCTTTTACGAACCGACCGCCCATCACACTGCTGGTCTGAATGGAAAAATCCGCATCCTTTGGTACTTTTGCTTCATTATAAAATCGGAGCTTTAGAACGGCTTCCCCGTTTTCTACGGAAATACCATCTACCATTCCTACTTCAACACCTGCATAGTGGATAGGATTTCCCGGTTCAATGCCTTCTGCCTCCTTAAAATAGCCTGTCACATGAAAGCCGCTTTTCCCAAATATAACAAGACTGCTGAGCTGGATGATGATCAATGCAAACAAAACGATTCCGGCTAATGAAAAAGCACCTACCTTCGCTTCAGTAGACCATTTCATCCAACATCACCTTCCTTCAAAAAATCCGGGTCTGATGGCAGACCCTCCATAAACTGTCGAACTCTCTGATCCTTCGATTGATACAATTCATCAGGTCTGCCAATGGCCAGGAAAGAGCCTTTATATAGAAAAGCCATCCGGTCAGCAATCATTTCAGCTGACTTCAGATCGTGGGTAACTACGACACTTGTTGCATGCATGGCTTTCTGTGTATTTTTAATCAATAAACTGATATCGGTGGAACGAATAGGATCAAGTCCGGCCGTCGGCTCATCATAGAGAATAATCCTTGGTTCCAGAGCTATAGCTCTGGCCAGACTCACCCTTTTTTTCATGCCGCCGGAAAGATTCGCAGGCATCAGGTTTTCTATACCATCAAGTCCTACCAGATGCAGTTTTTCTTTGACAATCCTGTCTATTTCCCCTTCAGGAAGTTTTGTATGCATTCGAAGGCCAAAAGCCACATTTTCTTTTACATTCATCGAATCAAAAAGGGCAGAATATTGAAATACAAAACCCATATGGCGGCGCTCATGGTTGAGTTCTGCCTCGCTCAGAAGAGCCATATCTTTTCCATCAACGAGAACTTCTCCTGAAGTAGGTTTCAGGAGACCGATAATCAGTTTTAAAAGGGTTGATTTTCCTGAACCCGAAGCCCCCAGGATGACCATAGTTTCTCCATCCCTGATTGTAAGGCTCACGTCCTTCAGGATTTTTCTCGTACCAAAGGTCTGGTATACATGTCTTATATCAATCATAACAGTCCTCAGAAGAGTATCGACGAAAGAAGATAATTTGCCGCAAAAAGCATAATGATGGAATAAACGACTGACTGGGTTGTGGCTTTACCTACCCCCTCAGCTCCGGCTGTACAGGTCATACCTCTGTCACAACCAACAAGAGCCACGATAGCGCCAAAGACCACAGATTTAAGGACTCCAATGTATAAATCAGATGGAACGCAGAATGTATGAATGGAATGCATAAACACATAGGAAGAAACCCCGTGAGATAAAGATGCCACAATCATACCTCCGCCAACACCAATGGTAACGCCAAATACATTCAAGAGAGGAAGCATGCACATACAGGCAAGAAGACGAGGAACTACGAGATAACCCACAGGACTTACTGCCATGCAACGAAGGGCATCTATCTGTTCAGTTACCCTCATAGTGCCAATTTCTGCTGTAATAGCAGCACCCACCCTGCCGGCAAGTACTACACCACACAATACAGGTCCCAATTCACGTCCAATACCTATTGCCACGATTGCGCCTACTGTAAAATCAGCACCATACTTGGTCAGTTCCCCTGCTATCTGCACGGAAAGAACCATTCCTGTAAAAAGGAGTGTCAATGCCACTATAGGAAAGGAAAGTACGCCTAGCGCAAGGCACTGCTTACAGGTTTCATTAATGCGAAGACTTCCCAACTCTTTAAGTGCCTGAACCAAAAGCAGTATAACCGCTCCCAGCTGATGAAAAATGCTGAGAGTATAATGGCCAAGTAATTCCAAGAACCCCAAGCATACCCCTCCCTTCTATTTTTTACAAATCAATCGGAGATTTTAATTTTTATTGATCGGACCGGATGAATTATTTTGCTTTGAATCTTTAATTCTCTCTGATTCACCAGATGAAGAATTCTTTTCACTATCTTTCATTTCAGCTGACAACTTTTTATTAGAATGTGATAATTTTTTTAATTCTCTATCTCTATCATCAGGGGTCATAACATGGAATGTAAATTGCCCGTCCCCATAAATGACATAATTCGTATCTACCCTGCTCTTTGGTGAATCATCTTCCTTATCGTTTCCTCTTACAGGTTTTGACTCTCCTTTCAGATATTCCGGTGATTTTGAAGGACGCTTATCCTGAATTTCCGCTTTAGCCCCATCGCTTTCATCCTTGGATATCATACTGACATTGGGGTCCAGAATTTCAACAACAATCTGATTGTTCTTGTCTTCATTTTCAAGTTTATCAAAAAGATCATCAAAATCCTCATAATTCCGGAGTCTTTCAAGAATCTCATCGGTAAGGTTGTATTTCTGCTGCTGGAGAAGATATGGAAGTGGTGTCACCCCTCCACCTCTCACTTCGAGAATCATATTTCCCAAAGGCTGGTCCTCAGGGACTTTGAAAGACAACTCTTTGTAAAAGATTTCTCCACGCCAGGGTTCCAGTCTGGCACGTACATAAATAGTGTCACCGGGACTCACCACAGTAGGAGCGGCAGATGCATCCAGAAGTTTGGCAGTTTTTCTATTCTGCGTTACATCCATATGAACGGCAATATTCCGCAGCTTATATGGCTCAAACCGGTTCTGTTCCAAAATCCTTACCACATTGTACAATTCATCTACACTTCTGGCGGCAATATCTTTGGAGGACCAGTACATATTTGAGCGGGTAAAAGGCTTCTTTTTCATATTCTCAGGGAATAGAGTATAGGATAAAGAAATTGTGCCCTCACCAGTCCTATCCAATGTATTGCTGACATTATTATAAACAGATGTAGAAGAAAGCATTGGCAGCAACGCTTCGTTCTGTATCATTCGTACATTCAGGTTTCCGGTTTTCCCTGTGTCCAGATCATTCACTTCGGCATGAAGCCGGACGGATTGGGGAATTTTACCGTTAATTCCACTTATACCGGCTCCGCGGTCTTCTGTAATTGTACCAATTTCCGCTCCGACTGAGCCAAGTTTGAATGGAATATTTCTGCTGGGTATAACAGTAAATATATAGGAATTGTGCATAAAATAATGCGAACTGCCTTTATTCATAAAAGGGTGACCAAAGGCTACCACATGGTCATCATCTACATAAGTCACAGTCCCTACCGCCCCAAGTTTTAAATCCCCGGTTACAAGAGTTGCAGAAACGGATCCACCTGCTTCCAGAGGAAATGGACTGTCATCCGCTATTGTTGAAGCAGCTGAACAGGGTACCATATTGAAATCTTTCATTTGACCAGTCAGGAAAGCCATGCCATTTGATGTATAGCCTGAGGCCATGATTGGAGTTTCCAGCGGAATAAATCCATCTGCATGATTCAAAACATTCTTGTCTCTGCTATTATCTACAGTCCACAGTCGAAGCATATCTGAAATTGGAGTAACCATGCCAATCCTGCCATCTGACTGCGGGAAACCATAAGCTATCGCCCCAAGAAGTTTGCCATTTATATATACAGGGCTTCCGCTCATCCCCTGAGCAATCCCGCCGGACTCATCAATGACAGGTCCGGAAACGCGCACCAGCACAAGATCACCACCGGCAGCGCCCTTGTTTTTCATAATCCCAAGTACATCGACGTCAAAAGTATCAATCCGGGTGCCATGAATCACCGTTTTTGCATATCCATGCATGCCCTCCCGGACTTCTGCAAGAGGCATAAATTCCTCAGCAGCTGCCGAAGCCGGAACAATTAAATTTAAAGACAGGAATAAAGAAATGCACAGTCTTTTAATGTTCTTTTTCAAAATCACATGCATTGTCTGCTCCCTGAACTATTCAGTTTCAATAATAACTACAGTGTCTGACTTGCCAATCTGCTGTCCTTTAGTAACAAGCACTTTCTTCACCAAACCATCTGAATCTGCCCTTGCCGCAGGCACAGGCCCTACCAGTGAATCCACTGTAGCCAGTACCTGTCCTTCCTTGACGTGGACATTCGCTTCAACTACAGAAGTGACCATTCCTGAAATCACAGCATTCTGAGAAATTTCTGCAGCCCCGGCACTGCCTGCAAGCAATGCAGCAATTCCTGCGGTCAATCCAATTATTTTTGTTCTATTCATAAGTACCTCACTGTCATTAAGACGAATAAATAGTTGTTTTGCTTTTATTTTACCACGCTTAAATAATATTTTCCTGATAATTCTTTCTATATTTTCGTTCTTCAAATTTTTTGCATAATATTTTCATATCCTGAATTCTTGTTTATGGCAAAGTAAAAGACAGCATTCCTGCTGCCTTTTACTTTGTTCAATGGAGATCCTGGAGAGAATCCCGAAATTCATTAATGTAATCGAGGGCCGAACCTGCTCCCACTGCATTAACATATGACGGCCTTTCAGCAACATAAGCAGGAACCCCTATGACACGGGAAATAAGTTTATCAATCCCGCGAAGTTGAGCTCCTCCCCCTACCAGGATAATTCCGTCTTCCTTAATGGCTTGAAGAAGAGATGGTGGAGTCCGCTGGAGGACATCCCGGATATCTTTAAATATTTTATACAAAACAGGATTGATTGCATGAGCAATATCTTCTCCTGTTACTGCCATTTTAACAGGGAGTCCTGAAACAATAGATAATCCGCTTATCTCAGCAATTTGTGGACCACTCTTCAAATCCCACAGGGCCCCCAGAGCAATTTTAAGACTCTCTGCCGACTTGCGTCCAATCAGTATATGGTACCTATCCCTCACCGTATTAAGCACTGCCTGATCCATTTCTGAACCTGAGGCAATAGAAAAATGACTAGCCACAATACCATGTTTAGACAAGACTGCAATCTTGGTAGAACCTCCCCCGAGGTCCACAATCATGGTTCCTTCTTTCGGTTGTTTCCCAATCCCAATTCCCATCATGGCCGCGATCGGCTGATCAATCAAGACTGTTTTTCTTGCTCCAATAGCAACAGCCGCCTCAAGGAGTGCCCTGCGCTGAACACCATTAATACCAGTAGGAACACACATCATTAGACGAGGATGAAAGAAGAGTCCTTTTAAATAAGAATGATTAACGATACAGTTCAGAAGATAGGCGGCACCACTATAATCAATAATTGCACTCTGCTTCATTGGCCGGATAACCCTGACCGCTGATGGAGTTTTCCCTTCCATTTCCTCTGCTTTTGTTCCAAAGGCAAAATATTCTTTTGTCAAATCATTTCTGGCTATCACGGAAGCTTCTGGAAATACCAGCCCTTTATGTTTTACAAAAAGGACCGTATTAGATGTTCCTATATCTACTCCGATATCTTCTGTGCCGAAAGAACCTATCCAATCCATGAGAGAATTTGGGTTGGATATCCTGAATTTTCGGGAAATAAGATTAATCCCTGTCGACTCTGACAATGTCCGCTCCTAACCCCTGCAGTTTTTCAACGAGGTGATCATATCCACGATCGATGTGGTGAAGTTCGCCTATTTCTGTTTCACCACGTGCCGCCAGACCAGCGATTGTCAAGGCTGCACCCGCGCGTAAATCCGTTGCACGTACAAATGCGCCAGTAAGGAATGGAACTCCCCTGACGATAGCAGAACGGCCTTCCACCATAATGGAAGCACCCATTCGCTGCAATTCACCTACGTGCATAAAACGATTTTCAAAAACTGTTTCTGTCACACGACTAATCCCGTTTCCTATAGTCATTAAAGCCATAAATTGAGCTTGTAAATCTGTTGGAAACCCGGGATAAGGAAGTGTTTTAATATCAGTGGATCGAATATGCCCATCACTAATCACACGGATACTATCAATATCCGTAATAACTTTGACCCCGGCCTCGTTTAATTTAGCCAGAAGTGGCTTTAAATGTTCTTTAAGAACATTATCAACAACCACATCACCACCAGCCATAGCGGCAGCAATCATAAAAGTTCCTGCCTCAATTCTATCTGGAATGACAGTATGTGATACTCCCTGCAGCTCCTTGACGCCTTCGACCCGAATAACATTAGTTCCCGCGCCTTTGATATTGGCACCCATGGAATTTAAAAAAGTAACAAGGTCAACGATTTCGGGCTCTTCCGCCGCATTTTCTATAATCGTCCTGCCTTCAGCCGTAGCGGCAGCCATCAGGATATTTTCTGTTGCTCCAACACTTGGGAAATCGAGATAAATAGTAGTGCCTTTAAGCCCATGGGGAGCAAAGCCTTCCACATAACCATTGCTTTCATTAATTTCAGCGCCTAACGCTTCAAAAGCTTTGAGATGGAGATCAATAGGACGGCTTCCTATCATGCAGCCTCCGGGCAAGGCAATTTTGGCATGCCCACGCTTTGCAAGGAGTGGTCCCATGATCAGAAAAGAAGCCCTCATTCGACTCATAAGTTCATAAGAAGCTTCCGTATTCTCCAGCATTGATGAGTCAAAGGTTATTACATTATCTTCTTTTATAACCTTGACGCCCAAAGACTCCAGAACACTGCAGATTGTGCTTACATCATCAAGGTTTGGCGCATCTACAATGGATGATGGCGTATCCGGGAGCAATGTGGCAACGATAATAGGAAGTACCGCATTTTTTGCGCTGGATACACGAACATGTCCACGAAGTGGATGACCGCCATGAATTACTAATTTCTCCAAAAGGAATCACTCCTACTGTTCAAACTACAATATGACTGTTCAGCTTTAACGTAACGATATCTACATTACTTATTTAAATTTTTAAATCAAGTTCTAATCTTATCTGATAATTTTTTCCACTTAAAGTGTTTCAGAACCCACTATCATAGAATCATACGTATCATAGCAAAAATCCTATATGATTTCAAGAAGACCTATTGGAGTGCCAATAACTGACACCAACCGGAAATTTCGAAAATTTCGTTATTGTTCCAGACTTTCCGTAACACGTTTAACGCTTTCTGAGTCTCCCAAAATAATCAGCATATCATCTGATGTCATTTCCATATCCGGTCTGGGATTGACATACATATCTCCTCTCCGTTTAATAGCTGCAACAGTAATATTATATTTTCGGCGGACATCGATATCAAGTATACTTTTGCCGATCCAATCGGAAGGAACATGAATAGAAAGGATGGTGATATTATTTTCCATTTCTATATAATCTACAATCCCGGGTGAAATCAGGTTATGCGCTACCCGGACTCCCATTTCCTTTTCCGAATATATGATTTTATCCGCCCCTATCTTCTGAAGCATTTTACCATGGAGTGGATCCAGAGCTTTAACGACTATCTTTTTAACTCCCATATCTTTAAGGATCAAGGTTGTCATTAGACTGGCTGATAAATCGCCAAGAGAAACAACCGCCACATCTGCATTACCGGCACCAATGGCTGTCAGATTCTTTTCATCCGAACAATCTGCACAAACTACGTATCCCAGCGTATCTGATAAATCCTGCACGACATCTTCATTAATATCCATGGCCATAACATCATAGCCCATTTTTTCCAGTGTTACAGCAACACTTTTTCCGAATCTTCCCAAACCGGCAACAAAAAACTGAAGTTTCTGTCCCATATAAATAACCTCTATCCTATGACTACATTTTCCTTTGGATATTTCATCAATCTATTATGATGACCGGCGAAGGCAATCGCCAGCGTCATTACGCCTATTCGCCCTATATACATAGCAACAATCAGTACGATCTTGCATGATGTATTCCACTCCCCGGTCAGTCCCATACTGAATCCCACCGTACTGAAAGCCGATACAGACTCAAAAAGAGCATTTTCAAAATTAAAGTCAGCTGGTTCCAGCAGAAATATCAGAAAAGCTGTAAAGAAAGTTAATATCATCGCCAGAGTAAAAACATTAGAAGCTTTAACAAGACATCCGGGATCTATCTGTTTGTGAAAAATAACAACTTCTCTTCTGCCACGAATCCATGCAAACATGGAAAGAATTAAAAGACCCATAGTGGTCGTCCGTATCCCGCCTCCAGTAGAAACAGGAGCACCTCCAATAAACATAAACATCATAACCACGAGTACAGTTGGATTCATCATGGAATGGATATCAAATACAGCAAAACCTGCCAGACGAGATGATAGGGACATAAAAAAGGCACTCTGCCATTTTTCAAGAGTTCCAAGCCTTCCAAGAGTTGCCGGATTATCCCCTTCCAGCAGGTAAAATACAATAACCCCTGACAGAATGAGGATGAATTCCAGCGTAAACACGAATTTAGTATTAAACGAAAGTTTTGACCATTTTCTGTGCCTGATTACATCATCTAAAGCAAGAAAACCGACGCCTCCCAAAAACATAGTGACAACAATAACAGTACTTACAAAACTGTCGGCTGCCATACCGGGGAAGCCGATATTTTCACCAATAAGATCGAGACCACAGGTAGTAAAAGAAGAAACAGCATACCAGAGCCCAAAGTAAATTCCTTTTAATCCAAATTTGAAGCAAAAATAAACAGAAAGGAGAACTCCCGATATCAATTCTACTGTAAAAGTCCATAATATAATCTTTTTAACAAGCATAACCATTCCGGAAGGAGATTGAAGATTGAAGGAATCCCTGATTAACAGCCTTTCCTGCAGCCTTATTTTACGCCCGGTAGATATGCTGACCATTGCCATAATGGTCATTATCCCCAATCCGCCAACCTGCATCAGAAAAAGTATGATAAGTTGACCGGCAAGGCTGAAATCCCGCCCAAGATCAAACATACTCATACCCGTAACACTGACAATACTTACTGACATAAATAGAGCATCAATAAAACTTATGCTTCTCGTGCCAGATTGGGCAAAAGGCAGCATCAAAAGAAGTGCCCCAAGCAGCATAAAAAGGGCAAATCCCCCGCAAATCAAAACTCCTCTATGAAGTTTATTCAGAAAGTGAATTATTTCCCTGGACATATTTTACCTTGCGCCGGTACTGCGAATATAAATTCATGTTTCCTATATTATACAATGGAGAATCAAAATAAAAAACTGCATGATCTCATGCAGTTTTTTATTTATTTAAAAATGGAAAGATTCATTATCATTCGTCCTGATAACCTTCTTTAGCCAACTGCTCCCGGTTTTTAAGAAGCTCTTCTGCCTCTGTGGCAGCAATAGCACCCAGAATATCGTGCCGGGTAATAATACCGACCAGACGGGCCGGCGGCTGGATATCGGAATTGGGTACTTTCTTTCTTTCAACTACCGGTACGGTCTTTAAATGTTCATCAACCATCAGAGTAGTCAGTGTCTCCATATCTGTATCTGACGTAACACAACGTACATCTTTAGTCATAATCTCCGAAGCAGTGGTAGCAAGAAGTTTACGAAAAGACCTTTCATACCGTCCAAAACCACAATAATACAGATTTCCTCCCAGTACATCCACATATTGCGGAATTTTCGGATTTACTTTTTTGTATAAAAGATCCCCTTCGGAAACAATGCCAAGAAGTTCATTATCATCTCCTACCACAGGAATGGCACTCACCGGATGGGTAATGAAAAGCCCTACCAGCTCATGAACAGTGGTATCCGCAGACACAGTAAACACATATTTCGACATGAAATCCTTGACTTTCATCGATTTGGCAGTCATGATCAATCCCCTCTTCCAACAGAAAAACATGTGAAGCAATCGATATATACGGTCATCTTACCTGTTTATATTTTAACGAAATTTCAAAAAACCTGCAAATGATTTTATGAAATCATCTGCAGGTTTATACAGGCCTGTTCATATAAATATTCGGGCTCCCATTATAAATGATAAGGCTCGTGTCTCATGATTTTCATGGCCCGATAAAGCTGTTCAGTCAAAATCAGTCTTGCCATCTGATGAGTAAAGGTCATAGCACTGATGGAAATCTTAAGATCAGCCCTTTTACGGATATTTTCACCATTTCCGAAAGGTCCTCCAATCATAAAGGAAAAATGACTGATCCCGCCCACCATTTTTTTCTGGAGGACTTCCGCCAGGCCTTCTGAGGTAAGAGGATTTCCTTTTAGGTCCAAAAGAATCAGGAAATCATCACCTTTCAGATATTTAAGAAGCTTTTCACCCTCTTCCTCCATAACCTTTTCTTTGAGGGCCGGCGAAGGATGCTCAGGCATTTTTTCTTCATCTTTTACAATGAATTCTATTTTAGCCATGGGGGCAATCCGTTTCACATATTCACTAATACCGTCCCGCATCCATTTTTCCTTGATTTTGCCAATGGCCAGAATGGTAAATTTCATTATTTATTGCTCTCCGGTGCTGCAGCAAGAAGCACTTCTGTCTTTTCCTCCCTGCCATTATGTTCATAGGTCAGCGTAATCCTGTCTCCCGGCTTATGATTGTCCAGTATTTCCCGCATGGCCTTGACCGTATCAAAAGCTTTTCCATCAATGGCCATAATATAATCGCCAGGACGGATCTCTGTAAGACTCAAAGGACTCCGGGAAGCAATCTTCATGACAAGGACACCATGTTCATGATCCCAGTTATAACCATACCTCATGGCGATATCCTTATCCGCCGCATATACGCCAAGATAAGCCCGGACAACCCTGCCATTATCAATAAGTTGTCTGATAATGCCCTTGGCAGAATTAACCGGAATGGCAAATCCCATACCTTCTACGCCTTCTTTGGCAATCTTAGCACTGTTTATACCTACAACTTTCGCATCAGCCGTAACCAGGGCACCGCCGGAATTTCCCGGATTGATGGCAGCATCCGTCTGAATCAGCTTGAAACGCTGGTCAATGTTGTCAAGACTCCTGTTGAGCGCACTGATTACACCTACTGTGACCGTCCCCTGGAATTCAAGACCCAGCGGATTACCGATAGCAATAGCTGTTTCACCAACCTGCAGTGCATCGGAATCTCCAAACTGGGCAACCGGCAGGTTGTCATTTTCCTCAATTTTCACTACAGCCAGGTCAGTCGATGCATCTGTACCAACAACTTTGCCAGGAACTGTAGTCCCGTTAGACAGACTGACATTGACATCTTTGCTTCCAGACACTACATGATTATTAGTAACAATATATCCTTTTTTATCAAAAATGACTCCGGATCCTACGCTATGCCCCACTTCCACACGGCGGTTAAAAATATCTCTATCGTAAACCCTGGTAGTAATACCTACTACTGCCGGTCCGACTTCCTTGACCGCCTGAACGACTGCGGTATTTCTTATAGCAGGCAGCTCCTGGAGCTTCTTTCCTTCCTGAGCAGGAAGCTGATAGGAAGACGAAGCACCCTGATTTTTATTTTCCGTTTTAAAATCGCCAAAGAAGCAGCCACCAGCGCCCCCGATGACCAGGAGAGCAAGAGCCAAAGCAGCAATTTTCACTTTTCCTTTGTGATGGTCGGAACTGACAAAATTCATGTTTTCCCCATGTTCTTTCAGCTGTTTATCCAGATCTTCTCTATCCATTGATAAACCTCGTATCTTTCCCTGCCCCAAGGACAGATTATTTTAATGTGTTTATAAAATTATAGCATAATCCCATAAAAGGAAAAAGATTTTACCCATCTGTTGAGATGGATAAAATCTTTTTGCACAGTATGTTATTTTGCAAAATCAGTAGCTCTTGTTTCACGGATAACGACAACTTTTACCTGACCAGGATATTGAAGTTCCTTTTCAATCCTCTGGGAAATATCATGAGCCAGAATGGTAGTCTGATCTTCAGTAATTTTTTCCGGCTTGACAATTACGCGAAGTTCCCTGCCTGCCTGAATTGCATAACAGCTGGCAACCCCCGGGAAGGATTTTGCGATATCTTCAAGCTTCGTCAGGCGCTTGATATAATTTTCAAGCGTTTCGCGGCGTGCTCCCGGACGTGCCGCTGAAATGGCATCAGCAGCTGCCACAAGCACAGCTTCCACACAGGTGGCTTCAGTGTCTCCATGATGAGAAGCAATCGTATTGATGATTTGCGGGGCTTCATGGAATTTCTGGGCCAGTTCCACACCCAGTTCTACATGTGTACCTTCCTGTTCACGGTCCACTGCTTTGCCTATATCATGAAGAAGACCGGCCCGTTTTGCAAGTTCTACATCAGCCCCAACTTCACCGGCAAGTATGCCAGCAAAATAAGAAGTATCAATAGAGTGCTGCAGGACATTCTGACCATAGCTGGTCCTATATTTCAACCTGCCAAGAATTTTTATCAGATCCGGATTCATGCCTCGGATACCGCATTCCATGACCGCTTGTTCACCGGCTTCGCGAATTGCTTTTTCTACATCTTTCTTCGTCTTTGCCACGATTTCTTCAATTCGTGCCGGGTGGATTCTTCCGTCTTTGACCAGGCTTTCAAGAGCCAGCCTTGCTATTTCACGTCGGATCGGATCAAAGCAGGAAAGAATAACCGCTTCGGGAGTGTCATCAATAATGAGATCTACGCCTGTCAATGTTTCAATAGCCCGAATATTTCTACCTTCACGACCAATTATCCGGCCTTTCATTTCTTCATTTGGCAGAGATACGACAGAAACCGTGGTTTCAGATACCGTATCGGCAGCATTGCGCTGAATAGCAGAAGCAATAATTTCCCTGGCTCTGATATCAGCAGTATTTTTTGCCTCCTCAACAGCATCCCGGATACGAATAGCCTTTTCATGAGTAAGCTCTTCATCTACGCGGCCCAAAATCATTTCTTTAGCCTGTTCCACAGAAAGTTGTGAAATTTCTTCTAATTTGTTCTGCTGCTCATCGTACAGCTGATTGAGTTTTTCCTTCTGGGATTTAATCTGGTTCTCTTTTTTATCTAACTGGGATTCTCTTTGTTCCAGATTTCCACTCCTCCAGTCAAGATTATTCTCTTTCTGGACAAGGCGTTGTTCATACTTCTGCAGTTCATCCCTGCGCTGCTTATTTTCCTGTTCAACATCTTCGCGAAGCTTATGAATTTCCTCACGAGTCTGTACCAGGGCTTCCTTCTTTAACGTTTCAGCCTCACGAGATGCAGAATCAATCATTTTCTGAGCATCATCGGCAATCTGGCGTGCCTTTTCCTCTGCAGAACCAATTCTGGCCTCCGCAATTCGTTTTCTAAGGATATAACCAATACCTGCCCCAATAACCACTGCAATAATACAGCCGATAATTACATAAAGTAAAACTTCATCCAGTGTCAAACGATTCACCTCTTTCTTCTTTTGGTTTTAAAATCATTTCAGTAACTATAAAAAGCATCTCCCTGCGGGGATGCTAAGGCCGAAGCAGATGGATTTTCCTCTATACGGAAATATTTCCGTTCATTACAATGAAAGCTCCCAAGCCATGACACCATGTCTCCAAGGAGCATCTATATATAAGTCAGAATCAATCCATTAAAGGAATGTTCACTTGGTCCAGCACCTGAATTAATTCTAAAATTTTTACAAAATATTGTCAAGGACAATAGAAACAGACCTGCCCAAGGTTTTTATTATACTTAAAAGAGAAAATAAAGTATATCCGCCTGCATGAATTTCAATTATTCCCAACGACTGCCCAGAATTGAAAAAGCAATGAATGCAGCAAATATACACCAGGAAAAGAGGCCCGACAAAATATCCAGATCACAAAGGATTTCTAAAGCCGTAAGAATCATTATCAACCCCATATTTATAGGGAAAGACTTTTTTGATCCGGATTTGAAAATAAAACATGAAACAAATGCGACGGCAAGATTAATGCTGTATATCGCAGGCACATAAAACATCAGCGGAATCAACTGAAGGATAAATCTCCCTGTAAGATAAACCGGAAGTGCATAGAGCCAGGAAGAGGCCATTACCATTCACCTCTAAACTTATCACCATCAGCCTGAGGAATCCATATTTTCTGATCCCTATGATGCCACCGAAAGTCATAAGATGGAATCCATGGCGTACCAAAATAATGCATTGGTACCAGAACCTCAATATTCATTTTCTCCAGATACTGCCTGACACCCCATTCCCTGGCAACCTGCTGTCGGTAATCAACCGGCAGGAAAGCGAGATCCACCCGGGTTTCTTCAATTTTTTCAAGTTCCTTGAAAAATAATTCTGCTGCTTCCCGATTATTATCATCCGGTTCACCGGCCCAGTGCCACCAGTTCAGATCTCCAGCATGATATATGGTTTTATCTCCCAACCGGACCATAAAAGAACCTCCCGCATCGGTGGAGCCATACATTTTAACGGAAAAATCATCTCCATCAAAAGAATCTTCCGGTTTCATGAGATGACATTTTTCCCCATTGTTCAGGGGCATATGACAATCCTCATGCATGAAATAGGCTGCTGCCTTTTCTTCATACATTCTGATTTCCGGATTGAAATGATCCCCATGAACATGGCTGACAAAGAAATAAACCGCTTTATTTATTGTTTCCTGTTCAGAAAGAATACTTTCAAGAACATGTAAAGGATCCCTGTAATAATCAAAAACAAGTACTATCCGGTCAGTTTCCACTATAAAACCGCTATGATGCAAAAAGTGAATTATAAATGGTTTCATTTCCTTCCTCCTGAGATAGAACTTGTATTTGTATCATCATTTTTTATGGGACTATAAATTTTAACTGAGATGATTATTTAAAGGATAAACTGTATAATGATTATAACATAAGGGTTGCCTGTCATAGTATATTTCTCCTCCAAAGAGCGAATGAATATTCCTTTGACCTTTCTCTCTGACTTGGGTAAAATATCATTGTAACTGCTGACATGCTTATGGGTTTCCGAAAATTTTACTAGATCGGTTTTATGTCGGTGACTCTTTGCGCCTTCTATTTTTACGAAATCATTTCCCGGCTGCCGTATAATTTCCCGGCAGACAGTGTTTGTTTATTTAAAATCAGGAGCTTTATATGTACAGCTCATCTCTGTTTCAAAGTCCCGGAACTTTTCGGGATACACAAAATATACTGGATTCAATCGTCACCAGTTTCTCTGAACTATTGCGATTAAAATCACAGGAATTATATGATCATTCTGTCCGGGTTTCCAATTATGCGGGTGCTACGGCTGTATATATGAGACTTCCTTCCAACGAAATCATGCTTATCCGTTATGCCGGATTATTGCACGATATCGGATTGTTATGCATTCCCAACCATATATTGGCAAAAGTACCTTACCTGTCAAGAAGGGAATTATCCCTTTATAAAAAACATCCAGAACTGGGCGCCAACATGCTGGAATCCATTCCAGGCTGTCAGGATCTTCTTCCTTACATCCGTTCTCATCACGAACGATGGGATGGAACCGGCTATCCAAAGCACTTGAAAAACGTAAATATCCCTTTAGGCGCCAGAATTATATCTGTTGCCAGTTACTATGACAATACGATTTATTCGTCACCTGATTTTAAGATGAAATCCATTAAGGAATTGACCAGAGATATCATGACCGGCTCCGGAATTCTTTTTGATCCTGAAGTCATCTCGGCATTTTTAAAGGTGATTTTACACAGTAATTCTATTACCAGATAATTTACGAATAAAAATCCTGCCCTTAAATTATAAGGACAGGATTTTTCTAATATTGAAAAAGGGGGAAATTTTGCGAAATATCATATCGTTTATTATTAATGTTCCTGACTTTTTCCAATATCTGCTGCTGACTGTTCTTCACTTTTGCCTGAGCTCTCTTGTTCTGGGAGCCGTACACATAACAATGCTTAGTCGCTCTTGTCCCCCTTCGTTGGAACTTCTTCCATAGTACCGGAATTTTCAAGCACTGTCTCTATATCACTATAAATAGAAGGCATTTCAAAACCATATCGCCAGAAAGCCAGTCCGCCAAGTCCATACTTACTGACAAGTTCTACTTTAGCCGCAAGAGATTTTCTTTCTTCAAGCCATACCTTTTGCGGACGGCCATTATGCTTCCATTCCGCAACAAATTGCTTTTCTGACGAATGCCATACCGGCTTTAAATGATATCTGGCAATCATCAAAGACTGATCTTTCATCTGCAGCACCCGGGATTTAACTGAACCCGGTTTCCCTTCATAAATACGCGTATAAAATGGGAGGCCCAGAACCAGTTTTTCAGATGGAACCATCGTCAAAAGCTGATTCAGATTTTTATTCAGCCAATTCCAGGAAGAAACCGAACCGGCATGTTGACTGATTCTTGGCGTCTCATCATAGCCCATGACAATTTCATAGTCACAGAACCCGGCCAACGCTTTTCTGTCATAACAAAGGCTCCAGTAAGGAGCTGATTCATTATAGACAGTAATATCCACGGTAAGGACCTTTCCATCCTTATGAAGAGCCTCAGACAGTTTTTTTACAAAAGCGGTAAATCTGTCCTTATCGTCAGGATTCATATTCTCAAAATCTATATTATATCCATACAGACCATACACCCTAGCCACAGAAGCCATCCGGGAAATCACTTCTTCCTGTTTTCTTTCATCATGCAGAAATGATGAAGTGGCTGGAGGGTTAAAGTTATTATGAACAAGCGGCATCACTGCTATTTCATTGTCTTTTGCTGTTTTCAGGTAGGAGAAATTTTTCAACGGAATGATTGTATCGAATCTGTCATAACATCCCCACTCCGGTGACAGGATACGAAAACCGGAAGTCTTTTTAAAGCCTGCACTTTCAGACGTATATAAATGAACAGGGTCCCATAAAATCAGGGGCCTGGTGGAATCAGAATTCCGCTTTCCGGCCCTGTTTTTCTTTTTCCTTTCAAAATCCGTCTTTTTAATAGAAATTTTCTGTTTATCCTTTTTATAAGAATAGCTAAAACCAGTCGGTTCACAAAAATAAGAAAAGTCAATGCAGGAGGTACCGTTAACTGTACTAAAAGGGATTTCCACCTTTTCACTGCTGGTAAATCCTTCGGGAATGATATACAGTTTTTCGTTTTCCCAAAGGATTTTCACTATCCCGCCTTTTTCCAGAAAAGAAGGCTCCATATAGACAGTTCCATCCACATCAAAGGCGACAGGACTGCCTTTGATTCCCTTAACTTTTAATAAAAGAGGTTCCGATGCCTCAACGACCGAAAAAAGGAGCAGGAGAATTCCCAGAAGAGTTGCTATCTTTTTAAACATATTTTCCTCATCTATGCCTGCAGTAAACGGCGAACTTTCTCATCAGTGGAATCAGGGAAGAATAATCAAGCAGCTGAACAATTTCATCCGTATTTCTAAATGAAAGTTGTTCATTACATAAAAAATCAATAAAATTTTTCTGGATTCTCCTGACTTTTTTCCCCTGGTCAGTAATACGGATTTTCTTCTTTAAAATCGCTTCCATTAAAAACTGCATCATGGCCGGGCGGAAAAAGAAGTCCGCAAAACAGCTTTCTATCCAGAAATCATGAATGGTATTAACAAATCTGGCTGCTTCTGAAGCAAATTGGAGATACAATTCCAATCCATCATAAAAACCGCCCCAGAAGTCACTGAATGCATAATTAAATTCACCATCCTGTTGTTTTCTAACGAATTCAAATGCATCCCCTTCGATAATCCGGATTTTTTCTTTATTAGGAAACTGGGGCATCAGATTTTTTCTGAAGAGTGTAATTACATCCGGATTTTTTTCAATGACCGTAATGGATTCCACATCCGGTTTGGATGTAACCATATAAACATAGTAGCCAAGCCCCAAACCGTAAGTAATAACCTTCCCGGACGCTCTTTCTATCGGTAAGGCCATGGACTGTATTTCACTCAGGACAATACTCATCCAAACATTTCCATTTTCAAGAAGAACAGGGAATCGGATTCTGCCATCAAAATAACCGGCTTCGCAATAGGCAAACGGGTCATTTCTATTAAACATACCATTATAGGTCTGGATAAATTCCCCCGGCAGATAATCATTTTCAGTCAATGCAATCCTGCCGCAGGCTGTCTTCCCTCTGACTCGAATATTGCGGAAATAAGGATTATCCTTTACAGCTGACGGTGAATATCTTGTGATATGCGAGGCGATATAGGAAAGAAGACAATCTTCCAGTTCCGCCGGATCCATGAAGTCAAGAAGTTCTGAATAGGGTTTCATTTCCTCCTTGTTATACATCAGTTGGCTGACCGCATCTTCAATCGTATCACCAAACGCAGTTTCAACAACTGCCGAGGCGAGATACTCTTCTCCTCTTTTCTCTGCCAGCCCTTTAAAATCAATATCTTCCACATACAGATGGTCAGAAATCTCACCCATGAGAATATCTCCTGCCACAGCAGTTAAAAGATACTGCTTCCATAATTCAGTTACGGTACGCTTCGCCTGTTCCGTATAAACCGTTCTCATGCTCTTTCACCTCTTTATATCAGTCTACAGTTTTAAAATATCCATGAATTTACCAGGCACCGCTGGCAATGGTCAGACCGAATACTTCTTTTGCCCCGGCACGGATCAATTCCTCCGCTGCCGCGTTCATGGTTGCGCCGGTAGTATAAATATCGTCTACGATAAGGATTTTCTTTCCGGTAATATCATAATTATGGTTAATCCAGAATACACCTTTCGTGTTTTGCTGTCTTTCCTCCCTGGAAAGGAGCGACTGCGTTTGGGCGGTACGAATTCTTTTCAACCCGTCGGGAAGATAGGTCTTTCCCTGTCGTTTCATCCATTTTTCAAAAATCAGATCAACCTGATTGTAGCCGCGAAGTCTCATTTTCTTTTTTGAGAGAGGTATGGGAATCACGATATCATATTCTTTAAGTCTTTCCCAATAGGGAAATCTATTTAAAAGACTGGAAAACGCTCTCTTCCTCTCTGTTCTGTCATTATATTTCAGTTGAATAATACATTTACGTATTGGTTCATTATAAAAGCACAGTGTATAACATCCTTTTAAATATCTGGATTGGGAAGAATTAATCAGTCTTGGATTCCACATACGTTTCATGCATTTACTACACCAGATATGGTTCTCATCCGTCAAAGCCCCACAGCCCGGGCAAAGAGTTGGGTAAATAGTTTCAAGCAAATCATGCCTGATGCTGTGAATCAAAAAAGAGAAGAAACTCATATTTCCACCTCCTCTTTCAGGAGAGGAAGGAAAAGGCTATAACGATTCGTCATTTCTCCCCTGCTGACCGCCCTGTAGATGGCGTCTTCGGTAGTAATCAGAATTGTTTTTTTCTTTGCCCTTGTCACCCCGGTATAGAGAAGATTCCGACGAAGCATAATATCCTGGGTAGGAAGGAGAATCAATATGATTGTATCATACTCACTGCCCTGGCATTTATGGACAGTAGACGCATAAGCCAGCTGCACATTATTTCTTTCCTCTCCTTCATAGATGACTTCTTTACTGTCAAAATGGACAAAAAGCTTATTCTTATCCACAGCCCATACTTCGCCTGTGTCCCCGTTATAAATCCCCTTATCATAATCATTTCTTTTCTGCATGACTTTGTCACCGGGAAGGAAATGAGACGGTCCTTCCGGCACTGAGCATTGATGAATTCTTTCCTGTAAAGCATGATTGAGATGGTCGACACCACAGAGTCCCCTATACATGGGAGAAAGGACCTGCATGGTCATTTTGACTCCATCATCGCCATAGTGATATCTGTCACAAAGTTCCATGACATCATCAAAAGCTTCTTCTTCAGAGTTGACATAGTAAATGGAAAATTCGCCTTTTTCATCCGGAACGCAGGACTCGCCATCCCGAATCAGACCTGCGTTCCGTATGATCCCGCTTCCCTCCTGTTGACGGAAAATATGGATAAGGCGCACAACAGGCACTTTTCCCCATTGAATCAATGCCTTCAGGGGAGCGCCCGGGCCTACGGGAGGCAGTTGATCCACATCCCCCACAAGAATCAGTCGTGCCCCCCGTTTTAAGGCGCATAAAAGATGATAGAAAAGGGAAATATCCATCATGGAAGCTTCATCTACGATAACAAGGTCTTCATTCAGCGGTTCCGATTCATTTTTCCCAAACCAGGTGCCTCCGGATTCGCGCATTTCTGCCTCCAGTGCTTTATGAATCGTATCTGCTTCCATTCCGCTTGAAAGGGAAAGTCTCTTGGCAGCACGACCGGTGGGAGCCATGAGCCGTACGCTGAGTTCATGCTGACCTGCTGCCGCAATAATGGCTCTGACAATGGTTGTTTTCCCTGTGCCAGGACCTCCCGTAATGACAAGAAGGCCCGACTCCATGGCTTTCTCAACTGCAAGACGCTGTTCTTCCGCCATTTCAAGCCGGTTTTCCCGTTCAAACTTTTCTATGGCAAGTTTTGCAGAACCGAGTTTCTCCCCTTTCAGAAGATTCCTAACCCGTATACTGCACTCCGTTTCCGCCTCATAGAGGAAAGGCAGGTACAGATAAATTTCGTCCTTGTACCGGGCCGCCGGTATCATCCCGCTTTCAATGGACTCATCCCCGCCGGCAGCAGCAATTTCTTCCGGTATGTTCAGAATGCGGGCCGTATTCCTGTAAAGAGACGCACTGGGAACGCAGGCGTGCCCCTGGCCAAGGGCAATAGAAAGCATATAATTGATTCCACACATGATGCGGTCAGAATCGTTGGGAGAAATTCCTTTTTCCAGCGCAATCCTGTCCACATCACGGAACCCCAGCCCTGGCACTTCTCCTATCATGCGATAGGGATCATGGATAAAAACCTCTTCATACTGATCACCATAAAGTTTCTGGATATCCCCGGCAAATCGTTCTGAAATTCCCATGGATTGTAGAAACATAATCAGTTCCTGCTGCTGGGCGATCTGCTCATAAGATTCCTTGATACGTTCCAATGTTTTCTTACCGATTCCGGGGACCTGGATCAGATCTTCTATGCGCTGCTCAAAAACTTCCATGGTGGACTTTCCAAAAAAATCGACGATTCTGTCCGCCATGGCGGGACCAATGCCATCAATCATGCCGGATGCCAGAAAGCGGCGCATTTCATCCATTTCTTTCGGTTTAATATTTTCCAGGGAATTCCCTTTAAACTGCATGCCAAAACGGGGATGCCGCTGCCAGCATCCTCGTATCAGAATACACTGACCTGCATAGGGCGCACTCCCCCTGTAGGAAACAGTCACTATTTTGCCGCTTTTTTCGTCATCCAGGAGAAAAACACAGAACCTGCCGTCATCGCTGGAAAATATGATTTTTCTGACGGTGCCGCGCAGTTCTTCTGTCATTTTTTCTTCCCCCGAATAAATTCTTTCTGAACCTTTTTGCTTATATCCATGAGCATCTGGTACCAGTTAACAAAATCCGGTTTAAGCGAAATATTTTCAATCATGCCGGAAAGTTCTTCAATATTCTTCTCTTCCCGTTTTGCATCGAAAATTGGAATTTCGGATTTCAGTTTACACTGAGCAACACTTTTTGACAGGGCAATCCTCTTTTCAAAAAGGACAACCATATCTTTATCAATTTTCCTGATTGAATCCCGCAGGACATCCAGTTCCCTGTCTTCCATAGTCTATCTCCCGTTCCAGCCTTACGGCTCTTTTCCCGTGAAAGGGTTAATGGTTTTATTAAAGGTTGTTATCGTGAAGGTGTTTCAGGATTTCCAGGACTTTATCTTTGCAGTCTGCCAGAGGTACCTCAATCACTTTACCGGTCCTGCGCAGACGGATTTCCACATTGCCGGACTGCTGCCATTTCTTACCGATGGTTACACGCACGGGATAACCAATCAGGTCGGCATCCTTAAACTTGATACCTGCCCGTTCATTACGGTCATCAAGAACGATTTCATCCTGGCTGTCTTCCATATCTTTATACAGTTTTCTGGCAGCCTCCATAACTTCTTCCGATTTATTGTTGGCCGGAACAATAACCACTTCGTAAGGAGCAATGGCTGCAGGCCAAATAATGCCATCATCATCATGGTTCTGTTCGATGGAGGCAGCTACAGTTCTGGTAACTCCGATCCCATAGCATCCCATGACAAGGGGATGAGATTTGCCATTATTGTCCAGATAAGTGGCTCCCAGCTTTTCACTGTACTTGGTCCCCAGTTTGAATACCTGACCTACTTCAATTCCCTTGGTTAATACGATTTCACCGCCGCATTCAGGGCATACGTCATGAGCATCAATCTGACGGATGGTATCCACACGGACATCTCCGAAATCACGGGCCGGATTGACATGAATATAATGTTTGTCCTTATCATTGGCTCCGCAGCAGGCATCCTGCATTTCCATGACAGTAGTATCACAGATGATATCAAAATCTTTTGTCCTTTTGAGTCCAATCGGGCTGATATAGCCGGCGGTAAGGCCTGCACGATCAAGGTCTTCGTCAGAAGCCATACCTACATTGATAGCGCCATAAATATTCTGCAACCGGACTTCATTGACTTCATGATCGCCTCTTACCATAGCAAGAACCACGGTATCATCCAGTTTGTAAACAACAGCCTTTACGGACTGCTTGACCGGTGCGTGGAGGTAATTGCATACCATATCAATTGTATGCTGTCCTGGGGTTTCTACGATTTCCTTTTCTTTATCGTTTTTGATATCAGAATGTAGAGTATTTGGTTCTACAGCTTCAATATTGGCAGCAAAATCACAGTGTTTGCAGTAAACGATATCAGCTTCCCCGGAATCGGCAAGAACTTCGAATTCATGGGATGCATTGCCGCCAATAGCACCGGAGTCCGCAATCACTGGACGGAATTTGAGTCCGCATCTTGTAAAAATACGGGTGTATGCATCATACATCAGCTTGTACTGTTTATCGAGACCTTCCTGATCCGCATCAAAAGTATAGCCATCTTTCATAATGAATTCACGGCTGCGCATAAGGCCGAAACGAGGGCGTTTTTCATCTCTGTACTTGTTCTGAATCTGATAGACCGATACTGGGAGCTGTTTGTAGGAAGATGTATCCATCTGAATAAGAGTGGTAACCAATTCTTCATGAGTTGGTCCCAGGCAGTAATCTCTGCCATGCCGGTCTTTCAGTTTAAACATTTCTTCACCGTAAACATCCCATCGACCTGTTTTCTGCCAGATTTCTGCAGGCTGCACGATAGGCATGAGGATTTCCTGGGCACCGGTCTTATTGATTTCTTCACGAACAATCTTTTCTACTTTCTGAATAGCCCGAAAAGCCAAAGGCAGGTAAGCATAGGTACCATTTGCAATCTTTCTCATCATTCCGGCCTTGAGCATGTATTTATGGCTCATAACTACAGCGTCAGAAGGTAATTCTCTTAAAGTAGGACTATATAACCTGGATGCTAACATGTTTATTCTCCTTCATTTTCAAATGTTTCAATTTCTTCCATCAAAGCGTCAATCAGTTCTGTTTCCGGTACGCTGCGAATCACTTTACCCTTCCGGAAAAGGAGCCCGCTCCCTTTCCCTCCGGCTATGCCGAAATCAGCCTCTCTCGCCTCACCGGGACCATTAACTGCACAACCCATAACGGCTACACGAATCGGTTTTTTGAAATGTTCAATTTTCTTTTCCACTTCCTGAGCCATTTCAATCAGGTTCACCTGTGTACGACCGCAGGTAGGGCAGGAAACAAGGACCGGACCATATTGCTGCATGCCTGCAGCGCTCAATATTTCTCTGGCTGCTTTGACTTCTTTAACGGGATCATCCGTTAAAGATACTCTTATTGTATCACCAATTCCATCGAGGAGAAGTGCCCCGATTCCAATTGCTGATTTTATTGTTCCTCTATACAGGGTACCCGCTTCAGTAACTCCTAAATGGAGAGGATAATCTACCTTTTCATGAAGGAGCCGGTTAGCCTTCACCATCATTGGAACATCTGTTGACTTGACTGAAATAACGATATCGTGAAAATCTTCTTCTTCAAGAATTTTCACATGGTTTAATGCTCCCTCCACCATTCCTTCTGCTGTGGGATGACCACCAAATCTTTCAAGAATTTCGGCAGGAAGAGAACCTGCATTTATCCCGATACGGATTGGGATATGTTTTTCCTTTGCCATATCCACCACTTTGACCACGTTTTCCCGCCGACCTATATTCCCGGGATTAATCCGAAGTGCATCAATTCCTGATTCCATGGCGGTCAGAGCCAGTCGATAATCGAAATGAATATCTGCAACAAGCGGAACGGTTACACGACTCCTGAGTTCCCCCAGTGCTTCTGCGGCTTTTCTGTCAGGAACGGCGACCCGGACTATATCCGCCCCCGCTTCCTTGAGAGCATTGATCTGGGCAGCCGCATATTCCGTATCTACAGGACTGAAGGTACTCATGGACTGAATAGCGATAGGGCTGCCCCCGCCAATTGTTACATGACCTACTTTAACCTTCCTTGTCATACTGATAAATCCACCTTATTTCAACAATCCATTAATATCATTACACATAGCAAAGATAAAAAGTCCTAAAAGAATGGTGACTCCCACTGCCTGTATATAGTAGAGCGCTTTTTCCGGAAGTTTTCTCCCCGATATTCCCTCAATCAGAGTCATGACAAGGACTCCTCCATCAAGAAGGGGAATAGGAAGAAGATTCAGAAAGCCAAGATTCAGGCTGAGAAGGGCAATAAACAGAAATAATGGCAGGATCCCCGTATCGGCAACCTCAGTAGCCATGCGGGCCACACCGATTGGTCCAGCTACATCTGCCTCATGGCCGGAAATCATGTTGATCAGTCCGCCGCCCATCATACGAATAAGGAAAACGCAGCGATTAAAGCTTAGAGACAATGCTTTGAAAAATCCGGCTTCCTGATGCTCCATATACGGCGTAATTCCAATAATACGCCTTCCTTCTTCATTTTCTTTCAGGGACAGATGCAGGTTTCTTCTTTCTTCTCCGCTTTGAAGAGCCATGGATATTTCCCCATTTCCAGAAAGTCTGGTTTCCTCTCCGATATCGGTCCATGTGGAGATGTCTTTTTCATTGATGGAAATAATCCTGTCTCCCGGTCGGATTCCGCTTTCCGCAGCCGCTGAATTTTCCAGAACCGTTCCCACTACCGGTATATCGGGGAAGGAATAGTACCCTTCATAAAGAAAGACTCCGGCATAAATAAAATATGCCAAAAGGACATTGAACACAGAACCAGCAGAAATGACAAGCAGACGTGCCCACACCGGACGTTTCGAAAAAGCTTTGGGATCTTCTGTCGCCTCAGAATCCATGCCGGCGATACGATTAAAACCGCCAAGGGGAATGATTCGTAACGAATAGAGAGTTTCACCTATTTTTCGAGAAACAATCCTGGGACCAAACCCCACAGCAAACTCAATGACCCTCATTCCCGTTGCCTTGGCCAGGAGGAAATGACCACCTTCATGGACAAGGACAATCACGGCAAAGACAAATACAGGAGCAAGTATATTCACAATCATAAAGAAACCCTCCGGATTTCCTGATTGGCTAATCCTCTTGCCTTGTGATCTGCCCGCAGAACATCTTCATAATTTCTGATGGGACTCACAGCCCACTTGTTTAATGTATTTTCTACCACATCAAAGATGGAAAGGAAAGAAATCTTTCCCGAAATGAATGCACGGATTGCTTCTTCATTGGAAGCATTAAAAGCAGTGGCCGCATCTCCCCCGCTCTTTCCGGCTTCATAAGCAAGCTTCAGGGAACGGAATGTATCATAATCGGGAATTTCAAGGGCAATAGACGCAATCTGCCGCCAGTCTACAAATTTCCCGGATGGTGAAGGGAGCCTGTCCGGATAGGTCAGGGCAAACTGAATGGGAAGACGCATATCGGGATTTCCCAGCTGGGCAATGATAGAGCCATCATTAAATTCCACCATGGAATGAATCAGACTCTGCGGCTGAACAAGTACTTCAATATCATCATAATCCGTACCGAAAAGCCAGTGGGCTTCAATGACCTCAAGCCCTTTGTTAAACATGGTTGCTGAGTCCAGAGTCACTTTCATGCCCATATTCCAGGTCGGATGCTTCAAGGCATCCCCAAGGGTGACATGAGCCAGTTCCTCTCTTGTTTTACCGCGAAACGGACCACCGGAAGCAGTGAGAAGAATCTTATGAATACCTTTATGATCCTGCCCGAGAAGGCTCTGGAAAATAGCGCTGTGTTCACTGTCCACCGGCCGTATAAGCAGATGTTTCCGTCGTGCCGCCTCTATGACAAGAGATCCTCCGGCTACGAGAGTTTCTTTGTTAGCAAGAGCCAGTTCCTTACCGGCATCAATGGCTTCGAGAGTAGGACGAAGTCCTGCAATTCCTACTACTGCAACCAGGACTAGATCTACATCATCCCGGCGGCAGACTTCTGTAAGCCCCTCATCGCCAATGATAACTTCAGCATTCCCTTTATAGGCTTCCCTGAAAGAAGCCCCGGCTTTCGGATTACTGATGACTATGGCATAGGGATGAAATTCTCTTGCCTGCTGCAGCAGGCGCTCCACATTCGTATTAGCGGCAAGAACAGAAACATGAAACAAGTCCGGATGAATCCTTACTACATCCAAAGTTTGCGTACCGATAGAACCGGTACTTCCTAAAACTGCCAGTTCTTTCATTCAAACTCCTTTGAAATCAATGAAATATAGCTAAAAGTGCTGTCAGGGAAGGAGCCACGAAGAGAAGGCTGTCAAAGCGGTCCATCATTCCCCCGTGCCCCGGAAGGATATTTCCCGAATCCTTGATATCACAGGCCCGTTTTACATAAGACTCAAAAAGATCCCCCATGGGAGCCATGACAGAAGAAACAATAGACAGAATAAATCCCTGAAGAAGATTGAACTGGAACCCTGCAGATAATGCCAAACCAAGAATCACGCAGCCAAGGGCACCTCCGGCAAGGCCTTCCATGGTTTTGTTCGGGCTGATATGAGGAGCCATCTTATGACGGCCGAACCGTTTCCCAGCCAGATAGGCAAAAGAATCGCTGGCCCAGGTACAAACCAGCGCAAAAAGGATCAGAAAAATTCCGGGGTCTATATTGACTGCTCCTGCAGGAAGAAGTTCATGACACCCTCTAAGATAAGCCAGAGTCCCAAAGCCAAGGCCAAAATAGATCATTCCAAATGCAGAATAAATGATATTGGTCATATTCTCTTTCTTTATGAAAAGAATCAGGAACAGCATGAAACAGAAACACAAAAGCAGGGCAGCCATTAAAATCTTCAGAGAATAAAAACCGGCCGCACCAATCATAATGGCCATGGCAAGGCCTGCAGGAATAGTATAAATATGTATGGAAATATTTTTCAGCATCCTGTCATATTCAGCCAGTGCAATCAGGGAAACAATAAGTACAGCTCCCGTCAGGAACCAGCTTCCAAGCCAGACAAGGGCAAGTACAGCGATGATGCCGACGATCGCCGTAATGACGCGTACTTTCATGATTCCTCCTCATTGAGACCGCCAAACCTTCGATCTCTGGTGGTATACCAGGTTACAGCCTTACGAAGTTCAGCTTCTGTAAAATCGGGCCATAAGACAGGTGTAAAATAAAGCTCACTGTAGGAGGCCTGCCATAAAAGGAAATTGGATATCCGTGACTCTCCGCCTGTGCGGATAAGGAGATCTACATCACTTGAAGCAGACGGATAGAGAAAAGAGCCAAAGGATTCTTCCGTGATTTCAGAAATATCCATTTCCCCCTTTTTCACGCTTTCCGCCATGAGGCCTGCGGCCCGCACGATTTCTCTACGGCCACCGTAATTGATCGCCACATTAAGTACCATGCCGTCATTGGCGGCAGTTTCCCGCTCACATGCATCGATTTCTTTCTGAAGGCTTTCCGTCAGGGCTGAAACATCTCCAATGATGTGAACCTGCACATTATCGACAACAAGCTCCCGGAGCTGGCTGATCAGATAGTTTTTAAAAAGTCTCATGAGGAAACGGACTTCCAGGGCCGGCCTTTTCCAATTTTCCGTTGAAAAGGCATACAGGGTCAATACTTTGATTCCCATATGGCCCGCGGCACGAACAATAGTTTTCACATTGGCCGCCCCGGCCTGATGACCAAAAGTCCTTTCTCTCCCCCGCTTCTCTGCCCAGCGGCCATTCCCATCAAGAATGATGGCCACATGTTCAGGAAAAGCTTTTTTATCCGACATGGCTTTACTCCTTATTAAATCAAACCAGGCATCCCATTCCGCCGGCCGAGATCCTCAGTACCATTTCAATCAGGTTGACAATGAGTTAAAGAAATCGTACCCTTCGATACGATTTCTTTAACTTTCTCTTCAATTGACCACTCCGGAAAACCTTTAAATCTTCCGAAACTCAATTAAACGGACATGATTTCCTTGATTTTATGTTCAGTTACAGCTTCAACTTCCTTGATTTTCTTGTCGGTCAGTTTCTGAACCTTATCTTCCATTTCCTTGATGACATCTTTGGAAACATCGCTTTTCTTCGCTTCCTTCTTGAGGAATACATTTCCGTCCCGGCGAATGTTTCTGACTGCCACTTTGGCTTCTTCCGATTTCTTATTGACAATCTTCACCAGTTCCTTGCGTCTGTCTTCAGTCAGCTGGGGAATGGCCATTCGGATCAGGTTGCCGTCATTCATCGGTACCAGGCCAAGATCAGATTGGAGAATAGCCTTTTCAATGTCTTTCAGAAGTGATTTATCCCATGGCTGAACGACAAGCATTCTTGCTTCGGGAACGGTCACTGATGCCACCTGGGTAACCGGTGTACGAGTACCGTAATAATCAACAAATACGCGGTCCAGAAGGCTTGCGCTGGCCTGCCCGGTCCTGATGGAAGTAAATTCATTTTTTAATGCAATAATGGATTTATCCATTTTTTCGGAAAGCCGCTTCATTTCATCTTCGTACATAATTATTTCCTTTCAATAAGAGTACCAAGGGTTTCCCCTTTGCATGCCTTGATGATATTTCCCGGTACATCAATATTAAATACTACAATGGGGATATTGTTATTCATGCAGAGTGTGATAGCCGTGTTGTCCATAACAGCCAGCTGTTTCTGGAGGACTTCGTTGTAAGTGAGATGGGTAAACATCTTTGCTTCCGGATGGAACTTAGGGTCCGCATCATAGACACCGTCAGTCTGTTTCTTTGCCATAAGCATGACATCCGCTTCTATTTCAGCGCTTCTAAGTGCTGCTGTGGTATCCGTAGTAAAGTAAGGATTTCCGGTACCTGCGCCAAAAATAACAACTCTGCCTTTTTCAAGATGACGGATTGCACGGCGGCGGATATAGGGTTCAGCAATCTGCCGCATTTCAATAGCTGTCTGAACACGTGTGGAAACTCCCAGTTTTTCCAATGCGTCCTGAAGGGCCACGGAGTTGATGACGGTTGCCAGCATTCCCATATAGTCGGCAGAAGCACGATCCATTCCGCCCTGGCTTCCTTTCAGGCCCCGCCAGATATTGCCGCCGCCCACGACAACGGCGATTTCCACGCCGGACTCGGCAGCTTCCCTGATCTCGCTTGCCAGACGATAAACGACCTCCGGATCAATGCCGAAGCCTTTATCATTAGCCAGAGCTTCGCCGGATAATTTCAGCATGACTCTTTTATAATGTTTTGTTTCAACTGCCATTTTACACCCCCGTGAGTAAAATAAAACTACCTCTATATATTATATAGTATTTTACTCCATTTACAAAATCCCATTTACAAAATAAGAGAACACTAAAAAGTGTCCTCTTACAAATTTGCGATTATTGATTCAGCTGTTTTGCAACTTCTGCTGCCAGATCGTCCTGTTTCTTTTCAATGCCTTCACCAAGCTGGAAACGAGCAAAGCGGACAGCTTCTGCTTTCTTGGATTTAAGAAGTTTGGAAATAGTCAGGTCGCCATCTTTAATAAATTCCTGATCCACGAGGCAGACTTCTTTATAGAATTTATTGATTCTGCCCATGACCATCTTTTCGATAATCTTTTCCGGTTTTCCTTCATTTCTTGCTTCAACTGCAAGGACTTCTTTTTCGTGATCCACTTCAGCCTGCGGAACCTGGGTACGATCAAGATAAGAAGGATTAGCTGCTGCAATCTGCATAGCGATATCCTTGCCCAGTTCAGCATCTCCGCCCTTCAGTTCGACAAGAACACCAATCTTGCCACCGCCATGGATGTAGCTGTAAACCTGGCCTTCCTGGCTTTCATAACGTACGAAACGACGGATAGAAATATTTTCACCGATCTTTGCTACTGCTTCGGTAACGGTATCCTTTACGGTTTTGCCGTTCATTTCTGTAGCAAGAAGAGCTTCCACATCGGCAGGATTGGTATCAAGAATCTGCTGTGCAATAGATGATGCGAGAGCTCTGAAAGCATCGTTTCCGCCAACAAAGTCGGTTTCGCAGTTGACTTCGACAATGGTGCCGGTCTTTCCATCAGCAGAAATTGCAGAAACTACTGCACCTTCAGCAGCTACGCGGCTTGCTTTTTTAGCGGCTTTGGAAAGTCCCTTTTCACGAAGAATGTCAACGGCCTTTTCCATATCGCCTTCAGCTTCAACGAGTGCCTTTTTGCAGTCCATCATGCCGGCACCGGTCTTGGTCCGCAGATCTTTTACCATACTAGCTGTAATTTTCATCTTATGACCTCCATCATAAAACTCAAGGTGTTTGTCAATTTTTAAAAAAGGCTGTGGCCCGGTTTTAAACCATCAACCACAGCCCAATTATGGATTATTCTTTTTCAGCTTCCGGAGCTTCTTCCACATCTTCAGCCGGAGTTTCAGCTTCTTCAGCAGCAGCGGTTTCAGCTTCCTGCTGGCCCTGACGGCCTTCGAGAACTGCGTCAGCCATCTTGCTAGTCAGCAGTCTTACTGCGCGAATTGCATCGTCATTTGCAGGAATCGGGAAATCGATGACATCCGGATCGCAGTTGGTATCAACTGTTGCAACAACCGGGATGTGAAGCTTGTGAGCTTCGGATACGGCGATTTCTTCTTTCTTGGAATCGATGATAAAGATTGCGCCTGGAAGTTTTTTCATATCTTTGATACCGCCAAGGTTCTTTTCCAGTTTTTCCAGTTCCCGTTTCATAAGGATAACTTCCTTCTTCGGATACTGGTCGGTGGTTCCTTCTTCAAACATTTTTTCCAGTTCTTTCAGACGGTTAATACGGGTCTGAATGGTACGGAAGTTGGTGAGCATGCCGCCCAGCCAGCGTTCGTTTACATAGAACTGATTGCAGCGGGCCGCTTCTTCTTTTACAGAATTCTGAGCCTGTTTCTTGGTACCTACGAAAAGGACCGGTTCACCTTTGGCAGCAACTTCACGAATGAAAGCGTAAGCTTCTTCTACCTTCTTAACGGTTTTCTGCAGATCAATGATGTAGATTCCGTTACGTTCGGTGAAAATGAAGCGAGCCATTTTCGGGTTCCAGCGGCGGGTCTGATGCCCAAAATGAACGCCTGCTTCTAACAACTGTTTCATGGATACAACTGACATAATAAAGCCTCCTGTTAATAACCTCTGCCTGCTTCACCTTCCGCATACACCAATCCGGCACAGATGCAGAATCCACAGACATGTGTACTCAAGCTTTTTTATTTTATCAAAAAGAAATTATTCTTGCAAGTATAAAGTCAAAATTTTTTCAATTCCCCTGTTTTTAACAATTTTACCTCAAAATTGAACTTTGAAAACTTTTGTCCGCTTAGTACCATGGAGGCAAAGACTGATAATCAAAGTCCTTTGTGATATGATATATCCATATATACATATTTAAAAGAAAGAAGGTTTTCCCATGACCGCTTCTCCGGAATCCTCCCACAGCTTTTCACATCCAAAGCCGAAAAAGCTGCATATTGAATTTCTAAGAGCCCTGTGTATATGGCTGGTAATGTTCACTCATACATCCACAGCAGGCTTTTCTCTGTATATAGCAAGGCCGCAGTCGTTTTTTTATCCTCTTTATCTGGCTGTGCCATTCTGGGTCAAAACAGCAGTACCTATTTTCTTTATGATTTCTGGAGCGTTGCTTCTGGGTCGGGAAGAATCTATTGCCCGAATATGGAAAAAACGGATATGGAGATTTCTGCAGGTCATCTTTATTTTTTCCGTGATCAATTATATATGGTTTTATCACAACCTTCCTCTCTCTATTCCGGGTCATATGGCTAAATTTATTACCATGATTTATACTTCTGATCTGGCAACAGCCTATTACTTTTTATATATCTATATTTCTTTCCTGCTTATGCTGCCCATCTGGCGGAAACTGGTCAGCGCTATGACAGAGCAGCTTTATCTTTATCTCATCTGCCTCAATATTTTCTTCGTAGGCTTTATACCGGTGACATCCTTCCTGATTTTTAAAGGGACCGGGGAAATGAATTATTTCCTGAATCCTCTTCTTGCCGTAAGTGAACCAACTTTTTATTTCCTTATGGGATACTGGATTGAAAATATACTGCCCCAAAGCTGGCTCACCGGAAAAAATATTTTCCGTCTTGGTCTCTCTGCTCTTTTTGGAACTTTAATTGCCGGCGGAATGACCTGGTATCACGGTGTAATTGCCGGAGGTATGACTGAAGCGATTTCAGAACGGTTCTATGACAGTTTTCTTTTCCTAAATACAACCTTCGTTTACTGCGCCTGCCGCTGGTGGTTCCACGAGCACCAAGTGTCTGTAAGAATGTCGAAAATCTGTATTTTCCTTGGAAGTATGTCCTTCGGTGTCATGCTGTTTGAAGAAATCACAAGAAATCTGACTCATGTCATTTATGCACGCCTGCTTCTCAAATACTTGTACCGGATTCCCTTTATAGATGCGATCATCTGGATCATCATGGCCTATGCCCTGGGCCTACTCATTACATGGCTTCTCAAAAAGATTCCTTATTTCAATAAGCTCATTTGAAAACAAATCATAGTAAAAGGCTTTGGAATTATATTCCAAAGCCTTTTACTAATCGCTTAATAGCCTGCCTGTTCGATCTGACCTGAATGAAGCCGGATGAAAGCGCCGGTCCCCTTTTCATATCCCACTTCTTCCGCAATGTGCATGGTCCGTTCATGACAGGTAAAGAGGAATATCTGCTGATTCCTGCCAAGATCCATGAGAAACCGGAGCGTTTCCCGCTGCCTTTCTTCATCAAAGCGGACAAATATATCATCCAGCACGATGGGAAGAGGTTCAAGCTGACTCCCGAAAGAAAGAGCCATGGCAAGACGGATGGAGAGATATACCTGATCGCCAGTGCCCGATGACCAGATCTTTACATCCCTCTGACGATGCATACTGTCTTCTATGGCAATACGCTTTCCGTCATCAGAAAGCAGGAGGGAGTACTTGCCCCTTGTCATTTCCTTAAGAAATTCATTAGCCTGCCTTACGATCTGCGGCTGCTTTCCACTTTCATAAAGAGCCTGAGCCTGATCCAGTATTTCTTCCGTAAAAGTCAGGGTAAGCCATTCTTTCAGATTTTTGCAGATTTCCGCTTCGATTCTTTCCTTCCTCTGGAGTGCATTGGTAATAGAATTATCTCCAGCCAGGCGAAAAATCTCATTTTCCACTGCTCCCTGGCTTTTCTGCAGCTCACCCAGGTGTATCGATTCTTCTTCAATAGCACGGGAAAGGTTTTTATGGGAATTCATCCAGTCATCATACTGTCCGGTCTCCAGAGATTTCCATAAAGCTTTGAATTCTTCTTCTCCCCCTGCATACATCCTGAGGTCCTGCCGGATTCGATCCCAATCTCGGTTAATCTGGTCCCTGTGTTCATGGGCATTTACTTTTTCTGCAAATTCCTCTGCATTTTTTGCATTTACCAGATTAAGGAGAGTATCCATTTCTCTCTTGCAGGAATCCCAGGAATCATCAAGTTCACTCATTTCTCTTTCATAGGCTTCATGCTGCCTATTTTTTTCCTGCAAAGCTTCCCATTCAAGACTTTTTTTGTGAGTTTCCTCATAAATAAGAGCAATACTGTCCGGATTGACAGGGCAGGATAGGCCGGTGGATGAAATAATTGACGCCGCACGCCTGGAGAATGCATCAAGTTTCGCATCAATCTGCTCAAGCCGGACATCCAGAATCTTTCCTCTGCCTTCCTCGGAATAGATTTTCTGCCACTGTTCCTGAAGAGCAGACAGGTTTTCAGGATCTGTAATTGGAAGTTTATTCCGTTCGAGCCAGGAATTCCAGTCTTTTTCAGCCTGTTGTTTTTTCTCGGTCAGTGTTTTACCTTCTTCAACCCATTTCCGGTGATCCTGTTCCTGTTTCCTGATGGTTTCCATTTTCCAGGAAGCTGCCTGCTTTTTAGCCTGGTTTTTATAAAAATCAGTCCGTCTTTCCTGCATCAGATTGTGAAAAGCCTGAAGTTCTTCCGTTGTTTCAGGGATTTTGTCAGGAAAACGAGTAGAAATAACATGTTTTTCTTTAATTATCTCACCCAGCTCTTTATCCAGTGCGGCCACTGTATTTTCCTTTTTATGAACCGCCCGGTCATGAAGAACATAAAAGAAAATTCCCAAAGCAATAGAAGCCATACCTGCATATATGGCAGCATAACCGGCAGCGGCCATGTAAAATGAAGCGAAACCTCCTGCAGCACCAAAGACGAACAGGATGGAAACTATAAGCCATGGGGTAAACCTTTTCTCCTCTTCCCCATTCAGCCGTTCAAGTTCAGCATGAATATCAGCCTCATGATGAAGAAGTTTTTCCAGTTCAGCTGCCATGGTTTCCACTTTCTGCCATTCTTCCTCAGTCCGGATACCTTCATTTTCATCCGGATCTTCCTTCAGCTTTTCAACTTCCGGCTCCCGCCGCTTCCAGAAATGGAGCTCGTTTGCCCGTACGCCGAGGCTCTTGGAAAGGCGCCGCCCTTCTTCCCAGTCCACATTGACACAGGCGTCTTTCAGATTTAAAGGGTGATCCCATAGAGGAAGTGTATATCCCAGATTAATGAAGTGGATCCGCCAGCTTTCTTTTTCCTGCTCCAACGCCTCCGCGTCCTTTTCAGTCTGGCGCCATTGCCCCAGATCCACATAAAGTTTTTCCAGCTCTCCTGCCATACCTGCCCATGGAATAATATCTTCCTTTTTCACCGGGCTATACTCATCCAGTTTTTCTTGAAGAGCCGTTTTCTGGTCATAAAGGACTTTCATCCGGTTCATCAATTTATTCCATTGCTCCTTCCCATTAGAAGGAAACATAGTCACTTGTTGGGAAAGCTCCTTCTGCCGTTTGACTTCAGCAGCCTTCCGGTAGTAATCCCAGGCACCCAGCCTTTTTTCCAGCCGCCGGTCTTCATCTTTATCTTTTTCCAGTTTGTCCGCCAGAGCAGCAGTTTGTTTTTTCAGTTCATCCTGTTTTTTCTGAAGGTTTGAAAACTCTTTTTCCTGATTTGACAGTTCGTCAAGATTCCGGTTAATTTCATATAAGTCAGAAAGTAGTTGATTGATTTTCCTTTTTCCCTGGGAAGAACCTGTAAGAAGACCCGCTTTGGAATCCTGAATCTTTTTTTTCACATCCGATAATTTATCGCCGCCCTGAAGCATAAAGAAACGGCTCCTCACTGTATCATCAGCAAGAAATGCAGTGCCCTGCAGGTCTTCAAGTCCCATAGCAAAAATCTGCTCATACATATAACGATTCAGTCCATGCCACCATATGGCAGGCAGCTCTTCCGCATATTTCACATGATTCTTATCTTCAAACCATCTTTCTTTTTCGTTACGGTATACACGGTAATCATTTCCATCAGCCCTGATAAAACCCATACTGCCCCGGCGTCCCTGCCATTTTCCGCGGCCATAACCGAACAACATATCTCTGATAAACCGGAGCATCGTGGTTTTACCGCTCTCATTTTCTCCCATGACCACATTCAAAGCGGTCTGGGAAGGCTGCCAGGAGGCATTATGATAAATGCCATATTGCTCCAGCTGCAAATCAGTGATCTTCATTATGCTCCTCCTCTTCCGAAAGCATTTCTGCCCCCAGAAGTTCCGCTTTATTGAACGAATCCATTAATACATCATCAGTAAGCATGTCTATTAATTTTGCATTTTTAACAAGTTCCGGCTGTTTTTCCGCAATCCGGCGCAATTCTCTTTTCAGGGAAGATTCATCCCGTTGTCTCATACGTTCATAAGCCTTCAGATAATTACCTGTCACGTCAGGAAACTCCCTGCGTTCATTGATATTAATGCCTGCCTTTGTATGATCCAGCAAATCTATAAACCAGGCAAACAGGTAACGATGCTGTTCCCTATCGTTAAGTTGCTGAAGGATATAATCTTTTCCATCCTCGCTGCCGATGGCGCGATGGAGTATTCCGTTCCCCTCAATGATGAGACGTATAACATTGGGCCGCCCTGTTTGTTCCTTCAGACCTGCACGCTGTTTTTCAATGAGACGGATCAATTCTTCAATCTGTCCAAGACCGGTAATATCCACAGGCATATCAAGCCACCGGATAGTATCGGTTTCTATAAACTTCATTGTTACTGTACCATAGGCCCCCACGTCAACCAGCCAGCATCCCCTGGGCCCGGTTTCTTTGGAATTAAGCCCCTGGGTATTGCCGGGATAGACAATATAAGGATCCGTGGACAGAGTCGTTCTCGTATGTACATGCCCCAGAGCCCAGTAGTTCATTCCCACACTTTTCAAGTCATCCAATGAGCACGGTGCGTAGTCTCCTGAAGATGAGCCGACATCTGTATGAAGCATGCCTATAGAAAAAAGATCATTCCCATTTTTCCGGAATTCTCTGGCCAGGTTTTCACTGACATGACGAGTTTTATAGGAAATGCCATAAACGACTGCCACATTCTCTCCATCTCTGATGAGAGGGTAAGAAGATACATGACCGGAAGGAAAAATATGCACTGATTCAGGAAGAGGAATATCTGCGCGCCAGGCTTCTCCCGGGTCATGGTTTCCGTGAACGATAAATACCTGTATACCTGCCTGTGCCGCACGATACAGTTCCCGGGCAAATGCCATCTGTGCAGCCAGGCTGTGATGGTCGCTGTTGTACACATCTCCGGAAATCAGAATAGCATCCACTCTGTTATCAAGCGCTGCATCAACTATCTTTTCAAAAGATTTGAAAGTTGCCTGCCCGATTCTCTCATTCCAGGGACCGCTCCCGCTCATATGAATGTCACTGAAGGGCTCTCCCAGATGCAGGTCTGCACAATGGATGAAAGAAAAATGTTTACCCATGATTCCTCCTGAAAAACCAATTTCCTATATATTCTATCATATTTTGAAAAGTATGGCGCCAATATGTTCTATATGAAAAAGGGCAAAAGAAAAGAACTGCAGCATCTGCAGTTCTTTCTGATTCGTCACATAGCATTGTATATATCAGCTACAGCGTCATATTCTTCATCGGTTGGCGGAACATACTCCGGTTCCCCATTTTCGCCAATATCGATCCTGGCCAAGAGGATATCCGGTTCTTTGTCACCATCTTTTTCATCCAGTACTTCCACCAAGACGGCAAATTGCTTTCCCGCAAAAGGAATGACCGTATCCTGGGCATATTCACTTTCTATACCTTCAGGACTGGTAATAACGACGCAGACCGGTTCTTCTTTATTGTCCGTCATAAATTTACCCTCTGTTTTTAAAAGACAAATGCTGGAGGTATCCGTCAAGGATAGCTACGGCCGCCATTTTATCAATGACTTTTTTTCGTTTCCTGCGGCTCACATCTGCCGCAATCAGTTCTTTCTGTGCCATTACCGTAGTAAGTCGTTCATCCCAGAAATGGCAGGGAATGTCCGGAAAGGCCTGTGCCAATTCAGCAGCAAACTCCTCAGTCCGTTCTGCACGAACTCCCTTGGTACCATTCATATTGAGGGGCATACCAATCACAAACTCCTCTACTTTGTACTGGTCAGTCAATTGCCGGAGACGTTTGAAATCTGCCTCCCTGGTGGTATGGCGGATTGTTTCCACTCCCTGGGCCGTCCAGCCAAAGATATCACTTACTGCAATGCCGATGGTCTGGGAGCCAACATCAAGACTCATGATACGCATATTAAAGTCCTTTATGTTTTACATAAAAGCGCACCAGTTCCTCGACCAGTTCATCTCTCTCGATTCCGGAGATAAGCCTTCTTGCATCATGACGACTGGTAATATATGTCGGCTCTCCGGAAACAAGATATCCTACTAACTGAACTGTCGGATTATGACCCGCTTCTTTTAAAGCACCATAGACTTCCTGCAGGATCATGGCTGCCTGGGTATTTTCACCTTCATCTGCATTGGTATTAAATAAAATTGTTTCATCAGAGACTGACATATATATTCCTCCTTATTCAAGCATTTCGGCGATTGCCTTTATGCCTTCCGCAACTGCGTCATTTAATCTGGCCGTATCACGACCACCTGCCTGTGCAACTGCCGGTTTACCGCCGCCACCGCCGCCACAGATTTTTGCAGCTTTAGCGACGACTTTGCCCATATGGACGCCTGCTTTAACTGCTTCAGGAGAAGCCATGCCGACAAGGTTGACTTTATCGCCGGAAACAGTACCCAGAATGAATGCTCCGCCTTTAAGCTTCGCTTTCACCACATCTGCTGCCTTGCGAAGTTCATCCATATTTCCTGCATGGACCACTGCACCAAAGTAAGGAATTCCTTTCTTTTCCTGAACATTTTTCAGCAGATCACCCAGTTCATCTTTTGTCTGCTGCTGTTTCAGTTTATCCAGCTCGTGCTGGAGTTCTTTTACTTCTGCCAGAAGCTTTTGGGTCTTTTCCGTAATCTGGTCCGGTTTACCTTTCAGAAGCCGGGATACATCTTTCAGCATTTCCCGGTCTTTCTTCATCAGTTCATAGGCGGCTTTGCCCGTAACAGCTTCAATTCTGCGAATGCCTGAACCGATACCGCCTTCGCCGATGATACGGAAAGAACCGATTTCGCCAGTATTTCTGACATGGCTTCCGCCACAGAGTTCTTTGCTGTAACCAGGGATGGTGACTACGCGGACTATATCTCCATATTTTTCACCAAACAATGCCATAGCACCGGTTTTCTTTGCCTCTTCCAGAGGCATTTCGGTGATATCCACATCAGTGGCTTTAATGATTTCATCATTGACAATCTGTTCTACTTCGGAAAGCTGCTTGTCACTCAGCGGTTCCGGCCAGGTAAAGTCAAAGCGGAGACGATCCGGCAATACAAGGGAACCTGCCTGATTGACCTGATCTCCAAGCACTTTGCGAAGTGCTGCCTGAAGCATATGGGTACCAGTATGATTTCTGGCCAGATCTTCTCTTCTGATCCGATCTACCGTCACTTTTACCGTTTCCCCTTCGTTGATTACGCCTTCAGTTACCGTACCAATCACATATACGATGCCATCGGGCAATTTTTTCGTATCCTCTACGGAAATCGTGCCTTCTTCACCAACAATGAGACCGGTATCTCCGATCTGTCCACCTCCCTCGGCATGGAAAGGATCATTGGAGAGGATTGCAGTGACTTCGGTTCCATCAGCAGCAGAAGTAATTTCTTTTCCATCCCTGCCGAGAAGAAGGAGTTTCGTTTCTCCATCCTTATCTTCAACAGTCAATTTGGAAATATCAAGTTTTGTGGTATCCGGGGTGGCCACTTTGGCAGAAACCTTAGCGCGGGCAGCCCTGGCTCTTTCCTTCTGCTCAGCCATGGCCGCTTCAAAGCCTTTTTCATCAATGGTCATTCCCTGTTCCTTTGCAATTTCATCGGTCAGTTCCCAGGGGAAACCATAGGTATCATAAAGTTTGAATACCTTATCTCCTGTAAGGACAGTATTCTGATGTTTCTTTGCATCTTCCAGCATTTCCGAGAGGAGGTCGGTTCCGGCATTCAAGGTTGCATGGAAGCGTTCTTCCTCCACACCGGCTACCCTTTTAATAAATGCCTGTTTATCCACAAGTTCCGGATAAGCCGGTTTCATCATATTGATAACAACATCAATCATCTGTCCCATGAAAGCGTCCTGGATGCCGAGGAGTTTGCCATAGCGGACAGCACGGCGAAGGATTCTTCTCAGAACGTAGCCGCGGCCTTCATTGGAAGGAAGAATACCATCAGCAATCATATTAGTAATGGCACGGGCATGGTCAGAAATCACCTTGAGAGCCACATCACCCTGCTGACTTTTCCCATATGGAACGCCTGAAAGAGCTGCTGCTTCCTCAATAATTGGGAAGAAAAGGTCTGTTTCAAAATTATTCTTTTTACGCTGAAGTACAGCGGCCATACGTTCAAGACCTGCGCCGGTATCAATGTTCTTCTTCGCCAGAGGCAGATAGGAGCCATCTTTCTGACGATCAAACTGGCTGAATACAAGGTTCCAGATTTCCAGGAAACGATCACCATCGCCACCCATCTGGTTTTCAGGATCCGTACCAAATTCTTCACCCTGATCATAAAAGATTTCGGAATCCGGACCGCAGGGTCCTTCCCCGATTTCCCAGAAATTATCACTTAAAGGATAAATATGGTTTTCCGGAATCCCGATCATCTTATGCCAGTAATCATGGGCTTCCTGGTCATCCGGATAAATGGTGACATAAAGACGAGACTGGTCCAGCTTGATAACTTCTGTCAGGAATTCCCAGGCCCATGAAATGGCTTCTTTCTTGAAATAATCACCAAAGGAAAAATTCCCCAGCATTTCAAAGAAAGTATGATGGCGGGCCGTATGACCCACATTTTCAATATCCCCTGTACGAATACACTTCTGGCTTGTAGTTACTCTGTGTCTGGGTGGTTCCACCTTTCCAGTGAAATAAGGCTTGAGCGGTGCCATGCCTGCGCCAATCAGAAGAAGACTTGGGTCATCTTTCGGAATCAGCGAAAAGCTCTTCATTCTCAGATGGCCTTTTTTGTTTTCGAAAAATGACAGATATGCTTCACGAATATCGTTACCCTTCATGATATACCCCCTTAAAGTAGTTGTTTCTTCATTATATATGACTTATGGCAACCATGCAAATACATTTCATGGGAACCATTAAAATTCAGAAACCCTATTGTCCTTCCGGACGGATTTCCTTTTCCAGCCGGATGACCGCCAGCTGTCTCCCCAGATCTTTATACTTAATTTCATCGTAGTCAGCATAATAAATATGTTCTTCTAAGTCCCCTTCCACCTGTACCTGCCCCACGGGATCGATAAACATGGAATGACCTCCCAGTTGGACACCATGATAGGTTCCTACCATATTGACTGCGCAGATACACATGCCATTTTCTATAGCTCTCGCTCTGGTCAGAATTCCCCACTGGTGCAGATGAACTCTGGGCCAGGAAGCCGGTGCCAGCACAAGAGTGATTCCTGATTTGGCCATTTTTCGCCACATCTTTGGGAAATAAAATTCATAGCATACGGCCATCCCCGTTCTGATTCCACTGATATCGGTACACATAAGGTGAGTACCCGGCGCCATAAGTTCTGCTTCGAGATAACCATAAAAAAGATGACGTTTGCTGTAATGTGCCTTCAGGCGTCCGTCGGGGCCAAATATGAGGCCCATATTTTTCACAATACCATTTTTCTCAACAGGAAGGGTTCCTGCAGCCAGAGTTATGTGATGAAATTCTGCAAAGGATGACAGCCTGCTCAGCAATCCGTCATTAGCATGAGTAACCCTTTCCTGGAAATCCCTGAAATTATAGCCAATAGTCCATAATTCAGGCATAACTAGAAGATTGGCCTGATGGGCTGCTTCTTCCAGCATATCAAAAGCATGCCTGATATTTCTTTCCTTGTTCCCTTCTGCCACATCCATCTGCAGCATCCCTATTTTCATTCAATCACTTCCCGGTTCATTTACGAATAAAAGGCTGCAGGAAATAAAATATTCCAATACAGCCTTTTCAATCCATCTTATAAGACACGATTGGCACCGATATAACGATCATGCCAATAGCCATTCTTCATAGTAGCTACAGCAACCCCGCGACTGCTGGTAGCACTGATAAAATACCCGTCTCCCAAATACAGTCCGGAATGGGAAATCCCCTGATCGTATGTTTGGAAGAATACCAGATCCCCTGGTTCCAGGGAGTTTACGGAAACCTTTTTACCGGAAAAATATTGCTCATCAGCAGCACGGGGCAGGAAAATTCCCTTTCGGTTAAATACATATTGAATAAATCCGGAGCAGTCAAAACCCCGCGGGGTTGTTCCGCCAAACTGATAGGGAACACCAACATATTTTTGTGCCTCCGTCATAATGGCACGGACCTTATCACTGAGCTTGCCCGCCTTGTGCCATTTCACAAGAGCATCATTAATCCCCATCCGGGAATTCGTATTTCCCAATTTTCCTTTTTTCCCGGCTTTCTTTCCTTCCGGCATTACCTTTCCCATCAATGCTTTGTATGTGACAGGGCCGACAATCCCATCCGCATCAAGATGTTTTCTTTTCTGAAACTTCTTTACCGCATTGCTGGTAGCTTTATTGTAATTGCCATCAGTTTTTACTTTAAAACCATATACATTGAGTCGCTTCTGGAGACTTTTAACTTCACTCCCCTTTGAACCGATCATATAATCCGCCATCGATATATCTGCAGTACCCAAAGCGAGGATGCCTGTCAGTAGCAGTATGTATAATTTCTTTTTCATATCTGCACTCCCTTACTGCTTCCGTTATGGAAAACCCATGCACGGCTTCATAGAATCCGATTATTTTATGCTAATCCAGTCTATATTTTATCACAAACGAAATCATATTTCTTTACAAATTCGAGCCTTTACCCCATTTGCTATCAATAATCGGATTGAACCTGTCATTTTCAGGACTTATTTTTCTACCTGCTCTTTTCATGACTCTCCGTAAAAGATGCAATTCTCTGCGCTTCGTCTTTATCGACCCCATATACTTTACCACTGATGAAATTGCGGTCTACCATGATTTCCGCCGTATAAGCAGGATTCATCTTTTTCAGATTTCCGGATATGATTGTATAAATATCTTCATCCTTAAGCCTGCATGGACCTTTAAGGGCCAGTTCGAAAGAAACATGAATTTCTCCATTCCGTTCCTCCACAAAGAAATCATGATAGGACAAAGGCAGACTGCTGCGATATATGGCCGATTCCAGGTCTCTTCTATATTCAGCCTCCCGGGGATTGGAAACCGCTTTCGGATCTGCATGAATCGTTGCCTGGACATGAAGCTTTTCTCGAAGGATAGTCGTTACATTTTCTGTCAGTTCATGACTCTGGACAAGACTCAAATCACTATCCAGCTCCACATGGGCTGTGGCGAAATGATTTTCCGGTCCATAATCATGGACAATCAGATCATGAACCCCGTAAACACCGGGGCAGGACAAAATGCAGTCCTTAATCCTCTTATACACTTCCGTATCCGGACTGGAGCCAAGAATGGCATTGATGGCATTTTTCATGATTCCATAACCGGTCCAGAGGATAAAGAGAGACATACAGGTTCCCATGATGCCATCAATATGAATCTGGAAGAAATACTCTACGAGAGTTGCTATGAGTACGCCTGTTGTAGAAAGCATATCTGAAAGGGAATCTGCACTGTAAGCATCAAAAGAAGTGGAATTCAATCTCTTTCCTGCCCGCTTGTACCACCAGGCAAGAAAAAGTTTTGCCAGAAGGCCAATAATCAGAACTTCTGTAACAAGAGGCGTAAAAGCCGTATCGACAGGATTCATGATTTTCTCAGCCGACTCTACCAGAAGAGTAATTCCCACATAAAGGATAACTGCAGCCATAACAGTGGAATTGATGTATTCCAACCTGCCATGCCCAAAAGGATGCTCCTTGTCTGACGGTTTAGCTGCATAATAAAAAGTCATCATTAGAAGGGTAACAGATCCCATATCAGTGATATTATTGAACCCGTCACCGATAACGGACAGAAATCCGCTCTGCCAGCCTGCAAATATTTTAAAAGAACCAAGTAGAGAATTAACCAGAAGCCCGACGAGCCCCACTGTCAGCGCCTGCTTCGTTCTTAACCCCTGAGGCCCTGAAAACAAGAATGACATATTTACTCCTTTCCAGCTATTATTAAAACCGCTAAGAGACGATGCATTTTATAAATAACGTCCGACTATAAAAAAAGAGATGGAATACCTAAACCCCTTAAATACGCCAAAAGGCTCTCCTGTCGGAGAGCCTTTTTAAATTATAATCAATACTTGTCCAGATCAAGATTGTTCAGGATTTCCCGGAGCTTCAACAGCTCATCTTTAGTCAGAGTCAAGCCCTTGGTCATCGCCGTATGATCCGGATTCCAGGAGCGAAGATCAAATTTTTCATCCCTGTTATTCCAACTCGTATAAGTCAGTTGTTTTTTCCAACCATTGGACGCAACCGAGAGATCCCCCAGTTCCTCCTGAATGGTATAAGTAATTTTAGCTGCCATTTCAATCACCTCATAGAGTAATAAACATGGCATAATCGTATCATACTATGTCCTTTAAATCAACTGGTATCGAAAAGAACCCGAACTTCGAAGTCCTGAAATCAGACTGCTTCTTCCTGCTTTCTTTCTACCCAGTCCTGAAAATAAATCTTATCCCCCAGAGATACATAAGAAAGCTGTACCGGCAGTGCCACAATACCGCCGGTAATCCGGGCACCAATATACAGCCTGTTCCAGCCACTGGAAACCCCGGCCACCTCTTTATAATCCACGGGCATATAAAATGAACGGAGGGAAATATAATAATCAGAATTAACAAAAGACCAGGGAACCGCAACGAGAAGTTTCTTTTCACAAATCAGGGCGACAGGACAATGAAGCTTGTGAATACGAAACAGTGAAAAAGCAATCACTGCAAGAGCAACAATATACAGGATAATGCCATGATTCAAATCGTGCGTAATGGCCATGATGATAGCGCCGGCACTCATGATGACATATAGCAGAGACATAAGCACAATATATGTGTTTGACCGGCAGCACTCCCAAAGCACTTTACCGTAAATTTCCTCGTTATATGTATCCACTGTGTATAATCCCTCCTTCGAAGATTATAATCGGTTTACCGGACCGGTTTCCAGGGGTTTCTGCTTCTGGGCAAACCCAAAACAGCCTCATACAGTACCCATTGGGCAGCCCGGTCTGACGTCCAGAGGGATGAAACAGCGACTTTGCCAGTTCCTCTCCCATCCGACCTGAAACCGGGATTCTGAGAAGAATTGAAAGCCAAATATTTCTTATCCTTCAATACAGCATGAGACGCGGCTATCCTTTTCGATTTTCTGTTCTTCCCTGCTATTGTAGCATTTTTTTCTTCTTCGTCAAATGATTCCTGAAATTTCTTTTTCAAAGCACCGGAATCCTCTGATTTTTTCTTAATTCCCCAGGCATTCTTTATTTTATCTCTTAGCGAAGCAAAATCATATTCATCCCCGGGATTTTGCATCTGGTGTGTCATAATTATTTCCACCTTGCTTTAAGTCTTTATCGATTACTTATGGCCTTCAGGATTTCCGGCTTCCGCAATATTTTCACGCATTTCTGTATCAGCAGCGATATTTTTCAAATTATAATAATCCATAACACCGAGCTTCCCTTTCTCCAGAGCCAATGCCATTGCATGAGGGACTTCCGCCTGGGCTTCCACTACTTTAGCCTGCATTTCCTGAGTAAAGGCTCGCATTTCCTGTTCCTTTGCAACAGCCATGGCACGTCTTTCCTCCGCTCTGGCCTGAGCAATCTGCTTATCTGCCTCCGCCTGGTCTGTCTGCAACTGAGCACCGATATTTCTTCCGACATCCACATCCGCTATATCTATGGAAAGGATTTCAAAAGCAGTACCGGAATCAAGTCCCTTACCTAAAACAGTTCTGGAAATATGATCAGGATTTTCAAGCACGTCTGTATGACTTTCAGCAGAACCAACTGTCGTTACAATGCCTTCTCCTACCCTGGCTATAATAGTTGCCTCCCCTGCTCCGCCTACGAGGCGATCAATATTGGCCCGGACCGTAACACGAGCCCTTACTTTCAGCTCTATACCGTTTTTAGCTACAGCTGAAATCGTAGGTGTCTCGATTACCTTCGGATTAACGCTCATCTGAACAGCTTCCAGCACATTACGACCGGCCAGATCAATTGCAGCTGCCTGTTCAAAAGACAATTCAATCTGAGCCCGGTGTGCTGCGATGAGAGCATCCACCACATTATCCACATTCCCACCGGCCAGATAATGAGCTTCAAGCTGGTTCACATTCAATGGAAGGCCTGCCTTTGTTCCCTTAATGAGGGGCAATACAATCATCCGTGGTTCTACCCTGCGGATACGCATTCCCACCAGATTAAAGAGGGAAATATTTACATCAGCAGCGAGCGCAGAAATCCACAATCCAACCGGTACAAAATGAAGAAGTATGGACAATGCCGCCACCGCAACAATAAATACAAATCCGGGAAATACCATCAGATCCATCAATTTTCACTCCTATCAGATAGAAAAGATTCCTTTGCTCTGCATACTACCACACAGGTGGATTCCGCCTTCAGCACAAAAACAGATTCGCCCTTATTAATATAAAGACCATCAGAAACCGCATCAACAATCCGTCCGGAAACAATGATTTTCCCAACAGGACGGAGATCCGTAAGAGCCATCCCTTTCAAACCCGTGTATTCCTTCAGATTTAGAGAAGAAGATCGATATCCTTCTTTTCCTTTAAGTGTCGTTTTAAGAGAAATTTTCTCCCACAGCCTGCTTCTGGAAAGGTGGTCCGCAAGAAAATAAATACCTGCTGTGGAAAGAATCAGTGCAATTGAAAGAATGTACAGTGCCTGCACGCCTCCACCGAAGACAAGGTACAATCCCGCTATAATGAAAACAACTCCACCGGCAGCTGCTGCACCTGTAAAAAGTATCAGCATATCAGCCAGAATCAGAGCCATGCCTCCAAAGAAAAGAATAAATTCAATTATTGAACCGTTCCCCTGTGTCCAGTGAGCACCAATGAGAATGGAGCCGGCAATGGCTGCCAGAACGGATCCCCCGGAAAAACCGGCAGTCTTGATCTCCGCAAGAAGGGACAAAAAAATCATTGCAGCCAGCACTCCTTCTGCCACAGGACTCAGTATCATACCGGAAATATTCCCATTATCAAAAGCAAAAACTGAAGCTGATGGTAAAAGCAGAAAGACCATCAGAATACCGAGGCTCATTTGATTTGATCTCATTTCACCACCTCTTTTTAATTATACTATACCCATGGCCGATGAATCTACCACTCACGGCATATATACCGTGATTTAAACCGATAACCCCATTATATTGAATGACCCCCAATTATGACCGGGTTCATCAATTTCTTCATAAAGTAGTTTTTCGCTTTTCGTTAGAACCTTTTTCAAATTATTTGAAATCACCTGTGTTGATTTCAATGGTTTGCCTAATTAATTTCTCCGAAATTCTTCTTTTTGTTATATTAAGTATTTACAATAACAGTTTATAGTTAAAAGTGATATAATTTATTGATAGATAGAGAATTTATATCGTTATGTGCCTATGTTAAAAAAAGAAGCTTTAAATATGGCATTAAAATTATAGAAAAAAGGTGGTTTTACTGTAAAATTTTGGGATTGTAAAGAAAAGAACTATGGAAATACTTCTCCAAAATTTAAAATTATTTTTAACCGGGAGCCTGACTTTTCCGCCTCGGACATGAAAGAAGACCTGGACGTACTCATGGGTTCCGCTTATGTGGATGGCATTGTGGATTTCGAAGGAAATCTGGATGACATAGTAGCGACTGCATTTGAAAAAGATCCGGTTGAACTCCCTTACCATCTGGCCTCGCTTCGTCAGAAAATGATAAAAGAGGAAGAAAAACGGGAAAAAGGCAATATCCATGCCCATTATGATCTTGGCAATGACCTCTTCGACTCATTTCTGGATTCCACCCGGACTTACAGCTGTGCCTATTTCAAACATGCCGGAAACAGCCTTTATGAAGCCCAGATAAAGGGGAAAATCTGCTTGATATAGGCTGTAGCTGGGGCGAACTCATTATTTACGCGGCAAAAAAATACGGCGTCCATGCGACAGAATCACCCTTTCCGAAGAGCAGTACAAAGCAGAAAAAGACAGGATTCACCATGAAGGACTGGACGGACAGGTTAACGTCATTCTGGAAAATTACCTGGATCTCGATTCCGATAATTATCAGTTTGATAAAATTATCTCTATCGGCATGGCAGAACATGTAGGTAAAAAATATCTGCCTCTTTATTTCAATAAAGTTTCAAGCCTCCTGAAACCCGGCGGGCTGTTCCTCCTTCATTTCATCATCAACATGAATGCTCAGGAAAAGAAGACGAAAAACTGGATAGCAAAGTATATTTTCCCGGGCGGATATATCCCCGGAATCCGTGAAACTGTAAATATTTTCCCCATGTTTGGAATGCGCATGATCGGATTTGAAAGTCTCCGCCGCCATTATGCCAGAACCCTTCACCTGTGGGCAGAATCGTTCAATGCCCACAAGGATAAACTTCCCGCCAGATATGATGAAAAGTTCAAACGTCTCTGGGATATTTACCTCCGAGGCTGCGAATCGGGCTTCCGTACCGGTGTCCTGGATGTGGGGCAGTTTATCCTGAGTAAAGGAATCAATAATAATCTCCCCATGACTATGGAATCCATTTATAAAGACTGAGAGAAAGCAAAAATCCCGAAAGGCAATCTGTCTTCCGGGATTTTATTTAATTCAAATTATTTCTTTTTAACCGGTCTGGAGCTTGGGAAACCATTTCGCTTTCCGATAACGGTAGTCCCGTTCATGTATGGAACGAGCACATCCGGAACTTTGATAGTCCCGTCTGCCTGCTGGTAATTTTCCATGATGGCTGCCACAGTCCTGCCTACGGCGAGTCCGGAACCGTTGAGAGTATGAACGAATTCCGGTTTTGCTCCCGGAGTCCTGCGGAAGCGGATATTGGCTCTTCTTGCCTGGAAATCAAGGCAGTTGGAGCAGGAAGAAATTTCCCTGTACTTATCCTGTGCCGGCATCCAGACTTCAATATCATAAGTCTTTGCGGAGGAGAAACCAATATCGCCAGTGCAGAGGCAGACTACATGGTATGGCAGTTTCAGAAGCTGGAGGACCTTTTCTGCTTCAGCGGTCAGACTTTCCAGTTCATCCCAGCTGTCTTCCGGTTTGCAGTACTTCACCATTTCCACTTTATGGAACTGGTGCTGGCGGATAAGTCCACGGGTATCTTTGCCTGCAGATCCTGCCTCTTTGCGGAAGCACGGAGTCAGGGCAGTCAGATGAACCGGAAGCATATCGCCGTCCAGGATTTCACCGGCAAAGTAGTTGGTGAGCGGTACTTCTGCAGTCGGAGTCATGTACATATTTTCCCCTTCTACTTTATACATATCTTCAGCAAATTTCGGAAGCTGACCCGTGCCCTGCATGGAATTGCCATTGATAATATAGGGAGGAATGACTTCGGTGAAATCATTCTGCTGTGTATGGAGATCCAGCATGAAGTTATATACGGCTCTTTCGAGACGGGCTGCTCCTGAAAGATAGAAATAAAATCGAGTGCCGGAAACCTTTCCTGCTCTTTCCACATCCAGGATTCCCAGATCATCACCAAGTTCATAATGAGCTTTAATGGGAAAATCAAACTTCGGAATTTCTCCCCAGCGGCGGACTTCCGGATTTTCGGAATCATCTTTTCCAATGGGAACGGTCTTGTCGGCCATATTCGGGATATGAAGAAGAAGTTCATTCAAAGTACTTTCTACTTCTCCCAGTTCCTTATCGATAGCAGAAATCTTTTTGCCTACTTCTCTCATAGCCGCAATAATTTCACCGGCATCCTGTCCTTTTTTCTTCGCTTCGCCAATCTTTTTGGATTCTGCATTTTTTTCACTCTTCAGTGCTTCCGTTTCCTGGAGAAGTTCTCTTCTCTTTTCATCCAGTGCCAGCACCTGATCAAGGTCGAAAGGATTATGACGATTAGTCAGGTTCTGTTTTACCTCTTCCACATGATCACGGATAAACTTGATATCAAGCATACTTACATCTCCCTGTAATGACTCATTATTCTCTTTATGAGAATAAAATAAAAAACTTCCTCCCCTATGGGACGAAGTCATCGCGGTACCACCCAATTTGCAAAAGCCGGCTCACAGTCTTTTATCGGTTACCAGCCGTCCGATTCTTCATCAGCCGCTCCTGAGTGGAAATTTTTCTCTTTTGTCAGGACTCTCACCGGCCGCCCTGTCTCTGAATACATCTGAGAAAAACATTCTCTTTCCCTGCGTTGTTCCTATTATAGCGCCGCCCATTCCTTTTGTAAAGTACGCCAATACCGGAAAGGTCATTACAAAATCCACGTCCGACAAAAGGCAAAACTTTGCAGCAAATAAAAACAGGTTCCGAAGAACCTGCTTCCCTTTCACTCGTGAATTTTATCATACCAGGCATCAGCCAGTCGGCCGTACTCTTCTATAGAGAAAGTCTCTCCACGCCTTTTACCATCGATTCCTGCTTTTTCAAGAATGGATTGAATCCATTCGGCAGGAATTCCGCCGGCTTTCATGGCATTGGTAAAGACCTTTCGTCTCTGTCCGAAGCCCATCCTGATGAGGCCGAAGAAAAGTTTCCTATCTTTCACATCTACCGCAGGACGGCTGCGGCGTCTGAGTTTAATCACGGTAGAAGTGACCTGTGGTCTTGGGATAAATGCAGATGACGGGATATCAAGAACCCGTTCCGCAGTGCAGTCAAAATTCACCGCCAGTGTAAGTGCCCCATAATCCTTGGAACCGGGTATCGCCAGAATCCGGTCAGCTACTTCTTTCTGCATCATGAATACAAAAAGAGAAATCGGAAGTTCTGACTGGATCAGGGACAAAAGAATTGGAGTAGTGATATAGTAAGGCAGATTGGCCGCACAACGCCACTCTCTATTTCCCAGGATTTCCTTCAAATCCGCCTTTAGTACATCCTTGTAAATAATCCTGATATTTGGGTAATGTTCCAGAGTATGAGACAACACCCGCTCTAGTCCCTGGTCAAGTTCAAAAGAAATAACGTCAGCACCGGTCTCAGCTAAAGCCTGAGTCAGAGTCCCAATACCTGCGCCTATTTCCATAACCGGGATACCGGGCCCCAATTCTGCCGCTTCCGCAATAGCAGCAACTATATCTGGACGAATCAGAAAATTCTGCCCCAATTTATGTTTGGCATGAATACCAAATCGTCTGATTATATATTGAACGACCTGCCGATCCGCGAGATTTGCTTCTAACATGAAAATCCCTCCCGGCACTGTGCTAATGCCTTATTCCAATCATCCCGAGTAATCCCGTAATGATTCAGTCGTTTAAGGAACTGTTTACCATTACCATAACCAATTCCCAGTGCAGCACCTACATCGGCTCGTTTTCGTGATGAATCTGCAGCTCCAACTAATCCAGCATTATAAAGATCATTCATTGAGAATAAGTCAGAATCAATCTGATAATACAGCCGAAGTTTTGAAAGAGCCTTTCGGATAGATTCAGGAGAAGCATCTTCTATACCTACATCATCCGGAAGTGATGCTTCCTTCTTCGGCACAAATGCATGAAGAGCCTGCGGAAAAAGATCAGATAACCGTCTGCGGATGCGTTCACCAGGTCCGTCAGGATCAGTCAATATAATAATTCCTCTTTTTTCATAGGCGTAACGTATTTGTTCAATCGTTTCCTTCCTGATTGAAAAGCCGCCAGTTGCAATAAGGTCTGCATCCACTGCCATTCGTACACGTGCTATATCAGATTTTCCCTCGACTACAATAACTTGCCTGATCATAATCAGTCTCTGGCAGCATAACCAATACCGCGGACGGTATGGATATATTTCTTACCTACTTTCTCATCTATTTTGCTTCGGAGATAACGGACATAAACATCTACAATGTTTGTTTTTCCCGCATAACCGTACCCCCAGACTTTTTCAAGAATTTCTTCTCTTTTTATCACGCGGTTCTTATTTTTAGCAAGGAACAGAAGCAAATCAAACTCTTTTTTTGTAAGATCGATAATCTCATCACCTGCACGGACTTCGTGACGATCCGGGTAAATTGACAAATCTCCGATAGTAAAAGCAGGATCCACTATTACTTTTGGTTCCTCGTGACGACGAAGAGCTGAATGAATTCTTGCAATCAGTTCTTTTGTCGCATAAGGTTTGGTCATATAATCATCGGCACCGGCATTGAGAGCATTCACTTTGGCATCAACACTGCCATCTGCAGAAAGGTAAATAACCGGAATGGGACTGACTTCACGAACTTTTGTTAAAATTTCCGGTCCATTCTTCAAAGGCTCATCCGGATCCAGTACAATCAGTTCAGCCTGCCTCTGTCCCGCCATATCTACAGCAGAATCGCCAGAATTATCAACAATACAGGAAAAACCGGCTTCCTCCAACTTGAGCTGCATAAAACGGCTGACGCTTGGATCATGTTCAATAACTAAAATACAGTTTCTCATTTTGATACCTCCCAAAATAGCAAACAGGCGATGCTGCATCAAGTATTTTTTATTCTTATCTGCCACTTTTTATTATTATTTTGGCTGTTTCCGAGATGCAGCTTAAGCAAAATCATCATTTGAATTTTATTTGGCTATAATCATCATACCATGAGATTGTACGATTTCAAGTCTTTTCTTGAATAATTAAAAGTAAATAATTAGTTTTTGTCTAATCATTATTCTCATCAATCCTGCAGATAATTCATAAATTTTAGAATTGTTTCAGAACTAATAGATGTAAAAAAATCCGATAAAATCGTTATAAATCATCAATTTCTTCTTTTCCCTGAATTCATATTTACCTAAAATGAAAAACTTAATAATTCTTAATATACTAATACCCCTATGGGTATAAATATTTTTATTTTTAATCCGCAATTAGATTGATATGTGATTTATCGAACATTTATTAATTAATGTATTTTTACCGGTAATGAAATTAACTGCCTATTAAGGTAAAAATGTTCCATATACTGAACAAATAAACCTTCATATTGTATAATGAATAAAATTATTCATAAAAAGGAGCCAATCATGCATCAATATGTCACATTTATAGGCGGTTTCCCCATTCGTTTTTATGGAATATTCTTTTCCCTTGGAATCATTTTTGGCTGCATTATGGCTTATTATCTCCTAAAAAAAGATGGCCGCGGCTGGCATGAATATGTTTTTGACCTTGGACTCACCATTGCATTCACAGGTATTATAGGCGGGAGGCTCTGGGACGTTTTTTTCTTTGATTGGAGTTATTACCATAACCATCTCCTTGAGATTCCTTTCGTATGGCAGGGTGGTATGGCAATCCAGGGAGGAGTTATTTTTGCCTGTACGGCAGGTTATATATTTCTGCGTAGAAATAAAATTCCGGTCCTTCCATTTGCCGATATAGTGGCACCTGCCATTATTTTTGGACAAGCTATTGGCCGTATCGCCAATTTCATGAACGGAGACGCTTTCGGCCATCCCACTGGTGCAAATTTTGGGCTTCTTTACCCTGAGACTACGCTTGCTTATCAAACATATGGGGCCCAGCCGCTATGGCCGGCGGAAGTCTGGGAATGCCAGGGAGATCTTCTGATTTTAGGACTTCTCCTCTGGTACTCATGTTTCAGACATGCCAGAGGAACCGTATTCTGCCTTTACATCATGCTTTACTCAATTCTTCGTTTCTTCCTGGAATTTTTCCGTGGTGACTATGGTACCCTTGCATTTGGTCTTAAAAGCGCACAAATCACAGCTTTGACTGGATTTATAATGGCAGGAATTGTTTTTCTTTACTTTACCTTCAAATACAAAAATGACTTTAAAGAAAATCAGTAAAAGGAATAAAAAAAGAAATCCACCAGCATAGCTGGTGGTTCTTCACATGCGGCCACAAGGGCCTTTTATTACTGGCTGCGCGTTAACGCGCTTGTGCTTCTGTCACT
>OMVW01000042.1 GCA_900314595.1 uncultured Dialister sp. | reverse complement strand
ACTTGGCTGGAAGCGGCCCGGGAGGATAGGAAGCTGCTGATTAAAATCCCATCTCGTAAGAGATGGGATTTTTTAGTGCATCAATTGGTATGCTGATGGATAGTGCAGGTTTAGTAGTTACCGGGGATTGAGAAACATACGGTATTCGGGTCTTAGCCTCACCACGGCACGGCCCGGTATAGCCCATTCCGAGATTTCGGGGTGCGGGGTGCGGGGTTCGGGAAGGTGTTGCCGCTGATGCGGCAACGAATTTTATATGGGGGATGTGCACAGGCGGGGGGGTGATTTCCGGCGAGGAATCGGTTTTGTGATTCATTTGCCATTTCAAGATTTTGTGCTATATTGATTTCAGAGTGAACTGGAAATATTTCCTTTTTTACGTAGAGGGGGTAATACATATGAACGAAACTTTGAGAACTATCCTGAGCCGCCGGGCGTGCCGCTCTTTTAAACCGGATCTCATTCCGGAAGACATCCTGCAGCAGATTCTGGAGGCAGGAACCTATGCGGCTACGGGCATGGGACGGCAGTCTCCCATTATCATCATGGTGACGGATAAGAAACTGCGGGATGAACTCTCTGCCCTCAATGCGAAAATCATGGGCACAAAGATGGATCCTTTCTACGGGGCTCCGGAAGTGGCCATCGTGCTGGCGGACAAGAATAGGCCCACTCACGTCTATGATGGCAGTCTGGTCCTTGGAAATATGATGCTTGCTGCCGAATCCCTGGGTATTGCCAGCTGCTGGATTCACCGGGCAAAGGAAGAATTCGAGCTGCCTGAAGGAAAGGCCATCCTTGAAAAGCTGGAAATCAAAGGAGACTATGAAGGCATAGGCCACTGCATCCTGGGCTATGCGGCAAAGCCGGCAGGAAAGGCAGCTCCCAGGAAGAAGGATTATATTTACCGGATTGGGTAGTTTTCTTTCATCCTGATGGATGACTGAAATCCTGACAGGTTTAAAGTTATTTATCAGTTATGAGTTCCCGGCGAAGATACGGAGACGCAGAATTTCAGAGAGTCTCATTTTATCAGTCCTGGAATTGATATTTACAATGAAAAAGGGCACCGTCTGATTTCGGTGCCTTTTTCTGTGAACGGAGAACTGTTAAATGATAACTGCTTTGCTTATATCCAAAGCCGGGAAGTGTGAGAGTGTTATTCAATTCTCCTCCAGCAGCCAGTCTATGAGATTGACGGAATGAATGCCATTGAAATTGGTTTCAAGGCCCGGTTCGAGGGTAAGGATGATTTTTTCGTAATTATCCCGGATTTTTGTGAGCGGGGCCAGTTCCCTTTCCCTTACGTCTTCGCTCATCATGGATTCGGTGACCTGGATGTAAAGCTTTTCATCGGCCCGGGAAGCGATGAAGTCTATTTCCATATTTCCCAGTTTCCCTACGGCCACGTCATATCCCCGGCGGAGAAGTTCGAAATACACGATGTTTTCGATGATATGCCCACTGTCTCTGTCCCGGAAGCCCAGGAGATAATTGCGAAGGCCCATATCGACGATGTAATATTTTCCCAGAGTCCGGAGATAGGCTTTTCCTTTGATGTCGAACCGTTTGATTTCATAGAAGAAATAACTTTCCAGAAGCATTTGGATATAGGACTGGACGGTATGGGTGCTTGGGGTGGATTTCCTGTCCGGGGAGAGAAGTCCTTCATGGATTAAAGTATTTCCTATGGAGGAAACGGAAATACTGCTCCCGATATTGTCAGCCAGGAAATGGATGATTTTGTCGAGAAGAATGGGATCAGTTACCTGCGGCCGGCCCCGCCTTTTTTCTCTTTCAAGAATATCCCGGAATACCACGGTATTGTAAATGCCATCGAGCAGGGTGAGGGCTTTGTCCTGGACCAGTCCCACGTCTGCAAGGCCAGGCATGCCGCCAAAGTGAAGATAGGCATCAAACAGGTCCTTCCGTTCATAGGAAGTGCCGGCTTTGTCATGGATTTGTTTCCGGGGGCCCAGAAGGGTTTCTTCCTCTTTCAGGGTAAAATCATGGAAGTCAAGAAATTCCCGGAAGGACAGGGGCAGCATCCGTATTTCCACATATCGTCCGGCAAGGTAGGTGGCGTATTCCGAGGAAAGCAGGTATGCATTGGAACCGGTGACATAAATATCGCAGTCGAAATCTACGCGGAAAGCATTGACTGCTTCTTCCCATTGGGGCACCCGCTGGAGTTCATCGAGAAAAAGGTACATCCGCTTTCCGGGGAGGATACGGGATTTGATGTATTCGTAGAGACTGTCCACATCCATATGGCGGAAGGCAAAAGATTCGAAATTCATTTCAATCAGCTGCTTCTCTTCCACGCCCGATTCCAGAAGGTGGAGAGCCATGAGCTTCAAAAGACTGGATTTGCCGCAGCGGCGGATACCTGTAATGATTTTGACCGGCTCTTTATCCTGAAAGGCAATTAATCGGTCCAGATAGGACTTTCTCATTTTCAGATCCTGGTTATGTTTCATGGGGCCTCCTCTCTGATTTCGCATGGATTCTCTATTGAATTGTAGCATAAATTTGAGAAAATAAAAAGTTTATGTAATTAACTGCAGAAAATTTTTATTTTTATAAGTTTGTGCAGTGAAATGCAGAAACTTTTTGTATGCAGACGAATGACGGCCCTCTTGACTTGAAGTGAACTTGAGGGTATACCATGAGATACATTCCATCTTGGTGCACCATTGAGCAGAGTCTCATTCGGTATTCGTGAGGCAGCCTCATCTCGGCGAGCCCTGATATAGTCCATTTCGAGATTTCGTGATTCGTGAGGGTGTCGGCTCTCCGCCGACGTATATATGGGGATTTTTCCCCGGCGGGCAATCACGAAGATTTGACTGATTTTCTGCTTTGTTTTTGATTTGGGGATTTCTATGAGGACTATTTTTCATTTCTTTAGAAATATGATCATCGCTCTTTTCATCCTTGCCCTGGGAGCCGGGTTTTACCTGGGGCATGAGATGACGGAGAATCTATTGAATGCGCCCTGGGATGAGATCCTGGGGATTGTGAATCATAGAGGAATGACTCCTGCCATGAGGGAGGCAGAGGCCTGGTCCGGGGGAAAGACGGTGTCCGTTATTTCTGCCGACGGGACGGAGCTTAAGGGGACCTGGATGCCTGATCCCGGGGAAGGGCGGCCTACGGTGATTCTTCTTCACGGGTTGTACCAGAACCGGAGCATGTGCCTGCCTTATACGAGGATGTACCGGAATCTGGGGTACAATATGATTCTCATCGACCAGAGGGGCCACGGGGAATCGGGAGGCGGCCGCACCACCTGGGGCCTTCGGGAGACGGAGGATATATCGGCCTGGGTGAAATGGGCACGAAAGAATACGCCTTCCGGGAAAATCGGCCTTCACGGAGTATCCCTGGGAGCAGCCATGTCCCTTCTTTACAGCGGAACGGAGGAGGGGAGAAATCTTTCCTTTGTCATTTCCGACAGCTCTTATGGAAATCTGGAGCAGCTGGCTGAGGAAAAGCTTTTTGCCTGGCTTGGTGACGAAAGAGCCCTCTGGGGCCTCCGGGCCATTTACCCTTTCTTCCAGGGGGACCTTCTTTTCCGCTATCATAAGACCACAAGGGATATGGACCCATTGAACGCAGTGACCCATTCCACCGTGCCCACCCTTTTCCTTCATGGCACGGCAGATACCCTCGTCCCTTATGAGCGGGCTGAGGAACTCTATGAAGCAAGCTCTTCTCCTTCGAAGAAGCTGTACCTCTTCGAAAACGTATCCCACGCTGCCGAATGGGGTGCCTCCCCTTCCGTTTACTCGAAAGTGGTAGGGGACTTTTTGGGGGAAATTCAATTGTAAAATAAAAAATGCGTCGGATGACGCATTTTTTATTTGAACTTCTACGAACTTGTGACACCTGTAGAAACTGCGGGCAGCGAATAACGAACAACGAACAACGAAGAACGTTTCATCGGACATGAGATGAACCAGATATACAAGCCTATCCAAAAATTACGGCCTCAGCTCATCTACCTGTTTTTTGATGCTCTTCACATTCTCCTGTATTTTCTTAATTGTCTTCATGGGTCCTTCGTTGTCGGCTGCTTCTTTGAGGCTCATAACTTTTCCTGTATCTTTGTCCACCAGTTCGATATTTCCTAAATGAAGTTTGCCGTTGATGATATGGAAGGCATCGGTGCGGATGATGCCGTAATTCGTATCGATGGCTACATCATAGAAGTCCACTGTCCGGTAGTGGTTATTAAAGGTCCCGCTGATGCTGTTGAAGGGTACAAGCATGTAGAAACCGTCGCCGGTGGAGAATTTTCCGAAGGCCACAAGGCTTTTCTGGTCTCCCTTGCAGTGGATTTCTCCGTCCAGTTTCACAAGGCAGTAGAATTTCGGCTCTTTTGACGGGATGCGGCTGTCCAGATCTTCTCCGGAAAGGTAGATGTTGTAGGCCCTGGTATCGATATTGTAATCTCCGTAAGCAGTGACGGTTCCTCCATATACCCCGGCATTTACGTCTTTAAAGGTCATAAGTCCATCATCGTAGTGGATGAGTCCCGTGACTTTGGAAAAGTCCAGCGCCGGGATGTGCAGTTCATCCATGGAAAGATGGCCATCTCCTATGGGATGGGAAATAGGACCTGAGGCCTGCAGGGTGAGGGTGAGTTTATCATGGATATCATCCCCCAGTCCCAGGGAGGAGGGGTCCACGCCTTTGGCGGTGAAATCGATAATGGCAGGAAGACCGTCGGTTTTGAAATTGATTTCACAGGAAAGGTCTGCTCCGTCACCTATGGCAGTACCGCCGAAGGAACCGGTTTTGAGGTCCAGCCGGGTGGTGCCTTTTGTATTGATTTCTCCTTCCAGGTTCACATGGCGCACCAGGTAGTGGCGGTCCCGGTAGAAGGCTTCCATTTTTCCGTCGATGAGGGTGAGCTTTGCCTTGATCGGTTTTCCGCTGCGGTTGAAATTATTGACTCTCTTTTCCAATTCTTTCAGCCCGTTTTCTTCGTCTTCCTTTTCTCTCTCCTTTTCTTTTCGTTCAGCTTTGCGGTTGACGAAGTCCACATTCATATCTTCATCAAATTCCACCGCAAAGGCAGGCCGGATGAGGGTGAGTTCCTGCACGGTAGTGGAAACAAAGTGTCCGCGAAGGATATCCCAGGGGTTGACGCGGAAGGAGCCTTCCGGCACCCGCAGGATCGGGTCTCCGTCTACATCATCCCAGGCAAGGTTCGTGAAAGTGACACCTCCGCGGGTATTGGCCGTAATCGTTTCTACCGTGATGGTTCCCCGCAGCATGTCCTGCCGGCCGGCAGCATAATTGAAGACCTGGGCTGCCCCGTAGGAAAGAATCTTTGCCGCAATGAGGATGAGCGCAAAAATGGCGACAAGGAGCCCGCAGAGGTAGAGGGCGTATCGTTTCCACTGGTGCTCCTTGCGGAGGGTCTTTAACTTGCTCATTTCTGCTCCTTTGGGAAAATCGGATTGCGGATTGGGGGAAGGTGTGCCGCTCTCGCAGCACGAATATATAGGGGATTCTGCACAGGCAGAGGAAATAGCGGTGGGAAGCCCCTTATCCTACGCTTTGCTTCGGGAGCTCCCTTGCCGGGAGGGCAGGGGGCATTCTGAGGGAGAAAAAATTTGACAGGGAAGGAAACTTTCTATGTAGAAGAGGTTGGGATATTCGGAAGGTTGAAAACTAAGAACTAACCACTTCCATATTTCCAAATCATGAAGTTCAGATATTTCTAATGACTTGAGTATGTTCAAACTTATCATACATCAAAATGGGAAAAATAAAAATGGGCCGCCTGATTTTGCGGCCCGGTGAGCCGGCCGTGAGGTCAGTCATCCCAGAAGCCGGATTCCTGCTGCTGCTTTTCCACGATTTTCCGTATGGCTTTTATTCTGGCATCGGTACCGGGATGGTCGCAGGTGATTCGCTGAAAAATGGACATTTTTCTATTTCCATAGTACGCTTCTATTTTTGCAAGGCCAGAAGCGAGAGCAGGCCCATAACCCAGCTTTGCTGCATAGGCGTCAGCCTGGTATTCCTGCTGACGGCTGCCAAAGCGGTTGATGAGGAAGGTAGGAATGTAGAGAAGCATATCCATAATATTATAAATGGTTATGATAAACAGTGAGAAAACATTAAGGACAAAACCAAGGAAGGGAATCCAGAATAAGAGACGACAAATCAGTGCTATTCCGTTAAAAACGAGCTTGATAATGGTATTGAACCATGACATGCCCACGCAGAGAAGACCGGTTCGGGTATGACCGTTCTGAATATGCCCCACTTCATGAGCCATGATCCCAATAACTTCTTCCCTGGGTAAATCGCGGAGAATGGGGAAGAAGACTGTAATCGTCTTTCCCAGGGCGAATGCGTTATATTCATTTACAGCGCCTATATAAAGGTGGTATTCTTTTGGATCCAGCTGTGCACGAAGGCAGATATCGTCCAGGCATTCCTGAAGATAACGTCCATCTTCAGGGGAAGGGGATCTTCCGCCTTCATTATAGACAAACATCCCTGTCATGAGGCCGGATTGGGAAATAAGACCTGGTATGAGGATGGAGGCAAGAGTGAGCTTCAGGACTATTTCATCTTCCGTGCCCGGGGCCGGCTGATACCCAAAGATAAATGAAAGCATAATCATGATAACCCAGAAATAATAATTCAATATGAAATTCACGATAAAAGTGAGGACGATGAGTACAGCGTTGGTCATATAGGATATTCCTTTCAATATATTGGATTTTCCTTAATCATAGCACGGGGAAAATGGGCTGAAAAGGAAAATTTCTCATTTTTAGAGGAATATGCACGCATGTTTTCCTTTAAATGAATATAAAAATAATTTAAGTTACAGCCGGGATAAAAAGTTATTCCCAATCCATATAACCTGGAGAATGTAAGAAGGATTTCGCAGAGATTCTTGCTTTACATTCCATAAGGGCATAGGGAGTATGGGGAATGGAAAGGAAGCTCGGAGGGAAATAAATTTTTGAATCGGGGTGATCGGGACGATCGGGGTGGTCGGGAAGGTGGCGCCCTTCGGGCGCAAGTTTTGACAGGGCCTTAGGCGCTCAGCTGGTATGAATAACATGAATCTTAATAGGCGATATTTGTCTAACATATTGCCATGTATCTGTAGTACACCCCTTTGAATCGGGGTGATCGGGGTGGTCGGGACGATCGGGATGGTCGGGAAGGTGGCGCCCTTCGGGCGCAAGTTTTGACAGGGCCTTCGGCGCTCAGCTGGTATGAATAACATGAATCTTAATAGGCGATATTTGTCTAACATATCGCCATGTATCTGTAGTACACCCCTTTGAATCGGGGTGATCGGGGTGGTCGGGACGATCGGGGTGGTCGGGAAGGTGGCGCCCTTCGGGCGCAAGTTTTGACAGGGCCTTCGGCGCTCAGCTGGTATGAATAACATGTATCTTAATAGGCAATATTTGTCTAACATATCGCCAAGTATCTGTAGTACACCCATTTACCTGCCTTCGGCAGGATTTTCCCCTCAAGGGGACACCCGGGGGATCGTGCGGTCTGTGGCCCGGCTCATTCACTTATTAACCCTTATGTACAGCTTTTACCCTGAATCGCCATTTAGCTGGTCATCCTGTAACTTGTTAACTTCAATGTACAGCTGCCCGACGCAAGGGGCAGAAAGTCATTACCCATCAGCCATTAGCGAACATCCAATAAAAAAGAAAGGACCGAAGGGCCCTTCTTTTATTATGCTGATTATAAATCTCTGAAATGGAACGATTTCTTCCCACTCGCATAGTCTCCCACGATCTGACCGCTTCCGTACAGTTTGTACTTGTAGGAGATAAGGCCTTCCAGGCCTACGGGGCCCCGGGCGTGGATTTTGCTGGTGGAGATGCCCACTTCAGCGCCGAATCCATAGCGGAATCCGTCTGCAAAGCGGGTGGAAGCATTCCAGTAGACTCCGGCGGAGTCCACGAGGTTCATGAAATGTTCGGCGGTTTCTTTATTTTCCGTAATGATGCAGTCCGTATGGTGGGAGCCGTATTGATTGATATGGGAAATGGCTGCATCCACATCTCTGACAAGGCGGATGGAGAGGACGAGGTCCAGGTATTCCTTGTGCCAGCTTTCATCGTCTTTCATTTTTTCTACGGGAATGATTTCTTCCACATCGTCTCTGCCCCGTTCTTTCACGCCCGCTGCTTTGAGTGCTTCATTTAATTTCGGCAGGAATTCTTTTGCAATATCTTCATGGACGAGGATCGTTTCCACTGCATTGCAGGCAGCGGTGTACTGGGTCTTGCCGTCGATAATGAGGGGAATGGCTTTGGAAATATCATAGTCCTTATCCACGTACATGTGGCAGACTCCATCTGCATGGCCCAGGACCGGGATCGATGTGTGGTTCATAATGTACTGGACGAAACTGTTGGAGCCTCTCGGGATTAAGAGGTCTACTGTATCGTGACATTCGAGGAGTTCATCGATTTCACTATGCTGCTCGGCCTGGAAGAGACATTTTTCCGGGAGTCCTGCCTTTACGGCTGCTTCGTGAATCACGGAAAAAAGGATGCGGTTCGTATAGGTGGTTTCTTTTCCGCCTTTCAGGATAGCGCAGTTGCCGCTTTTGAGGCAGAGCGAGGAAATCTGGACCAGCGCATCCGGCCGGGCTTCAAAAATCACGCCGACTACCCCGATAGGACAGGTCACCCGGCGCAGGCGGAGTCCTGCGTCCAGTTCTCTATCAAGAGTGACTTTTCCGATCGGGTCGGGCAGCTTTGCCAGGTCCGTCAGTTCATGGGTCACGTCTTTCAATTTTCCTTCATCAAATTTAAGGCGCTTCCTCACTGCCGGTGCTACATGATTTTCATCAGCCAGAGAAAGATCTTTCTCGTTGGCTGCAAATATTTCCTCCCTGTGGGCCAGAATATTTTCTTTGATCAGATCCAGCGCGAGGTTCCTGGTCTCAATGGGCACAGCCGCCAGAATGGGGGAGGCCAGTTTCATTTCTTTTGTAATGTCATGGATGGTGGACATGGGGTTAATCCTTTCCAGGGTAGAATGTTTTCCCAAAATCATAAAAACGGATTTCGGAATGGGGATTTCGGGAAGGAGGCCGCTTCAAATCAAAAGCGGCCTCTTATATATTGATAATATTATACCCAAAAAGAGAAGAACTGTGAATGTTTTAGAAATATAAAAGGGCGCGCTTATGAATTTGCGCGCCCACCTTCACGAAGAATGAACATCGAATAACGAAGAACGACCGGGCCCAAATGCCGCAGCACTTCAAGTCGCCTCGGCAGGCCCAGCGAATACCTGAAAGTTCCAGGCCCAAATGCCACAGCACCTCAAGTAGCCTCGGCAGGCCAAACGAATACCCCAAAGCCCCGGGCCCAAATGCCTCAGCACCTCAAGTCGAAAGGGAAGGCCAAACGAATACTTCAAAGTTCCAGGCCCAAATGCCGCAGCACCTCAAGTCGAAGAGGCAGGCCAAACGAATACCTGAAAGTTCCAGGCCCAAATGCCACAGTACCTCAAGTCGAAGAGGCAGGCCCAACGAATACCTGAAAGTTCCAGGCCCAAATGCCGCAGCACCTCAAGTCGAAAGGGAAGGCCAAACGAATACCCCAAAGCCCCGGGCACAAATGCCACAGCACTTCAAGTCGCCTCGGCAGGCCAAACGAATACCCCAAAGTCCCAGGCCCAAATGCCGCAGCACCTCAAGTCGAAAGGGAAGGCCAAACGAATACTTCAAAGTCCCTGGCACATATGCTCTAACGAACAAGTCCTATCGGCAGGCAAATCACATTTTCTCCCTCAGCCGTTTCTCCCACCAGTTGAAGAAGAAGGTGAGGATGATGGCCATGCCCCAGTAGGCGATAGCATCTGCGATGTACGGCTCTGTACGGCGGTTGTAAAGGGCAGAGAAAAGGTCAGCTTTTGCGAACATGTCGATAACTTTCACTGTGAAGACGAGGGCCAGCAGCTTGATGGTCTTCAGGTAGTAGGTGAAGAAGGAAGGCAGGGCCACGATGAAGGCCTGGGGGAAAACGATGCGGGTGAAGGCATGGAAAGGAGTCATGCCCATGGCCACAGCTGCTTCATACTGCCCTTTGTCCACGGACATGAGGGCACCCCGGATATTTTCCGACTGATAGGCAGTCATGTAAAGGATGAACGTGGTGTATACGGTCCAGTAGGGAGAGACGTCGAAAGGTTTTACCGTATGGCCCGCAAAAGTGGAAATAATGGGCGCCAGCAGGAAGGGGAGGGAATTGTACACGATGAAAAGCTGTACGATAGCCGGTACCCCGCGGAGGAAGGAGACGATGACTGCAAAGACTCCATTTACGATTTTCCCGGAATTCCGGCGGATGACTGCAATGATGCTTCCCAGGATAATGGCAAAGACCATGGTCACAAGGGCCATGAAAAGGGTATTGGGTATAGCGCCCATGATGTAAAGGAGGGCGGTAGGGATGACTTCGAAATCGATCATTATGCCCTCCTCATGTTCTGACCATTCAGTCTCTGGAAAATATGGAAGGAAACTTCCACCAGGATGACGAGAAACCAGTAAATAAGAGCCACTGCGCAATAGGTCTCCAGCTTGCCCTGGCCGTAGTTCGCATTGATGATGAGTCCTGCCCGTCCCATGAGGTCTACTACCCCGATGAAGAACATGACGGACGTATCTTTCAGAATATTGATGGCTTCGGAAACAAGGCCCGGAAGCGCCACCGGCAGGGCCTGGGGCGCAATGATGTGCACTACCCGGTGCCAGGGAGAAAGTCCAAAAACGATGGCTGCCTCATGCTGCCCTTTATCGACGGAAAGATAGGCAGGGCGGATGATTTCCGAAATGACCGGCGTATAGTGGAAGGCCAGGGCCACCAGCACATACGTGGTGAGGGGCCAGCCGTCGGGGCTGATGTGGAGCATCCGCACGATGGCCGGAAGGACGAAGTAGACCAGGTAAAGGTCCAGGATAAATGGCATGGACCGGTTGTAGGAAAGCCATATTTCACAAAGCTGGTGAAGCACGGGAATCCTGGCTATGCGGATTACGGCCACCAGAGACCCCAGCAGGAGGCAGAGCAGGATGGAAGCGATAATGACTTCCATGGTGAAAGGCAGGGCCGTGGCCAGTCTGGGGAAGAGGCCCCAGAAAAACGATGTATTAAAGGTAAGCATACTAACCCTCTTCTCTCTTCAGCATGCGCTGGAGGAACTGCTGCGTTTTCTCCTCTTTCGGATGGACGAAAATATCCTCCGGCGTCCCTTCTTCCACTACATATCCGTCGGACATGAAGACCACTTTGGAGGAAACTTCCTCGGCAAAGTGCATTTCGTGGGTGACGATGATCATAGTGATACCCAGGGTCGCTACTTCTGCGATCGTATCCAGTACTTCTCCTACCAGTTCCGGATCCAGGGCGGAGGTGGGTTCATCGAAAAGAATGACGTCCGGCCGGGGCGCAAGAGCTCTTGCGATTCCCACGCGCTGCTGCATGCCTCCGGAAAGGGAGGAGGGGTACATTTTCGCATAATCTGCCATGTGCACCCGTTCCAGTTCCTTCATGGCAATTTCGATAGCTTCTTTCTTTGGCTTTCCATAGCCGTAAATGAGGCCTTCGGTGATATTTTCCAGAACCGTCTTATTTCTGAAAAGATTGAAAGACTGGAAGACCATGGTAGACTTCCGGCGGAGGGACTGGATTTCTTTTCTGGAAATATGAGAAAAATCCACGGATACGTCGGAAATGGAGAGCTTCCCGGCATCTGGCTTTTCCAGATAGTTCAGGCAGCGCAGGAATGTGGTCTTCCCGGTACCGGATGGGCCCAGGATGGAAACGACACTGCCTTTCTCCACAGTGAGGCTGATATCCTTTAGGACTTCCACCTTTCCGAAAGACTTTTTGATATGTGCGGCTTGAAGTAAAAGGGACATGGTCATCATTCCTTTATATATACATATTAATATACTAAATCGTTGTTCGTTGTTCGTTGTTCGTTGTTCGTTGTTCGTTGTTCGTTGTTCGTGGCTCGTGGTTCGTGATTCGTGATTCGTGGTCCGTGGCCCGTGGTTCGTGAATCGTGGTCCGTGGATCGTGGATCGTGGGTCGGAGTTCGTGGAGGTGGGCGGCTGATGAGGCAGGTACATATGGAGGTATCCGCGGGGAAAGGTTCCATATAAATCAAAAGGTCCCCATCCCTAAAGGGACGGAGGACCGTGTTCCACCCAATTTTGCCGCTCCATCGCCGGAGCAGCCTCAGTGAGTCCGAGACTCGAAGCTGTAACGGGCATCCCGGGAAGGACTACTATCTTCACCCTGCCTGCTCGGAGAGGCACTTCCCCGCATTCCCCACACCCGTTTCCACCAGACCGGGCTCTCTTTGGTGTTTCCTGCGCGTACTTTCTCTCTTCATCGCTGTAAGATTAATTAAATTCAATATAACACAGGAAGGTATATAATGCAAGAAAAAGCATGAATCAGGGAAATGGAAGGCGGAATTGTCATAGCCTGCAGGATTTCCTGTCCGCCCCGCCCTTGAATAAAAGGATAAAATATATAATAATAAAAGAAAACCAGTCGTTTCAGGACTGAGGAGGAATCATGAATATTACCATCATCGGGGCAGGCAGCACCGGCATTGCCGCCGCCTCTTATTTTAAACTGAAAAATATGGCCGTCAAAGTGTATGTGCGAAACGCTGCCAAAGCAAAAGTCTGGAACGAAGGACCGGTGGAAGTAAAGGGTGCCGTGAATACATCCTTTTACGTACCGGTGGTGAAGGACCTGAAGGAAGCGGTGGATTACGGGGATATCCTTATGGTTTTCACCCGGGCCACAGACCATGAGAGTGTAACGGAGGAAATAGCGCCTTTCCTTCACGATGGGCAGATCATTCTTTTCGTGAACGGCTGCTGGGGAGCCATCAAGGCCACCCGCCAGCTTTCAAGGAGGCCCCGCCTTCCGGATATTACCATCGCGGAGACTGCCAATATGCCCTTCATCGGGACCCTGGCGCCGGATTATAAATCCCTTACGTTCAAAGCGGTGAAAGAGGAAATCGTTTATTCCTGCATGGGAAAAGAAGGAGCCCTTTCCGAGCTGCTCCACCGGATGGCCTCCCATGTGGTGCGGGTCTCTTCTCCTGCGTCCACCTCTCTTTCGGCTACCAATCCCATCATCCATGTGAGCCAGTGCCTTTTCAATATCACCCGCATTGAAAACGGGGAAGAATTCCATTTCTTCGGTTCACCGCTCACGAAGCGGGTGGCAGAATTCATGGAAGGCTGTGATCAGGAACGACTGGCCATCGGAAAGGCCCTGGGCCTTGAACTTTCCAGCCTTCTGGACGTACTGAACGCTGCCTGGGGTGACAGGAAAGAGACTTAAAACGGTCCCGTTGTCAAGGACACCCATTCCTAATTTTTCTGTTCGGGGTTAGCCCACTTATTCAGGCGGTCTTCTGCTCTTTGTCCTTCTCCTTTT
>OMVW01000011.1 GCA_900314595.1 uncultured Dialister sp. | reverse complement strand
ACGCATTACGAATGCGTTGCTCTACCAACTGAGCTATGCTGGCACAGAATGAACACAATATATATTACAGGAGATATAAAATTTTGTCAAACAATATTTTATACAGTCATTTCACACCCCAAGGGGCCGGGAATCCAAAGAATGGATTCCCCTTTTTTAATTAAAGCTCAATTCATAATCAGCCGGAGTTTTTATCTTTCTTCATTTCGGATAGAGCTTCTGCCGCTTTTTGCGCAATGTTTTCCGACGCATGGGCTGCCAGCTGTCCGTACAGGTTTTCAGCCGCAGTGAGGTCCTTTTCCGTACCTATACCGTAGCGGAATTCGGCAGCCAGATTGAAGGCGCCTTCATCATCACCACAGGAAGCCGCCTTGTCAAACCATTCGTGGGCTTCTTTAAAGTCTTCCTTCCCGTTATACAGAAGGCCAATAGCTGTGGCGATGGGCCCTTTATAATCATGGTCCAGTTTCCAGCCTTTAAGGTAGGATTCCAGTGCTTTTTCCGCATCGATTCCCGTCCCCACTCCATTGGCATAAGAGAGGCCAAGCCGGTACCAGCCTTCATCATGATTATAGCCGGTAGCCTTTTTATACCAGATAAAAGCCGGTTTCTCATTTCCTTTTTCCTGTTCAATTTTACCCAGCATGCATGCCGCATCGCCCTTGAAATTCCGGTCCAGATCGGACTCCAGTACTTTTTGAAAATAAGTTTCTGCCTTTTCCACATTCTTTTTCATTCCGCGGCCGCGCCACGCGTTCCAGGCAAGGAGGTAAAGGCCCATGCTGTTTCCTGCACCAATTGCTTTTTCAAACCAGTAATCTGCCTCTTCGTAATGTTCAAGCCGGTCCGAGCATAAACCGCGATAAGCAGCAGCAGAGCCCGTGGCAGGGCCGCCTTTTTCATAGGCCAGTTCATAATAGAAAGCAGCTTTCCGCATCGTCTCTTCTGAAAAGGTTTGATGAAAGATGGCCTCTGCCAGCCGGTACCAGCCTTCATCATTTCCCGCCATGCCCGCCTTTCTGTACCAGAATAGAGCCTTTTCCTTTTGGGAAAGTTCATCATAAATTTCCGCCAGTCTTAAAGCTGCATCGCCTCCGGCCTCTCCATGGTTCTTATAGGCTTTCTCATACCAGTAAACAGCTTTGTCATATTTCTTCATGCTTCTGTACAGGGTACCGAGGCTGATGAGGCCCCACTCGCTTCCCTCTGAGGCCGACTTCATTGCCCAGTCCATGGCTTTGTCCATATCACCCAGACTAAAGCAGACAATTCCTGCTTTATTGGCTGCTTCCGCTTCGCATTCACCTTTCAGGCTGCAGGCCTTGTCAAAGCAGGAAAGTGCTTCTTTCTTTTTCTCTTTTACCAGATATGTAAGCCCCAGATTGTACCAGCCCCAGTCGTAACCGGCTTTTCCGGAGATGCGGTACCACTTTTCCGTTTCCTCCTCTCTGCCCAGGTCTTCGTAAATGAGAGCGATGCGGTTGGCTGCATCTCCTTTTGGCCCATCGGGGACATCATAGGCTTTTCGGAAACATGTCAGTGCCTCTTCTGCTTTTCCTGCTGTTTTCAGGATAGCTCCCAGATTGTACCAGCCCCAGCTGTTTCCTGCCTCTCCTGCTTTCTGATACCATTCCGATGCTTTATCGTCCACATCAAGTCCATTGTAAATAAGGCCTGCACGATTAGCTGCATCACCGGCTGCATCCCCGTTCAGTTCATAGGCTTTCCGGAAGCAGGAAAGTGCTGCATCATAAGCCTCCTGATCCTGATAATAAAGCCCCAGGTTGTACCAGCCCCAGTCGCATCCTTCGGCCCCCGATCTTTCATACCAGAGAAGGGCAGTTTCTTTATCTCCTTCATCCGAGTATACAAGACCAATCCGGTTTGCCGCTTCCGGTCTGGCTTCATCATCTGCTTCATATGCCTTTTTGTACCATTTCATGGCAATCTTTAAATTTTTTCTGACTCCGCTGCCATCACGATATAAATCACCCAGATTAAACATGGCCCAGTCATTGCCACGTCCTGCCGATTTGCGATATAGTGCTGCCGCCTTCTTAAAATTGCCCTGTTGATAATACAAGGCACCCAGACTGCAGGCTGCTGCCGGAAGTGCGGGTCCGTCAAGAGCTATGGCCTTTTGAAAAGATGATTCTGCTTTCCTCTCATCCCTTTCATGCGAAGTACTGTCCAGATACATCTCTCCCAGATTGTGCCATCCCCAGTCGCTACCTGCTTTACCGGCCAGCTCATAATATTTCATGGCCTCTTTCAATTTCCCCTGATCGTGGTAAATATTGGCTATTTTCGTCAGGGCCCGAAAATAACCGGCTTCTGCGGACTTTTCCGCCCAGTAAAGAGCCTTTTCCACATCTTTTTCAACGCCCGTGCCATTCAGGTATAAATCTGCCAGTTCGTCCCGGGCCGCCCAGTCCCCGTCTGCAGAAAGGGCTGCTACTTTCGGTACGATTTTCTTTAAAATATAGTCCCGTTCTTTTGGCAAGGCGTCAGGATAATAAATCATATTAAGCTGCGCCAGAGGTTCACCACATCTGGCACCATCCCGGTCCAGTTCTTCTGCTGTTTCCCAGTCTATTTCCCTGCCGCCCATGCCCCATTTATAATACTCTGCCAGGAAATATAGAGCCCTGCCATTCCCTTCGTGCGCTTCTTTTTCAAATAGAGGAAATGCTTCTCTCGTTTTTCCTGAAAGGTGCAGCATTTCTGCTTTCCTCATTCTGTCTTCTTCATCCATCCTGATTCCTCCTCCGTGAATGCACCCCGAGGCAGTGCCCCATCTTTCTTCATTTATATTATACAAAAGGCATGGGACATAGAGCGTCATCGTAATAAATATTTTTTGAAATAGCGAGCAGTTACTTATCAAGTAGATCGTATATAGCAATCAATGCTGCTTTTGATAGAAGGTGTTATTCCTTTCAAGAAAAAACGCATTGAGCCATAAGTGGTTCAGTGCGTTTCAATCCAAATTATTTTTATTTCCCTTTCCCCGCAAGACGGATGATTTCAATCACCGTTTCACAGGCCTTTATCATGGAATCAATGGGAAGGTATTCGAAGCGGCTGTGGAAATTGGCTCCTCCCGTGAAAAGGTCCGGACAGGGAAGACCCTTGAAAGACAATTGGGCTCCGTCGGTTCCACCGCGGATGGGGTTTTCAATGGGTGTCACACCCACATTTCTCATGGCCTTCCGGGCAAGTTCGATGATATCCATATGACCGTCCTGAATGATGTCCAGCATATTGTAATAGACGTCATGAGGCGTGAGGACTACAGTGCCTTCCCCGTATTTCTGATTGAGGAAATCGGCCATGTAGTGAAGGAAAGCTTTTTTCTTTTCAAAAAGTGCATGGTCATGGTCGCGGATCAGCATGGATAAGGTGCATTTCTCCACGGTTCCCTCGATTTTGTAAATATGGAAGAATCCTTCCCGCCCTTCCGTGCATTCCGGAGTCAATCCCTCGGGAAGCATAGACTGCCATTCGGAGGCGATAGTGATAGCATTGACCATTTTCCCTTTGGCATCGCCTGTATGGACGCTTCTCCCGTAAATGGTGACGGTAGGATTAGCGGCATTGAAATTTTCGTATTCCAGGCCTCCCAGTTCGCCGCCGTCTACGGTATAACCGAAATCGGCGCCAAAGGCTTTGACATCAAATTTAAGAGGGCTCCTGCCCGTTTCTTCATCCGGCGTAAAGCCGATCCTGATTTTTCCATGTTTGATTTCCGGATGGCTGAGCAGATATTCCATGGCACTGACAATAGCCGTCACTCCGGCTTTGTCATCAGAGCCAAGAAGGGTAGTCCCGTCGGTGACCATGATGTCCTGATCCTTGTATTTCAGGATTTCCGGAAAATCTTTTGTGGAAAAAACGATATTTTTTTCTTTATTGAGAAGGATATCCTTTCCGTCGTAATTTTCCACGATTCTGGGATGGATGGGTCCTCCGGGAGCATCGGGGCTCGTGTCCATATGGGAAATAAAGCCGATCACCGGCCCTTCTCCCCCGTTGGAGGGAAGGGTGGCCATGATGTAACCGTTCTTGTCCAGCGTGATTTCTTCAAGGCCAAGATTTTTCAGTTCCTTTTCCAGATGGCGGGCCAGGACCAGCTGCGAAGGCGTGCTGGGACATACCTGGTCATTCTCTTCATTGGACTGGGTATTGTAGGAAATATAATCGGTGAAACGGGCAATCAATTTATTTCTGTCTAATTCCAAAAGAAACACCTCTTTCATTGGGATTTTTCAGCATTTTTGCTAATAACTGTATTATACCATCAGAAAAGATAGTGAAAAGTGCGAAGTGATAAGTGGTAAGTGAAGGTAATGTGCATCAGAGCTAAAGGCGTATCTTAGTATAAATATCCCAATACATAGATGGCTCGCTTTTAAATTCTTCAGCGCACCACCGCCGCTTATCACTATCATGCATAACAAAATCCCCCGTCCGGGGACGAGGGATTTTATTTCTTTAGATGGAAATCAACCTACAATGTTCAGTGCGTAAGCGTTGTATTCTTTTTCCAGTGCTTCAGCCTTCTTGGAGAGCTCGATCTGGAGATCAGATGCAGTATCATAGTCAGCTGCTGCCAGAGCTTCTTTCAGTCTGGTGCAGAGGCACTTGGATGCCTTGGTGTCCTTGATCAGTTCATATTTCTTGACTTTGATTTCAGCCCACCGTTCGCTGTCGATGCCGTCTTCAGCCGGGAGTTCCTTGAAGCTCTTGACCAGTGCTTCAGTATTCGGGATGATGCGGTCAATCAGTTCGTTTTCCCAGCGATAGAGGATGGAAGCCAGGAAGGAATCTACGATAACCGGGGTGAGGGCGCCTTTTTCGATGACTGCCACTTTGTCCGGGTTTGCTTTCATGGTCTGTACGTTTTCCCATACAGTTGCCGGCGGTTTACCGAAGTTGGCATCCCGTTCTTCATCGCTGAAGTCTTCGAATACGTTATCTTCGCAGCGATAAGCTCTTGCTGCTTCCAGGTAGTCGGCTTCTTCGCCCGGCTTCTTAGAGAGTTCTGCCAGGAGTTCTGCCGGGGACTTGCCGGATGTGATAGCATATTTGATGCCGTCCAGTGCGGTCAGGAAGAGGCAGGAAGCGGCGAGATAAGTATTGGTGAATGGGTTCGGTGCACGGAGTTCGAAGCGGGTAGCTTTGGGGTTTTCGATATCTCTGACAAGGCCGATAAGGATGGTTCTGTTACGGGACGGAACTTCCGGATTGTGGCCCAGGGAGGTAACGATGCAGACCGGAGCTTCGAAGCCTGGTTTCAGACGGTTGAATGCATCGGTGGTGGAGGATACGAATGGGTTGGTAGCTTCGTAGTTCTTCAGGATACCCATGATAAAGCCATAGCCGATGGTAGAGAGGAAATCAGATTTCATATCTGCCGGAGCCAGGAGATTGATGGATTTACCATTCTTAAGGGTTGCGCAGATACCTACATGGGTATGTTCGCCGGAACCTGCTACACCGATGATCGGTTTAGCCTGGAAGGAAACTTCAAGACCGTGTTTGCGGAATACTTCACGAATGATGATTCTTGCTTCCAGTTCATTATCGGCAGCCTGCAGCGGGTTCATGGAGAATCTCCAGTCCAGTTCGAGCTGTTCGCATACGTCTACGGTACGGCCCTGGTCATCCAGTTTCGGTTTGATACCGCCGACTTCTTTATGACCCATTTCAACGCTCATGCCGCGGGCATCCAGTTCTTCAATGGCTTCTTCCATAGCGGTACGGACTTTGCCGCGCATTCTCTGCCAGTACTGTTCCTGCAGTCTCTGGGAAATGGAAAGGTGCTGAACCGTTTCGGTTTCGCTCGGAGTCTTTACCCAGAATTCGAGTTCTGTGCCGATGGTGAATCCGATGTCTTCCACATCTTCCTGCAGGATACCTTCCATGCCGTTGACTTTGCCTTCTGCCAGGAGTTTCTTCAGTTCTGCGCCAACATATGCACAGGATTCTTTGAGGATAGAACGGGAATCAATGAATTTGCCATTATGCTGCAGGAAGCAGGGGATACGAAGAGTGCCTACAGGACGGCCGTTTTCATAAATATTGTGTTCATTGTAATCGATGTACCAGTTTACAGTGGGATCAGCAACCATATCGACCCGGGCATCGTTCAGGGTTGCGATATTCATCAGAACTACAGAAGAGCCATCGGTCTGAACAGCGGTACCTGCGAAGAAATCATCATAATTCTTCAGGAACAGTTCAATCGGTACTTTTTCATCAGTATCGTTGCCGGCAAGGTCAATGCCTACCAGAGAAACGAAACGGATTTCCGGATGGGTTTTCAGAAGGGAGAGCACGCCTTCTTTGCCAAATTCACCGGTTGGGATGTAGTACAGTAAGTCTTTGTTCATTGCGAATTCCTCCTAATTCCTTTTGACTTTTCTGAATTTTGAAATATTTAACGGAAATCCCGCTTGTCCCCCCTGCCTCTCCTTACCGGCAAGCCAGCGGCAGCAGGTTTTCCATATTTCCAACAATTAAATAGGTAACTATATAATATTATGCAAAATGGCCCATCCTTGAGTACTAAGAATGGGCCATCTTTGGCCTCTGTGAAGTTGATCAGTCGAGGATATTCAGCGCATAAATCCGATATTCATTCTCCAGAGCCTGGGCTTTGGAAATCAGTTCCAGCTGCAGGTCCGATGCGGTATCGTAATCTTCGCTTTCCAGCGCCGCTTTCAGCCGGCTGCAGATGGAAGGATTTTCATCCATATCCTTGGCCAGTTCGATGCGCTTTGCTTCGATGGATTTCCATCGGCGTTCATCAAGTCCACCACAATGATTCAGTTTTTTATATTTCCTGACCGATACTTCGATTCCCGGAATGATCCGGTCAATGAGCTCGTTTTTCCACCGGTAAATGATGGAGGCCAGGAAGGAATCCACAATCCGGTCATTCAACGTTCCTCCTCTTGTCAGGGCGGCCACTTTTTCCGGATTTTCTTTCATGATTTTTACGTTTTCCCACACCGTTGCGGGCGGCCTGCCGAATGCTGCCGCTCTTTCCTCATCGGTAAAGTCTTCAAACATATTTCCTTCGCAGCGATAGGCCCTGTCTTCTTCCAGGTAATCTGCCCTGTCTCCCGCTTTCTTGGAAAGTTCAGCCAGAAGCTCTTCCGGTTCTTTTCCGGAGTTCACTGCATAGAAGATACCGTCAAGGGCGGCAAGGTACAGACAGGATACACAGAGATAGGTATTGGTAAAAGGATTCGGGGAACGGAGCTCGAATCTCGTCACTTTCGTATTTCCGATGTCCCGAATGAGGCCCATCAGGATGGACCGATTCCGCGAGGGGACTTCCGGGGAGTGGCCCAGGGAAGTCACGATACATACGGGCGCTTCAAAACCCGGTTTCAGCCGGTTGAATGCATCGGTGGTAGAAGAGACGAAGGGATTGATGGCTTCATAATTTTTCAGGATGCCCATGATGAGACCGTAGCCGATGGTGGAAAGGTAATCTTCCTCCATATGCTCCGGTGCCAGCAGATTGATGGTCCGGCCGTTTTTCAGGAGTGCTGCAATGCCCACATGCGTATGTTCACCGTTGCCGGCTACTCCCATGATCGGTTTTGCCTTGAAAGATACGTCAAGGCCGTTCCTGCGGAACACTTCTCTCACCACGATGCGGACTTCCAGTTCATTATCTGCAGCCTGCAGAGGATTGGTAGAAAAAAGCCAGTCCAGCTCAAGCTGTTCACAGACATCAAAAATATGCCCCTCATCGTCAATTTTCGGTTTGATACCGCCCACTTCCTTGTGGCCCATTTCCACATGGATGCCCCGGGCGTCCAGCTCTTCAATGGCCTGTTCCATGGCAGTTCGTACGTTGCCGCGCATCCGCTGCCAGTACTGTTCCTGAAGGCGCTGGGAACTTGAAAGGTGCTGCACCGTTTCTTTTTCACTGGGGGTTTTCACCCAGAATTCCAGTTCAGTACCTGTAGTAAACACGATATCCTGGATTTCAGAGAAAGGGAAATTTTCCATACCCTTCACCTGGGCCCCGATGAGCAGTTTCTTCAGCTCCGAAGCCACGTATTCACAGGAATTTTTCAGAATGGAACGGGAATCAATAAATTCTCCATTATGAATCAGGAAGCAGGGAATGCGGAGCGTCCCGACAGGGAGTCCGTTCTTTGCCATGATATTTTCATCATTGTAGTCCACATACCAGTTCACGGAACTGTCGGCTACCATATCCACCCTGGCATCATTCAGGGTGGCGATATTCATGAAAACTACTGAAGATCCATCGGTCTGCACAGCTTTTCCCGAGAAGAAGTCCCCATAATCCTTCATGAAAAGCTCTATCGGAATTCTTTCATCCGTGTCATTGCCTGCCAGATCAATCCCTACCAGCGACACAAACCGGATTTCCGGGTGCTGTGCCAAGAGAGAAAGTACCCCTTCTTTCCCATATTGGCCTGCAGGGATGCAGTACAGCAATTCGTCGGTCATGTGAGTCCTCCTATAGACTTTTGACTTAACAACCCATTTTTATATAAGCTTTTCTATCTGAATCAAAAGAAAATGACTCATTCCAAATGGAATGAGCCATCTTTGACGCAGCATATTAACTTATGTACTAAGGATACACCACGCATCTTGCATTGTCAAGCTTTAAAGCTCAGGCGAGGAGCTTACGGACAATCTGGTTAATCAGCTTTCCGTCTGCTTTGCCTTTCAGCTTTGCCATGACAGCTTTCATCACAGAACCCATATTTCTCTGCCCAGGATCCATAGCGTCGATGGTCGCCTTCACGACCTTCTCTACATCATCGGCAGACATTTCTGCCGGCAGGTACTTTTCCAGTACTTTGATTTCCGCTTTGGTCTGTTCAACCAGGTCTTCTCTTCCGGAATCTTTGATTTCAGCGAGAGTTTCCTTCCGCTGTTTCACTTCTTTCCGGAGAACGGCAAGAACCTGATCATCATTGAAGTCCGCGTGTCCGTCGTCGATTTCGGCCTGTCTGATATGAGCACGAGCCATGCGGATCGTGTTCAATGCAAGCTTTCCTTCTTCTTTTGCCTTCATGGCTGTTTTCATGTCAGCCATAAGCTGTTCTTTAATTGACAAAACCAATCACCTTACAACCTATTACTTATACTTGCGTTTTCTAGCGGCTTCAGATTTCAGTTTACGTCTAACGCTGGGCTTTTCATAATGTTCACGTTTTCTTACTTCAGAAAGAACCCCGGCTTTTTGGCAGGAACGTTTAAATCTGCGAAGAGCACTATCAAGAGATTCGCCCTTTTGAACTTTGATCTCAGACATCTATATCCCTCCCTCCCAATAAAGACTGATGGGGTGCTATTGCACACTTATAAATTATAAAATACAATGTTCTTTCTGTCAATTCCCTTTTATATTTCCATAGCGGAAACAGGACGGAAAGAAAGCCCGGTCATCCGGGCCTCCTGTTTTTTGAAAATTATTTATCTTCCGGGAATGGGGGCCAGCCCATAGCTTTGCCGCCGATGATGTGGGCATGGAAATGGAAGACCGACTGCCCTGCTTTTTCGCCGGTATTCATGACGAGACGGAAGCCCGACTCCTTCAGGCCTTCCTGTTCGGCAATCTTCTTCACCACCAGGAAGAAATCAGCAAAGTTTTTGTTGTATTCTTCATCGAAAGCAAGGATATTATCCACATGTTTCTTTGGAATCAGCAGGACGTGAACCGGAGCGGCCGGTTCTATATCCCGGAATGCGAACCAATTTTCATCTTCATAAACTTTGGTGCTTGGAATTTCACCATTTGCGATTTTGCAGAAAATGCAGTCAGACATTATAATTCCTCCTCTGCTACAGTGCCTGCCAGACCGTCAGCCGTAACCGTATCAATCCGGACAGGATACATATGACCTCTTTCTATATGTGAATCTTTGATGGAAACACGGATGTATTCCCCCGTGAGCCCTTCAAAGTATCCATTCTTTATTTCCTCAGCCAGCACATGGACCACTTTCCCCATGAACTGACTCCGGTATGCACAGGCAATTTCCTTTTCCAGCTCCTGTACCCGGTGAACCCTTTCTTTCTTCACCTCACTACTCACCTGATTGGGGTATGTCGCTGCCGGCGTACCGGTGCGGCGGGAATAGGGAAATACGTGAATGCCTGAAAATTTCAGTTCTTTTAATGTATCCAGGGTTTCCAGAAAATTCTCTTCCGTCTCCCCCGGGAAACCGACGATGAGATCCGTGGTGAGAGCGATACCGGGCACCTTTTCCCGAAGTACGGCAATGAGCGCTTTGAACTGGGACAGCCGGTAATGGCGGTTCATGCCTTTCAGCACGGCATCGGAGCCGGACTGGATGGGCAGGTGGAGATGGCGGCAGACCTTCGGCTCATTTTTAATGATGGAAATCAGTTCATCTGAAAGTTCCACTGACTCCACGGAACCCAGGCGAATCCGGAGGAGATCCGGGATTTTCACCAGTTCCGCCACCAGTGTGGCAAGGCTTGTCCCATCATGAAGATCCTTCCCGTAATTACCGAGATGAATTCCCGTCAGTACCACTTCCCGGTATCCTTGGGAAACAAGTTTCCTGATTTCCTCTACCGCATCCTTCTGAAGGCGGGATTTCAATTTCCCCCTGGCATAGGGAATGATGCAGAAAGTACAGTAATTGTCGCAGCCTTCCTGGACCTTCACGAAAGCCCTCGTCTTCACTTCTCCCGAGACGTCAACAGACATATTTTCGAAAGTTTTCACCTTCATAATGTCCACGGTCTCATTAAGGGGCTTCCTGTCGGTCCGCTTTTTGGCTTCTTCCACATATTCCACAATATGACTGCGGTTGTGAACGCCTACGATGACATCCACATCCCCCATTTTTTCGAAGACTTCCGGCGCCAGCTGGGCATAACAGCCTGCCACGGCTATAATGGCCTCCGGGTGAGAGCGGCGGATGCGGCGGACCATCTGTCTTGATTTTCTGTCACCGATACTGGTGACGGAGCAGGTATTGACGACATAAACATCCGCATTTTCGTCCTCCCCTGCCTGCCGATACCCGTTCTTTACGAAAAGGGTACGCATGGCATCACTGTCATACTGATTGACCTTGCAGCCAAGAGTGATGAAGGATACCTTCTTTTCCGAGTGTAAAGTATGATTTTCCATGTGCCTATTATAACACGGATAAAATAATCATGAAATACGCGGACCGGGATGAAGCACCTCTTTTATATATTCTATTATAGATAACGAAAATACCGGGGGAAGTCCCCGGTATTTCGTATGATGAGCAGCTTCTTTTCCAATCTGACCGGAATCCCTGTACCTTTCAGGAAGGATAAGTGCCGCACATGCCGTTTAGAAAATCATGCCAAATTCATCATCCATATTTTTTACGTCTTCCAAATGGGCTGCCAGATCCACCACCCTGTCATAAGTTTCTTTCCCGATCATGGAATCAACGAGGTTATGACCTTTTTCTGCAATTTCTTCAAAAGTCATTGGATTTTCCGGATCCCCCTTGGGATAGGGGACAAAGAGAAAATCTTTCCTCCCCTCTCCCCACTCCACATCCACCCTAGATGCCAGCCGGTCAGGATGATCATTGTAAATAGCCGTCATTTTACCGTCTCTTGCCACATTGACTTTTTCCATGATCTTCTGAATGGAAGAATCGTGAATGGATTCCTCACGGAAATCATCAATGGTTACCTTTCCTTTAGCCGCCATACAGGATACACAGTACTGGATGGAAAATTTACATCCATAGGGAGTTGCAGGTTTTTCATTATTGATGAGTGAATCAGTAATATCGTTCACATGAAGAGTAATCTTTCTGATTTCTTCCGGCTTCAGATGATTTTTCCTCATGAGCTCGGAAATACCATAAATGGCAGAATGAGAATGTTTACAGCAGGGCCAGGGCTTGATGGAATTATGGATGATTTTGAAATCTTTCCCCAGGTTTTCTGTCAGCTTTTCCCATTTTGGCTCTTTCATCATAGCCCGACAGAAGCCTTTTTCCCCTTCAAGGATGGTCGTGGAACCGGTATAGCCATCTTTCGCAATCAGTGAAGAAAGGACTCCGCCATAGCAGGCTTTCCCTATATGAAGGGGCTTGCTCATCGCTCCCTGGCGGACAAAATCCCAGAGACCGGCCGCCTGAGTACCGGCACTGCCTAAAGCATGCAGATACTGATTCTCGTCAAGCTGCAGAATCCGTGCCGCACTGGCTGCGGCTGCCAGAGTTCCCACAGTACCTGTGGTGTGCCAGAAATAATAGGAGTCCGGCTGTATCGATTCTCCCACTCTTCCGCCCAGCTCATAGCCTGCCGCAATGGCTGTCATCAATTCTCTGCCGGAAACTTTCTTTTCTTCGGCCAGGGCAAAGGCCGGTGGAACAACCACGCATTCCAGATGAATAATGGATGCATTATGAAGATCATCGAAATCCTGGGCATGGCAGGCTGCTCCATTCACAAAAGCCGCATTAAGAGCACTCTTGCGCAAGGTACAGGGGCCTTTTTCATTTTCACAAAGTATGGTAGCCTCATGGCCCCAGTCATCAGCAAGGAGGACTTTCCTTAAAACTGCGGGTGGAAATTCCCGTGATCCGCTGATGGTAAGTCCCACCCAGTCCAGGAATGCCTTTTTAATCTGGATAATGGCATCTTCCGGCAAGTCTTCATATTTCAATTGAGAGAGATAAGAGGCCAGTATTTTTGTCCCGTTCATGATTCCTCCTCAAATGACTTCTCTTTCAGGCTGATACTCACCAAAGACTTCCCTCATGACATCGCAGATTTCGCCAAGAGTTGCATAAGTCTTCACTGCCTTAATCAAACAGGGCATCACGTTTTCATCGGATGTACAGACTTTTCTCAGTTCATCCAGTGCCGCATCCACTTCCGCCTGATTTCTCTTTTCTTTCATGGCATGAAGTCTTGCAATCTGTCTTTCGCCTACTTTAGAATCCACTTTCAGGATATCCTGGTTTGACGGTGCTTCTTCAGTAACAAATTTGTTGACTCCCACTACCGTACGCCGTCCTGTTTCAATAGCCTTTTCATACTGATACGCATGATCCGCCATTTCACTCTGCATATAGCCCTGTTCGATAGCACCTACGGCCCCGCCCATTTCATCAATCCTTTTGATGTAGGCTGTCGCTTCTGCTTCAATTTTGTCGGTCAGTGATTCTACATAATAGGAGCCCGCCAGAGGATCAATGGTATCGGCTACACCACTTTCATAGGCCAAAAGCTGCTGGGTACGAAGAGCCAGGGTAGCCGCATCTTTCGTTGGCAGCGCCAGAGCTTCATTTTTTGCACAGGTAGCCAGGGACTGGGTGCCGCCCAGAATGGCTTCCAGTGCCTGCCAGGTAATGCGGACTATATTGTTATCCACCTGCTGGGCCGTGAGGACTGAACCTGCCGTATGGACATGGAAACGGAGCATCATGGCCTTTTCATTGGTCACATGGAAACGTTCTTTCATAATCCTTGCCCAAAGTCTTCTGGCTGCGCGGAATTTGGCAATTTCTTCAAAGAAATCAAGTCCTGCCGTGAAAATCCAGGAAATATGAGGCGCAAAGTCATCCACTTTCTGTCCCGATTTGATAGCTGCCTCAATATAAGCGATGGCATTGGAGAAGGCAAAGGCGATTTCCTGAGTCATGGATGCACCGGCTTCGCGAATGTGATAAGCGCCTACAGATATGGTGTTCCATTTGGGAATATATTTTGAACAATATTCAAAAGTATTCGTCACAAGACGCATGGATGGGCGGGGCGGGAAAATATAGGTGCCCCGGGCAATGTATTCTTTCAGGATATCATTCTGGATAGTACCTTTCAGTTTATCTGCTGGAATGCCCTTCTTTTCGGCTGCAGCCACATACATGGCAAGGAGGACTGCTGCCGGTGCATTGATGGTCATGGAAGTGGAAACTTTATCCAGCGGAATTCCGTCAAAAATAGCTTCCATGTCCGCCAGACTGTCAATAGCAACGCCAACTTTGCCTACTTCGCCGGCTGCTCTCGGGTCATCGGAATCAAGGCCGATCTGGGTTGGAAGATCCATGGCCACGGAAAGTCCCGTCGTCCCCTGGGAGAGGAGGTATTTGTAAAGTTTATTTGTTTCTTCCGAAGTAGCCATACCGGAATACTGGCACATGGTCCAGTAGCGTCCGCGGTACATGGTAGGCTGGATGCCGCGGGTAAAAGGGTAACTCCCGGGAGTGCCCAGTTTCTTCATATAATTCCAGTTTTTCAGATCTTCCGGCGTGCAGAGACGGGGTTCATTGATATTCTTCCGTTCGGGAAAACGGGCGGTAGCTTTTTCTACTTTGACTTCATAGTCGTTTAATGCTTCTTTCAGGGCTGTCATGATATATCCTCCTTTTTCAATAGTCCGGCCTGACAAATTTATATTCCGGCTCTCTTTGCTGAAATAGTTTCTTTCATGGTTCCCGTCTTCTCCAGATGCAGGTCCATGAAGAATGCATGCTGCAAATCTACCGGCATATGGCCGCCATGGATTTCCGCTTTTTCAAAGTAATACCGGAGCAGTTCGCGGTAATCCGGGTGAGCGCAGTTATTAATGATTTCAAGTGCCCGCTGCCTTGGGTCTTTATTTCTAAGATCGGCTACACCATTTTCCGTAATGAAAATCATCGTATCGTGTTCTGTATGATCCACGTGGGAACACATGGGAACCACTCTGGAAATATTTCCCTTTCTCGTAGTAGAAGTAGCAGTAAAGACTGTCAGATAGCCGTTCCGCATATAGTCTCCACTGCCGCCGATGCCATTCACCATATTTCTTCCCATCACATGAGTGCTGTTTGCTTGTCCATAAATATCGAATTCCACCGGCACATTGAGGGAAATGACCCCCAGCCTCCTGATTACGCCGGGATTATTGGAAATTTCAAGCGGTCTTAAGACGAGATGTTCATTGAAGAGCTGCGGATTTTCTCTATACATGGCCATGACTCCTTGAGATGGAGTGAAAGCGCATCCGGAGGCCATATCCACCTTGCCGTTTTTAATGAGATCAAATACTGCATCCTGCAGGATTTCAGAATAAAGGGAAATGTGCCTGAATGCGGAATCATTCAGACCTTCCAGTACCGCATTGGCAATTTTACCCACTCCAGACTGCAGCGGAAGAAGCGGAGAAGGCATGCGCCCTTTCTTCTGCTCCAGTTCCAGGAAATTGATGAGGTTCCCTGCTATCTTCTTTGTAGTCTCATCGGGATGGCCCAGTTCACGGACATGATCAGGAATATCGGATTCCACAATAGCCGTAATCCTGTCTGTGCCGCAAGGCACAACCGTAGTCCCGATGCGGTCTCCCGGGCGGTAAATGGAAATCTCCCTTCTTGCCGGCGGTACAGGGACTTCGTAAATGTCATGAATCCCTTCCAGTTCCAGAGGAATCCATGTATTCACTTCGACGATGATTTTCTTTGCTTTCCGCACGAAAGTAGGTGTATTTCCTACACCGGTCCCCAGGATAAGGTCTCCTTTTTCAGTGATTCCCAGCGCTTCTACAACCGCCACATCCACATCTCCGAAAAATCCTTCACTTACCTGTTGGGCAAATTCTGAAAGATGGAGATCCATGTACCGGATTCGCCCCGAGTTGATTCCTTCCTTCATGCTTTTATTGCTTGCCGCATAGTAAGGCACACGGCTTTCTACACCATCCACTGAAGCCAGGGCCTCTTCTACTTCCGGTCCTACCGATGCGCCGGTCCAGATATTGATGCGGCATTTTCTTCCGGTTTTAATCTGCTCCGCCAGGGCAAGGGATGTTTTCTTCGGATATCCTGACGGCGTAAAACCACTGAATCCCACATTGTCATGATCCTGAATAAGGCTGGCAGCCGAATCGGGACTGACGATTTTTGAAAACAGCGCTTTATTTCTAATTCTTCTTTCATCAAGCATGGTTCTTTCCTCCTTCAGTTCGGCTCAGCAGCAGGGATGGCCGTGAGCCGCAGCTTTGACACTTCCCATTTTGAAAAGGAATGAACGAATACGTATTCTTTGAAATTTCCTGTTCATTTATTTTCAAATCCAGTATACTTTCTTCGAAAAATAAAATATAATAATATTTATGTTTATATTTATTCATATTTATTATAATTTTGAGCACGGACGCATTGTGTCTGAAGGATTGGCAGTATTTTAACAGAAATAAAACACTGCAGGAATATCTCCTTTATTCTCGCAATTACGCTGAATTTTCAATCACTGAAATTTATAACTCCTCTATTCTATATGAATTCAATTATGATTTATTTTCACAACGCTTGTGATATTTCGTTTACATAAATTATCACAATTTGTTATATAATAATATAGAATTACTATATCTGATTATTTATTTTTACCAAGGAGCAACCATGGATATATCCCTGTACCGCAGTTTTATCGCCATCGTGGAAAGCGGAAATCTCACTCAGGCAGCCGAATTCCTTCATATCGCCCAGCCCGCCCTGACGAGGCATGTAAAATTACTGGAAAAAGAATTCCATTCTCCCCTGCTTAAAACAGGAAAAGGCCAGCGCCACGTGGAAGTGACCCCGGCGGGGAGAATCCTGTATCATAAAGCGAAGTACCTGGTCTCCTTGGAAGACCAGATTGCAAGAGACATCAGTGCTTCCAATGCCGGGATTACTGGAACTCTGCGGCTCACCACATCCCCTTCCGTAGCTTTTCAGCTCATCGCTCACAGCCTGGCAGAATTCAGCAATGAAAATCCGGGCATTACCTTTGAACTTTTGGAAGCTTCTACAGAAGAACAGGCCCAGAATCTTCTTAACGGCATTTCAGAAATCGGTATCGCCAATGCGCCTATCGTGCAGCCGGAACTTTTTCAGATTCATCTCACCCTGGAAGATCACATGGCTCTTTATGTCAATAAAAAAAGCCCGGTTCTGAAAGGAATCCGGCTTCTATCCGGCAGTCCCCGCGCGGTGACTGCTCCAATTTCCCTCATTTATAGAATACTTGAAAGTCTTCCTTTATGCACCACTCAGGGATGCCACCAGGCAGATATGCAGTTCTGCGCGGAAATGGGAATCTCTCCCCATCCCCTTTGTGTCAGTACTACTGTCACAGCCGCGCTGCAATGGGCAAAAGAAGACAGGGCTGGAGTTATGGCTCCCATAACTGCGGGACAAATGATTCCGGAAAATCTCATTGCATTTCTTCTTCCGGCAAGCCATGTTTCCAATTTCCGTACACTTTATACTGTTAAAGGTGCGCCTCTCTCCGAGCTGGCAAAACATTTCCTTGACTTTATCCTGGAACCGGCAGACCAGGTTGATGGAGAGATAGAGCCTGTAGAAAGTCCGATTTAAAATTTTGCCTGAAAGCAAAAAAGAGTCCGCAGAAATCCTGCAGACTCTTTTGATTTCTATGAAGTTAAATTTCTCCGCCGGCCGGTTTTACATGTTTCTTCGCTTTCTTCGGTGCAGCAGTCACATTTCTTCCGCCATGGATATGTTCGTGCCAGGTGACCCAGAGGCCGGAGGCTACGCAGATGGAGGAATAAGCGCCGGAAATAAAGCCGATCAGCATGACAAGGGCAAAGTTCTTCGTCGTATCGCCGCCGAAGAAGTACAGGGAGGCCACGCAGAAGAGGGTAGTCACCAGGGTATACATGGAGCGGCGGATGGTCTGGTGAATGGAATCATTAGCTAGGGTGGCATAGCTGTCCATTCTCCGGTGGGTATGAAGGTTTTCGCGGATTCGGTCAAAGATAACGACCGATTCGTTCATGGAGTAGCCCAGAACGGTCAGGATGGCTGCCAGGAAAGACGCATCCACTTCGAGATGGAAGAAGGCAAAGGCACCGAGAACCATTAGGATATCATGGACGATGGCCGCAATGGCGGAAATGGCAATCCTGTGTTCGAAACGGATGGACATGTACAGGATCATGGCGCCGAAGGACAGGATGACGTTCATGAGGGTGCTCTTTGTCACTTCAGAACCAATGACGGCGCCCACGGTTTCGATACGTTTCACATCAGCCTGCCCTACTTTTTCATTCACATGGCTGACTACGGTCTGTGCTTCATCAGAGGAGAGGTTTCTCGTACGGATGATGACGTCATTGCCCGCTTCCCCCGCATAATCACCGGAAAGCTGGATGGTGGCCGTCTGGAGACCGTCTTCACGAAGTCCGTTGCGGACTTCTTCGACCGTCACATCCTTGTCAAAGCCCAGTTCCAGAATGGTACCGCCGGTGAAATCAATGCCCCAGTTGAAACGGAACATAATGACGGAAATGATCGCAATCAGGACCATAACGCCGGAGAAGGTAAACCAGATTTTTCTATGTGCCAGGAAATCAAATTTGCTAAACATCAGTTGTCATACCCCCTTTTCCCGCCAAACCACCAGGGATTATGAATCCAGTTGGCATCAATCAGGAGCATGAGGAGGGTACGGCTTACGGTAATGGCTGTGAACATGGATACCGCAACACCAAGCCCCAGGGTAAAGGCAAAGCCTTTGACTGTGGCAGATCCCAGGAAGAAAAGGATGGCCGAAGTAATGATGACGGTCATATTGGCATCAAAAATGGTGACAAAGGCACGTTTGAAACCTGCCTGTACAGCGAGGCGGAGAATCTTGCCTGCCGCGATTTCTTCCTTGAATCGTTCAAAGATGAGGACATTTGCATCCACTGCCATACCAATGGACAGAATAACACCCGCAATGGAAGGCAGTGTCAGAGTCGCATGGAGCAGATTCAATACGCCCAGAAGAATCAGCACATACACGAGAAGTGCCGTATCAGCTACAAATCCACTCATCCGGTAGACAGCCATCATGAAGAGGACGACCAGGGAAAGGCCGATCGTAAAGGCTACCACGGACTTATCCTTGGAATCCTGTCCCAGGGACGGACCAACGGTCCTGACTTCCAATACGGAAACCTTGACCGGAAGGGCCCCGGAACGGAGAAGGATGGCGAGATTCTTGGCTTCTTCCAGAGTACGCTGTCCCGTAATCACGGCAGAGCCTCCCGTGATAGCTTCATTGACAACAGGATTTGTCAGCATTTCACCATCGAGGAAAATACCGATATGACGGCCCACATTGGCAGCAGTGAGGGAGGCGAATTTCTGTCCCCCTTCATCGGTGAATTCAAGAGCCACGAGGGGCTGCTTGTTCTGTCCCATCTGTTCCTTCGCGTTTTTCAGATCTTCGCCAGTGAGCTGGACATTCCCTTCATCATCCTTGAATTCCAGGACTGCCGTCTTGCCAATGGTTTCGATGGCTTTCTGGGGATCCCTTTCACCGGGAAGCTCGATAATGATTCTGTTCGCACCTTCCCGCTGGATAATCGGTTCGGTGAGGCCCATTTCATTGACACGCTTCTGCATGATATTGATGACCTGGGTGATAGACTCACTGGTCACTTTGTTCTGGGCCGTATCTTCTGCCTGCATGACGATATGGGTACCGCCCTGCAGGTCCAGGCCCTGCCGGATATTTCCTGCGAGAAGTCCTACGGTTCCCACGAAAACTCCGATGATGACCAGGATCACTACCCAAAAACGGATGAGAGCTCCCGTACGGAGAGAGCTTCTAGTCCTTTTCTTTTCCAAAACTTAAACCTCTTTTCACTTCAATCATACCCTTGTCGGTAACGATTTTTGCCATTTTCCGGTCAAAAGGTTCTGATGGAACTTCGTCCACCACCTGAAAATCCCAGAGAGCAGCCACTCTTTTTTCAAAGGAAATACGGGTGAGGAACCGGTCATAATAGCCGGCTCCCATGCCGATTCTGTTTCCCATTCTGTCCACGGCGGCTGCCGGGATCAGGACCAGATCCAGCTTTTCCGGTTCGATAGTCTCATAGCCTTTGGGAAGATCCCGAAGTCCCAGGGGGCCTTTGACGAAATGGTCCATATCGAGCAGCCTTCCGGCTTCCATCTGACGCTGTGGAAGGCATACGGGCACATAGACTTTCTTCCCGTCGGAAAGAGCCTTTTCGATGAACAGGTCCAGATTGGACTCCCCTTTCATGGCCAGAAATGCCATAATGGTCCCTGCCTTCTGATATTCGGGAAGGGAAAGGATTTCCTTCATAAGGGAAAGACTTTTCGCTTTTACCTCATCATCAGAAAGAGCCCGCCTTCTAGCGAGCATCTTCCGGCGGATTTCCTTCTTCTTTTCCGAATCAGGAATCCCCGCATTCCTCATTTTTTATCCTCTTTTTTATCAGCTTTTTCCGGTTTGGCAGCTTCGTCTTCCACTTCTACCACTTCTTCAACGACTTCCGTGCCGGCATCTTTCGGATCATCCACTTCCACGATTTCTTCTACCACTTCAGGTTCAGCTTCTTTGACGTCCTTACTCTTTTTGGCTTTGGAGTCATCCCGGGATGTTTTCTTTCCGTTCTTCGGTTCTTCAGCGCCTTCACCGGGCATCTCTTCTCCTGCCCTGTGCTGAATCGCGGTCTTTTCAACTTTGATGATCACTTTTGAAGCAATTTCCAGTTCCACATACTTGTCGCGAAGAACTTTAATGACTCCGTGTACGCCGCCGGCAGTCACCACTTCATCTCCCTTTTTCAGGGACAGCAGGAAACGGCCTCTCTCCACTTTCATCTTCTGGGTAGGACGGTACATGAAGAAATACATGACTGCCACCAGGATCAGGAAAGGCCATGCCAGGCTGATAAAATTCAATACTTTCTCTTCCATTTGATTCACCTCCAACAATATATCGTTTATTTTACCACAAGTCTCTCTGTTCTGTCTTTATCTTTTGTAATTTGCCATGAAACTTTCTCTAAACTCCGTAAAGTTTCCGTCAATAATAGCCTGCCTCATATCCCTCATAAACTGGAGAAGGAAATAGAGATTGTGAATGGTCACGAGGCGGAAGGCTAGAAGTTCTTCGGACTTATACAGATGACGGATATAGGCCCGGCTGTAATGCTGACAGGTATAGCACTGGCAGCCTTCTTCGAGAGGTCCCCAGTCCCTTTCATACTGCTTGTTCTTCATATTGAGCCGGCCCGTGTGGACCATCGCCATGCCGTTTCTGGCCACTCTCGTGGGGAATACGCAGTCAAACATATCCACCCCTCTTGCCACGCCTTCGACGAGGCAGTCCGGAGTCCCTACGCCCATGAGATAGCGGGCTTTATTCACCGGCAGGAATTGAGTCGTATATTCAAGGATTTCATACATGAGGTCATGAGGTTCACCCACGGAAAGTCCTCCGATTGCCATTCCGTCAAAAGGCATGGCTGATATTTCCTCACAGGATCTTCGTCTTAAATCTTTATACATGCCGCCCTGGACGATACCGAACATCCCCCTGTCCGTCCTCGTATGGGCTTTGATGCAGCGCTCTGCCCAGCGGGTGGTGCGGGCCGTGGACTGGTCGGCATACTTGTAATCGGCCGGATAGGGAATGCATTCGTCAAAAGCCATGGCGATATCGCTTCCCAGGTCCTCCTGGGCATGAATGGAAACTTCAGGAGAAAGAAACTGTTTCGAGCCGTCCAGGAAGGAACGGAAATGAACCCCTTCCTCCGTGATTTTTCTCATGGCCCCCAGGGAAAAGACCTGGAATCCGCCGCTGTCAGTGAGAATTCCCTTATGCCAGTTCATGAAATCATGAAGGCCCCCGGCCTCACGGATAAGTTCCGTTCCAGGGCGAAGGAAAAGGTGGTATGTATTAGACAGGATGATCTGGGCCCCTGCTGCCTCCAGTTCTTCAGGGGTTACCGTTTTTACAGTAGCCTGTGTGCCGACAGGCATGAACATGGGAGTCTTGAAAGTTCCGTGGGGTGTGTGGAGAAGTCCGGCGCGGGCACCGGTTATCTTGTCTTCTGCCACCAGTTCGTAATTGATAACCATACTTTTTCCTTATCTGATAAACATGGCATCGCCGAAGGAGAAAAATCTGTACTTCTGACGGACTGCCTCTTCATAGGCGGCAAGGATATGTTCCCTTCCCGCAAAAGAAGCCATCATCATGACGAGTGTGGATTCGGGAAGATGGAAATTGGTGACGATGGCATCTACCATGTGCCACTGATATCCGGGGTAAATATAAAGCTGAGTCCAGCCGCTGCCGCTCTGAAGAGTCCCGCTCTGGCCTGCTGATTCGAGGGTGCGGACAGAAGTCGTCCCTACGGCAATGATACGGCGGCCTTCTGTCCTGGCCTGATTGATTTTGTCTGCCACATCCTGATTCACCGTATACCATTCTTTGTGCATTTCATGATCTTCAATATTTGCTTCGGAAACAGGACGGAACGTGCCGATGCCCACATGAAGAGTGACGAAAAGAAGCTCTGCCCCTTTCTTCTTCATTTCCTCCATGAGTTCCGGTGTGAAGTGAAGGCCTGCCGTAGGCGCAGCTGCGGAGCCTTTGTACTTGGCATAAACTGTCTGGTATTCATCGTTATTTTCCAGTTTCTTATGTATATAGGGAGGCGTCGGCATCTCTCCCAGCTGATCCAGAAGGCTGTCAAAATTGCCTTCATAGTGGAATTCCACCAGCCGTCCGCCAAACTCCGTCTTGTCCAGCACTTTGCAATAGCAGGAATCAGAAAATTCAATTTCCGTTCCCGGCAGTGCTTTTCTTCCCGGGTTGACGAGGACTTCCCACTGGTCATTTCCCTTCGGCGTCAGAAGGAGCATTTCCACCTTGCCCCCGGTTTCCTTCTTCTTCCCGTACAGACGGGCCGGAATGACCTTCGTATTATTGAATACGAAAATATCTCCTTCCCGGATTTCATCCAGGATATCCCTGAAATGGTGATGAGACCATTCGCCCGTCTTTTTGTCCAGCATCATAAGCCGGCAGGAATCGCGAGGTTCTGCCGGTTCCTGTGCAATGAGATCCTTTGGAAGATCATAATTAAATTCTTCAAGTTTCATTTCGCTATAGCTCCTGACAATCATAGCCGCGGCTTTCAATTTCCGCCGCCAGTCACTAACCAATAACTACCGGCTGCTTATATGCAGTCAGCTTTATTACTTTATTACTTATTATATAAGCCGTCAAGGAAAGGTTAATACAATTTTTCAATTTTGGTCCCCGTGAAATAATGAGTCAGAATTGTTTTGTAGTAATCCTTGCCCCGGGCATATTTTTCCGCCATTTCCTCGGCTCCCCACTGAGAAAGCCCAAGTCCGTGTCCATAGCCATAACCGGTAATGACAAGATTTTTCCCCTTGATAGAAAAATCATAGAGGGCACTGTCCAGACCATATAGGATTTCAATCTTCTCACCGGGTACTGTCCTTGTCCCTTTCTTCCCGATGAGTGTGATACTCTTTACGCGGCCTGAAATACCCCGGTCATTTGCTTTATGCGCCTGCCCTATGCGGAGATGGGATAATTTGATATTTTTCACAGCACCCACGTTGTACCCCATATTGGCCATGCTCTTGATGAAGGTAGAAAGGGAAACGGTCTTCGTCCAGGGATTTCCTGTATAGAATTCTTTCACTCCCCGGAGGTATGGCACCTGGGTGCCCCACACGTTTTCACTGTTTTCCGTATAACCGCCGCCGGAAGAGTGGAAAACCGCATCAATGGCTTTTCCTCCGTAAGTGATGATTTCTCCTGCCGTATCTTTGATTGCATTATTGGTCGCCGTCGTTTCTACGGATGATCCGCGATAGACCTGGGAACGGGTATCATCCGTCACATCATAGCCCGAAGAGCGATAGCTATTTTTATGGAAATAAGCATAGGTCCGGGCTGCCACAGCCTGTGCACGGATGGCATCAGCATGCCAGGAAGGCACGATCTCACTGGGAACCACGCCCTGGAGGTAAGTTTCCATGGGGACCACATTGACCAGGGTCACATTGCTGTTCCAGGGGGAAGGGACAAGTTTCATGGCCCCCCTGTACTGATTGCCCTTCACCGCAAAGGCAGGCGCTCCTTTTCCGCCGGAAAGATACACTTTTTCTCCCGCCTTCTTGCCATTCACAAGAATCGTATTTCCACTTCTTGTAATGGAAATAGAGACGCCATTATTGTACTTCCCGATAACTTTGCCATTGGAAACAGCCTGGAGCGGCACAAGGGCGGTGATACTGAACCGGGTATTTGATAGAAGTCCCACTTCCACTTCCGGCCCGAGGGCTGAAATTTTCAATGTATTTCCGGAAGAGTTTTTATTTTTGGAGGAAGCTTTCGTTTTGGAAGTGCTTTTTGAAGTTTTCTTCTTTTCATCCCTATCCGATGATTTCTTGGGAGCGGAAGCTTTCGTGGCTGCTTTCACCGTCACTTTAACCGGCGCAGAGCCGGACTTCGTGGCGTGATTGACCACGGCCTTCCGCTGCACCGGGATACTTTCTGCGGAGACTGTCCTCATCATTCCGAAAGGAATGGCCAATGACAGAATCATGGCAGCAACATATTTTTTATTCATTCGATTACCTTCTGAAGAACAGATTAAGAATAATGGTCCCGATCACGCTGACCAGGATGGAGGAAACGATGGGGAAATAGAATTCCGTATTTCCTTTGGAGAAATGAATATCTCCCGGAAGATGGCCCAGAAAATTGAGTTTCCCTCCAAAATAGAAGAAACAGCCTGCCAGGATGAAAAGGATGCCGATGAGGATGAGAATCTTACCTGTTTCCATCTTCATCAAACAGGCTCCTTTCCGGTGGCTGGTTTCCATTCGGATTCCAGACAGCCCCTATGTGGTCATAGGCTGCCTTTGTGGCAATTCTGCCTCTTGGGGTCCTGGAAATAAACCCGATCTGCATGAGATAGGGTTCGCAAACATCTTCAATAGTAGCCCTTTCCTCGCTGACTGCGGCAGAAAGGGTATCAATGCCTACAGGACCGCCGCCAAATTTATAAATGATGGATTTTAAAATTTCATTATCCAGATCGTCCAGACCGATACCATCCACATGAAGAGCGGCCAGGGCTTCAGAAGCAATATCCGCCGTAATGGCACTTCCCAGGACCTGGGCAAAATCGCGGATTCTCTTTAAAAGCCTGTTTGCGATACGGGGCGTGCCCCGGGAACGTCTTGCGATTTCTTCTGCTCCCGTATCATCGATATCGATTCCAAGGATATGGGCAGCCCTCGTAATGATGAGTTTCAATTCAGAAGGCTCATAGAACTGCATATGGTTCGTGATGAGGAAACGGTCCCGGAGAGGTGCGGAAAGGGAGCCCGCCCGGGTAGTCGCTCCAATCAATGTAAAATGAGCGAGATCGATACGGATGGAGGAAGCGCCGGTGCCTTTCCCCATGACGATATCAAGGGCAAAATCTTCCATGGCGGAATACAGTATTTCCTCCACATTCCGGTTCAGCCGGTGAATTTCATCGATGAAAAGGACATCATGATCCTGCAGGGTAGTCAAGATTGCCGCCAGTTCACCGGGTCTTCCGATAGCCGGGCCGCTTGTCTGCTTAAACTGAGCTCCCAGTTCATTGGCAATGATTTTTGCCATGGTCGTCTTTCCGAGGCCCGGCGGTCCGTAAAGGAGCACATGATCCAGTGCCTCCTTGCGGGATTTGGCCGCGGCGATATAGACTTTCAGATTTTTCTTGAACGCTTCCTGACCGATGTAATCATCCAGCTGCTGGGGACGGAGCGATGTCTGCCATTCATCTTTCGGTATTTCCTCGGTGGAAACGATTCGACCTGTACTACCCAGCACTTCTTCCTCATCCCGGCCGCCAAGGCTCTTTATATATTTATTTTTCATACTTACTCCTTAATCTCCCCGGGCAAATTCGCGAAGTGCCGCGGAAACCAGTTTCGATACGCTGTCATAGGAGCCGGAAAGCTTTTTCAGTACCGGCATGATTTCCCCTGTTTCATAGCCTAGAGCCATGAGCGCTTTGATGGCTCCCCCTGTAATGCCGTCATCTGCCGGAGTTTCCGGTTCCGTATTCACCGGTTCCTCTTCGGAAACAAAGGCACCCACTTTATCCTTCAGCTCCACCAGGAGCCTCTCGGCAGTTTTCTTGCCGATGCCGGGGAGCTTCGTCAGGGCTGTCACATTTCCTGTCTTTACAGCGCCTACAAAGGCTGATGGTGTCATGGAGGAAAGGATGCCCATGGCCACTTTGGGACCTATTTTTGAAACAGAAAGAAGGATCAAAAATAAGTCATGCTCCTCCTGCCCCAGGAATCCATAAAGCAGGATGGCATCTTCCCGAACCGCCATGTACGTGAGAAGTTTTGCTTCTTCCCCGGTCTGCAGCTGCTGTCTCGTCTTGTCAGAAATAAAAATCCGATATCCTATGCCCCCTGCTTCCAGAAAACAGGAATCTTTAAAAAGGGCTGTTACCCTGCCTCGTACGTATCCAATCATTTCATTCCCTCAAATAACTGACCATGTTCCACATGATAAATTGCGGTAAGCCCGATGGCCAGGGCATCCGCCGCGTCATCGGGATCGATTTTCCTATTGATATGCATGAGCCTTTTCACCATTTCTATGACCTGCTTCTTGTCCGCCCGGCCATAGCCTGTGAGCTGCTGCTTCACCTGAAGCGGCGTCACGGGGACGATGGGGATATTCTGCCGATACCCCGCCAGGAGGATGACTCCCCTCGCCTGGGCCACTTTGATGCCCGTGGTGATATTCGTATTGAAATAGAGGGTCTCCACCCCCATGAACTGGGGCCGGTAGGCAGCAATGAGCTCGCAGATCCCTTCGTAGACGATATTCAGCCGTTCCAGATCGCTCTGGTCCTTGTAAGTCTCAATGACCCCATAATTCACCGGCGTGATGGCCGTGCCATTCTTCTCCACCACCCCGAACCCGCAGCGCCCGGTGCCCGGGTCGATTCCCAATACCCGCATCATGAACCATCCTATCTTAATAATAGACATACTATGTTATTATAACATAAAAATTTATATGAGGTTAGAGGAAGAAACAGGGGCCGGGGGAGCCCCCACCAGACTCCTTCCTAGCCAAAACGGCCCACCAGGCCTTCGTCCCGGTCAGTCGAAACAGCCTCTTAGCTCTGTCTGACGCCGGTTCCCATCCGTGGCTTTCGTGACTATGGTGGCTGCGTTGTGGAAATTTCCCGTACTCGCAGACTTTTGGTACTTCCGGAAAAGAAAATCCCAGCTTAAACATAATCTCAATAGCGTCAATACCGATAAGAATGCTACCGTTCCACCCTTTCCGCTGCTGGAAAGGTACCCGAGCGCAGCGAGGGGGAAAAGGTCAATCCCCCCCAGCACCGCAAGTGACGGCAGGACGATGGAAACCAGCTAAACCAAATCATGCGGCATAAGCAAAATCAAAGCATGCGAACAGGCTCCCCGACGCCCGGGGAGCTGCCGAAGGCTGAGGGGTCCGTACTCACCAAAGCATGCGGATGAGAATACATTCAAACTCCAGGCCGCCATCAGCGGCCTCTTCTGCTCCAACCGCAGCGCCGCAAATGACAGCAGACAAAAAGACCCGGCATAACCAAATCCCCACAAATGGCACCAATCCAATTCATGCTTCCGTTCACCAGCTTTCCTGGCATGGAAAGCTGTCACGTAATAACTGACAGGTCGTTCAATCCCCAGCGGCACTTTCGTCAGGCCGAAGGCTGAAGGGTTCACTCTTATGAATCATTTTCAATCCTATTGTCTGACTACCTCCAAGACCACGAACCCACTCTTATGAGAAATATCAGATTCTATTGCTTGTAAAACTCCATGACCAAGACCTCACTTATCACTTTTCACTTATCCCAAAAATAAAAGCGGCCGCCCGACAAGGGCGGCCTGATAGCACAGAAACCAAATCACTTGAGCAAATTAATAAGTATCATAATGGTGGTCATATTAAAGAAGTCGACCACGAAGGCTCCTATGAGGGGTATGACAAAGTAGGCGGTGGGGGCGGGACCGAAGCGTTCACAGAGGGCGTTCATATTGGCCACCGCATTGGGGAGAGCGCCCATGGTGAAGCCGCAGATTCCGGAGGCCATGATGGCCGCATCATAGTCTGATCCCATAGCCTTAAAAACAATGAAATAGGCAAAACCGGCCACCAGCAGTGTCTGGATCAGAAGGGTCGCCATGAGGGGCAGGAAAAGGGACGCCTGCTGCCAGAGATTCATCTGCATAAGGGCGCAGGAAAGGAAAATATTGAGGAAAAGGGTCCCCAGCACATGGATTTCATCGGGATAAACGGTATAGAGATGGGAATATTCCCCTGTATTTCTGATGATAATGGCTGAAATCATGGCACCGATGTAAGCGGGTACGATGATGTCAAAGACTGCGAACAAATGACTCACAAAGGTGCCAAAGCCCATGGCTATCAGAAGCTGCACGAAGCCGGACATGAAATTGGGAAAGTGGATGACCGGGAGCGGTTTCTCCGGACTTTTTCCTTTCTGTGTGCCCTGCCCTGCAGCGCCTTCAGGTATGGAAGGCAGAAGGTGATGGCGGAAAATAAGGTTTTCCCCGATGGGCCCGCCCAAGATGGACCCGGCGATCATGCCGAAGGTGGCCGCTTCAAATCCGATGGAAACGGCATTTTGTACTCCCAGACGTTCCAGTACGGGACCAAAGGCCCCGGCAGTTCCAAAGCTTCCCACCAGGGGAATGGACCCGGATATGAGGCCGAAAAGGGAGGGAAGTCCGAAGATTTTCGCGGAAAGGATGCCCACGAAATTCTGTAGGAGAATGAGCCCCAGCACCAGCAGGGCCATTTTGATGACCATCCGGCTCCCCTGAAAGAGGGCATTTCCCCCTTTCCTCACCATTTTCCCGCTCACCATGTAGCCCATACTGGAGAAGAAAAGGATGAGCCCCAACTCCAGCACGTCGCCATCCAGATGGAAACGCCATACATGGGAAACACTCAGGAGGCAGTTCAGGATAGCAAAAAGCACCCCGCCCACCACGGCGGAAGGGATACAGAACTTTTCAAATACGGAAAAGTGAAGCTTCAGGAAACGGCCCGCAATATAAACCGCCCCCGCCGCAGCCAGGGTCTGGTACAAATCAAGCTGTACATTCATAGCCTCACCTCCTCATTTCTTTCTATTATAACCATAGACTGTTAAGAGCGGTACAAAAATATAAAATTCATAACCGCAGGAATTAAGAAGTCAGCAGTTAGCAGCTTTGACAGCCGATGGCTTATGGCTAATGGCTAATGGCTGACGGCTAACGGCTGACAGCTAACGGCTGACTATATTTCCAAAATGCCCCATTCCAATCAAAAAGCTCATTGGCCGGAGTCAATGAGCTTTTATTTTGATTTCAAAACTGATCTATTACGGCAAACCATCGGTCATGAGGTGATGGTAATGTTCCTGAATCTTCTTCGTTACGGTGCCCACTTCTCCATTGCCGATGGGTTTTCCATCGATGGAGAGTACCGGGATGATGCCGTCCAGAGTATTGGTGAGGAATACTTCTTCTGCGTTGAATACATCCTTCATGCGGACAGGATCATCACCGTCATCAATGGAGGTGACACCGGCAGTCGGAGCTACGCGGGTGAGAACCAGGGAACGGGTAATGCCCGGAATCATGTGTTCATTCTTGGCCGGGGTCCAGATGACACCTGCCTTGACGATGCACACATTGGAATGGCTGGCTTCGGTGAGGAGGTCACCCAGATGGAAAATGGCATCATAGCAGCCCTTCTTCTGCGCTTCGGCCCGGGCCATCATATTGTCCAGCTGGTTCAGGGAAAGAATATCGCTGTGGTGGCCGCGGTCATCTTCCATGGTAATGCACTTCACACCGCCCTGTACCGCTTCAATGGCCTTGAGGTCGATGGGCTTTGCATAAACCAGGACATTTGGACGAAGTTTATTTCTGGCAGGAATGGTGAAATCATGATCACCTGCGCCGCGGGTCACGATGATTTTCACATAACCATCCACTACGCCGGATTCGTCGATAACTGTTTCCACAATTTCAGTAAATTCATCAGGAGCAGTGACCGGACGGATACCAAGGAGTCTCATGGAACGATAGAGACGGTCCGTATGATAGGACAGTGCAAAAGGATGTCCGTGGAAAATACGGATCCATTCATAAGCGCCATCACCGAACTGGAGGCCTCTGTCGTCTGCAGTAATGAGGGGGCCGAAATCGTAGTAGAAATTGTGATTGTAGTATATGGTAGGTTTAAAGTCTGCCATACCGTTCACCTCCGAAAATAGATAATGAATCAGGACCAGTGCCCCGGATTCGTTATAAATATTATAAATCTCTTTTTATTATATCATTGTTCAGTCTCGTTTTTCTGCCTTTGCTTTTTTTATTTTTTCTATAAGAAGAGGCATGAATTCTTTGAGGTCAGCAACGATGGCATAGTCGGCAAGTTCCATAATCGGCGCTTTCGGATCTTTATTGACGGCGATAATGATATCCGCATTTACTGCGCACATATGCTGCATGGCGCCGGAAATACCGAGAGCAATATAAACTTTGGGGGAAATGCCTTTCCCGGTCTGACCGATCTGACGGCTGTGAGGCTCCCAGCCCAGTTCAGAGATCGGACGGCTGCAGCCGACAGCTCCTCCCAGAAGATCTGCCAGTTCATGCACCCATCTCCACTCTTCTTCACTATGAAAGCCACGGCCGCCTGCAACAACGATTTTGGCCAGTTCTACAGGGTTTTCTTCTTTCTCACCCTGAATAACTTTTTTGAGGATAGTCCCCAGATCGTCAGCAGTAAGCTTCAGCGGTACATCAATCACTTTGCCGGTTCTCATTTCATCGGCTTTCGGATACTTGAAGATACCCGGACGTACCGTGCCTACCTGAGGGCGGAAAAGCGGACTTACAATATCAGCCATAATGTTTCCATCCATGGCCGGACGGGACCATATGACAAGACCTTTATCCTTATCTGCCGCCAGCTCTGTCACATCGGCAGTAACACCACAGACGAGCTCTGCCGCCACTCTTGGCGCCAGGTCACGACCGTAGGCAGTAGCCGCAAAAATAATGGTGTCCGGTTTTTTATCTTTCAGAAAACCGGCAAGTGCCTTCTGGTAAGCTTTACCATCATAGTGATCCAGTACCGGACTGGTCATGACATAGACATCATCAGCGCCAAGGGAGATAAGGCTTTCCGGTTTATCGGTAAGTTCTCCCCCCAGAAGGATGACTTCCACTTTTTCACCCAGCTGATCTGCCAGCACTCTGGCTTCACCGGTAAGCTCACCGGTAACTCTCTGAATCTTACCATTCTCGAGAGCACCAATTACATATATTCCTTTATAATCAGAAAAATCCATGGCTGCCCTCCTTTAGATCAGATTCAGTTTCTTCATGGCTTCAAAGAGACTTTCTGCCGCTTCTGCTGCCGGTTTATCTTCAATGCGAAGGTTTTCCTTCTTTGGCGGAACAATTGGACGTACCTGGCGTACCTGGGTAGGCGAACCTTTCATGCCGATACGCCCGGGATCCACGTCTACATCGGCAGACGTAATATTGTGGATTTCCACTTCATTCTTCCGAAGGATGCCTTTAAGGCTGGGATACCTCGGCTTATTAAGATCCCCGGTACAGGTAATGACAGCCGGAAGTTTGAGATCCAGCACTTCCACATTTTCTTTGAGCGGCCTGTGCACGGTGACATATCCTTCCTTTTCAAAGGAAATGCCTGTGGCTCCGCTGACATCGGAAATTCCAAGAGTTGCAGCAATTTCCGGACCAATCTGGGCTGTATTGCTGTCGATGGATTCCTGTCCGCAGAAAATAAGATCAAAGCTGCCCAGTTTTTCAATAACCTTTGCCAGAGTATAGCTGGTTGCAAGAGTATCGGCCCCGCCAAAAGCGCGGTCTGTAGCGAGATATACTTCATTAGCGCCCATAGAAACCGCTTCCTTCAGCACCGCTCCCGCCTGAGGCGGACCCATGGTAATAACGGTTACCGTACCGCCCACCTGTTCCCGAAGAGCAAAAGCTGCTTCCAGTGCGTTTCTGTCCAAAGGATTCAGGATGCTGTTTGCATTATTTCGTTTCAGTCTCCCGGTGGCCGGATCCACTTCCATCTTCGAAGCATCCACGACCTGCTTCACACATACTAAAAACCTCATAATAACCCCCTTTACATTATATGACCGGTAAGATTCATCAGTTCACTATCACTTTTAGTATACCATATCGCAGGTTTCAGGGCTTGATTTTATTCAAAGGAATATCCCCGGTTTTCAATCCGGGAAATAAAATACTCGACGGCTCCTCCATATGAAAAATACGCAAAAACGTCGCCCTTCCCTATGTGCCGCTTTTACGTATTTTGAAAAATGACGTACAGAAACACGTCTATCCGATTCTCTCCGCCTGAGTGAATCTAAAACAGAAAAATCACTTTCGTCCTTCTACATTTGCATTTCCCAGGAGCCCTTTCAGCGCTTCTTCCGCCTCCGAAGAGAAATCCAGATAGAACTGTGGAAGCATCCGTATTTCCTGGCGGCTGCTCTGGATGTGAAGGAACACCGGAGTTTCTCCATGGTACCTCTGCAGTATCCTGGCAAGGCCATTGGAAACGGCACTGCTTTCATGGCGTTCATCCACATAAAGATGAACAGAAGAAACCGGAGGCCGGAGTGTCTGATGGAAACTGGAAAGAGGCACAATATCATCTGCCAGAATCTTGACTTCTCTTTCATTAGCCTGCACACGGCCCCTGAGGCACACGGGCATATCTTCCACAAGAATTGGCCTTGCCTTCTCCCAGGCTCTCGGAAAAACCACGGATTCCAGTTCTCCGTCATAATCTTCCAGAGAAACGTAGCCCATAGGCTCTCCTTTTTTCGTCATCGTACTTTTTACACGGGTAATGGTGCCTCCGACAGTGACCGGCTTCCCATCCCACTTCATGCTCTCCTGCTGCAGCTGATAGATGGGCGTACACCGGCTCATCTGTGCTTTGAAAGCATCCAGCGGATGTCCGCTCACATAAAAGCCCAGGAGTTTTCTTTCCCAGTCAATTTTTTCATTTTGCGGCATATCCGGAAGATCCGGATATGCCATGGCACTGGCAGTCTCTTCGCCGCCAAAGAGCGACATCTGCCCTGATTCCCGGTCGAGCCTTGCAGACTGCGCACTGGAAAGAGCTTCGGGAAGTACTGCTAGAAGCTGCTGTCGGTTGGCTCCCAGTGAATCCATGGCGCCGCATCGAATCAGGCTTTCGCAGGCCCTGCTGTTCAAGCTGCGGTCACTTACCCGCTCCAGAAAATCAGAAAGGCTTAAGAAATGTCCACCCCTCTTTCTGGCAGCAATGATATTTTCCACCGCATTTTCTCCTACATTCTGGATACCATCCATCCCAAAAAGGATTTTATTTCCTTTTACAGAGAAATACGCCTCGGAAAGATTCACGTCGGGTGCCGCAATTTCCACGCCTGCTTTTCTTGTATCAGAAATATAGCGGGACACTTTATCCCTGTCTCCATTGTAGCAGGTCATCATGGCCGCCATGAATTCGGGACGGTAATGGGCCTTGAGGTAAGCTGTCTGCCAAGCGATAAGTCCGTAGCAGACGGAATGAGATTTATTGAAGCCGTAACCGGCGAAGTGAACCATCAGGTCGAATACATAATTGGCTGTCTTTTCATCTACCCCGTTTTTCAGAGCCCCTTCCACGAAGGTGTCCCTGTTCTTCTGAAGGATTTCCGGTTCTTTATGGCCCATGGCGCGTCTGAGCATATCAGCCTGTCCCAGATTGAAGCCGCCCATAGCAGAGGCAATCTGCATGACCTGTTCCTGATAAAGAATGACACCGTACGTTTCCTTAAGAATCGGTTCCAAAGAGGGATGCGGATACTCCACCGGGATTTCCCCGTGTTTTCTCTTGATGAAATCTTCCGCCATACCGCTTCCCAAAGGTCCCGGACGATAGAGAGCCACCATCGGGATCAGATCTTCAAACCGGTCCGGATGGAGCTGCATGAGAAGGGATGTAAATCCTGCCGATTCGGACTGGAATACTCCAATTGTATCCCCTTTGCAGAGCATATCGCTTGTCATTTTGTCTACGCTGGGAATGGCATTGATATCAAGGTCTATTCCCCTGTTTTCTTTGATCATTTCCAGTGCGTCGTGAATGACCGTCAGATTTCGAAGACCAAGCAGGTCCATCTTAAGAAGCCCCAGCTGTTCCACCTGATCTTTTTCATACTGGGTCTGGATGAATCCGTCCTGTGTAAGCTGGATGGGCACATATTCATCAACCGGTTTAGAGCAGATAACCACACCTGCCGCATGGGTGCCGGAGTTTCGGGAAAGTCCTTCGAGGTCAAGACAGTGGTTAATGAGGCCTTTCACCTGAGGATTAGAATCGTATAAATCCTTAAATTCCCGGGATCCGTCCAGTGTTTTCTTCAGAGTCACTCCGGGACCACCGGGCACCATCTTGGCGATTTTGTCCACATCCCGGAGGGGCATATTTGTCACACGTCCTACATCGCGGATAACAGCCCTGGCTGCCAGTGTACCAAAAGTAATAATCTGGGCTACCTGGTCCTTGCCATACTTTCTTGCCAGATAATCGATGACTTCCCCACGCCTCCGGTAGCAGAGGTCCGTATCGATATCGGGCATGGAAACGCGTTCAGGATTTAAAAAGCGTTCGAAAAGAAGATCAAACCGAAGTGGGTCCACTTCAGTAATATGAAGGAGATATGCCACAATGGAACCCGCTGCTGATCCTCTTCCGGGGCCGATAGGGATACCATGTGTTTTTGCATAGCGGATAAAATCCATGACTATGAGGAAATAATCGGAAAACCCCATATGCTCAATGACTCCAAGCTCATAATCCAAACGCTTCTTTTCCACTCCAGTGGGGTGGGGATAACGCTCAGGAAGAGCTTTTTCACAGAGCTTCCTGAGATAAGATTTCGATGTCTCCCCTTCAGGCACATCAAAGGCGGGGAGCTTATGATCCCCGAAGGTAATAGTCACATTACAGCGGTCTGCGATTTTCTTCGTATTTTCAATGGCTCCCGGGAAATTCCCCAGAATGGCCTTCATTTCTTCTCCGCTCTTGCAGTAGAATTCCTCATTGGCAAAATGGAAGTGATAAGGATCATCCAGAGTTTTTCCGGTAGAAATGCAAAGCTTGATTTCCTGGCTCCCTGCATCCTCTTTTTTCGTATAATGGAAATCGTTAGTTGCCACCAGGCCAAGGCCATATTCATCAGCCAGTTTTGCCAGTACAGGACGCGCTGCCGCTTCTTCCGGCAGATTATGATTCTGAAGCTCGATGAAATAATTGTCCTTCCCGAAGGTATCAATATAAAACTGAATGACCTTCCTTGCCTCAACCATATCCTGATTCAGGATGGCCTGCGGAAGCTCGCCCCCCACGCAGGCAGACATGGCAATAAGGCCTTCATGATATTTCTGAAGCAGTTCATGATCTGCCCGAGGCTTGAAATAATAACCTTCTGTCCATGACTTGGAGCATATTTTAATCAGATTCTGGTACCCTGTATTATTTTCTGCCAGCAGAATCAGATGAGCCAGCTTTTCTTTTTCCTTTCCGGCCCCTTTCTCAAACCGGCTGCCGCGGGTCACATAGACTTCACAGCCAATGATCGGTTTAATACCCTGTGCCATGCATTCTTTGTACAGGTACACTGCTCCGTACATGACTCCGTGATCCGTAATGGCTATGGCAGTCTGCCCCATTTCCTTCACATGAGACACCAGCTCCTTAATCCGGCAGGTGCCGTCAAAAAGACTATATTCCGTATGCACATGGAGATGAACAAAAGGATCCATTCTATTTCCCCGTCTTTCTTTGAAATATTATTTTCTATTGTACCATATCGGACAGGTCTTTAGGTTTTAGACCGGAAGAAGGGTTTGTAAAGCCATCCGACATCAGCTGTTACCCTGTGTTTCCCCAATAAAAATAGCGCGCATCATATTTTGACACGCGCCACCTTCACTTGCCACTGGTTTTATTCATCCATTCCTTTACGAAGCCCTGTAAGATAAGCTGTGAGGTCAGCAGAAGCATTGCTGCCTTCTTTATTAATAATATCCACCACACCGCTGCCGGTTATGACACCATCTGCAAGAACTGCCATATTGTGAGCCTGCTCCGGGGTATGGATGCCAAAGCCGATAGCAATGGGAGTATCTGTGGTATCTCTTACTACTTTGACGATATCTTTCAGATCGGTCTTGATATCGCCGCGCATGCCGGTGACGCCCATGGAGGAAACCACATAGACGAAGCCGGTCGCATTCTTTACATTTTCACGGATTCTTGCCTCTGAAGTGGGCGCTACCATCTGGATGATGTCTACACCATGTTCATCAGCAAGAGGGCGGATTTCCATCTGTTCTTCATGAGGCATATCCGGTACGATAATTCCATCGATACCGATTTTTTCTGCATCACGGAAGAATTTGTCTGCCGGATAGCTGAAAACAGGATTGTAATAGGTAAGAAGAACGAGCGGAATATTAGAATGTTTCCTGATTTCTTTTACTACTTCCATGACCTGGGGAAGATGTACATGGTTGGCCAGTGCCTTCACATCGGCTTCCATGATGACAGGACCATCAGCAATGGGATCAGAAAACGGGACCCCCAGTTCGATGAGATTGACTCCGGCCTTTTCCATTTCAAGTACATATTTTACCGTATCTTCCAGGGAAGGAACACCTACTGTCAGAAACGCGATCAATGCTTTACCATTTTTGAATGCTTCATTAATATGACTCATAACTATTTCCTCCTCAGTCAGTCAGGTTTTCACCGCGATAACGGGCAATGGCAGCCACGTCTTTATCTCCGCGGCCGGAAAGGGTAATCACAACAACGTCATCTTTTGTCATGTTCTTTGCTTCCTTCAGCACGCCCGCAACGGCATGAGCCGATTCGATGGCACAGATGATGCCTTCCGTTTTTGCCAGATATTCAAACGCCTGTACCGCTTCTTCATCGGTAATGGCGATGTATCTGGCTCTGCCGATATCATTGAGGTAGGCATGTTCAGGGGATACGCCCGGATAATCAAGGCCTGCGGAAATAGAATACACTTCAGTAATATTTCCATCATCGTCCTGACAGAAAATGGATTTCATTCCATGAAATACGCCGAGGCGCCCACGATTGACTGTAGCCGCATGATATGGCGTATCGATGCCCTTGCCGCCGGCTTCACAGCCAATGAGTTCAACACCCGCATCCTGCACGAATGGATAGAAGGTACCGGCTGCATTGGAACCGCCACCTACGCAGGCATACACTTTCGTGGGGAGTCTTCCTGTCCGTTCGAGGACCTGAGCCCGTGCTTCGCGGCCGATGCAGCTCTGGAAATAGCGGACCATTTCCGGGAATGGTGCCGGGCCTGTGGTAGATCCGATGACATAATGAGTATCATCGCAGCGGCGGCTCCATTCCTGCATGGCTGCATTGACCGCGTCTTTCAAAACTCTGGAACCGGTCTTAACCACATTGACCTTGGCACCCAGAAGTTTCATACGATATACGTTCAAAGCCTGGCGCTGGGTATCAATTTCACCCATGAATACTTCGCATTCCATACCGAAGAGAGCTGCAATGGTAGCCGCAGCTACGCCATGCTGGCCGGCCCCGGTTTCAGCAATGATTCTGGTCTTGCCCATTTTCTTTGCGAGGAGAGCCTGTCCGATGCAGTTATTGATTTTGTGGGCACCGGTATGGTTCAAATCTTCTCGTTTCAGAAAAATTCTTGGTCCGCCCAGGTCCTTTTCCATATTTTCGGCTTCATAGAGCATAGAAGGCCGACCTGTATATTGTACAAAAAGACGATGGAGTTCGTCCTGGAATTCACGGTCTTTTTTGCAGGCTTCAAAGGCTTCCCCTACCCGGTTCACTTCATTCATCAGTACTTCCGGTACATACTGTCCGCCATATTCGCCAAATCTTGTTCTCATATGATTTCCATCCTTTTTATAAATTTTCCTGAATCATTTCATTCAGAAGATTTTTTCTATTTTCCGCCCTCATCAGCATTTCGCCGATGAGTACGGCATCTGCCCCGGCCTCTTTCATCCGGTGTACTGCCGCTTTATCGGTCATACCGCTCTCAGACACGAGAAGTGTATCCTCCGGCACCAGTCTGGCCAGTTTTTCGGTAGTTTCCATGTGAATGGTGAAATCCCGAAGGTCCCGGTTATTGACTCCGCAGATTTTTGCGCCGTCAGCGATGAGCCTTTTCATTTCGGTCTCGTCGTGGGCTTCACAAAGTACATCGAGACCCAGGCTGTCTGCCAGTTTCATGAATCTTTTTATTTCTTCATCATTAAGAATTGCCGCAATGAGGAGAATGGCCGAAGCCCCGGCCAAAGCGGCTTCTTCGATCTGGCAGACATCCACGATGAAATCCTTCCGGAGTACCGGGATATTCACTTCTCCTGCCACCCGTTTCAGGTATTCGATGTCTCCCCTGAACCACTTCGGTTCGGTAAGACAGGAAATCGCGGAAGCCCCAGCCTCCTCATATTCTTTTGCTATGGCTTCGAAGGGGAAGTCCGGGCTGATGAGCCCCTTGGAAGGAGAGGCTTTCTTCAGTTCGCAGATGAAGGAGAGGCCCGGTTTCTTCAGGTTGTTGTAGAAAAGGTGCTCTTTGGAAGGCACGAAATTTTTTGTTTCCTCATGAATCTTTCCGTAGTAGCCTTCATTTTTAAGTCTGGCCAGGCGCTTTCTCGTCTCTGCCGCAATATCATCCAGAATCATGATGTCCTCTTATTCATTGGAAACTTTGACGTATTCTTCCATCTTCTTATAAGCAGCTCCGGTATCGATCAATTCTGCCGCTTTCTCAATGCCTGCCTTCATGGTGGGTACGGCTTTTGCCGCATAGAGGGCAAGTCCTGCATTCAGGAGGACTGCATTCCTCTTTGTGCCCTGAATCTTTCCGGAAAGAATGGCTTTGGTGATTTCCGCATTTTCCTCAGGCGTACCGCCGACGAGTTCTTCTTTCTTCCCGCGGATGAGGCCAAAGTCTTCCGGTGCGATTTCGGTAGTTCTGTAGTAGCCGTCTTTCAGTTCGCACACCAGCGTCTTGTCGGAAGGAGAAACTTCATCGAGCGAGTCCATACCGTGGACGACCACTGCATTATGGACACCCATCTTGTCAAGAACTTTCGCGATCGGTTCTACCAGGTAAGCATCGTAGACACCGAGGAGGAAGTAGTCCGGATTGGCAGGATTCGTGAGGGGTCCCAGAATATTGAATACAGTGCGGAAGCCCAGTTCTTTTCTGATGGGTCCCACATATTTCATAGCGGAGTGATATTTCTGGGCGAAGAGGAAGCACATGCCGACTTTCTCCAGCATGTCCAGGGCTTTGGCCGGATCCTGCTGGATATTGGCCCCCAGGGCTTCCTGGCAGTCTGCCGTGCCGGATTTGGAGGAAGCAGCGCGGTTGCCGTGTTTAGCCACTTTGACTCCTGCCGCCGCGATGACAAAGGCAGAAGTGGTGGAAATATTGAAACTGTTGGAGCCGTCGCCGCCGGTGCCTACGATTTCAAGGACCTTCAGACCCGGGTGGGGTACCGGAGTGGCATGTTCCCTCATGGCAATGGCACAGCCGGAAATTTCATCAATCGTTTCCGCCTTGGTGCTCTTGGTGGAAAGGGCTGCCAGGAAAGCTGCGTTCTGGGTGGGAGTCGTTTTGCCGCTCATGATTTCATTCATTACATCATAGGCTTCTTTATAGGTGAGATCACCTTTTCTTACGATTTTCTGGATTGCTTCTTTAATCATTTTATGTTCCTCCATTTTTATTTTTGAGACAAAACGAAATGTTGTCAGAATCTAATGCCCAGCCATCGTCTGATCGTATCCATTTGCTTTCCTTTCCGGGAACTAAAAAACGTCCCTGACAAAATTGTCAAGGACGGATATTTCCGCGGTGCCACCTTGTTTCAGGGTTTGACCCCTGCTCTTTGCGAGATACCAGCATATCTCCGGCAACTGACGTATGCCCTACGTCGCAGGCTACTTGGAAATCCTTTCACCGCGCCCTCAGCGGTCCATTTAATAATCTGCGTCCTGCCGGCTTCTCATTACCCCGACTCCCTGTGAGTGCATCAATTATTTTTATCTCCGCTTCAACGGTTTGTTTCTTAAGTTGTGACTATCATAATACGCCTTTTATTTCCTGTCAAGCGCTTTTTATACACTTTTTGAGGAAATCAGTCTTTACAACAGGAAATATGATTACTCTTCGTATGTAATATTTTCTCGATAAAATCGATGATTATCGCGATTTTATCTTATTACTGCCGAAGCAGAAATTTTCTTTCCAAAAATCCTGAGCTAAAGCGTAAGGAAATTCGTATCCACAGAAAAAGTGCGCCCCTTTCGAAGCGCACTATGAGTCACGAAATACTAATAACTAATCGCCAACTGTCAAAACTATCTCCTCAGCATACGATACTTGAATTTGATTCCTTTGAATCCGGTGACTTTCCGGAACCATCTTGCCATATATTCCGTAATGAGGTAGAAAGCAGGAATCAGGAATACACCACAGACCGTGGCTACTGTCATACCGCCGACTACGGCGACACCCATTCCGCAGCGCGCGCCAGCTCCGGCCCCTGTCGCAATAGCCAGAGGCATACAGCCGATGATGGTGGTAAAAGCAGTCATGAGAATCGGACGAAGACGGAGCTTCGATGCCGTGAGAACGGCTTCCATGGGATCAATGCCCTTATCCGCTCTTTCTTTTGCAAATTCAACAATCAGTATGGCATTCTTTGCTGCCAGACCGATGATCATGATGATCCCGATCTGCATGTACACGCTGTTCATAAATCCGCTGGCGCCGGAGCCCATCAGAGTGGCCAGTTTTCTTACCACATATTCCGAAGCCAGGGCGCCGCACATCCCCGTAGGTACGGTGAAAAGTACGGCAAAGGGCATGGACCAGCTTTCATAAAGAGCTGCCAGGCACAGGAATGCAAAGACGAGAGCCATGATGAGGACCTTCATGGTAGAGCTGGAGGAAGAGCTTTCTTCACGGCTCTGCCCGGACCATTCAATGGTCATGCCCGAAGGGATGACTGATTTCGCCGCTTCTTCAGCCGCCTGCATAGCCTGGCCGGAAGAATATCCGGTGGAGGCACTGCCATTGATAGCTACAGAGCGAACACCATTGAAGCGGGAAATAGAAGAAGGACCGGTAGTCATGGAGCTGGTGAGAATCGTATCAAGAGGCACCATTTTGCCGGATGAAGATTTAACAGAAATGAATTTCAGCGTATCCGTCTGGGAACGATAGTTAGTATCTGCCTGGACCATGACTTTATAGGCACGGCCAAACTGGTTGAAATCATTGACCTGGGAACCGCCGAAATTGACCTGGAGCGCTGTAAATACATCGGAAAGATTGATTCCCAGATTTTTGACTTTCTCACGGTCTACCGTAAATTCCACGCTCGGTGTATTTGTCGCATAAGAGGTGCGGGCACCGGTGATTTCAGGCCGCTGATTGCAGGCAGCCACCACTTTATCCGCCACATCTCCCAGTTCCGTGTCGGTTAGTCCCGTATTGTCCTGGAGCTGCATAGACCAGCCGCCTTCCATACCAAGGCCCGGAAGGGAAGGCGCATTGAAAGCAGTCACCCGGGCTTCCGGATGTTTTGGCGCCACAGTAGCATAAAATTTAGCCAGAATCGATTCCACACTGAGGTCCGAGGTAGTCCTCTCACTCCAGTTGTCGAGGGCTACATACATATTTCCTGAATTGGAATTGGAGCCTCCCGCATGGGTCATGATATCTTTAACTCCGGGAATTTTTTTCGTTTCCTCTGCTACTTCATCCACAGTCTTGATGGTCTGGTTGAGAGACGTCCCTTCCGGCATGGTAATGCTGGCGATGAAAATCCCCTGATCTTCATCGGGTACGAAAGTGGATGGAATGAGCTTGTAGAATACCCCCATGAGGCCCACCACCAGAATGAGGAATACAGCGGCCAGCTTCAGATGATGAATCATCCAGCCTACTTTGCCGGTATACTTGTCTCTGACTATTTCAAAAGTCCTGTTGAACCAGCGGAAGAAAGCCGCAATGGGACCTGACTCAAAGCCTTTATCATCACTCTTCAGCAGCGCACCGCAAAGGGCAGGCGTCAGCGTCAAAGCAACAAAAGAAGAAATGACTACGGAAACTGTAATGGTCACGGCAAACTGTTTGTACAGCACCCCGGTGACACCGCCAATAAAGGCAACAGGGATAAAAATCGATGCCAATACGGCAGTCGTAGCGATGACCGGTCCCTGCACTTCATCCATAGCCCTCTCCGTCGCTTCTTTTGGTGAAAGACCATCTTTTGACATATGCTCTTCCACATTTTCGATGACGACAATCGCATCATCGACGACCATACCGATAGCAAGGACGAGGGCAAAAAGAGTAAGTGTATTAATTGTGAAATCAAGAATAATAAATGTCGCAAAAGTACCGATAATGGAAACCGGCACAGCCAGCACTGGGATAAGGGTGGTCCGCCACTTCTGGAGGAAAAGGAAGACCACAAGGACGACGAGAACCAAAGATTCTACAAGGGTCTCCACCACTTCATTAATGGACGCATTGATGAAATTCGTGTTGTCCATAACGATGATGTAGTCCAGGTCCGGCGGGAAATTCTCTTTTGCCTCTTCCAGAACCTTTTTCACCTGACTCACCGCTTCCAGGGCATTGGCATCGTTGGTCAGCTGTACTCCGAAACCAATCCCGCTGTGGCCATTAATCTTGGAGTTGGAACTTTCATTCTGTGTACCCGTTTCCACCTTGGCCACGTCTTTCAGGTAGACGAAATTGCCGCTGGATTCGGATTTGACGATGATATTTCCGAACTGGGCAGGCGTGGTGAGGCGGCCTTCCACCTTGGCAGCATACTGTTTTTCCTGCAGCTCTGGAGCCGGCTGGGCACCAATCGTGCCGGCGGGGGCAGAGACGTTCTGCTCTCTGATAGCAGAAATGACATCAGCTACCGTCAGATTTCTTTCAGCCAGTTTATCCGGGTTCACCCAGACTCTCATGGCATAGCTGGCGCCGAAAGTATTCACATTGCCTACACCGCTGATGCGCTGAAGTTTATCAAGGATATAGATATCTGCATAGTTCTTCAGAAATGCCTGATCATAGGTGCCCTTTGGCGAATAAAGATTGGCCATAAGCACCATATCGCCCGAAGATTTGCGGACATTGAGTCCCGTGGTCTGCACGTCGGAAGGAAGGCTGTTTTTGGCGAGATTTGCCACATTCTGCACATTGATGGAGTCCTGATCGCCATCGCTGTCCAAGTCAAAAACGATGGAAAGGCTGTAGCCCCCATTATTACTGGACGTAGAGGACATGTAGTCCATATGCTCCACGCCGTTCAATTTTTCTTCAATGACCTGAGCCACTGTCTGGTTTACAATGGTCGCATTGGCCCCGGTATAAGACGCGGACAAACTGATGGTGGGCGGCGAAATCTGGGGATACTGGGCAATGGGGAGTGATATCAGTGATAAAGTGCCCAAGATCACGATGATGATGGAAATAACGATGGCAAAGATAGGCCGCCGTATAAAGAATTTAGACATAGGCCCTCCTTACTTCGTGGTCACGGAGACGGCAGAATCCGTGGCAGTGAGTGACAGGCCAAGCTCTTCCGCCGTAGTTTCAGTAACGTTCAAAGACTGGCCTTCTTTCAGATTTGTCAGTCCTTCCACCACCACATTGTCATCTTTCGTCAGTCCGCTCTCCACGATATAGTAGCTTCCTACCTGGTCACCAAGAGTAACAAGCTTTGAGACAGACTTGTTATCGTCCCCAACTACAATAACAAAGGATTTATCCAATACCTGCTGCACGGCCCGCTGGGGAACAAGGAGAGCATCTTTTCTGGGAGATCCTTCTACAGTGACTCTCGCAAACATACCAGGCAGCAGCACGCCATGTTCATTCTGGAAAACTGCTTTCAACGTAAGGGTACCTGTACTTTCTGAAAGTTCTCTATCTCCAATATAATTCGTGGATATTTCATCATATTTCCTGCCATTGCTGAGAGTAAGTGTCGCTTTTGGTGGGGTAGGGCGCGCGAGCCTTTCCCCTTCCACTCTCTGATCCTCCATAGCCATGCGGAAATTAAGATATTCATTTTCACTGATGGAAAACTGAACATAAATCGGATTGATGGAGCCGATGGACACAAGACTCGTATTTCCTGCTGTTGCATACGTGCCGGCTGCCACATCATCCACTGAAAGCTTGCCGGTAATAGGCGCACGAATGACCGTATCATCCAGATTTTCCTGAGCCTTTTTAAGGAGAGCCTGTGCATCATCGTAGCTCGACTGATTCGATGCCACCGTTGCCCGCTGGGTAGTCACCGTCTGCTCCGCAATAGCCCCGGAAGATAAAAGTTTTTCATAACGGCCCAGGTCAATCATGGAATTATTCAGATTTATCCTTGCCTTGTCTACATTGGACCGTGCCGAAAGAACGGCAGAATCATACTGCCTGTCATCAATCTTGTAAAGCGGATCCCCTTCATGGACAAACTGCCCGCTTTTAAAATATTTCTCAACAATAGAACCGGAAACCTTCGGCTTGATTATTACAGCATCCATAGATTTCACTTGCCCGGAATAATCATGGGTCACTATAGTATCCTGCTGCAGCACCTTCATAGTTTTAACAGAAACAGCGCTGCTTCTCTGCTGGGCAGTGCTGCCACAGCCCGTAGAAATGACAGCCGCTCCCATACAGCCAAGCAGGACCGCAGAAATCAGCAATTTTTTCATTTTATGCTTTATCATCATCTGACCTTCTTTTCTCCCACTATCAGAAAACGTTTTTATGAAAAAAATAATAAATTTTGTACATATTTTATCATATAATCAAGCTGTTTCAAATATTTACTATTGGTAAATTTGTAAATATTTATTTTATTTCGACCATAATAAAACATACTCACCTGTTAAAAATCCCCAAATGGCTATGCAGCATCTCAGAATAGACCCTACCAGTCATCCTGCAGCGAGTCCAAATGCATGAATACCGAAACGGAATCTATCCTGAAGTGCACGGTCTAATTCTATAAAAAGATCTTTTTACCCCGCCTGTGCAAATTCCCCAATAGGGTAGAGTTATTAGCCCTCCCATTGCACCGTACGTACGGTCCTCGTATACGGCGCTACATTGTTACATCTATTCCTTAAGCTCAGATAG
>OMVW01000008.1 GCA_900314595.1 uncultured Dialister sp. | reverse complement strand
ATATCATGGGAGGTTTTTTGTTTAGTCTTTGGAAAATCACCGCTAAAGCTAATACTGAACCCCCGGACTATCCGGGGGTTTTCTTTACACAAAAAAGCGGCCCCTCTGGCAGGGTGCCGCTTTTTGTATCAGATATGATAGTAGGTCTTGTACCATTCCGCAAATTTACGAAGGCCTTCGCGAAGGGTGGTAGCAGGGCGATAGCCGTAGTCTTTTTCCAGGGCTCCGGTATCCGCATAGGTAACGGGAACGTCGCCGGCCTGCATGGGCACCAGTTTCTTGTGAGCTTCGAAGTCGTAGTCTTTGGGAAGGACACCGGCGCGAATGAGTTCCTGCTGCAGGATGTCTACGAACTGGAGGAGGTTTTCCGGCCGTCCACCGCCGATGTTATATACAGCATAGGGCGGAATGGGAAGGCCGTCTTCGCCGTTTTTCTTTTCCGGTGCCCCCTGCATGACGCGGATGATGCCTTCCACAATGTCATCGATGTAGGTGAAGTCCCTTTCGCAGTGGCCGTAGTTGAAAATCTGTATGGTCTTTCCGGCCCGCAGCTTGTCGGTAAACCCGAAGTAAGCCATATCCGGCCGTCCGGCAGGGCCATAGACGGTAAAGAAGCGGAGGCCTGTGGAGGGGATGTTGTAGAGCTTGGCGTAGCAGTGAGCCAGAAGTTCGTCTGATTTCTTGGTAGCCGCATAGAGGGAGACGGGATGATCCACTTTATCTTCGGTGCTGAAAGGAACTTTGGTGTTGCCGCCGTAGACGGAAGAGGAGGAGGCGTATACCAGGTGTTCTACGCCTTTGGCGCCTCCGTCATAGGAGTGACGGCAGGCTTCCAGAATATTGTAGAAGCCGATGAGATTGGATTCGATGTATACATCGGGGTTGGTGATGGAGTAGCGTACACCGGCCTGGGCAGCCAGGTTCACTACGATGTCCGGATGCCAGGTGCTGAAGATGTCTGTAATGCAGTCTTTATCTGCCAGATTGCCACGGATGAAATGGTATTCGCTTCCTTCTGCCAGGGCAGCCTCTTTTTCCAGTTCCTGCAGGCGGTATTCCTTCAGGGATACATCATAGTAGTCATTCATATTATCAATGCCGATGATGCGGATATTCTTCACTGTAAGCAGCCGCTTCACCAGATTGGCTCCGATAAATCCGGCAGAGCCGGTGACAAATACGGTTTTTCCCTCTAATGTAATCGGTGTTTTCATATGTTTCTCCTTTGCATGATCTTCTTGTTAAAATTTATTATTTTTCCAGTCTTTTAGGATAAGAGGAATGACCATTGCTCACCCCAGCAACATTGTATATTATAGCGCCATTTGATATAATGAAATAAATAAGTCAACTCGTGAAGGATATAGGCTGGGTTCCCAAATGGGAGTAGGCGCAGATACGCTGAGAATTCCTTTGCCCCTGGGGTTGGCTTATTTTTTTTATTTAAAGTCTTTTTGCCTTCCTTTTATATTTTTAATGATATTCTCCGGATCCTTTTTGATTTCATTATAAATCATTAGCAGCGCTGCTTCACTGTAAGTATATAATGTCTGCTTTCCGTTAATATACTTATAGCAATATTTGTCTTCATTTTTTACCCCATAAAACTTGACTATCAGATCAAAATGGCTGGATGTAAATATATGCAGTCTTTCATCCTCCGGTTGTTTAGATGGATTAATGAAATCTAAATGATCTCTTTTGATCCACCGATTGATAATTTCCAAACTCTGTTTCCGATTATAAGGGCACAATAGATGCTTATCTTTTACATCTCTAAGAATATATGCGGCTTCTGCCGCATTTTTTGTAATCGAAATTGTTGCTGTTGCTAATTCAGATTTCTTTGTAATATACATATCATGCCTAATCAGGACTGCATATTTACTATTCCCATTTTCCGGTACAGAGTCAATGATATTTTGCTGCGTTTTCAGCAAATGTGATGCAATTTGCTTTGGATATCTTGCTTGGATGACCTGTGGATCAACAGGTGAAATTTTAACGGAGAGTGTCAAAAAATTAGATGGTATGTTTTCCGTGACATCTTTGTTAAAATACTGGAGCATCTTATTTGTATAGTTGATTACGCAAGACTGAAATAATGGTATATAAATTTGCTCATACTCTTCTGTAATAAAATGGGTGCTCGTATTTCTAAGTTCAACGATTCGCTCTAAATTGATTCGCACAGGATCTTTATCATTCGTAAAAATCATCTCAATACAATTGGATAAAGTAATAGTTCTATCCTGCTGCTTTGCATAATAGATACTCTTTTCTCCTTGGGACTCTATCAAATACGCCTTAAGCATTAATTCCCATGCATTACAAATAAAGAAAGAGAAACCCTCTACCCTGTATCTAAGAGTAGGTTTATTATATATCTCAATCGCCATGATAAACGCTTCTATGCTCTTTTCCAGCATTTTATGACTGATGGCTTCCATTATCTGTTCACCTCTTTTTCCCCAAAATGGTTACGCTTTGGCTCCCAGGTATTTAAGATACAGGGAAATCATTTCTCCGTACCGTCCCTGCATTCTGGCGGTACGGGCAGCCTGGTGGAGGTTTTTGTGTCCTTTGGGCGGCACCAGGGGTACGTCTTTCCAGGGGGACTTCTTCTGAATGGCGGCGTATTCCTGCACCACCGGCCATGCCTGCACCCAGCTGTGCCAGGGTTTGGCGTGGCCGGCGAAGTGGATAATGACCTGGCGGTGATAGTCCTCATTCACCGGCTGTTTTTTGAAAAGGGACTGGCGGTCCAGGTTGTAAAGGTAGTTGTATTTCTTTTCAATGAAGAGGCATTTGCCGTCCAGCATTTCATTGTGGATATCCTGGTCATGATGGGAGAGGCGGTTTCCCACGCGGGCCACGTTTTCTTCGGCCCGGCGGACAATATCATCGAATAAATTCTCCTTCATCCAGTCTTTCACATTGATGAGCATCATGCCTGCATTGAAATACCGTTTCGTGTGGACCCGCTTCATCTGGAGCTCTTCCTTGCGGTCGGAGACCACGGCCACCATATTTCCTTTGAAATCAAGGTCTGCCAGGTATTTCAGAGATCCCCGGCACATCATATCTCCGTCCAGGTAAAGTACCCGGTCCGTCACGGGAGCCACTGTGGGCGCTACGAGGAACCGGTAGAAAAAGGCTGCCACTCCGTCGGAAAGGAGAAGTGTCTTGAATGCGGAATCATCGATGAGATGGACTTCGATGGGACATTTCATCATTTCCGCCGCCTGGGCGAGCCGCCCCTTTTCCAGAGTTGAAAGGGAATTGACAAAGAAATGGAAACAGAGCGGCAGATCTTCATTGTAGGCTGCCACGGTCAAGGCTACCACTCCCATATGGGAGATATAATCGGCCGTCCCCGTGAGGGCGATATGAAAAGCGCCGTCTTTTGCCTTTTCGCCTAAATGAAGAGTCTCCGTAACTGCATGAGAAAGAACGTTGGACATGTTTGCTCCTTGAGAAATATAGGGTAATTCATCTTATTATTTTAACATAAGTCAGCCGATAACGCTCGAATTAAGAAGATTAACCGAACTCATGCAGTGAAGTCGTTCTTCATTTTTCATTGTTCGTTATTCGATAAGGATATGGTTCGCTCTGCGAACCAATTTTTATGATGGCCCTTCGGGCCCTGGCCTACGGCTCTCTTGATTGATTTTATGGAAATATGCCTTTTACCTCTGGTCAGGAGAAAATCTCCCGGTCTGAAAGGGCTGTACTGCCAAATAAGATTTTCTAACCTGCCTGTGTACATTCCCCATAAAAAAGGTGCCGCATCAGCGGCACACCTTCACGAACAACGAATCACGAGCCACGAAGAACGATCATCGCAAATGACTCTATCCTTTATTTCTCATGTTCAACTATATACTCATAAATCCCCTGATGCAGGATCTTCTTATAATCTTCCACGCCCGGCTGGTCGTAGGTATTTACGTCGGCCAGGGCTCCTTCGTAGGCGATGGCGAGGAAGAAGAAGTACATGAGGGCTCCGAGATGGAAGGTGGTTCCTTCTCTCACAGAAATATGGCAGCTCATGCGTCCTTCGGAGGCCAGGGCTTCTTCGTTGGAGCGGAGGGCGGTCTTCAGCATGAAGGACATGGGAACCTGGCCGGTCACTTCTTTTTCGCTGCATTTCACGGAAATGTCTCTTGCCTTGTTTTCCACGGAGATGAACTGGACCAGTTTGTTTTTGGCTCCCTGCTGGTGTTCCTGGGTGAGGGAGTGCATATCCGTGGTTCCCACGGTAGCCACGGGGATTCGTCCGTAGTAGACTTTCTCCCCTTTATTGTTATATTTTTTCCCTAAAGATTCGCCGAGGAGCTGGGCATACCACCAGCCGAAGGACCGGAGCCGGTCTCCATAGGGCATGATGATTTCTGCTGCAATGCCATATTTCTTAAGGGCGATATATTTCAAAGCGGCCAGGAGAAGGGCCGGATTTTCTTTATAATTTTCGCTCCGGCAGGCTTCTTCCACCATTCTGGCTCCGGAGAGAAGCGCTTTTATATCCACACCGATGAGCTTTGCAAAAACGAGGCCCACCTGGGAGAGTTCGCTAAATCTGCCGCCGATACCGTCGGGTACGGTAAAGCAGAGGAAATGATGCTCATTGGCAAGAGCCCGGAGCACTCCTTTTTCCTTGTCCGTCACGCCTGCGACGGTGATATCTGCCTTGCCCTCAAGCTGGGCTGCAAGTCCATGAATGGCAGAGGCCGGTTCCAGGGTAATACCGGATTTGGAAATCGTAAGGAGCAGGACTTTGGCCTTCCGTCCCAGATGGCGGCTTTCCCTTTTCACCTGGTCCGCCAGCGCCAGGAGTCCCGTGGGATCCACATTGTGGCCGGCGAAGAAAACTTTCGGGAAACCTTTCCGTTCTTCCTTCGTCATCATATTCCAGAAAGGCCCGCAGTGAAGGTCAAAAAGCATCTGGTTTCCCAGGTAGGACCCGCCGATGCCGATGGAAATCACTACATCCTGCTCTTTGGAAAGAGCTTCCAGCTTTGAAAGGGCTTCTCTTTCCTTAAGAGGCATGAGTACTTCTTCTTCCAGTATATAAGGAAGGTGCGGAAAAAGGACCGGAGTCCCGTCAGGACCCAGGCCGGTCTTCCGAAGCTTCGTCACTTCACCTGCCGCCTTTGCGATTTCTCCGCTGAAGGCTTCCAGATCTTCTTTTTTCACACTCCAGGAATGTCCCAGAAGATTTCTGACATCAATCGTCAGTTCATTCTGTATATCCATAAAACACAATCACCTGACCCATTTTTCAATCGCAGCCCTCCCCGGCTGCCTTTTCCGTTCATAGTATCTATTATTATAAAGGATTTACGCAGTAGCGACAAGACAAAATAACGAATTTGTAAACAAATATGACGATTATGACGTAAAACTTCCCCTTTCCGTTCTAGTGAGCGCACTTTGTGAAATAAAATTTCTTCCCCAATCATCCCCGGCGGGGCTGATTCAAAATAACAGCAGGCTATGGAAACCATGCCGGTCGATACTGGAATTTCATGCGTTACGCAACGAGTAATACGCAGGAATTCCCGACTTCCGGACTGCATTCCCGGGCCGGCATGAAAATGCAGCTTCATTCCACACGGACCATCGTACGCCCTTCACCGCATTCGCGGAGCTCCCCGGGTTCCATCTACCTTTTTGTCCATTTTCGACTTGTACGATCGTACAGACCCTCCACTCTCCCCGCTCCACGCGCACGGCCGGGAATACACTTTGTCCCTCGTGCGGGGATGCAGGTACTCGTGCGGCAGGGAATACAGGTACAGACCGCTCATGTAGAGCCACCGCCTGCGTACAATCCTTTTCAACTCACCTGCGGGCCATAGGCCTGTACAAGAATTGGCCGCTTTAAAAATTTGACGCGGCCACCTGCCCGACCGCCCCGCAGTACCTGCCCGTCAAGTGAAAAAAGCCTGATTCCCTGCAAGGCTGTACCGGCAGGCAAATAAGTCCGCTTGCCGTAGTTCCGAAAAAAAGTTATAATAAATTAATTAATCAAATATTCTTATTGAAAGGTGTCTCATCTTGAAAAGAAAACAATACACCCTCGGAAAACCGGTTTCCTACAAAGGCAACGGACTTCACTCCGGCATGCCGGTGACCATGACCATGCTGCCCGCCGGAGAAGGCACAGGCATCGTATTCCGCCGGACGGACCTTCCCGGAGCTCCGGAAGTACCGGCCCAGAGCCGCTACATCACCAATACCCTCCGTGCCACGACCCTCGAAAAGGGAGAGGCCAAAGTATTTACCGTCGAACATCTTCTTTCCGCCCTTTTCGCGCTGAAGGTGGACAACTGCCTCATCGAAATGGATTCCCCGGAACCGCCGGTAGGAGACGGAAGTGCAAAGACTTTCTGCGATATGATCGAAGAAGCAGGTATTGTAGAGCAGGAAGCAGAGATTCCCGTGCTCACCCTTGAAAAAAGCGTAGCGGTCTACGAAGGGCAGAAATTCATCACCGCCCTTCCCTATGACGGCCTCCGCATCACTTTTATTTCCATCAATCCTCATCCGCTCCTGGGCACCCAGATGGTGGATGTAACGATTGACCACGATACATACATGAAGGAAATCGCTTCTGCCCGTACCATCGGCTTCACCTGGGAACTGGAAGCCATGAAGAAGATGGGCCTTGGAAGAGGCGGCACCCTGGAAAACGCAGTGGTTTACTCCGAGACAGAATGTCTCTCAGTTCCCCGTTTCCCGGATGAACTGGTACGCCACAAGATTCTCGATATCCTGGGAGATATTTCCCTGGTGGGCCCCCTTCATGCCCATATCATCGCCGTCCTTGGCAGTCACAAATTGAACGCCGGGCTTTCCGAAAAGCTCCAGGCTTTGAAATAAGGAGGAAATAGAATGGAACTCAATGTTGAAGAAATCATGGAAATCCTGCCGCATCGATACCCCATGCTGCTGGTCGATAAAATCATTGACATGGTTCCGCTGAAATATGCGGTAGGCGTCAAATGCGTGACCATGAATGAACCTTTCTTCCAGGGCCATTTCCCGGGACATCCCGTCATGCCGGGCGCCCTCATCTGTGAAGCCATGGCCCAGGTCGGCGGAGTCGCTCTCCAGTATCCGGAAGAATACAGGGGACTCATCCCCCTGTTCACCGGTATGGATAAAGTCCGTTTCCGTTCCCCCGTCCTTCCGGGAGACGTACTCGTCACCAGGGCGGAAATCAAGAAAATCATCGGCCGTATGGGCAAAGTACACTGCGAATGCCGCGTAGGGGACGTGCATAAAGCAGAAGCAGACTTCCTTTTCTATCTCCTGGATCCGAAAGAAACACCGGAAGCTAAGGAAAAAGAACAGGAAGCCAAAGCAGCTAAAAAATAATCAGACTTTTCTGTAATTTTTTTGTAAACAGTTAAATTTCATAGATTTTGGAAGAAAAAAAGAGATAATAAGAGAATTTCAAGAAAAATAAATCCCCTTCACCGTTTCGAACAGATTATAAAGAAGGGATTTATGTATAAAGAAATCAAAAATCCAAAATCCGACCGGAATTCAATTCCGGTTACAATAAAAGGGGAATGAGACCATGGAATTAAAAGTTATTAAATCGGCAGAACCGAATATTCATCCCACCGCTGTCATCGATCCCTCTGCTATCATTCATAAGAATGTAGTCATCGGGCCCTATGCAGTCATTGGTGAAAACTGTGAAATCGGGGAAGGCTCCATCATCGGTGCCCATGCTGTCATTGCCAAAAACGTGCGCATGGGTAAAGAAAACCACATTTATCCCCATGCAGTCATCGGCGAAGATCCGCAGGACCTGAAATTTACCGGCGAATACTCCACCGTCGTTCTCGGCGATCATAACCTGATCCGTGAATATGTGACTATCCACAGAGCTACCGGCGAAAACTGCGAAACCCGCATAGGCTCCTACAATATGCTCCAGGCTTACACCCATGTGGCTCACAACTGCAACTTCGGTGACCATATCGTTATGAGCTCCTTCTCCGGCGTGGCAGGCCATGTAACAGTGGAAGACCATGCAGTCATCGGCGGAATGAGCGGCATCCACCAGTTTGTGAAGATCGGCGCCTGTGCCATGGTAGGCGGCATGTCCAAGATCGTCCAGGACGTATGCCCCTTCGTGATCGTAGACGGCAACCCCTCCAGAGTCGTAGGCCTCAACTCCGTAGGTCTTGCAAGAAACAACATCAGCCCCGAAGTGAAGAGCTACCTGAAAAAGGCCTATCGCCTCATTTTCCGTTCCGGCCTCAAGCTGAACGATGCAATCCATGAAATGGAACAGGAACTCCCCTCCACCCCGGAAATCGAACACCTCCTCCGTTTCCTCCGGAACTGTGACAGAGGCCTGTGCAGGACGAGAGAGAGATAAGCTCGAGACATCTGTGCGAAATATAAGTTGTTCGTTGTTCGTTGTTCGTTCTTCGTGATTCGTGATTCGTGATTCGTGATTCGTGGTTCTTTCTTCGTAAATCAATGCAGCACCCTTTCGGAATGAAAGGGTGCTTTTTTATTGAAAATCCGGCGGAAACGGTCCGGAATCCCTGAAATTCCGGAAATTTTGGGGAAAAATGGAAATAGGGGCTGTACTCCTCTCACAGGTGCTGATTATAAAAACATTTTATATACAAAAACTCAAAATAAAATCCTCTTTTTGTACTATATAGGCAGAGCAAGGGAAATCACCCACGAACTTCCGCTACGGCAGCCATTCTCAGAGAAAGCGGAAAGGGCGACGGACCAGGCTCAAAAATTCACGGGCCCGTGAAGCAGAAAGAAAATACCAGTATGAGACAGAAAGCCGCTACACCCCGGGAGCAGTACGCCCTTCGGGAGTAGTGGCTTTTTGCGTGGGTATTTTGAAAAAACGGATGGCGGATTTATTGGAGACAGTTGTCAGATCAGATGATTTGAGTCAATTTCGGTATTCGGGATTAGCCTCACAAGGACATGCCCCGATAGATTCTTTTTCGAGATTTCGGGGTGCGGGATGCGGGGTGCGGGGAGGTTCCCCCCATTCCGCTAAAAGTACCGGTCGATTTGCCTCAAGCCCCCCAAGTCTCCATCGGCGGGCAAATTCCGTGATACTGTTAGAACGTATTTCATCTCTTGACCAAAAATCTCCTTCATGCTATGATATTTCTAACTTTACAAAAGACCATGACCGGAATCAGGCCCCGGAGTCTTCCCAGAGAGGCAGCGTTTGGTGAAAGCTGCTGAAGCGAAGCGGCCGCGTCACCCGGGAGTCCTTCTTTTGAAACGTTTGCGTAGGAAGAAGCGGCGGCTCCGTTACAGCCAAATCAAGTATGTGTACAAGGTGGTACCTCACGAATTCGTGCCCTGTCGGATTATTTCCGTCAGGGTTTTATATTTCCATACCGAAAGGAGAACTTTTATGAAAAAATCAGGCAATGCATTCATCGCCATCGGGCTCATGCTCTTTGCCCTCTTCTTTGGCGCGGGGAACCTGATCTTCCCGGTCTTCATGGGGCAGAATTCAGGCGTCAATACCATCCCGGCCACCATCGGCTTCCTCGTCACCGGGGTAGGCCTGCCCATCCTGGGGGTAGCCGCCATCGGGTATTCCGGAAACGACCTGCAGGGACTGGCTTCCCGTATTTCCAGGCCTTACGCCATTTTCTTCGCGGTGTGCCTGTACCTGACCATCGGGCCGGCCTTTGCCATCCCCCGTACGGCCACTACTTCTTTTGAAATAGCCATCGCTCCCTTCTTCGGAAGCGCTATGAAGACCACTGCCCTTTACGGGTTCTGCGCTCTTTTCTTCATCGTTTCCTGGTGGCTTTCCGTCACCCCTTCGAAACTGGTCGACCGCATCGGTAAAGTCATCACCCCGGTGCTCCTCCTCTTCCTGGCAGCGCTCTTCGTATTTTCCACCGTTTCCCCCATGGGCCCCTGGCAGGAAGCGACCGCCGGTTACCAGCCTTCCATGAAAGCCCTCACCCAGGGATTCATCGACGGATATGGAACGATGGACGTGCTGGCAGCCTTTGTTTTCGGAATTATCGTAGTCAACGCAGTCCGTCAGTACGGCGCTGAAACGCCGGAAGAAGTGGCAGCCTCCACCCTCCGCTCCGGCCTCATCGCAGGCCTCTGCCTGGGCATCATTTATATTTTCCTCTGCATCCTGGGCGCAAGCTCCGTCACAGTCCTGGGCATGCAGGACAACGGGGCAGGAGTCCTGGTCGGTGCGGCAAACCATTACTTCGGCTCTTTCGGAAATATCGTGATGGGTGTCATCGTGCTCCTTGCATGCCTCACCACCAGCGTAGGACTCATCACCTCCTGCGGCGAATATTTCTCCCGCCTTCTCCCCTTCCTTTCCTTTAAGAAATGGGTCACCGTCTTTGCTTTCGTTTCCTTCCTGGTAGGACTCTTCGGCCTCACCACCATCATCAAAGCAGCCATCCCGGTGCTCATGTTCCTCTATCCCCTGGCTATCGCCCTGATCATCCTTTCCTTCACCAATTCCTTCTTCGACGGAAGCCGGATTGTATACCGGATGGCCATCCTCTTCACCTTCATCCCCTCCCTCTATGACGGAATCCACACCGCCGGCCTTGCCCTTGGTGGAATCGATGCTTTCATGAAAGGCCTCCCCTTCGCCGCCCACGGCCTCGCCTGGGTATCCTTCTTCATCGTTGGATATGTGATCGGAATTGTACTTTCGAAAGTAAGAAAGTGAGGAGCAGTTAGTGGAAATAGAAATAAGAGACCCTGCCGAAAGACAGGGTCTCTTTTACTTTGGGGAAAGCTTTCATCTTTGACAGCTTTTGAATCGGGATTGTCGGGGATCTCGGGGATAATTCCGGGGTTCTCGGGAAGGTGGCGGGCATCAGATTCATGAAGCCCGCCTTTTTTGATCGTGCCTTTGGCCCTCATTTATGCCGGGTGAAGTTTTCCTTATCTGTGCAGTTCCCCCTCCCTCCCTTCGCGGGAGCTCCCCGAGGCTGCATGACTCTCACTGCCATGCGCGCCCCTGTCTTCGCCTCTCCTTCAAAAGGCGTTCGAGAGCAGCACCCGGAAGGGTTTGCCCGGTATCATGCCTTACGATTTCCTCATATGCGCATTGCAACTGTGGTGCAGTGATATTTCTTCAGCACTATCCCCCCTCTGCACAATTTTCTCTATCAGACAACATGCTGCAGGGCCCCACCTTCCCTGAGATGGGAAGGTGGCTGCGGAGCAGCCGGATAGGTTGTTAAACGGTACCCATCGATATGGCACGCCAAAGGCCGTGCGCGGAGCGCACTAAAAAAGATTGGTTCGCGAAGCGAACCATATCCTTCCCGACAGCCCCGATACTCCCGAGACCCCCGACATCCCCGAGCCAAAAGTTTTTATTCCTATGGACATCCTTTTATTTCCCCAAAATTTCCCCCTTTCCAAAAAAATCTGCTACAATACTGTTGGAGAGAAGTAAGGAGAAACTATGTCAAACACAGTAAAAAGATGGCCGGGCCTCATCCTTTCGGTGCTGGCCGTTTTCATCATGATTCTTGCAGGCTGCGGGAATGAGGAAAATCCCAATTCCCTGACCATTCCTGCGTCTACGGGGGAAAAAATCGAAGTCACCCTGGACAATTCGGATGATTTCCACATGGAAAAGCCAAATGAAGTGGTCCTCGTCTACCAGAAGAAGAAAGTCATGCTGCGCCTTGCCTTTATTTCCAAAGAGGAGGAAATGAAGCAGCGCTCTGCCATTATTACCATGCCTTTTGAAATCTACGAAGAGCGGGACGACTATATTTCCTATGCAGCCGCGGGCCCTCAGGGCATGGTGACTTACTATATGTACCCCGTAGGTGAAAAGACCTGGCTCTATGCAGGCACCCACCTGCCAAAGGAAGCGGCGGACAAAGTCCTTGCCCGCCTCCATTTCAAAGAGGTGAAATCATGAAAATCATGGTAAGCGCCTGCCTTCTGGGAAAGCGCTGCAAGTACAGCGGCGGAGACAACCGGAATGAGGCAGTCATTTCCTTTCTGAAAGATAAAGAATACGTGGCCGTGTGCCCCGAAGTGGCGGCGGGCATGCCCGTTCCCCGGCCGCCTGTGGAAATCAGGAAAGGCCGGGTCATTTCCATCGAAGGAAAAGACCTTGATGAAATATATCGGGAAGGCGTGCGGAAAACTCTCGAAGAAGCAGGCCCCGTGGACATGGCCATCCTCAAAGGAGGAAGCCCCACCTGCGGAGTCCATCAGATTTACGACGGAACCTTCAGCGGGACAAAAATCAGGGGAATGGGGATCCTCGCTTCTGCGCTCGCCGCAAAGGGTATTCCCCTCTATGATGAAAAAGATATTGAAAAAAGGAACGGAGAAATATAGTATGCTCATCGGCGGAATCGAAGCAGGCGGAACGAAAATCATCTGTGGCATCGGGGAATGGAAAGAAGGAAATCTGAAAATCCTCTCGGAAAAGCGGTTCCCCACCACCACGGCGGCTCAAGTCATCCCGGAAATGATTGCCTGGTTCAAACAGTACAATGTCAGAGCCCTGGGTATCGCCTCCTTCGGCCCCCTGGACCTGAAGAAAAATTCCACCACCTATGGCTATATCAAAGCCACCCCGAAAAAAGGCTGGCAGGACGTGGACTTCACAGGCCCCTTTGCAAAAGCTTTGAACGTACCCATCGAATTTGATACGGACGTCAACGGAGCAGCTCTCGGTGAAGCCGTCTACGGAGCAGGAAAAGGATGTGAAGTCGTGGCCTACATGACCGTAGGCACAGGAATCGGCGTGGGACTCTTTGCAAACGGACATCTCCTCCACGGACTCGTCCATCCCGAAGCAGGCCACATGAGGATCCTCCGCCATCCGAAAGACACATACAAAGGAAGCTGCGCCTTCCATAACGATACAGAAGGCGCAGGCGGGTGCCTCGAAGGCTATGCCTGCGGACCGGCCATCGCAGAGCGCTGGGGCGCCCCGGGCGAAACCCTCAGAGACCGGAAAGAAGTCTGGGAAATGGAAGCCTACTACCTCGGTCAGGGCGTGGCCAACCTCGTCCTCCTCTACTCCCCGGACAGAATCATCATCGGAGGAGGCGTCATGCACCAGGCACAGCTCTTTGATATGGTGCGTAAAGAAACAAGGAAAAACGTAAATGGCTACATCCACTCCGAAATGCTGGATGAAAAAATCGACAAATACATCGTTCCCCCGGCCCTGGGAGACCACGCAGGACTCATGGGGGCTCTGGAGCTGGGAAGAAGGGCGCTTTTGAAATAAGTCATTGAAACCATGAAATAAAATATGTGAAATCAACTTTTGAATCGGGACTCCCGGGGTTTCCGGGGATACCCGGGAGTCCCGGGAAGGTGGCGCCTTGAAATCATGAAGGCGCCTTTTCATATTTGACATCATCAAAATTACATGACGAAACAGCTCCCTCTCCATGGTCTCCCGCGAAAAAGGTTCCCCGGGAAGCTGACCCGAAGAGCCTGAAAAAGTAAGGAATACCCCGGCAGCCAAAGGCAGCTGAGGAGAAACTGCACTTTCGACAAAAATTATACATATCGATTTCGTCCGGCGTCCGAGCGCGGGGGAAGCTCCCGCGAGCAGGTATTGCGGGGCTATCTATCAGAAGAATGATAAATGTCATGCCGTTGTAATCATGAATTCCTTACGATACGTATGAATCTCCAGCTCCGGTATACCAATGGACTCCTATAATTCCATTTGAGCATATTCCAACTATTTGATACAATATAAAGAGTATATAAAGTGAGGTGTCATTATGTTTGTTCATGAATTAGCAAATACGGCTCCTGCTTCCCATATGGCCATCGTGGGAGATGCCACAGTCACCTATGGAGAACTTCGGGAACTGATCCGCCTGTATCGGAATACGCTCTATGAAATGGGAGTCAGAAAGGGCGCGAAAGTAGGCCTTTATTCGGCAAACAGGGCTGAATTTCTTTATGCGTACCTGGCCATCGTCAGCCTGGGTGCCATCTTTATTCCTATCAATAATTCCCTGGTAGACCGGGAAGTGGATTATATCCTGAAAGATTCAGGTACTTCCCTTCTCATTACAGATACGAAGCTCAATGTATCCTGTCCGACCGTGGATATTCACGATCTGGATTTCAAAGCTTCTGAAGACAAGGCAAAAGAAGCGCCTCCGTTCCCGTCGGATATCACCGAAGATGATCTCTGCGCCCTGGTGTATACATCCGGTACCACGGGCATCCCGAAAGGGGCCATGCTGACCCATAAGAATCTCATCGACAATGTGGAATGTTTCACAAAAATGGTCATCGTCAGGCCGGAAGACAAAGTCCTCTGCGTGCTTCCCATGTTCCATTGCTATGGGCTCACCACATCCATTAATTCCGTACTGTACAATCAGGGGACGATTGTCATTATCCGGACCAAGAGTCCTACGGAAATCATGAATGCCATCGTAGAACATGCGGTGACCATTGCTTTCATGGTTCCGCCCATGTACAATCTCCTGGCCCGTCATGGGGATCCGTCCCTTGTTTCCACGGTCCATGATTTCATTTCCGGCGGGGCACCTATCGCCCAGCCCATTGCCCAGGCCTTCTATGACCGTTTCCATCATCCCGTCCGTGAAGGCTATGGTTTGACGGAAGCCTCCCCGGTCGTTTCCGTCCTGCCCCAGGACCAGCTGAAATACCTCTCCGTAGGACCGGCTATCCCTGGAGTGGAAGCGAAAATCCTCACCGATTACGAAGGCCCCTATAAGCCCGGTACCGTAGGCGAACTCATGGTACGCGGCGGAAATGTGATGAAAGGCTACTGGAAGAAACCGGAAGAAACAGCCAAAGTCCTAGAACCGGACGGCTGGCTCCATACGGGCGATCTGGCCTACATGGATGAAGACAATTTCATCTACATCGTAGACCGCCTGAAAGATCTCATCATTGTAAACGGGGAAAATATTTACCCCGGTGAAGTAGAAGGCTGCATTTATGAAGTGGAAGGGGTCTCCGAATGTGCCGTAGTCGGCCATCCCGATGCCCTCAGAGGACAAGTCGTCTGGGCCTATGTAGTCATGAAACCGGGCTATGCCTATGACGAAGCAAAAATCCGCCGCTACCTCACCAAAAACCTGGCAGGTTACAAGATTCCGAGACGGTTCATCCCCATGGATGCCCTGCCCAAGAACGCATCCGGGAAGATTCTGAAGCGGGCGCTGAGAAATAAATAATGTAAGCCGTCAGCCATTGGCCGTTATCTGTCAGTGGTTGGCTTAGTGAAAATAGAAAAAGGCCGTATCGAAAGATGCGGTCTTTTTTGTGTGCCTTTGATTTCACGCCGGCTGCCTTAATCCCCCACGGAAAGGCCCCCTCCGGGTCCTCGTCTTTGGGTCAGAATCAATGGAGCCCGGTTCCATTCATCAATCAGGCCCATATGTGCCTGGCACGATAGATAAACTTAACCGGCCACCCTTTCAGCACTCGAAAGGGTGGAGCCCGATAGTATGCTTTACCATTTCCTCACATGTGCCATGAACATGCAGTGCAGTAAAATTTTCTTCGGCACGATCCTCTGGCAGGATAGTTATCTCTATCGGTCAGCATACTATCGGGCACCACCTTCCCCGGATGGAAAGGTGCCCGTCAGGGCGGATAGGTGTTTGAACGCTGCAAGACCAAAATGAGGGCCAGCGGCAAAATATAAAACTGCAGCGCCCACAAATATGCGCCGCCCCTGCCCGGGACCTCCGATATTCCAGAAATATCCCCGAAAATTCCCGATGCCAAAGCCTTTCATCATAAAATCCCCACACAAAAATGGCGCCCCTTCTTTTCAAAGGGCGCCACCTTTACGAACAACGAATCACGAATCACGAAGAACGAAAATCGATTCTGACTCTATCCATAAAAATCGACAATTGTCTCTTACTTAATATACGCAGTCGCCTTCAGCATGAGCATGTCATCCATCTTGCGGCCACCCATGTCTTCTGCCTTGAAGCCGTATTCTGCTTCGATGAGGAGACCTTTCATGGGTACGAAGCCTGCTTTGGCCAGGAAGAATTTAGCACCGCCGTAGTTATGTTTGTTGGATTCTACAGGACCAAGTGCATTGATTCCATCTACTTTATCAGCAAAGTAAGCCGGAACATTCTTCATACCATGCCAGTTTTTGTAAACGTGTCCCATGTACTGGTCGGTAATGGCATCGGAGGAGCCGCCGAAATAGGTGCCTGCCTGGCTGTATACATAGTCCAGACCAATCTGGTAGGAGCCCTTCTGGAGAATATTGGTGGTGCCGTAATGAAGTCCATAGTTGAAGGAGTATGGCTTTTCATTGTTCAGCGGGAGTTTCCGCAGGTTCTTGACATATTCACCCTGGATATGCCATTTCGGGGTGATGTAGTAAGCGCCGGCAAAGCCATAAGCTTTGCAGATATTTCCTACCGGTCCATTGGCCTTCATGGCATAGGCGTGGAATTCCCAGTTCATCGGCTTTTTGTAAATATAGGACATATAGGTAACAGGTACGTCTTCATCTTCGCCCCAGCCCATAACGGTATCGGAACCCATGGGGTAAAGAATGCTGGTATTCGGATCGAAATAACCGGTGCCGGTGAGTCCGTCAGCTGTCTTGGCAGCGGTAGCTGAAATGCCATTGCCGGCAGTAGAAAGCTGGGTTCCCTGAGCAATCAACTGCTGATTGCTGGTTGCAGTACCTACAGCAGCCATTTTGCTGCCAATACCGGACAAATTGGAACCAAGGCCTTTCATAGCACCAATCATCTCAGATGTATTATTGCTGCTCTGGAGAGTAGCCAAATTTTTAGAGAGACCGGCTAATTCCGCTGGAGCTAACTTCTGAAGCTGTGCCATAAGCTCTGGATTTCCCATGAGGCTGCCTGCCAGTGCTTTAAGATCATCTGCTTTGCTGCCAATCAAGGCTTTTGCCAGAGGAGCGGTATTGATCCCTCTCATCATCGGTCCTGTATAGTTGTAGTTGATATCGGTGGCACGGCCGTGGGCGATGGTGAATCTTCCGCCTTTCTGGTAGTCGCCGAAGGATACGAAGGCACCTTTGAACTGTCCGTCATAGGTATAACCGGTGACACCCATTTTGACCGGGAACTGGCCGATACCGATGAGGTTTTTAGAGGGTCCGAAGGGAAGTTTGGAAGTATCCTGTTTCTTGCCGAAGTGGTAGGTAGCCCACAGGCGGTTCATGTGCATATCGCTGTCGCCATGTCCGCTTCTGATGGAATCATCGTTTTCGGATTTCCAGTTGTACATGTTCGGGTCAAAGACGTCTTTGCCGTTCAGGCTGGTGAAGGATTCGAGCTGGCCATAGACGGTGGAACGGGGATTCACATTGGCCATGATGTTTACACGGGTACGGAGAGAAAGTTCGTCGTATTTTTCTTTATCCGATTTGAAAATATTGGAGTATCTCGGTACGTCCTGGACGCGGAGTTCGGTGATGACGGAAAGATTTCCCGTCTTCTTTTCCAGTTCGGAAACACGAACGCCCAGGCTTGTCAATTCGTCTGCATATTCGGCGGAGAGTTTCTGCACGGTTGCTTTCTGGGAATCGCTGAGGTTTTCTTTCTGCATGAGGCGGGCGATGATCTGGGCCAGTTCGTAGCGGCTCACATTCTTGTCCCCGCGGAAGGTGCCGTCCGGATATCCGTCGATCACATTATCTTCAGACAGCTGGGAAACGGCTTTGTAGGCCCAGGAAGATTCATCCACGTCTGCAAAGGGATTGGCTGCGGAAACGGTCCATGCTGCGCAGGTCATAACGGCTGCGGCTGCGATTTTCAGAAGGCTGTGCTTCATTTCTCTCTCCTTTTGAGCTTGCGCTCTCTTATTAAATTCTCAACAATAATATTTTTAAACGTTATTTCTATTCTGAATGATTTTTCTCTCATGAAACTAAAACATTATACCTTGAATTTATTTAATCTGTCAATAGGGATTAGCACCTGATAATAATTTATTATGGAAAAAGCTGCCGTCTCTTTCCCGGAAGAACATCTGTCGTCGGGGACAGAGGGTTCACAATCATTCGTTACCGAAGGGAAATAATCATGGTTAAGTCCTGTATTGATCGGAGAAATTCATCATTCCTTTCTCTGGGGGATCCTGTTTTCTCCCTGAAAAGTCCCGGGCGGAGCGTATATTTCCATGGATGAAAAAATACGCCTGTTTTTATAAATAAAACAAATTTATTTAAATCGATTAATTTTATGAATATTCTGTTTTAAACGGATCAAATCAGGTTATTTGTCAATCCCGGCCCTGCAGGAAATTTCCATCTCCCATCATTTCGTGCCTGTTTATTGTCATTTTGAGCCGCCTGCAGGGAATTTTATTTCTTCTGAATGAAATGTATATCCCGCGCATATTGAGAATTGTTAACTATATGTTATATTAATATGGTATATAATAATATTTTTTACATTATAAATAAAGCAGGGACATCTTTATGGCAACCGTAAAAAAGCGCCTTCTGCTGGTGGGCATTCCTGCCTTTCTGGCTGAAGAACTGACTGAAGTATTTGAGAAAGAGGACTGGGCTGTCCTTATTCCGGAAAAAGAGCTTTCCGATGAGAATATGGCCGATTATTTTGCAGCAAAACTTCCGGACGTCCTGATTTACAGGCTGGAGTCGGAGCGGGACGACTGCATTGCGCATCTGGACCAGCTTCTTTCTCATGCCATGAAGGCGAAAGTTTCCCACATCCTCCTTCTGGAGGAGGCAGGCGTTTTCCATCCGGGCATCCATGCGTTGGAAGATTCGATAGAGGATCCGCTGAACCGGAAGGGCCGCCGTTTCCGCCGTATGGAATCACTGGCTTCCATCTGGCGGACCAATGAAAAGCTGACCATCACCCTCGTCCGCATTCCTTCTCTCTACGGGAAGGGACAGAAACCGGGAGACGGTCTTATCGGGGAAATCCTGGATCATGCCTTCCGTGGAGAAAAAGCCCCCATCCTCACTGCGTCTTCTCAGCCCTTCCTTTCTGCCGGGGATGCGGCTTACGGACTTCTCCGCTGTGTCCTTTCAGGAAAAGATCTGGAAATCGTCCATCTGGGACCGGGCACTTCTCTGACCTGGGATGAATTCTCTGCCTTGGCAACTCCTCTCCTTCCGGAAGGAATCCGCCTTCCGGAGACCGATTTCCCGGAAAATCTTTCGGATGAAGAGCTGGACCACCATCTGATTTATGGAAGTGCCCTCCTGGACGGAAGCCTTGCGGAAAATAAACTGGGCTGGTCTTCCCGTAATGATGACCGGGAGGAAATCAGACAGGCTGTAGAGGAAATCATCGGCGCCTATAAGAAACAGCAGGCCGATGAAAAAGAGCTTCAGAAGAAAAAAGAAAAGAAAGACCGGCTGGAACGGCTCGTTCCATTTGCCGAAAATATCGCAGGCTTCCTCATCATGGCCCTCGTACTGGCGGTGCGCATTATTTCCGGCTCCCGCTCTCCTTTTGACTTCAATTATCTTTACATCGGGACCATGGGTCTCCTTTACGGAAAGCAGCAGTCCCTCCTGGCAGGCGCCCTCTCGGTGATTCTCCTGATCACCCAGATGGTGACGAGCGGCAGGGACCCTTATTCCATGCTTTACGATCCCATGTCCTTCCTTCACCTGATTTCCTATTTCTTTATTTCCGTCCTCACCGGTTATTTCGCAGACCGTGAGAAATATGAGGAAGATGCGGCGAAATGGCAGGAAAGCCGGGACAAGGCACAGATTTCTTTCTTAAGGAACCTTCTGAGGGAAAGCCAGAACGTCCGTGACAAGCTGTATCGTCAGGTCGTCAATTCCGAAGACAGCCTGGGCCGCGTATACCATATCATTCATCAGCTGGACAGCAGAGAAGAAGAAGAAATTTATACAGGCACCGCAGCAGTCACTTCGGAACTGCTGGATATCTCCGATCTTGCCATTTATGCAGCAGGCGGGGACGGCCGTACCCTGCGCCGCAGGGTCCATCTGGGAAGACGGGCCGCCATCCGCCCTGCTTCTCTGGAAATAAGTAAACATTCCTACCTCACCAGTCTCATGGAGAATGGGAAAATTTTCATGAACCGCCAATTCCTTGAAGATGCGCCGGACCTGGCTGCTCCGGTCATGGCCGATGGAAAGGTGGTGGCGGTGATTGAGCTGTACGGTCTTTCCTTCGACCAGTGGAGCTACCACGAAGAATGCCAGCTCTCCCTCATCGCCCGCCTTGCAGGCAGCGCCCTTTCCCGTGCAGCTGCCTGGGACGAAGCGCAGGGGGCCGGGAAATTCCTGCCGGATACCCGCATCCTTCGCAGGGAATCTTTTGAACAGATGATAACAATCCTTCACACCCGTCACCAGAAGCTTCAAGATGATCCGGGCCAGCTTTTCATCCTGGACAGCAATGGTCTGACTCCCGCAGGGCTCAGTGAAAAAGTCTGCTCCTGCATTTACAGCGAAGATTTCATCGGCGAATACAGGGATGGTTATGCAGTGCTCTTCCCGGATACGCCAGGGGATGCTCTTCCTTTGATTGAAGAACGTTTCCGCAAAGCCGGGCTGTCCGTCCTGCGAAAGGAAGAGGTGGTATAGCATGGAGATAGAATATATCTGCATCCATCTGGCCATCACTCTCCTGTATTTCCTTGTGATGAGGCGGAAAGCGGGCTGGAAGCAGGCAGGGGCCGAGACGCTCCTCGTCTTCTGTCTTCCGGTGATCGGTTTCCTTTCCTTTCTCATCTGGCACGTCCTGAGCTTTCGCCATCATAAGAGGATTGTCGGGGCAGATGACCGGCCGGATCAGGATGAGTCTTCTGCCATTAGCGGTATGATCTACCAGTCAGATATCGTGCCCTTCCGGGATATGGATCTCATAGGGAATGACCGGTTGAAACGCCGGCTCTTTATGACAGCCATTACCCAGGAAGTGGTGGATAATCCGGAAATCCTCCGCGAAGCAGTCCATGACGGGGACCGGGAAATATCTTATTATGCCGTTTCCCTCATCACCGCCAGGACGGAAAAGATCACTTCTGCCATTTTCGGGCTGGAAAAGCAGCTGAAAAATGTAATAGGAAGCGGGGAGGAAATACCGTTTCTGAAAGAATATGCCCATAAACTCATGGAATTTCTGGACGGCCGTTATGGCGATGAAAACCAGCGGAAGGAAAGGGAAAAAGCCCTCCTCAAAGTCCTGGAAAAACTGGCGGACCGGCTGCCGGATGAACCGGAGTGGCGGGTCCATTCCATCCGTCTTGCCATCAAACTTCATGAATACAGCCATGCGGAAGCGCTCATCACCCTTGCCAGGAAAAATCTGCAGGATTCGGAAGAATTCATCCGCCTTGCCCTGGAACTGGCCGTGGCCCGCCGGGACAGGAAAGCGGCCCTTTCCGCCCTTGAGGAGCTGAAGGCCTTCCCCGGCCGTCTCTCCTATGAATCCCTTAAGGCCATTCGTTACTGGGGAGGCGCTGCATGAACAGGAAAAGTATCGCTATCCTCATTTTCATCGCCTTCCTTGCCGGCTGTTTTTTCCAGTATACCCGCATGAAGGATTTCCTCCACATGGGTTCCCTCACCAATGCCATCGTGCAGCGCGAGGAAGCGGCCACTCCCTGGGCTGATGCAGAAACCATCCCCCGGGACCATTACTACATTCTCTATGACCCTTACCGCGTCACTTCCGCCTATGCAGCCCATAATGCGGAGGTCATGCTGAAAAAACAGAAAAAATCCTTTGAAATTCACAGGATTGATGAAGAACTGCCTCCCATCGGAGACAAAGTACAGGGCATCCTTCTGGCTGCCACCCGCCCGGCGGAATTGAAATCCATGGACCGGCTCAAAGAATATGCAGAAGGCGGCGGAACGGTCATCCTTCTCCAGCGCATCATGTCTTCCGACCCTTCTTCCACTTCCCCGGAAATCAATGAAGCCCTGGGCATCGTCCATCTCGGCCCTACGGGCTGGAAGGACGGGCTCAGCCTTAAAACTTCCTTCATCCCCGGAATGAAGGGAAAGCTGTTTCCTTCCGATGAAAAATACAGCACGGAAGGAAATACGGTCACTTTAAGTGATGATTCCACTGTGGAAATCTCTTCCCTGGACGGGACGCCGGTCATCTGGACCCATCCCTTCGGAAAGGGAAAATTTATCGTTTTCAACGGCAATGAAAGGCTGGACAAATCGAATGCAGGTTTCCTCTCCTCCCTCATCGCCCATGCGGGAGAAGAATCCATTTATCCCATCGTGGGGGTAAAAATTTTCTTCCTCGATGATTTCCCGGCTCCCGCACCGAAAGCCATCATCCCGAAGCTCCAGAAAGAGACGGGGCTCAATATGGCCGAATTCTACAGGCAGGAATGGTGGCCCTTCATGGCAGCGCTGGCAAGGAAAAACAACCTCCTCTACACTGCATCCATGATCGAATCCTATAATACGGATGTGGATGGAGACTTTGAAGGACCCGACTCCTCTGTCCGGGAAAACTTTATCGCCCAGGGGAGAGAACTCCTCGCCATCGGAGGCGAACTGGGGCTTCACGGCTACAACCATCAGCCCCTCACTTTGAAAAATATTCCCGACACCGGGTATGAACCCTGGCCCGATGAAAAATGGATGGCCGATTCCCTCCGGGAACTGTACCGTTATGCCAGAGGACTCTATCCCGATTACGATTTCCGCGTATATATCCCGCCGGCCAATATTCTGGACGAAAAGGGCCTTGAAGCGGTAAAAGAGACGCTTCCCGATGTCAGGGTCATCAGCTCCGTCTACAACGGACCTGCCGATTCGCCCTGGCGGATTCAGGATTTCTCCAGGAAAGACGGGATGTACTCGATTCCCCGCATTTCCTCCGGCTATGTGCCTGATGAGACGCAGCGCATCGCTGCCCTTTCCTCCATTCTGGAAATGGGGGTCTTCTCCCATTTCGTTCATCCTGATGAAATTCTTTACACCGAAAATGAAGGATATACCTGGAAGGATATGCAGGACGGACTTTCTTCCTTCATGGAAGAAACGACCCGCCGCTTCCCCTGGCTCACGCCGGTGACCGTATCCGAAAGCATTCCTTACTTTGATGATTATTTTGACCTGGATTACCGGATCATCAGGAACCCTCACTTCGTGGAAATCCACGCGTGGAATTTCAAAAATGAAGCCCGCTTCCTCCTCCACAGCAGCCATACCCTGGACCATGTGGATGGAGCGGAAGTGGAGAAAATCGATGAGGGCACCTGGTTCATCCGCATGAAAAATCCCGAGGCCCGTCTGTACTGGAAGGAGAATCCATGAAAATCTGTCTTCTCACCGAAGGCTCCTACCCCTATGTGGTAGGCGGCGTTTCCGCCTGGGTCCACATGCTCATGGAAGGCCTTCCGGAATTTGAATTCACCATTTATTCCATCGGCGCATTTGCCAGAGACCGGGGAAATTACAAGTACAAGCTTCCGGAAAACTGTACCGGTATCCGGGAAGTTTTCCTGGACGAAATCCTTTCCGAAAAGACCACAGGCCTCCGGAAATCGGTACTCACCCCCTCCCAGCGGGAAACCCTCACCGCCCTTGTCCGGGGTGAAGGGGATATCGACATGAAAGAGCTTATCCATATTTTCCGTGATCATTCCTGGAAAAGCCCGCTGGACATCTTCATGGCCGGTGATTTCTTCGATATCATCGAATCCGTCTATAAGGAGAAATACAGCTATCTCCCCTTTACCGACTATTTCTGGACCATGCGGTCCATGTTCCTTCCCCTTTTCTACCTGCTTCAGCAGGAAATCCCGCAGGCCGACGTCTATCACAGTGTAGCTGCCGGATACTGTGCCATTATCGGCAGCATCGCATCCACCCTCTGCCAAAAGCCCATCCTCCTCACGGAGCACGGCATTTATGCCAGGGAAAGAGAAGCGGAAATCATCAAGAGCGCCTGGGCAAAGGGAGATTTCAAATCCCTGTGGATCCGTTATTTCTACACCCTGGCCCGCCTCACCTACCGGCAGGTGGATCACGTATACACCCTTTTCGAGCATAATGCGGAAATAGAAAAGGAAATCGGCTGCGATCCGGCCAAAATTTCCATCATCCCCAATGGCGTCCATATGGAACAATTTGCCCATGTGCCGGAACTGACGGACCATCCGGGACCGGTGGTCATAGGAGCCGTCGTCCGGGTGGTGCCCATCAAGGATATCATCACCCTCATCCATGCTTTTTACCGGGTGCAGCAGGAAATACCGGATGCTGAATTTTACATCATGGGAAATACGGAAGAAGATCCGGAATACGCAAAGCTGTGCAGACATACGGTGGACGTCCTGGGACTTAACCACTGTCATTTCACAGGAACCATCAACGTGCCGGATTACCTGCCGAAGATGGACGTGCTGGTGCTTTCCAGTATTTCCGAAGGCCAGCCTCTCTCCGTGCTGGAAGGTTTCTCCGCGAAAAGGCCCTATGTGGCCACCGACGTGGGTTGCTGCCGCGAACTCATATATGGAGACAGTACCGACCATCTGGGCGCGGCGGGAGCCGTCGTGCCGCCTCTGGATGAGGAAGCCCTGGCAAGGGAAATCCTGCGCCTTGCGAAAGATTTCCCCCTCCGCCGGAAAATGGCACTCGTCGGCTACGAGCGGACGAAACGGAGCTACACGTATGAACATTTTATTAATTCCTATAGAGAAGTCTATAGAAATCTGGAAAGGAAGATGAAGAAATGGCAGGAGTCGGCTTCGAACTGAAAAAGCTCTTTACTGCCCGTACGGCAGTAGGCCATATCAAAGCTTACACCTATTCAATCATCGTCACTGCCGGGCCTTTCCTTCTCCTCACGGGCATGATGCTGGGAGTGCAGCTCCTTTTCCGCAGCCGCGGTATTTCCATGGATGAACAGAATCTTTTCCTGGCCCCGGTGGTCTATTCTTTCATCTTCTCCCAGATCCTCACCAGCGGTTTCGTCATGATTCTCACCCGCTACCTGGCGGACTGTCTTGCCACCGGTTTTCTAAGGGACGTCACTGCTTCCCTCTTTGGCATGTGCGTCCTTCTCGTAGTACCCGGGGCCGTTCTGGCTGCTTTATTTCTCAAAGGCAGTCCTGTCCCCGCCTTTTCAAAGGCCCTTTCCATCCTTTTATTCCTGGAACTCATCATCATCTGGGTGGAAAGTATTTATCTTTCCGCAGTGAAACGGTTTAAAAGGCTCCTCAGCGGATTTGTGCTGGGCATGGTCACGGCCCTGATTGCCTGTGCGGTCCTTCTTCTTTCGGGATTGCTTCTCCCCCATGCGGCGGCCCTTCTTTCCCTGTGCCTTGGCATGGCTGTCCTCATCACCACATTCCTTGTCCATGTGACAAGCCTCTTCGGACTGCCGGGAAAGGGACTTCTCTTCGGGTTCCTTCCCTATTTCGAAAAGCACTGGAAACTTTTCCTGGGCCAGCTGGGCTATACCACGGGCCTCTACATCCCCAATATCCTCATCTGGCAGGGCCCCTGGGGCATGGTGGTGGCCGATACTTACCGTTTCTCGCCCCTCTATGACGGAATCACTTTCTTTGCCTTCCTTTCCCTCCTGCCCCTGATGGCCCTTTTCGTAACGGCAACGGAAACGAATTTCTATAAAAAATATGCCGCCTACTTTGAAGCCATTACCCGGAAGGGCAGCCTGCAGGAAATAGAGGACGCCCGTCACGACCTCCTCTTCACCCTCTAGTTCCAGCTCCGGCAGGTGGTGGAATTCCAGTTCCTCTTCACCCTTCTCTTCCTGGCTTTTGGAGGTGCCCTACTCTCATGGGCCCACATCCCGGGAAATGAAGTAAACATGTTTGACGTACTTCTCTTTGCGGTCTTCTTCACCGGAGTGATGCAGATCCTCTACATCCTCCTCTCCTACTTTGACCTCCAGATGGCCGTGCTCCGCACGGGAGGCGCCTTTGCCCTCCTGAACCTGGCCGCCGGTCTCTGCGGACTTTACTTCGGCGGTACTGACTCCTATGGTTTTACATTCTTCATTGCGGCAGCCTTTACCCTCATCATTGGATGGCTCGAGCTCTCCCGCTTTACCTCCCACATGAGCTACTACGTATACTGTGCCCAGCCCATTTTTTACCGGCCGCCCAACGGACCTCTGACGAGACTGGCCCAAAAATTGAGCGGCGGACGGATCATAGACATCCCCCGTCTGGGTCCCGGAGAAGGGAGGAAATACTCATGATTGTAAGGAAATATTTCCTCACTCATAAAAGAATCCGCCTCTCCGCCGCCCTTCTCCTGCTCCTGGCAGCGCCAGCCGTAACAGATGCAGCTTACCACGATCCGGTGACAGAGGCGGCGCCTGCCATCACTGCCCTCCGGCAGGTCCGGGAGCAGATTGACTCCGTCCAGTCTGCCCATAGGAACCTCCGGGCTGCGCGGAAAGCCGTGCCGGAAGCGGAAAAGAACCTTTCCCTTTCAAAAGAATCGGTAGTCTCCGCTGAAAACGATAAAAAAGAAGCGGAGAAAAATCTCTCCGATGCGCAAAATGCTCTTTCCAATGCAGCCAGAGGCCTTTCCGAAGCCGAAGAGCGGTCTGCCCATGCGGATATCCTCCTTGCAGATGCCAGGAAAAACCTGGAAAAACAGCAGCAGGAAGCAGCGGAAAAGCAGGCAGCCCTGGAAAATATAGAAATCACCCTGGACTCACAGAAAGGGCAGATGGCCGGTACCACCCGGGCAGATGCCGTGAAACGGGCCGTAGAGGAAGTGGGTTATGCCCAGAACCGGATGAATGAAGCCATCCGCCTGGCCGGGCTTTACAGCGCAGGACTTTCCTCTGATGCCGGTTCCGGGGATGCGGAGCAGGCCTTCCTTGCCATGAAGCAGAAAGTGAACGAATCAACCGCCGCCTATGCAGGGGCGAAACAGGCCTATGAACAGGCCGCTTCCCTCCTTCCCTCCCTGGAAGCGACGTACAGGGATGCGGAAAAAGAAAAGGCAGACTCCCTCGCTGCTCAGGCTGAAACGCAGAAATGGTATGATTCCGCAGTCCGCTGGGTCGAAGAGAGCAAAAACAACCTCACCCGGGCAGAGGAAAATATCATTTCCTCCAGAAACTGGGTGACAGAAGCGGAAAATGCCCTGGATGCCTCCTTAAATTCCAGAAAAACCATAGCTAAAGACGTATGGGACATGGGAAACTGGGAAAGCTTCCGGCTCGGTATGGACTACCGCCACTGGAAAAATGGTCCCTACTCCGGCCATCAGATTTACAACTCCTTCTCCTGGTATAAATCGTTCCACACCGATTCCTACACTGGAGAAGAAAACGTCAGCGATGAAGACTGGCCAAAAGGAAATTCCCACAAAGGATTCGAGCTGGGCCTTGACATGGGCCGCCTCGAATCAAATACCGGCGCTTACCACGGAAAATCCTCCGGCTTCACCGATACCACCCTTTACGTGCGCTACCACAATGACCATCCGGTAAACAGCATGCGCTATGGCCTTGCCCTCGTCCTTCCTACCGGGGAAAACAGGTACTATCACAATGCCTACGTACCCAAAGGCCTCGGACTATTTCAAGACTTCGGCGGCGGCTGGCAGATCAGGCCTGAAATCGAAGCGATCCATCAATTGTCGGAAGAAGACCGCCTTACCGCCAGACTTTCCTACAATTTCAAAGGAAGCTACGCCTACTCCAAAGAAGACCCCTCCTGCAAAGTAGGACCGGGCAATGAGACAAGGGCCGATATTTCCTACGAACACAGCGAAAAGAAACACCAGCACAAATTCTGGATCTCCCATACCAATAAAGAACACACCTGGCAGGACGTAAGAAGGTATCCCGACTATGCCCGAAGCCGCATCCGCTACAACGATGGAGACGCCTGGGAAATCGGGGCAGCCGGCAGCTGGCAGATCCGCCTGAAAGACGCTCTGGGCGCCTATATGATTTACGGTTACACCGGAGAAACGACAGGAGGCCTTACAACCGGCTCCCTTTCGGAGGAAGAAATCCTCCTCTCCTTCACCCATACCATCCGGAAAGGCCTCTCCTGGCAGACCTTCCTCTCCTGGTACCACTCCACACTGAACTACGATCCCCTCTACCGCGAGGAATCCGCCCAGGACGGCTGGACAAGAAAGGGAATCGGTGCCCGCATCGACTGGGACGAAAGTCCCTATGCCCGCTGGACCCTTGCCCTGGAACGATACATCCGCTCCCAGGAAAGTTCACCCGACGCCCAGGGATATGGACTCTCCCTCTGGTATGCGAGGATGATGTAACTTTCCCGCTTGCCCCATTCCGAAAGGGAAACCGTAAAACAAGAAACTTTTGTGTCGGGGTGATCGGGATAATCGGGGTGGTCGGGGCGGTCGGGAAGGATATGGTTTCCTGCGGAAACCAATCTTATAATGCGCTTCGCGCACGGCCTTCGGCATTCATCTGATGGGACCGACATCGCCATATATTCAGACCAATTGTCTCAGAATTTTTTGCGAGAAGGCTCCCCTCGATAGAGGAGCTCCGCCGAAGGCGGTGAGGGGGAACTGCACTTTCGCCAGAAACCATACAAATCGAAGTTTCACGCCGGAGGCCCATATAAAAAAGGCGCCTGCCAAATATAAAGGCGCCACCACCCCTTTCCCCTTACCTCTTTCCCCTTGCCCCATTTCTCATTTGACACTTTCCCTTCTAATTCGCTAGCGACTCTAACCAAACGAGGTACTCATGACTCTGAAAAAACTCATCAAAACCATGGCAGCCGGTCTTCTCGGCCTGGGTCTTGCCGCAGCTCCCGCGACAGCGCAGGCTGTCTTTACGCCGGAGCAGGCTATGGTGGACCTCGCCAGTGATATCCATGACTATGCACGGGCGAGAAATCCGGATTTCCAGCTTCTTGGAAACGGAGCCATCGGCCTTCTGGAAGTGACGACGGATGAAAGTGAAAAGAGCGTGGAAAAACTCCTTTCCTCCCTGGATGGCTTCCTGGGAGAAAGCATGTTTTATATGGAAAAGGACGGAAAAACCGTCCCCCGGAGTCCGAAAGTCCTCACCTACCTGGATGCCATGCTGGCCAAGCCAAAAAGCAGAGGTCTTCCCGTATGGACACTGGACTATGTAACAGGCAGGAAGGCAGCTATCGACCGGAATAAAGGAACCATCCGGTCTTATATTTCCATGACCAGCGCCACCACCGGTCTCGATGAAATTCCACCGGAGGTGCCTCATGAAAATAAAAAAGATATCAAAAAATTAAAGGATGCGGAAAATTTCCTCATCCTCAATAATCCCATGAAATTTGAAAATAAAAAGGCTTACCTTTCCGCCCTCGCCGCGTCTCCCTTCGACGTAGTCATCATCGACCCCGATTATGGCGGAAGCCCCCTCACGGCGGATGATATTTCTCCCCTCAAAGAAAAGCCCCAGGGCGGGCAGCGCCTCCTCCTTGCCTACCTCAGCGTTGGGGAAGCTGCCGACTACCGCTCTTACTGGGATTCCTCCTGGAACGATGAATCCGCCCGCCCCGCCTGGCTGGAAAAGCCCAACCCCGCCTGGCCCGGCGCCTGGCGCGTCCGGTACTGGACAAAAGACTGGCGAAATATCCTTTATGGAAATAAGGAATCCTCCCTCGACCGGATCCTCTCCACCGGCTTCGACGGAGCCCTGCTGGATGTGATGGACGGATGGATGACGTTTAAATGAATGTGAAAAAGCGTTGCAAAGAAAATTTCCTTTGTAATGCTTTTTTAATTCTCCGGAAAAGCAAATCCATGAAATGGCAGATACTGTATACATTCGGCCCGCAAAACTTTTGAATCGGGAGTATCGGGGTTCGGGTATGTCGGGAGTATCGGGAAGGATATGGTTTCCTTCGGAAACCAATCATATAGTGCGCTCCGCGCACGGCCTTTGGCGCACATCTTTCAATACAGCAGTAATCACAAAAATATAGTCATTGGGCAGCCAATCGAAAAAGTCAAAACCTCCGCCTGTGTAAAGCCCCCATTTATACCCGGCGGCCATCAGGCCGCCACCTTCCCGAAAACCCCGACAGCCCCGATAATCCCGGTATTCCCGATTCAAAAGCTGCTCTAATTCAAAGTTTCTTTTCGGATAAGAGTTACAGACAAGCTTTATATATTTCCACTATATCCTCTTTCGTAAGAGGCACGAAGCCCTGTACTACTCCCTCCTGGCCTTTCCAGGAAATGACGTTGTCTGCCATCCGTTCGAAGAGGGTTTCGTCGATGGAAAGGTCCGAGAGTTTTGCGGGAAGTTCGAGGGTTTCACGGAGGAATTTCGTGAGCCGTTTGATACCTTTCCTGGCCACTTTCTCCCGGTCTCCTTTATTCTTGACTCCCATGACGTTGATGGCGAACTGACAGAGACGGGGCAGCGTTTCTTCCCGCAGAGCAAACCGGAGGAAAGCAGGTGTGAGAATCGCAAGGCCCAGGCCGTGAGGAATATCGTAGAAAGCGGAGAGCTCATGCTCCATCCCGTGGCAGCTCCAGGCTACGTGACGGCCGGACTCCACCAGATCATTGATGGCCCATACGGAGTCCCACATGAGGTTTGCCCTCGCTTCTTCATGATTTCCTTCTGCCATGGCGATAGGTGCCCAGCGGATGACGGAACGCATCATGGCTTCCATGTACCCATCGATAGAGTCGAAGCCTTCCTCCTGATTGAGGTACACTTCCAGCAGATGGGACAGGATATCCGCACTGCCGCAGGCAGTCTGGAAGGGAGAGACAGAGTACGTATTCTCCGGGCAGAGGAAGGAAACACGGGGCCTGAGGACTTCCGCGGACCAGCCGTATTTCTGATGGGTTACAGGATTCGTGATGACTGCACAGTCGTTCATTTCAGAGCCCGTGGCAGCCATAGTGGGAATGGTGATAAGGGGCACTGCCTTTTCGGGCTGTACTTTATTCACCACCAGGTCCCAGGGGCTTCCCTCATAGAGAGTGCTTCCTGCGATGACTTTGGCCGTATCGATGACAGACCCGCCGCCGGCAGCGAGGATGAGGTCCACCCCGCCCTCCCGGCAGAGCCTTGCCCCGCGGGCGGCCAGAGGCACTTCGGGATTTGGCTTCACCCCGGAAATCTCATAGCCAGAAAGACCGGCTTTGTCTATTTCTTCCACAATTTTGTCATAAAGGCCGTTCTTTTTGATGGAGCCTCCTCCATAGACGAGAAGCACCCGCGTGCCCCATTTGGCCAGTTCTTCATGGAGATGAGACAGCTCTCCGTTTCCGAAATAAATCTTCGTGCGATTATGATAAATAAATGAATCAACCATGGCAGATTCCTCCTTATTGATTTAATTATAGCATTTCAGGAATATGAGAAAAGAGGAAATACAGGAAGAAAAAGAGCCATCCGTTCCTTCACCCCGCCTGCGTACATCCCCCATAATACTCGTCGCTGCCTCAGCAGCGACACCTCCCCGCAATCCGCAATCCGAAATCCCCAATCCGAATACCCCATCTGCCTCCATCCACACAATCTGCCAGAGGCCTCAGACAAATACGTTATGCTTACATTCTTTAGTGACATTCCGCTGAATCCTGTAGTACGACCCCTCAGTCCGCTTCACGGCCAGCTCCCCAAGCCAGGGGAGCCTTGAACATTTCGACTTGACCCATATTCTTCAAATATTACCTGTACGTAATTCCTATAAAATCATTAAAGAGCTTTATCGATTCCGGCCAATTTCATTCAAGTCGTTATCGATTTCGCCCTCCCAGGTTTTGGGAGGGTGGCCGAGCGAAGCGAGGTCGGGTGGGTTCATCTACCGGTCTTTCAACTCGCCTGCGTACATCCCCCATATAAATTCGTTGCCACCTCAGCGGCAACACCTCCCCTTTCCCCTTTCCCCTGTTTTTTCGCTCCGCCTGTGAAAAGCCCCCATAATACTCGTCGCTGCCTCAGCAGCGACACCTTCCCGCAATCCGCAATCCCCAATCCGCAATCCGAATATCGCATCCGACTCCATCCATACAATCTGACAAAAGACTCAACTATGTTATAATAAAAGAAAGAATCGTTTGATTTTCAAAGGAGGTGGCTGTATGCGTTCCATCCGGTTGACCCAGCCCGATGTGCTGCTGGATCGGATTCTGCGGGAGGCAGTCGCCGCCGGAGCGAGCGACGTGCACCTGGAGCCTCAGGCGTCGTATCTTCGGGTGCGTTTCCGCATAGACGGCCTTCTCCATGAGTTCTACCGCCAGCCTTTGAAGCAGCTGGATGGATTATCGGTACGGACGAAGGTCATCGGCCACATGAATGTGGCGGAAAGCAGGCGGCCCCAGGACGGCTCCTGCACCATGGTCATCGATCATGTACCTTATGATTTCCGTATTTCCATCCTCCCTTCCATGTACGGGGAAAATATCGTCATCCGCATCCTTTCGGGGCAGGTCTCTTTCATCGAGAAGAATGATCTGGGCATGCTGCCCGTCCAGCAGGAAGCATTTCGAAGCGCTCTTTCCCGAAAAGCAGGCATGATCCTCACCTGCGGCCCCACGGGAAGCGGCAAGACGTCCACTCTCTATGCAGCGCTGAAGCTGCTGAACAGGGAGGGAGTCTCCATCGTTTCCGTGGAAGATCCGGTGGAATACCGGGTGGCAGGGGTCACCCAGGTGCAGGTGAATGAGCTGGCAGGCCTCACTTTTGAAAGCGGACTGCGCTCCATCGTTCGTCAGGACCCGGATATCCTGATGATCGGGGAAATCCGGGACAGGGAAACGGCGGAAATGGCAGTCCATGCATCTCTCACGGGCCATCTGGTGCTCTCCACCCTCCACACGAACCGGGCATCGGACGCGCCGCTCCGCCTCATGGATATGGGAATTCCACCCTACCTGCTCTCGGCATCCCTTTCCCTCGTCATGGCCCAGCGCCTGGCAGGGAAAGTGTGCGGACGCTGCGGGAGGGAAGACATATTGAATGAAGAAACAGCAGACGCCCTGAAGCTTCCAGGAAATTTCATCGGCACGAAAATCCGGAAAGGCGAAGGCTGTAAGGACTGCCACGAAGGACTTACCGGGCGGACCGGAGTCTTTGAACTGATTTCCATAGGCCGGGAAGAGCGGGAAATATTGAGAAATCAATTTTCTTCCGACCGTTTTTTAAAGCAGATGAAGAAGCAGGGCCAGCCCTCCATGGGAGAGGCGGCCCTCGAACTCATGAAAGCAGGCGTGATTCCTCCATCGGAAGCATCCCTGATTCTTGCAGGAGAGGAGTGAGTGTATGGAAATAGAAAAATGGATCCTCGCCAATGGTTCTATGACGGACATTCACCTCACCGAGGGAGAACCGGTGGTGATCCGCCAGAACGGAAACCTCAGGAAGATGAAGGAAATGGCAGATATTTCCCTCTTCCATGAACTTTTTGAGAAATACCTCTCCCCTTCGAAAAAGGCGGAGTTTGGTGAAAAAGGCTCCTGCGACGATGCTTTTTCCGTCGGAAATACGCGCATCCGTCTCCATATCTATCAGAGTTTCGGGAAAATGGCAGCTGCCCTTCGCATCCTGCCGGACCTTTCCCTCCTGCCGCCGGATCTGGATAAAGACTGGCTGGAAAGAACGGCCGCCCTGGACCATGGACTTGTCCTCATCTGCGGCCCTTCGGGAAGCGGAAAAAGTACCACCCTCTCCCGCCTGATTTCCCTCATCAATACAAGGAGGGCCTGTCACATCATCACCCTGGAAGATCCGGTGGAATATTGTATTTCCTCCATGAAATCCCTCGTCCACCAGCGGGAGTTGGGAAGAGACGTCCCCTCTTTTGCTGAGGGAATCCGCGATTCACTGAGGGAAGACCCGGATATCATTGCAGTGGGTGAAATGAGGGACAGCGCAACGATTTCTGCAGCTTTGACCGCTGCCGAGACCGGCCATCTGGTGCTGGGCACCCTCCACACCACGAGAGCCGCCGATTCAGTAAGCCGCATCATCCATGCCTACTCCGGCGAACGGGAAAGAGAGGCGAGGTCCCTTCTTTCCGCCAGCCTGAAGACCGTCTGCGCCCAGCAGCTCTACCGCACGGCAAAGGATACGATCCTCCTCCGGGAAATCCTCACGAATACCCCCGCTATTTCCCATCTCATCCGGGAAGGAAAGGAAGAGCAGATTCCTTCCTACATGGAAATGGGCCTTCACCAGATGCGCACATTGAAGCAGGCCGCTTACGGCCTTAGAAATATTTCCGAAAGAGAAAGAGATAAACTTCTGAAATATCTGGAACTGTAGAGGCGCCTATGAAGGAATTCATCTACAAAGCCTATGAAGAAGGCAGCAGCCCCGCCGAAGGATTCATCACGGCGGAAAGCCGGGAAGAAGCGGCAGAGAAAATATTCGGCCGCGGCCTTCACCTCGTCCATCTGGAAGAAGTAAAGGAAGAAAAAAAGGCCCTCCTTTGGGGTGCCCCTTTTTCCTCCCGCCGGACTCTTTCCCTCTTTGCAGAAGAATGGGCCTCCCTCCTGGAAGCAGGCCTCACCCTCACTGAATCCCTCTCCCTTCTCGAAGACCAGGCCAATCAGAAAGAACGGAAAGTGCTGAAAAAAATCGGAAAAACCATTTCCACCGGCCGGGGCGTCTGGGAAAGCTTCCGCCGGGCCAGGTGCTTTCCGCCCTTCTTCCTTTCCCTTCTCCAGGTAGGCGAACTTTCCGGGACCCTTCCCGAAGAACTCCGCCGCATTTCCGTCTACTATGAAAAAGAAGACCTCTTCCTGCAGAAAATAAAAAGCGCCCTGGCCTATCCAACTTTCGTCGTCCTCTTTGCCCTTTTCGTCTTCCTCATCATCCTCACCTTCATCCTTCCCTCCTTCGCCCTTCTTTTTGAAGCCCTTTCCCTTCCCCTGCCGCCAGTGGCAGAAGCCGCCCTCTCGCTGGGCCTCTTTCTGAAGGAAAAAGGATTCCTCCTCCTTTTATTTCTTTTATGTTTCCTCCTTTTTTCCCTCCTCTTCCTCCGCACGAAGAAAGGAAAAGGAAAGAGAGATGAAATTCTCTACCGCTCGAAGTTCTACCGGAGGCTCCTCCTCATCCGCTTCTGCTTTACCCTTTCAGCGCTCCTTGAAAGCGGACGGACCATGAGCGAATCCCTCTCCGCCACCAGAGAAGTGCTGGACAACCGGAGCGCCCGGCGGGCGATGAAGGAAATACAGGAAAAAGTCACAAGAGGCGGAGACTTCTCCAAAGTGCTCAAAGAGAGCGGTTTCTCCCTTCCCATCGTCACCCACCTGGCCAGGGTGGGCATGGAAAGCGGTGAACTCCCCCGGTTCCTCCGGCACGCAGGGAAAATCCTCACCAGGGATGCGGAAAGAAAGATCAACCGCTTCCGGGCCATCCTCGAACCGACAGTCCTTCTCACCGTAGGCATCCTTACCGCAGTCATCGTATTTTCCGTCATGCTGCCCGTTTTCACGGCAGCCGGTTCCCACATAGGAGGTTAATATGGTCAAAGCCGTCATCTTCGATATGGACGGTACCCTTTTCGATACGGAAACCCTTTTCCAGAACGAATGGAATCACATTGCCTCCGAAACGGGCGTGACCCTGCCCGATCATTTCAAGTATGAAATATGCGGCACCAGCGGGGAGCCTATGGACAGGATACTTGAGAAGTATTATCATGTAGATAAGGGTACTCCCATCCAGAAACTCTGCAAAGCGCGGGTCTCGGCCCTTCTCAAAAAAGAAGTGCCCCTGAAACCGGGCGTGAAAGGAATCCTTTCCTTCTTCAAAGAAAAAGGACTGCCCATGGCCATCGGCAGCTCCTCGCCCCTTCCCCTCATCCGGCAGAACCTTGAAGTCACCGGCCTTGGATCTTATTTCCGGGCCCTTGCCAGCGGAGATGAAGTGGAAAAAGGCAAGCCCTCCCCGGACATCTTCCTTCTGGCCGCCCAAAAACTGGGAATTCCGCCTTCAGAGTGCCTCGTCTTTGAGGACTCCCCCAACGGCATCCGTGCCGCATCCGCAGCCGGCATGACACCCGTCCTCGTACCGGACATCATGCCTGTAACGGAAGAAATACGGAAACAATGCGCTCACATCTTCAAAACACTTGCAGAAGCAGAAGCCTGCTTCAGAATCGCCCTGCCCTGAGCGCTGACAGCGCAGGAAAGAGTCAAAGCAAATGAAAAAATTACATCAGTTATTCTTTGTTAATTTCTTCCTTTTCCTCATCTGCCTCACCGAATTCTTCATCAAAGGAGCCCATACAGGCGCCGGTCTCTCCCCGGACACCCCTATGGTCCTCATCCCCTTCATCATCTTCTTCGGCCTCGTCACCCTGGTCACCGGAGTGGCCTGGGTAGTGGTGGTTTTGAGGAAGAAGTAGGGAGATTAGCAGTTAGTTTTTAGCCATTAACCGCCGGCCGCTGGCGGTCAAATAAAGTATCCCCGGTAGAGGATGCTTTTTATTTTGTCCATAACGCAGCCATTTGCACCGGGCCTTTCCCGTCTGTGCAGAGCCCCATATTGAAATTCGTGCCGCGGGAGCGGCACACCTTCACTTTCCACTTGTTACTTTTATCATTACTAACTCTTATATAAATTTTTTGGGGGGGAAAATTTACACAGGCAAGATGGAAAATCCCGTTCAGGTCGAAATCCCCCTCCTCCCCAAGTCCGGGGAGGTCCCGGAGCGAAGCGGAGGGGAAGGGGTTGTACAATGGGCTTTACCGGAAATGACTCAGAAGATTTCCTGCGTAACGTATTTTCCGGATTTACTTACCCGCTGCATGAACGAATCCGGTACGTCTGACCTGTTTTCGTCCACAGCCAGCAAAAAAAGAGCCCCCGAAAGGGAGCTCTTTTTGTTAGAACCTTCAGCTATTAGAAGTTGTAGTTCAGGGATACGGTGAACTGATCATCGTAGTCAATCTTGCTGTCGGAGCTTACGTCGAATGCATATTCACCATGGAGACGAACGTTCTTTGCCAGCATTACATCGCCGTTAACGAGCCAGAAGTGGGTATCGTTGTTTGCCAAGTCAGGGGTGTTCAGCGGGAATGCAGTGAAGGTGGAACCGTCGCTGATGTAACCGCCTTTTTCATTCTTTACATACTGAGCGGAGAGACGGAAGGAACCCGGTTTCTTTGCTGCATAGTGGCCATAGCCGATACCTGCAGTCCAGAGGATTGGATCGCCTTTTGCTTCGGTATTCTTATAGTAATCGCCGAATACGTCGAAGTCATCGGTGAGGCCTGCGGTGAGGCCTGCGCCCCAGTAGGTAGCCGGTTGTGCATCGCCTGCTTTACCGGTAAGTTCGTAATATTCAACATCATAAGCTACACGGCCAACCTTGCCGAGAAGTTTTGCATAAGCGGTATCTCCATTGATACCGGAATCTTCAGCCCATGCAGTGATACGGCCATAACCGCCTTCGAGAGCTACCTTGCCGGTACCGATCGTAGCCTGTACGCCTTTGAACTGGGTATCAAGAAGGAGACCGGTCTGTCCGGAGAAGATGAAGGAACGGCCCAGGTTAACGCCTACTTTGTCGCCAAACTGATGGTGAACATAGAGGACATCCATCTTGGTATCACTATCAGAATCTTTGAATTTCATGTTGGTGGTATAACGGCCTCTTACATAGGTCTTGTCATTGACCTGTGCCTTGGCATTGATACGCATACGGCCATCCCATACGCCATCTGCTTCGCCTTTATTGCCTTTAACAGTGTATTTCTGTTTATAACGCATACGGGCATCGCCGAACCAGGTGATGTTGCCTACTTTCTTTTCCAGGTTGGATACGCGGACGCCCAGGTTGGCCAGTTCGTCTGCATATTCGCCGGACAGTTTGTCGAGAGTTGCACGCTGCTCAGCGTTCAGCTGGTCTTCTTTAGCCATGAGGCGGGCAATGATCTGAGCCAGTTCATAACGGGTCATGTTGCGTTCACCTTTGAAGGTGCCGTCCGGATAGCCTTCGACTACGCCCTGGTCGGACAGGTCGGAAACTGCCTGGTAAGCCCAGTCATCCGGGGTTACGTCGGAGAACGGGTTTGCAGCGTATGCGGATACGCCTGCGGTGAGTGCAGCGACAGCTGCGATTGCGAGAATCTTTTTCATAATATCCTCTCCTCTGTGGAACAATAAAATGGAAATATATGGAATGCCCTGTAAAGGAGAGAAATTTCCGTAAGAGTTGCCGTGTTTCCTCTACTTACTTGTTCTCTTCTTTCATCTCCGCGGGCGATTGAGATGCGGATTTTAGTAGTTAGTCGTTAGTTTTTAGTTTTTAGACAATAGATATCTAACTGCTAAGCACTAAGCACTAAAAACTAAAAACTACAAACTATCCTTATGCAAAGAGTTCGTCTGAGAGAACTTTCTTCTTCCCTTCTTCGATGGTGAAGATGGAGGCGAGAAGTTTCTTTGTATAGGGGTCTTTGCCATTGTGGAGGTCGTTAATGGTTTCTACGACTCTTCCGTGCTGCATGATAACGATATTGTCGCAGAACATATTGGCCAGGGCCAGATCGTGGCAGATGAAGAAATAAGCCACGTTTGTTTCTCTCTGGAGGCGGCGAAGGAGTTCGATGACCGTTTTCTGTACGGATACGTCGAGAGCACTCGTTGCTTCGTCGCAGACGATGATTTCAGGCTTTAATACCAGGGCTCTGGCGATAGCGATACGCTGACGCTGGCCGCCGGACATGTTATTTGCATAGCGGTTGGCAAAATCATCAGGAAGATCGACGAGGCGCAGCATTTCTTTTGCTTTTTCTTCGACCTGGCTGGATTTGATCATTCCATAATTCAGGAGCGGTTCACAGATGATCTGCTTCACCCGCTGTTTCGGATTGAAGGCGGTGGAGGGGTCCTGGAAGACCATCTGGATGTGTTTTCTGGCCTGGCGGAGTTCTTCTCCTTTGAGGGCAGCAATATCTTTGCCATGGAAGAGGATTCTCCCGCTGGTCATGGTATAGAGACGGGTGAGGATCTTGGCCAGGGTGGATTTCCCGGAGCCCGATTCCCCTACGACGCCCAGGGTTTCGCCTCTGTGCAGGCTGATATTGACATGGTCAGAAGCGGCCAGGGTCTTGCCTCTCCCGAGATCGAATACTTTGCAGATGTCCTCCATGCGAAGGATTTCTTCTCCATAATCTTTCATGCGAATTCTCCTTCCAGTGTTGGGACTGCCGCGAGGAGCATCTTAGTGTAGTCCTCTTTCGGATGGTAAATGACGTCTTCCGCCTTGCCGTATTCCACGACAAGGCCATTTCTCATGACCATGATATCGTCAGCCATGAAGCAGGCAACGCCCATATTGTGAGTAACGATGATGATGGATGTATTCATTTTCTTTCTGACTTCCATCATTTCCTTGACGATGGCTGCCTGGGTGGTTACGTCAAGAGCCGAAGTCGGTTCGTCGGCCAGGAGCAGTTTCGGATGGAAGGCCATGGCCATGGCGATACCTACGCGCTGACGCATGCCGCCGGAAAGCTCGAAAGTATAGCTCTTCAGAATCTGTTCCGGGTCCGGAAGACGGACCATGGTGAGCATTTCAATCATGCGGTCGTGGGCTTCTTTTTCGTCCGTCATTCCGTGGATGGCCAGGAATTCACGGAACTGGTCACCAATTAGGCGGATGGGATTCATCATAGCCCCGCTGTCCTGGAAAATCATGGAAACATCGGTGCCGGAAAGTTTTCTGTGCATTTCAGGGGTTTTGAGTTCGGTATCCTGGCCTTCCAGGAGTGCCTGGCCTTCGGAAATATGGCCTCCCCCCGGGAGTACGTGCTGGATGGCACGGATGACTGTGGTCTTGCCGCTACCGGATTCGCCGACGATGGCAAGGATTTTCCCCTGTTCCAGGTTGAAAGTCACGTGGCGCACCACGGGATCTCTCTTCCCATAGGAGATGCCCAGGTCTTTTACTTCTAACAGCATAATGGCTCCTTTATTTCAAAATTGCCTTTCGGCAGAGAAATTCAGAACGGACGTGGTCCGGTGACTGCCGGATCAGGAGTCGGGGAATGAGGGGGGATGTATCTTTGGGAAAACTTTTTATTGAAAGGATAACTGTATAAACAGAAGCTTTTGTTTCGGGATTATGGGGGTTGTCGGGGATCCCGGGGTTCTCGGGGTGGTGCGGCGCATCAGTGGAAGGCGCCGATTTTTTATTTCCAAAGTTCCCTGTGAGATGACTTTTTCAGAAAAGTATCTTTAGAAACGAAAGTTTTTGGTTCGGGATTGTCGGGGATCCCGGGGATATCGGGAGTGTCGGAGTGGTGCGGCGCGTCAGTAGAAGGCGCCGCTTTTTTATTTCCCCAAATTTCCCGGGGAACACAAAGATTCCGATAGCAGTTATCCTTAAGAAAGTTTCCTGTCGAAGGCGTTGTACAGTCCTTCCCATTCCCCGGCCCCCAATCCCTGTCGGGAACAGGGCCTATAGGGGGCCGGCAGAATCTTATTTCAAACAGATTTCAAATTATTCAGCCGGAGCGATGTCCTTGGTTACCCAGTAGTAGTCGCACGGTTTGATATTCGCATTCTTGACCTTCTTGGAGGAGATCATATTGGTCTGCGGATAGCCGAATACGAGGGTAGCTGCGTCATCCTGGATGATCTTCTGCATCTTGATGATGATTTCTCTTCTCTTAGCCGGGTCGAATTCGGATTCGAGCTGGTTGGAGAGAGCATCATATTCAGGATTGCTGTAGCCGGAGCCGTTCTGCGGGTTGCTGCCATTTACATTGGTCTTCCAGTACATGTTGACGAATACTTCCGGATCCCCTGCCTGTTCGGAGAGGACGTTGGAAATGAGGAGGTCGTATTCGCCGCGGGTGCCGATGCCGTCAAGTACGTTGTAGTCTACGTTCTTCAGGTTAACCTTGATGCCTACTTTCTTTGCATCAGACTGGGTAGCTTCGGCAAAGAGCGGGAGTTCTGCACGGCCGGAGTAGAAGATGAAGTCCAGTTCGAGAGGTTTGCCGTCTTTTTCTACAATGCCGTCGCCGTCGGTATCTTTCCAGCCTGCGTCAGCCAGGAGTTTCTTTGCGTTTTCTACATTGTAGTTATCCGGGTATTCTTTCTTCAGCTGATCGAAGCCGAAGTCAATGGACGGCGGAAGAAGCGGGCCGCCAGGGGTGAAGGTATCTTTCAGGAGGACTTTGCAGTAGGTTTCACGGTCCAGGGACTGGAGGAGGGCCTTTCTGACATTCTTGTCAGCGAGAGGTTTGCCTTCTTTTACGCTGAGGCGGGCCAGTACGTCACGGATAGATGCAATCTTGCTGGTGGTGAATTTCTTTTCATCCTGGAACAGCTGCATATCGCCAGGTGCTACATTGACTGCTACGTCGATTTCACCCTTCTGGAGTGCCATTGCACGGGTATTCGGGTCATCGATGGTATTGATGGTGACATGAGCAAATGGAGCTTTGTCATAGAAGTTCGGGTTCTTGTCCAGTTCGGTCTTTGCTTTGGAGAAGGACTTGACAGCATATGGACCGGTGGAAATCGGGCCCTGTTTAGCAAAGTCTCTCGGACCATCTTCGGTCACATCGACGATGATAAAGAGCGGGTCGCCCAGCATGCCCGGGAGGGTTGCTACCGGTTTCTTGGTGTAAATGGTTACGTTCTGTCCATCAGCAGTGATGTGGTCCAGTTCAAACATAGCCTTTGCACGGGCAGCTTTTGCGAAAGTACGTTCAATAGATTTCTTGACTGCTTCGCCGGTGACCGGTTTGCCGTTGGAGAACTTAATGTCCTTAATCTTGAAGGTCCAGGACATCTTGTCATCTGCTACTTTCCAGCTTTCGGCAATCCAGGGTTCTGCATTCATCTTGTCATCGAAGTGAACAAGGCATTCACCTACGCCGTAACGCATAACCTGCCAGCCGAAGTAGTTATCGGTCGGTTCCAGGGAGTCAGCGAAGTTGGTAACGCCAACGACCAGGGTGTCTTTTGCAGTCTTGGAGGAAGATCCACCACCGCCGCCGCATCCTGCGAAGGCAAATGCCATGAGAGCTGCTGCTGCCAGAACCGCACCTTTTTTGTAAATAGATTTCATCTTTTGAACGCTTCCTTTCTTGGAAAAATGTGTGGAAAAATGGAATGGATTTATAAAAAATATAAATGAAGCCGGATGTTGAGGGACATTTGTCCCGACTATAGTCAGAGTCAATCATCCGAATCGTGATTCGTGGGTCGTGATTCGTATTGGTGGGCCGCATCAGTAAATAAGCGGCCATTTTATATGGATAATTCATAAAAATCTGCCAAAGGCCGGCGGCGGAGCCGCCTATAAAAGATTGGTTTCCGCAGGAAACCATATCCGCCCCGCATCCCGCACCCCGCATCCCGATTCAGGATAATGACACAAATCCTTTATGCCGAGGTGGGTCTAATTCCCGAATACCGAAAATGAGCCAGACCACTAAACGGACAGATGACTCCTATAATCAATCCTCATCTCTCGGGTCGAGTACATCTCGGAGGGCATCGCCCCAGAGGTTGAAGACTACGACGGTGAGGAAAATCGCAAGGCCCGGGAAGAACATGAGCCAGGGAGCAGTCTGGAGCTGCTGTCTGCCTTCATTCAGCATAAGGCCCCATTCCGGTGCCGGTGGCTGGGAGCCGAAGCCCAGGAAGGAAAGTCCTGCCAGTTCCATCATCATGGCGCCGATATCGGAAACTGCCGTAACGATGAGGACCGGGATAATATTCGGAAGAATATGGGCGATAAGGATATGGGTGGAAGTGCCGCCGCTTACAATGGCTGCGTCCACGAAATCTCTCTTTTTGATTTTCAATACGACGGACCTGGCGAGTCGTGCATATTTCGTCCAGGTGACCACCGTCAATGCGATCATGGCGTTTACAAGAGAACCGCCCATGACACCGGCAATGGCAATAGCCAGGATAACGCCAGGGAAGGAAATCATCATATCAGCCACACGCATAATGACTGTATCCACCATACCGCCATAATAGCCTGCGAGGACTCCCATGGTCGTTCCTACGCAGAAAATGATAGCTACCAGGGCAAGTACGCTGGTGAGGGAGTAGGTACCGCCATAAAGGATACGGGAAAGGACGTCGCGTCCCAGTTTATCAGTGCCGAAGAGATGAGCTGCCGAAGGAGCCTGGTTGGCATCTTTCATGACGGCTTCCAGAGGATTATATGGCGAAATCACAGGGGCCAGGATGACGATTAGAACAAGCAGACCTACCAGAAGAGTGGTATAACGGAAAGTTGGCTTTTCTTTGAAACCGCGAATAAGGTTTTCCATCGATTAACGGCCTCCTTTCCGAAGTCTCGGGTCAAGATGATGGTAAGACAGATCGACGACCAGGTTGATGACCATGTACATGAGGGCAATCCAGAGAACTACCGCCTGTACGGTCTGGAAGTCACGATAGGTAATGGCCTGGACTACCATGAAGCCCATGCCCGGCCAGGAGAATACGATTTCTACGACTGCCGCGCCGCCCAGGAGGGACCCGAAGGCAAGACCCAGGAGGGTAACCAGCGGGAGCAGTGCATTTGGCAGGACTTCTTTCCAGAGGATATGGGATTCCGAGAACCCTCTGGCTCTCGCGCCCATGACATAGTCCTGATTCAGTTCTTCCAGCACTGTGGCACGGACCTGACGCGTATATTTCGACGTCATGACGATGCCCAGAGTCGTTGCCGGAAGGATCAGGTTTTCAAAGGAAATATCGCCGCCCACGATGGGGAGAAGTCCCAGCTTCAGCGCGAAAATCCAGAGGAGCATGAGGCCCATCCAGAAGTTCGGAACCGATACGCCTACGAAGGAGAATCCGCGGATGAGGTAATCAAACCAGGTATTCTTCTTCACGGCTGTATAAATACCGAGAGGAATCGAGAAGACAAGCATGAAAACCGTAGAAGCCAGAGCCAGAATGACTGTGGCCGGCAGGGATTCCGCAATAGCCTCGATAACCGGTTTTTTCATCATGAAAGAGAAACCGAAATTGCCATGAAGCACACGGCCCAGCCAGTCCAGATACTGGAAAATAAATGGTTTATCCAGACCCAGTTCATGACGCAGCGCATCAATTTCCACCTGGCTGACCACGATATCTTCGTTGCCGGCAATCATCTGGCGGACCGGATCGCCCGGAGCCAGCATGACCAGGCAGAATGTGATGAAGCTGATCCCGATGAGGACCAGCACCATCTGGCCCAGCCGGATAGCCAATTGTTTCTTTCCCAAAATTACCATCTCCCGTTTTCTTAAATAATAAATAACCTATATATACACTATCCCCCCGCAGGGGATAGAAATTTCCCACGAAAAAAGCAAGGCCAGAGGGACCTTGTCGGATAATTCAAATAGCAATATTAAAAATACTCCCCAATACGAAACCGGAAGTTTTTCCCAAAACTCCCTAAACCGGATGAAGATCAGGGACCGCAGTCTTCTGGCGTACTGTCTTGCCCGCAATTTCTATCAGCATTTTTTGAAATTCGTATGTTTTATTTCAGAAATAGTATACCATGTTCATTTAATCTAATCAATCGTAAGTTTAATGTTTTTTTATAATTTGCCAATCTACTATCATGTTTACATTTTGAAAAACTATTTAATTTTAATATCTTCAATTTTATCGCTCATATCAATTGGCTTCCCCACTTTCCCCTGTCGCAAAAAAAGAAATAGTTACAATTCCGTTATAAAGATAAACAGGCCGAATGGATTCCTTTCGTTTCATCCTTCACGGTCCGCCCAGCCATTCCCCTTTTCCTGATTCTTTCATGCACTGCCATGTCTATCCCCGGTAGTTCAGCATGGTTCAATTATTGATTTGTTATACCATTTTGAGTATTATAAGTATGTCAAATCTAAATATTTTATATGCCAAAATATCAAAAAAGCTTAGGACTTGAAAAATTCAATTGCTTTTATTAAAAACATCATATATTATATAGACGCTGAACCAATAGACAATTCTGACAATCTGTTCTGTAAATTATATTTCTGGAAATGTATTTCCCGGAGGAATTTCCATGAATCATTATGACCGGCATTACCTGCGCATCGCGCTCCCTGCAGCACTGGAAGGACTCTTTATGATCCTTCTTTCCTCTACCGACCTCATCCTGGTCTCTGCACTGGGAAGCCTTTCCGTAGCGGCCGTCAGCATCTTCCTCCAGCCCCGTCTGGTGCTCCTCTGCTTTTCCAGGTCCCTGGCCTCTGCGGTCACTCTCGTCACCAGCCGGAGAGCCGGCGCCGGTGAACAGGGAGGCCGCGACGTGCCTCAGCTTCTGAAACAGTCCCTCACCCTCTGTGCTGCTACCCTGGGTGTCCTCCATATCCTTGCCTTTATTTTCATGAAAGAAATATTCCTCCTCATGGGCGCCAAGCCGGACTACCTGGAACTGGCCATGGAATATGGACCTTTCGCACTGCTGGGCGTTTATTTCACCTCCCTCACCCTGATTCTCCAGGCCGTGCAGCTGGGCTATGGAGATACCGCCAAAATCATGAAAGTCAATGTGGGTGGAAATATACTGAATGCCATTTTCAGCTTCCTCCTCATCCGCGGTTTCGGACCTTTCCCGGCCCTGGGAGTCGAAGGCGCAGCCATCGGAACTGCCGTAAGCACCCTCTTCTCCCTCATTCTTGCTTATTGCATGCTTTACAAGGATGGTTTCCTCACCGGAGGCAAATGGATTCCTGACCAGAAATATTTCGATGAAATCGTTCCGATTTTCTCCTCTGTCCTTTCCGAACAGGGCAGCGAGCGAATCGGTATGGTCCTTTTCTCCCGCATGGCAGCCGGCATGGGCACCGTACCCTTTGCGGTTCATTCCATCTGCATGAATATCTGCGATGTATACTGGGATTTCATCATGGGATTCGGCAAAGCCAATATGGTGGAAGCAGGCCAGGCCATGGGAAGCGGAAGCAAAGAAGACTGGCATGCCTACAAGAGAACCGGTTTCAAATGGTCCATGCTTCTCTCCGCGATTTCCTGCGGCGTCACCTGGATCTTCTCAACGGAAATCTTCTCCTTCTATTCCACCGCTCCCGATGCACTTGCCATGAGCGGAATTATCATGCTCTTCGTGGCTATCGTATCCTTCCCCGAATCCATCGCACTCTGGGGCTCCGGAATCCTCCGTGGAAGCGGATACACCGGAACCGTAGCTGCCTACTCTTTCATGTCCGTAGCGGTCATCCGCCCCATTATGACCGCCATTTTCCTCTACGTTTTCGATATGGGAATCGTAGGCACCTGGATCGCCCTCCTCCTGGACCAGTGCATCCGCGCCGCCTGCTCCTCCTACATGGTCTACCTCATTTCTCACGAAAAAACAGTCACCCTCTTTGGGATCACCATGAAACAGCATGTGTGATTTGACTGAGTCAATCGGCAGATACTTTGGTTTGTGTCTCATACGGTTTTCGTGAATCAGCCTCATCACGGCAAGCCCCGGTTGAGAAAACTTCGAGATTTCGTGATTCGTGATTCGTGATTCGTGGTTCGGGAAGGTACACCGCTCATGCGGTGCTTTTTTTTTGGGATTTATCGGAGTCAATTGTCAAATACTACGGTTTGAGTCAGCTGCGATATTCGTGGATTAGCAAACCGCGGCAAGCCCCGGTTGAGAAAACTTCGAGATTTCGTGATTCGTGATTCGTGGTTCGTGATTCGTAGTTCGTGGTTCGGGAAGGTACACCGTTCATGCGGTGCCTTTTTATTGGGATTTATCGGAGTCAATTGTCAAATACTACGGTTTGAGTCAGCTGCGGTATTCGTGAATTAGCAAACCACGGCAAGCCCCGGTTGAGAAAACTTCGAGATTTCGTGATTCGTGATTCGTGGAGGTGCACCGCTTGCGCGGTGCTTTTTTATCGGGATTTGGCACAGGCGGGTGAGGGGGAACTGCGCATTCCGCCAAACCCCATGTAAAAAATCGTTTTCCATCATTCCGTTACGTATGAAATTTCAGGTGTCAATTGTCATTCTTACGATAGACAGCCCCCTTCACCCGTTGGGGGACGCGGAATACGTCTGACGGCTTCGCCGCCGGAAGAGATATCTTTCACTTCATACTCAGGGTACATACGATACCGGATTCCCCATATGGACCCAATGTTTCAATCCCAAAACAAAAGAGCCGGCTGTCCTCACCCGGCTCTTTTTCTTATTTCTAATCACTAACCGCTAACGGCTCCTCATTTTTCTCCCACCCGTTCGCTGAACCATTTATTGGCCAGTTTTTCGTAGGTACCGTCGGTCATGATTTTCTTTAAGGCTTTATTGACATCGCCCTTCATCTTTTCATTGTCTTTGGCCAAAGCGATACCAAAGTTGTTTTCTGTGGGGATGGAGCCTCCCACGGTGAGTTTTTCGCTTCCTCCGTGACGGAGATAGTCCATGGCTGCCTGTTCATTGGCTACAGCAGCTTCTGTCGCGCCAAAGGTCACGGTCTGGAATACGTCTTCATAATGATCCAGGGATACGACGCCTTTGGGTTCCAGGAGCTTCACCCTGGCTTCGGAAGTGGAGCCTTTCTTGGCCGCAACGATTCTGCCCTTGAGGTCATTTTCATTTTTGATGCGACTTCCCTTCGGTACTACAATGAGATAATTGCTCATTTTGTAGTAGGGATCCGAAAAAGCGACCTGCTCTTTTCGTTTGTCCGTAATCGTAATGGCACCGATGGCCATATCCACGTCTTTTTTCGATACGGCGGAAATAAGCTGGTCAAAGTTCATATCCTTCCATTCGACCCTGGCTCCCATTTCCTTTGCCACCGCTTTCATCAGGTCGATTTCAAAACCGATCATCTGGTTTTTGCTGCTTTCATCCCAGTAGCGGAATGGCGGGTAATAAGGTTCCGTAGCTACTTTCAGCACTTTTTCGGAGGCAGCGGATTTGGCGGCTGAAGAAGCAGGAGCGCTCTTTCCCGCGCTTCCGCCGCAGCCTGCTGCCAGGCCCAATGCGCCGGCCAGAGCCAGCAGGAGCAGTCCTTTTTTCACGTGTTTCTTCATAGTTTCCTCCCGGGGGGAACAATCGGATCTATCTGTATATTATCATATTACAAATTTTTCTTTTTTCAACTTTTAATTAAATACTTTCATCAAATCAACTTTTATTTTTATTATAAAATAATTTATTAATTATTTAAAAGAAAACCGATTGCATCATTCCTCCCGATCGCACCTTTATTTCCACCTTCCCGAGAGGAAAGAGGCAGGTTTTCCGCCGGCCTAAATTCAGGAAATAAAAATGTGCGGAAGGATTTCCCTCCGCACATTCTCAAAAATTTTATTTCCTGTCAGCCGCCTTGTAGGAGAACCACTTATTGGCCAGTTCATCATAGGTGCCGCTTTCCATGACTTTTTTCAGGGCCCTGTTTACTTCGTCCTTCAGTTTGCCATTATCTTTGGCAATGGCTATGGCGAAATTGTTGCCTCCCGGAAGAGTACCCACCACGGTCAGCTTCTCGCTGCCTCCATGGGCCAGGTAATAATTGGCCGCCTGTTCGTCCGATATCCCGGCTTCTGCCTTTCCTTCGGCCACGGCCTTGTAGATATCTTCATAATGATCCAGGGGAACCACTTTCCCAAATCCCATTTCCTTCGCCCTGGTTTCAAAGGTAGAGCTCTTCTTGACGGCTACGGTCTTTCCCTTCAGGTCGTTTTCACTGCGGATGGAATTGCCCTTCTTCGGGACCACCACGGTATAAGCGCTTCGCTTGAAATAGACATCCGAGAAATCAACCTTCTGTTTTCTCTTTTCATTGACCGTCAGCGTGCCGATGGCCATATCCACGTCTTTTCTGGAAACGGAATCCAGCAGCTGGGAGAATTTCATATCTTTGAATTCCACAGAGGCTCCCATTTCTTTGGCTACCGCTTTCACCAGATCCATTTCAAAGCCCACGATCTGATTCTTTTCGCTCACATACCGGTAAGGCGGGTCATTGGCTTCCGTAGCCACCTTGAGCACCCGGCCTGCCCCGGAAGAAGCGGCAGAAGCGCTTCCTGCCCCGCTTCCGCCGCAGCCCGCAGACAGAACTACCATACCGGCCAGAGCCAGAATCAGAGAACCTTTCTTCAAAGTATCTTTCATGGTTTCCTCCTGAGGAAATTTATAACATATTGTAATCAGCCTATCTCTTTATAATATATAATATTATATTTATTTTTCAACTTTAAAAATTCAAGTTTTACTCATTTTATAATATAAAGTTTTTATATTAGCTAAAAGGATAATGAAGTTAAGAGCTGCATTGGCGTCAGGCCGGCGATGAGACTTTTCCCTCACCTGCCCCAATCGGAAATGGAATGATGATGGCTAATGGGTAATGGCTATTACCTATCCTCCATTACCACCAAATAAAAATGGCCCGCTTCCATTTTTGCAGGCCCCATTCACTGAAACCATAAATTCATATTTTTACCGGTTTTCTAAATTTCATCCTTGAATTTATCCTAAAATTCACATAGAATATGAAAAAGGAGGTAAAAATTATGATGATCGATACGAACTCTATGGTGCCCATTTCGGCAGCCAACCAGAATTTTTCGAAGGTGGCGAAAATGGCCGATGAACATGGCTCTGTGGTTATTATGAAGAATAATGCGCCCCGCTATGTACTGATTGACTTCAGCCGGCTGGACCACCTGCAGACGGCATCCATGTCCACTCTGGATACTTTGGCGGAAAAGCTCATGGATGAGAATGACGAGACCTTCCGGGAGCTTGCAAAATGATTATCCTTTCTGAAGAGGAAATCATTTTTCTCCATTCCAAGCTGATTCAAAGATATGGAGGCCTTGACGGAATACGTGACCGAGGCGGACTTGATTCCGCTATCAACGCACCATTTCAGACATTTGACGGGCAAGAGCTTTATCCGACAGTGATAGAAAAAACTGTCCGACTGGCTTATGGTCTTATTACCAACCATCCTTTTATCGATGGAAACAAAAGAATTGGAGCCATGGCACTTTTAATTGTCCTGAAGCTCAATCACTACGAATGCACATACAGGCAGGAAGAACTGATTCACATCATTATGTCCGTTGCTTCCGGTTCCAGGGATGAGCAGGACCTTCTCCACTGGGTGACTTCCCATTTAGACAATTAATTACAAACAAAAAGCATCCCGATTTCGAGGATGCTTTTTGTTTTGGTAAATGATTCAGAAAGTCCGCCTTTCATTTCCACTAACGGCTAACGGCTGACTTTTTAAATCTTTTCCGACTTCAAAGTCCCCTCTTCAATGACCAGCTTTCGTTCATGGAACCGATCCAGCGTGGACCGGTGGCCTACGCTGACCACTGTAATTTCCGGCATAGAAATAAGAAGGGAGTAGAGCTTCGTTTCCGTTTCTTCATCCATGGCAGAAGTGGCTTCATCGAGGAAGACCCATTTCGGGCGGTTCAGGAAGATACGGACGAAGGCGAGTTTCTGCTGTTCTCCAAGGGAGAGGATATGACTCCAGTCTCCTTCTTCGTCCAGATGATCCGCCCACTGGGCAAGGCCGCATTCTTTCATGAGGGAGATGACTTCTTCCGTATTTCCTTCATGGCCGGGGTAAAGGGCTGCTTCTTTTAAAGTACCAATCGGCATATAGGGCCGCTGGGGGATGAAGAGGGTATCCTTTCTTTGAGGCAGGTCCAGATGGCCCTTCGCATAAGGCCAGAGACCTGCGAGAACCCGGAGGATGGTCGATTTCCCGGAGCCCGAGGGGCCTTTAAGGATGACTTTTTCTCCGCTTCCGATTTCACAGGAAAGGTCCGGGAGCAGCGTATTTCCTTTCGGAAGGTCCACCTCCACATGGGAGAGAGTCAAAGTATTTCCTTCTTCTTTCCTTGTGAGGAGACCTTTCTGCTTTTCCGTATCTTGAAGGATGCTCTTCATATGGTCGTCAAAAGTCAGGAGTCGTTCTACGCAGGACATCCATTCCGCAAGAGACGAGTACACGTCCACGAAATAGGACATGGATTCCTGCACTTTGCCGAAGCAGTTGGCCACCTGCATGAGTCCGCCCAGGGAAATCGATTTCGAAAGGTAGCGGGGAGCTGCCACCACAAATGGAAATATAATGGCAATCTGGGCATAGGAATTGGTCAGCCAGGAAAGCTGCTTCTGCTTCCTGATGATGTAAACCGTATTCACCACAAGTTTCTGGAAACGGGTGCCCAGGATTTTCTTTTCCTGGGGTGCCCCATTATAGAAGGCTACAGTCTCCGCCGTTTCACGGAGCCGTACCATGGCATAACGGAAATCAGCTTCCATCTTCTGCTGGATGAAATTGAGTCCCACCAGTTTGTGTCCCACCTTATGGGTAATCCAGGTGCCCAGAATGGAATAGGCCAGAGCCGTCCACACAAGGTAGCCGTAAATGTGGTAGGTATTTCCACCGATTTCAAAAGAAAGAGGCTCCGAAAGAGACCAGAGGACGAAGATAAAGCAGAAAATCGTGGTAATCGCCCGAAGCAGCCCGCTCATAAAAGATAGGGTACGGGCCGTGAAAAGATTGATATCCTCGGAAATTCTCTGGTCCGGGTTATCCGAAAGTCCACCGGAAAACATTTCCATCCGGTAAAACATCTGATGAGACGTCCAGCGGGAAAGATACTCCTCCGTCATCCACCGCCGCCAGCGGAGGGCCAGCTTCTGCTGCAGGTAGTACGCATACACCGCAAAAGCGATGTGGGCGAAAGCAAGCCCCGTAAATTTGATCAGTCCGTGGTATACTGCATCAGCATCATAATTCTGGAGAGCCGAATAAAACTCATTAAACCAGTCATTTAAGAGCAATGTCATATAGACCGCCGCAATCGTAAGGACGATGATTCCCAGAAGATACGCCCAGGCCGATTTTTTCTCGCTGCTCTTCCAGTACCTGGCAGTCAGCGAAAAAAGAGCTTTCACCGTCTGCCGGTTCCACTTGCCATAAGTCGTCATATAATTTCTCCTTTGCAGGAAACAGGTATCATTGGAAATATTTTTAATTATACTACGACAGGGAAATTTGGGGAAAATGATATAATGGAAATAGAGGAAATCGTGATTCGTGGTCCGTGAAGATGTGCAGGTGTACCTCAGCCGGCATGAGTATGATGGGGACTCTACCCGAACGAGTGAGGAAGAACCGCAATTTCGACGGTAATCATACAAGTCGAATTGTTCAAGCCCTCCCAAGTCTTGGGAGGGTGGCGCCGAAGGCGACGGGTGGGTTGATCTATCGCTGCATGTCGAAAATGAACCGAATTATTCTTAGCGTTACGTACCATCCATTCCCACGAGGATGTGAATTTTTTAGAATTACCTACCGGAATATAGCAATGACAACCATCCGAAAATCAATCAACCTTAAAAAGTCGTTAACGAAGAATCAGCAGAAAATGATAAGAAAGGCTCAAAACAAGCCCATCATCTATGATTATGACTCCCCAGAACTAGCAGAGGAAGACTTCACCCATTTTAAGCCTGCAAAGCAAAAAGGCAAAACACCCATTAGCTATTAGCTTTAACTGCAGTCGCCTCGTATGAATGAGATTCTGCGAACTGATAACTGCTGACTATTAACATTTATAAACCTTTTCCCCTGAAAGGAGCAAACGTCAATGAAAAAATCATTCAAACCCCAGTCCTGGATTTACCCCCAGCCCTGCGTCGTCATCGGCACTTACGACAAAGAAGGAAACCCGGATGCCATGGTGGCTGCCTGGGCCGGCATTTACGATACGAATAAAATCGGAATCATGCTGGACCATCACCATAAGACCATGGACAATATCAAAGAAACAGGAGCCTTCACCATTTCCATGGCTACCGTAGATACTATGGCCGAATCCGACTACTTCGGCACCGTCAGCGCAAACAAAGTGGAAGGAAAAATCGAAAAAGTCGGCTTCCATACCGTCAAGAGCGAATTCGTCAATGCACCGGTCATCGAAGAATACCCCCTCACCTTCGAATGCAAAGTGGAAAAACTCATCCCCGAAGGCGAAGATTTCCATGTCGTAGGTACCATCGAAAACATCCTGGCCGACGAATCCATCCTCACCAATGGAAAACCGGACCCGAAAAAACTCCGTCCCATCTCCCTCGATGCAGTCAACGGAGACTATCTCGTAGTCGAAGAATCCGTGGGCAAAGCATGGAGAGAAGGAAGAAAGTTTATTAAGAAATAATCCATTTCACGTATTGAGTCATTTGCCTGTATCGTTCTTCGTTATTCGTTGTTCGTGCAGGTGGGTGCCTTGAAATCCCAAAGCAACTTTTCTATAGGGCAAAACAAAAGCAGGGCCTTTGCGGTCCTGCTTTTCATTTTTTGTACTGCTTTCCTTAAGCCCGGCTTTCGTTGATGGGGAGATGATTCTCCTTCGCCAGCCGGCGGATTTCTTCTTCTTTTATATCAAATAAGGATTCCAAAGTGACAAGGGGCAGTTGCTGTCTTATGCCTTTGAGAATCAAATTATTTCTTTCTTCTTTCTGTCCTTCTTTATGAGCCTCACGCCGCTCTTCACGGATTTTCATTTCATAAGTCATATAGCTCACTCCTTCCGTCGGATCTTCTTTTATTTAAAAAGGCATGATACCCAATCTGAACCCAGTATCATGCCTTTGATTTTATTCCAGGGAAGCCCTCAGCAGCTGACTTCAATGTGATTGTCTTTTGCAATAGCTTTTATTTTATCAATAGTGAGGCCGCTTACAGATGCAATGATTGGAATGGAGACTTTATTTCTAAGGAGATTTGTCACCATTTCCAGTTCTTTCCTTCGCTCACCAATTCTTTCAGCTTCCTTCCGCTCTTCTTTGATTTTCATTTCGTAAGTCATATATGTCATCCCCTTTGATTGATCAGCTTTTTCCTTTTTAATGGTCTGGTCGATTTCCTGTACAAATTCATCGTTACTTATAATACCGTTCACATAATCAAGAAATCTCTGCACATCCGGTTCCACATCATTCATGGTGCCTTTTGTGCTTAGAAGTATTTTCACAGCCCCGTCGGGAAGGGCGAGATTTGGTTCCTCATCGCAGCGATTCCGGAATGTATATTTATGGTGTCCGTCCTTTCACCTTTATTGTATAAAAATTTTATATAGATGCAAGCAGAATCGTCCTGCCGGATAGGGGTCCGATGAAATGGAAATATGATTTTCACTGCTTTTCAAGTATAGAGGAAATATAAATCTTCCGGATAGAGCGCTGCGCTTCTCCCCTTCCCGCGCGGGGCCGGGAATACACTGTGCCCCCCGCGCGGAGGTACAGGCTCGCGCAGGGCCGGGAATACAGGTTCGTGTCGAAATTGTAGAGTCACCGCCTGCGTACAATCCCGGACAACACTTATGCAGGCCAACAGCCCGTGCGCGGAGCGCACTATATAAATTGGTTTCCGCAGGAAACCATATCCACCCCGACAGCCCCGATGATTCCCGAGATCCCCGATCATCCCCGAAACAAAAGCTTTCGAAGATTCCGGTTTCCTTCCGAATGAAAAGTTTATCCCCCAAATCCCCATTTAAAAAGAGGCGCCTTCACAATTTCAAGGCGCCCACCTTCCCGACAGCCCCGATGATTCCCGAGATCCCCGATCATCCCCGAAACAAAAGCTTTCAAAGATTCCGGTTTCCTTCCGAACGAAAAGTTTATCCACCAAATCCCCCCTCTCATGCTACAATATAGTAGTAATTATAAATAAAAGGAGGATTTCCCATGCGCATTGTGGTCATTGGTGCCGGAGATACGGGCCGCATGATTTCGGAGCTTTTGTCAAATGAAGGCTATGAAGTCGTAGTGGTGGATACGGACGGAGACAAACTGGATACGATTCGGGATGATATGGATGTACTGACCATCCAGGCAGACGGGACGAGTCCTTCTTTCATGAGAAGTCCCGACGTGGCGGGAGCAGATCTGCTGGTATCGGTAACGGACCTGGATGAGGTGAATATCATCGCCTGCATCCTGGCGAAGAAAAATGGCATCACCCATACTATCGCCCGCATAAGGGACCCGAAGTTCCTGGCGGAACCGGCGGAGTATATCGAAGGAAATTTCAGTATCGATCTCATTCTGAGTCCGGAGCTCATTACGGCTCGTGAAATTTCACGGCTCGTCATGACCCCTTCGGCCCTCAATATCGAAGATTTCGCAGAAGGAAGGGTCCGTCTCGTAGAGGCCAAAGTGGATCCCAAATCCCCTTTCTGCCATAAAATGCTGAAAGATATCAAACTGCCGAGATCCGTCCTCATCGCCCTCATCATGCGGGACCATCATATGATCATCCCTCATGGCACCGATCAGCTGCTGCCGCTCGATAATGTCTATGTCATCGGAAGTCCGGAATCCCTGAAGGAAATGGCTGCCCGTTATCAGGGAAATGCCCAGGAGCAGAGAAAAACGATGCGGGCCCTCATCATCGGGGCAGGCCGCACGGGACAGGCCCTGGCGCCCATGCTGGAAGCCCAGGGGATTTCCGTCAAAGTCATCGATAATAATGAAGACAACTGCAAGGCCATGAGTTTGAAACTGAAAAAAGGCCTCGTCCTTCATGGAGACGGGACGGATATCGATATGCTCACTTCCGAAGGGGTTTCGGAGGCAGATACGGTCATCTGCACCACCCGGGACGAAAAGCAGAATCTCCTCATGGCTCTTGTGGCGAAACATTTAGGCGCGAAACAGACCATTGTCCGCGTGACCCGGACCGAATATATTTCCCTCATGCGCCAGGTAGGCATCGATATCGTCCTTTCCACCCGAATCCTGGCAGCAGCGGAAGTCCTTTCCTTCGTACGGAGCGGGTCCGTCGTTTCCGTTTCCCTCCTGGACGGAGCCAAAGTACAGGCCATGGAAATGATTCTCCCTCCGGGCTCCCCCATCGAGGGCAAACCCCTCATGAAAGCCAATATCCCGAAATCCTGCCTCATCGGCGCATTTGTGCGGAATGGACAGGTCCAGATTCCGGGCGGCCTTTCCGTGCTGCAGGCGGGAGACAATGTAATCCTTATCGTCCAGGCCGACAAAGCCCAGGACGTGATTTCCTATTTCAAAGGGAGCAAATAATATGAACCGGTTCGTCATAGAAGGCATGCTGGCCCGGCTTCTCCTCTATGCGGGCCTCGTGCTTCTCATCCCTCTGGCACTGTCCCTGATTTTTGGCGGGTCCATCATCGCCTTCCTGCTGCCCCTTCTCATTTCCATAGGGCTTTACTATTTCCTGAATAGAAATAAAGCGCCCCTCAATGCAGGCCTTACGCCCCGTGAAAGTACGGCCATCACCGTCCTTTCCTGGCTGGCCGTATCCCTTCTCTATACGCTCCCCTACCTGCTGAGCGGCTATCTGTCCCCTCTGGACAGCCTGGTGGAAAGTATTTCCGGCCTTACCGGCACGGGAGCGACGGTCATCGAGCATCTCGAATACCTGCCCGTTTCCTTCCTCTTCTTCCGTTCCCTCACCGAATGGCTGGGAGGACTGGGCATCATCGTCATTTTCGTCGCCCTTTTCCCCCAGGCGGGGCGAAGCATGACCCGCATGGTGAACCTGGAAAGTACCGGCGTCAGTTCCTCGAAAGCCCTTCCCCGCATCAGAGATACGGCCCGTTCTCTTTTCACCGTCTACCTCTCCCTCACCCTTCTGGCCATCCTCATCCTCTGGATTTGGGGAATGAATACCATGGATTCCATCAACTACGGCATGTCCGCCATCAGCACGGGCGGCTACTCCATCCAGGGAGAAAGCATCGCCTATTTCAAAAGCGGAACACTGGAAATCATCCTCATTTTTTTCATGGTCCTATCGTCCGCCAACTACGGCATTTACGTGGAAGCCTGGAAACGGGGACCGAAAGTCATCTTGAAAGATACGGAATTCAGGGTATACCTGGCCCTCACCGCAGCCGGTGCCCTGCTCATCGCTTTTGCCTGCATTTTCCAGGGACATATGGATATACTGACTTCCATCCGGGAAGCTTTTTTCCATGCTGCTTCGTCCTCCTCCACCACCTGTTTCTTTGCCGCAGACTATGATCAATGGCCGGCGCTGGCGAAATATGTGATTCTTCTCCTCTTCATGGTAGGCGGCTGCGGAGGATCCACAGCGGGAGGACTCAAAGTCATCCGCATCATCCTCCTCTTCAAATGCTTTTCTGCCCTTCTGAAGCTCCATCTCCATCCAAGGGCCGTAGTCCATATGACAGTAAAAAGGGAACAATTTTCTTTAAATACAGTCCTCCAGACTCTGGCCTTCTTCTTCATCTACATGTCCCTCTCCGCCCTCTGGGCCGCCTGCTTCATGATGGATGGCCAGGACTTCATCGATTCCATCGGACTTGCCTTCGCCACCATGAGCAACGCAGGCCCGGCCTTCGGAAACTTCGGACCCACCGCCACCTACACGGCCCTGCCGCCCTTCAGCAAAATCATCGCCTGCCTCTCCATGCTCTTCGGAAGACTGGAATCCATTACACTTCTTGCTGTGTTCATCCCTGGCTTCTGGAGGAGGAGCGGGTGGTGAGCGGCTGAGTCACTCCTGCTATATCTATGCTGAGTCACATAGTGCCTTTCGGATTACGGAAGGCGGATTGCGGGAATGTGGCCGCCGAATTCATAGGGCGGCTTTTTTTTTGGTTGACAACTGATGAAGAAGGCCCGCACTGCACAATCAAGGTACAGATGAGGATAATGGGTAAATTGACAATCGGTCACCACCCTCTCAGGTGTTGAGAGGGTGCCGGAGCGAAGCGAAGGCGGGTGAGTTCATCTATGACAGCCGGCACATGTGA
>OMVW01000069.1 GCA_900314595.1 uncultured Dialister sp. | reverse complement strand
TTTAGTCTTTGGAAAATCACCGCTAAAGCTAATACTGAACCCCCGGACTATCCGGGGGTTTTCTTTACACAAAAAATGGCGGCCATCAGGCCGCCACCTTCACGAATCACGAGCCACGAACAAGACGGAATTGTCTCTGCAGTCCCATGTCGTGGTTTGCTAATTCACGAATACCGTAACTGTCGCAAACCATTCCCGTCCTGAACGCAGGTCAAATCACTGAATCTCTTTCCATTCCTTCCATTTCCCTGAGAATATCCCCTGAATCTGGTCTTTGGAAAGGCTCTGGACCGGGCTTTCCGCATTGACGATGATGGCGATCCCATCTCTTGCCACCGGTTCGGTCTGGAGGAGTTCTGCTTCATAGCTCTTCAGATGCCGGGAGGACATGGCGAGATCTGCTTCTCCGCGGATGGCAGAAGTCAGCCCTTTGGTAGAGTCTGTCACATCGATATCGATTTTGACAGCGGGATTTTTTTCCATATATTTGCCGGAAAGGTCTTTCACCAGTTCTGCCATGGAGGTGGAGCCGGCGATTTTTATATTTCCTGCGGGTTTATCGGAAAGGAAAGTGGCCGGGGCAGAAATGGGCACGGCATAATGAGGCACGAATCCCTGGCCTGCGGTGTGGATGTACTTGATGAAATCCGCCTCTGCCGGTGTCCGGTCTCCGGTCCAGCAGAGATAGTAGGTCCGGGTCAATGGATATTTCCCACTACCGATGGTTTCATCTGTCGGTTCGATGGTATCCACGGAAACCACTTTGATGCCCTTTGGCTGGATTTTGACTGCATTGAAGGCCACATAGGCGATGGCATTTTTGTCTGAAGCCACCTGTTTCATGGCTTCTTCCGTGGACTTTGCGTGATTCTTCGTCACTTCATCGGAAATGCCGGTCATAGAGTCGAATTCATTCTTTGTACCGGAGCCTTCTTCGCGGGCTACCGCGTGAATTTCACCCATGCCCGAGAGATCCACTTTCGGGCCCGTCTTACCACCGCAGCCGGAAATCGCAAGGGATACGGAAAGTGCTGCCAGAAGTACTAACCATTTCTTTTTCATGGTTATCCCTCCTTCTTCGGAGCTTCTTTGGCGCCCTTTCCCAGTTCTACGAAGGAAGCGGACGGATTGGCTTCCTCGGAAATGCTGACGCAGTTATCCGCCATACGGTCCATGGAGTACAGGAGTCCTCCATAGGCGGCAGTGAAGGCAGGACTGCATTTATTATCCTGAATCCGCTGGAAATGGTTATGATATGCTTCTTTCTGGAAATCGTGAAGCTCTTCCCTTTTGTTTTCCAGTACCTGCACAGAATCTTTATCCCCGTTCTTCACGGCATCCATGGATTCTGAGAACATTTCCTTATTCATGGTGAGGCAGTCGATGAGTTCTTTCTTGGCGTCATCGGAGAACTGGTTCCCATCAGCTGCCGCTTTCTGGGTGAAATTGAATACTTCTCCAATCCGTTCCGTAATATGGCTGATATGGTTGGCCACAATGAGAAGGCCTGCGGTCTGTTCCGCCTGCTGGCGGTTCAGGCTGCCTTCGGAGAAGAGGTCCGTAATGTACTGGGCAATATTTTTATGAAGTCCTTTAATACCGTCTTTTTCCATGGTGAAGGCTGCTTTATCCTTGTCGCCGCCTTTTCCAGTAATGATGAGCTGCAGTTTATCCATGAGTCCCACTGTGAGTTCAGTCAAATGGGTCAGTTCCTGAGAAACAAGGTACATGGCCGCTGCTGGCTGGGAAAGCATTTTCACATCCAGGTAGCGGGGATCAAATTCACCCGGTGCCACTTCATCTTCCCCGCGAATGATAAATCTAACAATTTTTACCATCACAGGCAGGAGCGGCAGCCATACGAGGGTGCAGACAACGTTAAAGGTGGTATGGGCATTGGCGATCTGTCTGGAAATAATGTCCAGCTCCGGCCCTGTTGGCGAAACCCACATGACGAACTGGGCGAACCAGGGGATGATACAGAGGAAAACAACAGATCCGGAAATATTGAAGACCGAATGAGCCACAGCCGTTCTCTGGGCATTCTTGGACTGACCAATGCAGGCGAGGAGGGCCGTAATGGTAGTACCAATATTATCGCCGAGAAGGATCGGGATAGCCCCGGTGAGGCCAAGAAGGGAACCGCCTCCGGGTCCGGGCTGGGCAGCAAAGTTCTGAAGTACCGCAATGGTTGCCGAAGAGGATTGAACCACCAGGGTCATGCACATACCAAGAGCCAGACCCAGAATCGGGATATCCTTCACTTCTGCCATCATATCGACAAAGAATGGACTTCCTGCCAGAGGTTTCATAACGTGGCCCATGATTTCGATCCCTTCAAAAAGAAGGCCGAAATTGAAAATGACGAGACCGATATTTTTCATCTTTTCCGACTTGGCCACGAAATTCATGATAAAGCCGATGAAAATAATGGGGTAAATATAATCGGAAAGTTTAAATGCCATGAGCTGGGCCGTCATGGTGGTACCGATATTTGCGCCGAAAATGACGGAAATACCCTGAGGGAGAGTCATGAGGCCTGCACTGACAAATCCGATAACCATAACCGTAGTTGCCGAACTGGACTGGAGCACCGAAGTCACGAGCATACCGGCAATCGCCCCGAGCACTGCATTTTTCGTGAGCATGCCCAGGATTTTTTTCATCTTCTCCCCTGCCACCTTCTGAAGGGAAGAACTCATGCCATTCATCCCGTAAAGGAACATGGCCAGCCCGCCGATGAGGCCAAAGAAAATCTTCAAATTGGGATCCATAGGAAACTCCTTTCTCCAAACCATGGAAACCGGGAAATACGAACCATTTGCTTGTTTTCATCGTATCAACGGCTGGTACATGTTTCGAAAACTGTCTGTCAAAACTGTGTAAAATAAAAATGAGGAATACATGGGCCCCTTGTATACGATCCGTAAATTCGGCGGGTGTTACTACCGAAAGGTGCAGGTAACTTCTGAATTCTTATACTGATTTAAGCCGCATACTATCCTTTTGCAGAAGAGAAAAAGTAGATATACAGGAAATTGATAAATTTTGTCAACTCGCTTTTGAGAAGGAATAAGGAAAGCCGTCAGCCGTTAGCCGTTAGCCGTTAGCCGTTAGCTGTTAGCCATTAGCTGTTAGCCATTAGCTGTTAGCCTTCAGTCATCGACGTCCGGGATTCCGTTCCCAATCAAAGAAGGGCGCTTCTAAATCTGATGCGCCCACCTCCCCGATAATCCCGATACTCCCGACATCCCCGATATTCCCGATTCAAAAGCTAATTCACCTTCCGCTTCCTTTTAATGAAAAATGCAGGAGGAAAAAATCCCACAAAAATAGACGCCCCGAAAGGGGCGTCTACCTTCACGAATCACGAATCACGAATCACGAATCACGACACACGAACCACGATCAGCTCATATGCCCGGAATCATTAAATCCGTCATGTTTGCAAATCTTATTTCTTGTCGGCCAAGTAAGCTTTCAGGGCATCTGCCAGTCTCTTTACGCCTTCTTCAATGACATCGTCGTCATTGTAGGAGAAGTTCAGACGGAAGTAGTTGCGTTTGCCGGATGCCGGGAAGAATGCATCACCTGGAACGTAAGCCACTTTTCTATCCAGAGCATACTGGAAGAGTTCGCGGGCATCGCAGTTTTCCGGCAGGGTTACCCACAGGAAGAGGCCGCCATGCGGATAGGTGCATTCTACGTCGGACGGGAAGTATTTCTTAATGGCATTGCACATTACATCACGGCGATGACCATAGAGTTTGCAGTTATCTTTAATATGGCCTTCATAGTCATAGGTGGTCATGTACATAGCTGCTTCACGCTGGGTTACGGACGGGGTAGCCAGGTCGGTGGAGCCTTTGACAAGATCGAATTTCGGGAGGAGCTGGTCATTCAGGACGAGCCATGCCAGTCTCATGCCCGGAGCCAGAGTCTTGGAGAAGGTGCCGGAGTAAATAACGAGGTGTTTCGGATCCATGGTAACGAGCGGAGCGATTTCTTCGCCTTCGAAACGGAGATCGCCATAGGGGTTGTCTTCGAATACCGGAATTTCATACTTGGTTACGATTTCCATGAATTTCTTGCGGCGTTCCAGGCTCATGCAGCGGCCGGTGGGGTTCTGATAGTTCGGAATGACGTAGATGAATTTAACCTTTTCTTCGGAAGCGAGGACTTTTTCCAGTTCTTCCGGAATGATGCCGTCATCATCGGTGGGAACTTCGATATATTTCGGCTGTTCGAAATCAAAAGCGCCGATAGCGCCAAGATAAGTCGGGCTTTCGCAGAGAACGACATCACCTTTGTCCAGGAATACGCGGCCGGTAATATCGAGGCCCTGCTGGGAGCCGGTAACGATCATGATGTTCTTCGGATCTACCTTTTCCATACCCATGGGCTGGTACATACGGTTCATGCGGTCAGCAATAGCCTGACGGAGACCCATGAAGCCGAGGGACGGACCATACTGCATAGCGCCGGCGCCATCTTCTTTTCTGACTTTGATAGCGACTTCGGTCAGTTCTTCCAGCGGGAAAGTCTTCGGTGCAGGAAGACCACCAGCGAAAGAAATGATATCCGGCTGAGCGGTCAGAGCCAGCAGTGCACTAATGTCGGACGGTTTCATTTTTGCCAGAACTTCAGAAAAACGGATTGCCATAAAAAATCTCTCCTTTACTACTATGGTGGCAGGAAATCCTGCCCCGGACTACTTTATATTACAGCCTGAGTCCCAGGTCCCCCCTGTGCCACAAGCGAATATAATCTACTCGGTAATACTATTATTGTAAGACTACAGGTAAGAGATGTCAAATCATTGCGTCAAATAAGGGGAAAGGTTTTTGGAAATAAGAGATGTCGTGATTCGTGGTCCGGGGTCCGAGATAAAATGGTCCCTGGCGGAAATTTTTCCATGGGCCGGAGTTCCCGGGTCCTTTGAAAATTCCCACGAAAAAGAAATCCACCAGCATAGCTGGTGGTTCTTCACATGCAGCCACAAGGGCCTTTTATTACCGGCTGCGCGTTAACGCGCTTGTGCTTCTGTCACTTGCATATTATTGCTTGCGACCCGTGAACGGGTCAAATAAGTCC
>OMVW01000015.1 GCA_900314595.1 uncultured Dialister sp. | reverse complement strand
ACTGAAAAAAGCTAAAAAATGGACCCTGGGGTAAGTGCGCCCTTTTTTGGGTTTTTCGGGATAATGGTTTTATAGTAAGCCTGGGGAGCCTTGAACATTTCGACTTGTACGGGATTTTCATTCCGCCTGTGCAAATCCCCCATAAAAAATCTGCGGCTATCAGGCCGCCACCTTCACTTACCACTTATCACTTCGCACTTACCACTTTTTTATGGCCAGAGGCCCGTGCGCGTAGCGCATTATAAAAGATCGGTTTCCGCAGGAAACCATCCCCATCCCCTTTTCTCTGCTTTTCCGTCTATCCCGGCCGGAATTTCATTGCGAGCCGTGGATGAGCGGCTTCCGGTATACTTATTTCTTCTTTCACTTCATGTGTATACTTTTTCATTCGATGAATGACCGGATGGCCTCTGTTTTCTGCAGGGGAAAGGATTATTTCCATTGCTTTTATTGTAATAATTGCGTAAATCATTTACAAAATCGTTACTTTTTATATACGAAAAATTTTACATGTAAATTTTATGTATGAGAAAAATGGATAAATCAATGGGTGGTATATACCAGTTTATCAAGATTTTTTACGATTATATACTAAAAATCTATAATATGCTACAATTGATTCAGGTAATCCGTTTCGTAAAATTAATGTAAAGGAGATGTAGAGGTATGAAATGGAAGGCTCTGGCGGCTTGTGTGCTGGCTGGCATGACTTTATTGGCAGCAGGCTGCGGCGGCGGTGGTGGCGATAAGGCCAAACAGCAGGCAGCAAGTGGACAGAATTTGAAGGGTGCAAAGCTGGTTATGTACGTATCTTTCCATGAAGATACGGCAAAAGATCTGGCTGATGAATTCAAGAAGGAAACCGGTGCGGATGTAAGCTTTATCCGTCTCCCAACCGGTGAAGCGCTGGCCCGTATCCAGGCAGAAAAAGATGCTCCGAAGGCAGATATCTGGCTGGGCGGTACCACCGATGCTCATGAAAAGGCAAAGACCGAAGGTCTGACCGAAGCTTACAAGTCCCCGAATGCAAAGATGATTTCCCCGGAATACCAGGATAAGAATGGTTACTGGTATGGCACGTACCTGGAAGTCATGGCTATCGGCTACAATGAAAAACGTTTCAAGGAAGAATTCGAACCGAAGGGCGTGAAACCTCCGCTGACTCTGGACGACCTCCTGAAACCGGAATTCAAGGGTGAAATCATTATGCCGGATCCGCGTAAGTCCGGTACCGGTCTCACTTTCATCAGCTCCGTCATCCAGTCTCAGGGCGATGACAAGGCATGGCCTTACCTGAAAGCTCTGAAGGGCCAGGTAGCTCAGTACACTCCGTCCGGCTTCACTCCGGGACAGAAGGTAGGCGCTGGCGAATACCTGATCACCTTGAACTTCATTTCCGACCAGATGCTCGTTTCCCAGAAGGGACAGAAGCTGGTCAGCACCATTTATAATGACGCAGGATGGACGCTGTGCCCTGTTTCCAAGATCAAGAATCATGCCAATGACAATGTGGCGAAAGCATTCATTGATTTCTGCCTGACCAAGAAGGCCGGAGAAATCATGGTAAAGAGCACCAATGGCGTATCCTGCAACCCGGATGTAGCTCCGCCGAAAGGCCAGAAGCCGCTGAAGGAACTCCCGCTGTACAAGGCTTACGATATGGCTAAGGCCGGCGCTGACAAGCAGGCTAACTGCGACAAGTTCTTCGCTGACTAAGGTAGTCTTGATTCCATTGTTACCTCCGCCGATGGTGGAGGTAACTTTTTTTCGAAATTTCATGAGGTGAGCCATGAAAGAAAAAGATACGGGCCACGAGCATAAAGGCTGGTCAGCGGAAATGAAGGTGCTCCTCCGGGAGCCGCCGCTTCTCATCAGCATTACGGTGGTATTTCTGCTCTTTGCGTTTTTCATCATTTATCCTTTTGTGAAGATCCTGCTGGTACCGTCGGCAGGGGACTGGAAGACGGCTGTCTCCAGTGCTCTCTTTTTCGAGGTCTTCAGCCATACGATTATTTCTTCCCTGGTGGCGACGACCACGGCCATTGTTTTCGGTTTCCTTTTCGCTTATGCCATCAATTATACGGATATCCCCTGCAAGAGGATTTTCCAGGTGGTGGCCCTCCTGCCGACCATGGCTCCTTCCGTGGTCACCGGCCTGGCATTCATCATGCTTTTCGGCCGGCGCGGATTCATTACCTGGCACCTGCTCCATCTGAAGCTTGACCTGTACGGGCCTATCGGCCTGTGGGTAGCCCAGACGGTGGCTTTCTTCCCACTGGCATACATCACGATTTCCGGGGTCCTGAAGAGCATCAGCCCGAATCTGGAGCTGGCAGCCCAGAACCTGGGCGCTAAAGGATGGTACCTCTTCCGCACGGTCACCCTGAAGCTGGCTACTCCTGGGGTCGCCAGTGCTTTCCTTCTGGTAGCCATCAACTCCCTGGCCGACTTCGGTAACCCGATGCTGGTCGGCGGCAACTACCATGTGCTGGCTACCGAAGCCTATACCCAGGTTACCGGCGAATGGAATATGCCCATGGGCGCCGTATTCTCCGTATTCCTTGTCATTCCGACGCTCATCGTCTTCTTCGTGCAGCGGTATTATCTGGAGAAAAATTCCTACGTTACGGTCACCGGTAAGCCGGTAGCGGGACTCACACGGGTCACCGCCGGTCCCCTGGCCAAGTGGATGCTCTTTGCATTCTGCTGCCTCCTCTGCCTGGCTATCATTATGATTATAGGCGTAGTGGTGCTCTATGCATTTACCGTTTCCTTCGGCGCCGATTATACATTGACCTTTCAGTATTTCAAAGAAGGGGTAGTCCATTCGAACGTCATGGCCCACAGCTGGGTGGCTTCCATGGTGACTGCAGCAGTGACTACGGTCTTTGGTATCGCCCTTGCCTTCCTGACCATCCGTAAGAAATTCCCGGGACGCACAGTCATGGATTTCCTGGCTATGCTCCCTGTATCTCTGCCGGGTACCTTTATCGGCCTGGCCCTCATCCTTGCATTCAACCAGGAACCTTTCTCCTTTACCGGGACCCTGGCTATCATCATCATCGGTATGACCCTCCGCCAGCTGCCGGTAGGCTATCGCCAGGCAGTGGCAGGGCTGAAGCAGATCGAAGCTTCTCTGGAACAGGCATCCACGAACCTGGGCGCCAACAGCTTCACCACCTTCCGGCGGATCGTACTGCCCATGCTGAAGAATTCCCTGTCTGTCAGCTTCGTTTATTCCTTCATGCGTTCCATGAACACATTGAGTACGGTCATCTTCCTGGTATCCCCAGAATGGAACCTGGCTTCCATCAATATCATGAGTCTGGCGAACCAGGGATTCCTGCCGACAGCCAGCGCTACGGCCGTAGGCCTGATGCTGACAATCTACGTCACCTTCGGCGTAGTGAAACTGATTCTCCGGGATAAGATCAATATCTTTGACCTGTAATGCAAGAGGTGGATAAATATGAGCGATATCGTTTTACAACTGAAAGGCATCAATAAATATTTCGGCAGCAACCACGTCATTCATGACGTAGACCTGACCATTGAAAAAGGCCACTTCGTCACCTTCCTGGGACCCTCCGGCTGCGGGAAGACGACACTCCTTCGCATGGTGGCCGGCTTCTATGAACCGGACGAAGGGGAAATCCTCCTGAACGGCCGGCGCATCGAACGCATTCCTCCCTACAACAGAAATACAGCCATGGTATTCCAGGAATACGCACTCTTCCCCCATATGAACGTTTTCGACAATATTGCCTACGGTCTGACGGTGAAGAAGAGAGGCAAAGATGAAATACAGAAAAAAGTAGCCCAGGCACTGGAACTCATGCAGCTCACAGGCATGGAAAAACGTTTCCCCAACCAGCTCTCCGGCGGTCAGCAGCAGCGTGTAGCTGTAGCCCGTGCCCTGGTGATGGACCCGGAAATCCTTCTCCTCGATGAACCGCTGTCCAACCTGGATGCGAAACTCCGCGAAACGGTGCGCGTAGAACTCCGAAGCATCCAGAGGGAAATGAACCTTTCCACTATCTACGTCACCCACGACCAGTCCGAAGCCCTCTCCATGTCCGATAAAATCGTAGTCCTCAAAGACGGGTTCATCCATCAGGTAGGTACGCCCCAGGAAATTTATTTCGAACCGAAGACCCCCTTCGTGGCAGACTTCATCGGCACCACCAACCTCATCTCCGTAGAAGGGGCCGCTGAAGATACGGTAAAGTATGGAAATATTTCCATCAAAGCCACCCGCTCCATCGAAATTGGTGCGAAATACTGCGCATCCATCCGCCCCGAATGCGTGACCATCGGAAAAGATAAGAAAGACGGAGCGGTCAACGTACCCGTGACCATTACGAATACCATGTTCCTCGGCGAAAAAGTACGCTACTTTGCCAAAGATCAGCTGGGCAAAGAATGGATCTGCGACATGTTTGACCCCGGCCGAACCATTTATGAAGGAGAAAGCTTCATCCGCTTCGCTCCGGAAAAAGCATGGGTCATCGACGAGGACAAAAAAGACTGATGCTGGAAGCGCTGAAAGAAACAGTCTGCCGGGCCAATAAAGAACTGAAGGCCCGGAATGTGGTCATCTACACCTGGGGAAATGTGAGCGCCAGGGATACGGAAACAGGACTCATCGTCATCAAACCATCCGGCGTGGAATACGATACGATGAAACCGGAAGATATGGTGGTGATGGACCTTTCCGGACGTATCGTGGAAGGGACGCTCCGCCCCTCCTCGGATACGCCCACACACCTCGTGCTGTACAAAGCCTTCCCGGAAATAGGAGGCATCGTCCACACCCATTCCACCTCCGCCGCTGCCTTTGCCCAGGCCGGACAGCCCATACCCGCCCTCGGTACCACCCACGCCGACTATTTTCACGGACCCGTCCCTGTGACGAGAATGCTCACCGCTGAAGAAGTAGAAAAGGGGTATGAAGAAAATACGGGGAAAGTCATCGTGGAAACAGTGAAAGCTTCCGGGAAAGATTCCCTCGAAGTGCCCGCCATCCTCACCGGAGGCCACGGCCCCTTCACCTGGGGAAAAAATGCAGACGAAGCCGTATACCACGCGGTAGTCCTCGAAGAAGTGGCCCGCATGGCCCTCTACACCTCTCTCCTCAATCCGGAAGCACGCCTTCCCCAATACATCCTTGATAAACATTACGAACGGAAACACGGACCCAATGCCTACTACGGGCAGAAATGAAAAAATCCCTCTCGAAAGAGAGGGATTTCTGGTATTTATCAGCTTTGTGGTTTGAGCCAGTTTCGGTATTTAGAGGGCGGTTCATGCATTTTCCCATCACAGGCAATCTATTTCTACTCCGAAAAAAGTTATCATGCTGACTTTTTTCGGAGCATTTATTTCTCGAGGCTGTTTGCATCCAGAAGGAAGTCAAGAATGTTGATGAAAAGATAGCCTTTATCATTATGCCAGGGTTCCATATTATCTCCGGTGACGATGATTTTTTTGAAGGAATCACTGAGCTGGTCAAGAGAGGAGGTTTCCTGCATCATTTTACCCTGATCCGGCAGGGAGAATGCGGACTGGATATAATAGCGGCAGCTGCCCTGGTTGCAGACGAAGTCAATTTCCAGGGTTTTCACTGTCTGCCGGCCGTCTTTGCGGCTGTATTTCTCAACGACTCCCACATCCACGTTGTATCCGCGGAAAAGGAGTTCATTGTAAATGATATTTTCCATCAGGTGGTTTGGTTCATACTGGCGGAAATTCAGTCTTGCATTCCTGAGGCCCACATCGGTGAAATAGTATTTTGAGGGCGTATGGATATATCGTTTCCCTTTGACGTCGAACCGGTTTGCCTTATCAATGATAAAGGCATCTTCAAGGAGCGAAAGATAGGAAGAAATCGTCTTGTCGGTCACTTCCATGCCGTTGGAGGAAAAGGTATTTGCCAGTTTGGAAGGGTTCGTGAGCGATCCTACGGAAGAGGCCAGAATATTCACCAGGCCGCTGAGTATTTCGTTTCCACGAAGCCGGTTTCTGTCCACTACATCCTTAATATAAGTGCTGTTGAAAAGGTTGGAGAGGAATGATGCTTTCTGGGCGGCGGTTTTTCTTGAAAGAATCTGGGGAAGGCCGCCGTAGGTCAGGTACTGGCGCCAGGCTTCCTCTTTCGTCCCTTCAAAGGCAGCGGTAAATTCAGCAAAAGTCAGCGGATAGATGCGTACTTCATCACCCCGGCCGCGGAATTCGGTAAGGATATCGGAAGAAAGAAATCTGGAATTGCTGCCGGTAACGTAGATATCCAGATTTTCTTTGCGGGACAGACCATTGAGTACACTTTCAAAATTTTCGCAGAATTGTACTTCATCCAGCAGCAGATAATACATATTTCCATCGGTAATTTTTGACTTGATGAAAGCGCTGAGAACGTGCCGTTCCCGGAGTTCTTCATAATCGTCATCATCGAGAGGGATGCGGAGGATATGGTCTTCCGGAATTCCCTCCGATAAAAGATACTGATAAAAAATGTGGAACAGGAGATAAGACTTACCGGCACGCCGAAGACCCGTAATGACCTTGATGGATCCATTTTCACGGCGGTCGAGGAGTTCCTGCAGGTAATGGTTTCTTGCGATTTCCATAAGTTTACTCCGAAAAAATCTAACAAGTTAATGTTTTTCGTAATTATTATATATGGATTTGAAGGGTGATACAAGAGAGAAGATTGATTAATTCCGAAAAAAGTTATCATGCTGATTTTTTCCGGAGTAGAAATGAAGTTATCCGCTGGTCTTTATTCGAGTCGTTTTTCAGATCCGGTGATTTGAGCCTTTTCGATTATCGGACTGGGGATTTCGGATTGCGGGAAAGTGTCAGCACTGGTGCGGCGGGAGTATTGATGACGGATTTATAGTCGGAAGGAAACGATATAGGCGAGTGACTTTTTAATCGGGGATGTCGGGAATCCCGGGGGTATCGGAACTCTCGGGAAGGAGTGCCGCTGATGCGCCGCAAATTTTTTATGGGGGGATCTGCACAGGCGGATTTGAAAGACCAAAGGTCTCTTTTTCTGCCAGCTGCAGTTATCCGGCGTCCGGGAGCTCCCCAGGGAAGAGCCTTTCTGCTTACCGGTAGTGACATCCGGTACGAGGATGTTTCGTCAGTCTGTCCTGGCGGAAGAGACAAATGTGGCTTTCACATTAGAACACTGCACTTTTTCAGCTCCACGCGCACGGCCGGGAATACAGGGGCGAGTCGAAATTGTAGAGCCACCGCCTGGGCAGGACCGCTTTCAGCACACTTGCGGGCCAAAGGCCCCATATATACTTGCCGCCTTCAAATTTTTAGGCGGCCACCACCCCTTTCCCCTTTCCCCGGCTTTTTGCCCGGGACGCAGAAACCGCCGCCCGAAAGGGCGGCGGTTGTATTTCCCTGGAAAGATGCTTACGCTTCCTGAATCCAGCTTCTGAGTTCTTTGATTTCGTCCAGAAGCTCCTGGTGGGTGAGTTTTTCGTGGGGTTCGTATTCGAGGACGATACTTGGATCTTCCGTATATTTCGCAATCCAGTGCATGATTTCCCGGATATTGGCGGTTCCTTTGTGGTAGTCCAGGTGCTGGTCTGTCTTTCCGTCGTTGTTGTGGACGTGGAATCCTTTGACCCGTTTGCCGTAGGTGGCGAGGAATTTTTCGATATCCAGGCCGTTTACATTGGCGTGTCCGATGTCGATTAAGGAGACGGCATCGGGGATGTTTTTGAATATGTCAAAGTATTCTTCGTTGGTGAAGAGGTGGATTTTTTCTTTCTGCCGGCAGAGGTTTTCAATCACGCAGTTCACTTCGTATCTGTGGGAGAGGGCGGTGAGGTCTCTCATGACCACGTATGCGTTGTGCTGCGCTTCTGCCAGGTCTTCCTTGTCGAACTGTTTCTGGGAATAATGGAAGACGATGTGGCGGACCTTGTTGGCTGAGGCCAGGGAGAAGACTTTTTCATAGCTCTGCATGAGCCATGCGTGGTCCGGGGAGTAGAGGGGCGAGGTGGCTTCGATCTTTACGTAAGGTCCGTGGAAGGTCATGGGACAGGTGGTTTTGGGTACTTTTTCAGTGAGTTCCTGCCAGTACTTGTTGCTGTGGGTGAAGGCGGTGTATTCGATGCCGAGGTCCGGGTCTCCCACGGACTGGAGCCAGTCGGAGAATTCGGCGAATTTGTCCATGCCCACGATCAGGTCGCTGATGAAATATTTCATAAGGTCACGCTTTCCGGATAGCCTGTGTTGTTTCCTGTTTCCTTATTGAAGAAGTGGAAGTGGCGCTGGTCTACTTTCCAGTAGCCTGTGGAGGCTCCGTGCAGTACGTCTTCCCGCATGATGGCGATGACTTCTGCTCCGTTGATGGTAAAGTAGTAGGCCACCCGGCTGCCATAGTCTTCGTGGTAGTTGATTTTGACCGGGATGGTCCCTTCTTCAGCGTCCGGCACGATGGTTATATCTTCGGCCCTGACTCCCAGCTGGAATTCTCCGGCGCCGGAGGCGGTGAGGATGTCCATCCATTCATTATTCATGGAAATAGTACTGTCGTTCATGTGAAGTTCTTTGCCGGAAAGTTTCGCATCCATGAGGTTCATGGAGGGGGAACCGATGAATTTGGCCACGAAGGTGTTCGACGGGCGGTGGTACACGCGGTGGGGCGTATCGAGCATCTGGATATTTCCGTTGTTGATGACTGCAATCCGCTGGCCCACGGTCATGGCTTCGATCTGGTCGTGGGTGACGTAAATCATGGTCTGGTGGTACATTTCATGAAGTTTCACCAGCTCTTTTCTCGCATGGCCGCGAAGCTGGGCGTCCAGGTTGGAGAGGGGTTCGTCGAGAAGGAAGAAGTCGGACTGCTTGACGATGGCTCTGGCCAGGGCCACGCGCTGGCGCTGGCCGCCGGAGAGTTCTCTGGGGAGACGTTTTTCGAGGCCTTCCAGGTTGAGGATGCGCACGGCTTCTCCCACCCGTTTTTTGATTTCACTTTCTGCCACATGGTTGACCCGAAGGCCGTAGGAAATATTTTTTTCCACGGTCATGTGAGGGAAGAGGGCATAGTTCTGGAAGACCATGCCGATATTCCTGTCGCCGGGGTCCATATTGTTGGCGAGCTTTCCATTGAGGTAGAGTTCTCCGGAGGTGATGGTTTCCAAACCAGAAATCATGCGGAGAATGGTGGATTTGCCGCAGCCCGAGGCGCCGAGGAGGATGAGTCTTTCTCCTTTTTCCACGGAGAGGGAGAGGTTCTTGATGACGTCTGTCTTTCCGAAAGATTTGCAGACATTTTTAAATTCGATACTGTACATAATATTTCCTATCCTTTAATACCTGACTGGGCAAAGGTGCCGATGATGAATTTCTGGCAGATGGAGTAAAGGCCGAGAGGCAGCAGCATGGTGAGCGTAGCTACGGCCATGGTGACCGGTACGTCCGTACCGCCTTCAGAGGAGACGAACATCTGCAGTGCCAGGGACAGTGTGTAGTTCACTTCGCTCTTGATGATGATGGCAGGCCATACGTATTCATTCCAGGAGTTGATGAAGAAAATGATGCCGATGGAAAGGATGGCCGGCCGGATGAGGGGGACCACGATGGAACGGAGACGGGTGAGGTGGCTCGTTTTTTCCAGGGCTGCCACTTCCATGAGGGAGAGGGGGATGCCCTTCATGTACTGCCGGAGGAGGAAGATGCCTGTGGCATCGGCCAGCTGCGGGAGGGCCACGCCGAAGATGCTGTCTACAAGGCCGATTTTCGAAAGGGTGATGTAGTTAGGAATCATGGTCACTGTGAAGGGGATGAAAATAGTGCTGATGAGGAGGAAATAAAGGATGGTCTTTCCTTTGAACCGGAAGAATACGAAGGCGTAAGCCGCGAAGAGTCCGGTGATCAGCTTGAAGAGGGTCACCACGGTTGCAATGATAAAGGTATTCGACAGGATCTGCGCGAAGTGGATGGTGGTGAAGACCCGTTCATAGGCATCCAGCGTGGGGGCCGAGGGGATGAGGGAGGGCGAAGAGAAGGCTTCGCTCATGGTTTTGAAGGATGTGGAAAGAGAGAAAAGGATGGGGTAGATGAGGAGCAGTACCAGGATGATGAAAAGTACATGCCATTTGATTTCCGAATGGTTAATTTTCATAGTACACCCCTTTCTCTACGTACCTGAATTCCAGGTAGAGGAGGATGAAGAAGATGAACATGGTCACAATGGCCAGCGCTGCGGCCATACCGGTTTCATAGAAGGTGAAAGCGTAATCATAGCCCTGGTAGATGATGTTGGAGGACGCATCGTTCGGTCCGCCCTGGGTGAGGACTTTGATCGGCGTGAATACGTACTGCAGGCCCTGCACGATGGTCATGATGAGGATGTACACGGCGGTGGAGGAGGTAAGGGGCATGACGATTTTTGTGAAAATATTGCTGGAGGGCGCTTTTTCCAGCTTCGCCGCCTCAATGAGCTCTTCCGGCACATTGTTCATGCCTGAGAGAAGGATGAGGAAATTGTAGCCGAAAGCTTTGTACACGGCCACCAGGGAAATAACCAGGATGACGAGCCCCGGGGTCTTCGACCAGGCGGGCAGGTGCACGCCTATATCGTTGAAAATGGCTCCGATGGGTCCGGAGACCGGGTTGAAAATCCACTGGAAGAGGATGGCCCCGACTACGAGGGCGATGAGGGAGGACGAGAAAAGCAGCGCTTTGTACACGTGCTTGCCCGTTTTCATGAGGAATGTATTGACATAGGAAAGGACGTAGGGGAGAAAGAAATTGAAGAGTACCAGGATTACGATGTAAAGGAGCGTATTTTCCGCAATCTTCACAGTCACCGGATCCGTGAGGAGATTGATGTAATTCCGAAGGCCCACGAACCTCATATTCGGGGATACCATGTTCCACTTGAAGAAAGAAAGGTAAAGCGTATAGACCAGGGGGTAGAACATGAAGAGGACGAAGACCAGGAGTGCCGGCAGGATGTAAAGGATGGCGAGCCTTTTTTCCTTTGCCGCATAGGCAGGCATTTTTGACTGATTTTTCATATGATTTCTCCTGAAATAAGCAAAAGGCCGCTTTGAATCAAGCGGCCTCTGCTGTAAAATCGCGATTATTTCTTGAGCAGGGCGTTCAGGTCATCCTGCGCTTTCTTCAGCGTAGCCGCCGGATCTTCACCACTCAGAATCTTATCACGAACGTCGGCAAACATCTTTTCAGCCTTGACGCCTACGTCGCCCGGGAAGGATACCCACGGGGAGAGGGTCGGCAGTTCATCAAAGGCAACCTTCAGGGCCGGAGTCTTCTTGATGGCTTCTTTGATTGCCGGATCTTCGACTACGTCCTGACGAGGCGGCAGGTAACCGGTATTGATGGTCCACTGTGCCAGGTATTTCGGCTGCATAATGAACTTGATGAATTCCCAGGCAGCCTGCTGTTCTTCTTTGGACTGTGCGGTGACAGCCAGGAAGTTGCCGCCTGCCGGAATCTGTACTTTCTTTCCGTCAAAGGCCGGGAACGGAGTAGCCATGACGCTGAACTTGGAGGAAGAAGTAACGGTACCGATCTTTGCGGAGGTGCCCATGAGGATGCCCACTTTTCCGCTGTAGAAGGAAGCGATACCTTCATCGGCTGCAATGTGGAGAGCGGATTTGTCGTTCAGCACCATATCTGCATAGAGCTTGTAAGCTTCTTCAGATTCTTTGGAAGCAAAGACAGCCTTTCCGTCTTTCAGGATGGATGCGCCGTTGGAAGTGAGAAGGCCCTGGGTAGCCCAGTTATCCTTGTATTCCTGCATGTAGAAACCATAGTCGCCGGTCTTGTCGTGAATGGCCTTTGCAGCCGCCTTCACTTCAGCCCAGGTCTTCGGCGGTTTGGCCGGGTCAAGGCCTGCTGCTTTGAAGAGGTCAGGGTTGTAATAAATAATCGGTGCGGAAATAGAGAACGGGAGACCTACCTGTTTATCCTTTACCTTTGCCAGGGAGAGGACGTTGGGGAGGAAATTCTTTTCCAGGAAATCTTTATCCTTGGAAGAAGCCTTTTCCAGGTCTACAGGAGAAACATACTTGAAGTTTTCATTGAAATAATCCAGATAGTTGTAACCGATCATGGCGATGGACGGAGACTTGCCGGATGCCACGTCAGCCTGCAGATTCTTCATCAGGCCCGGGTACATATCCGGGTTGTAGACTTCCTTCACCAGGATCTTGTCCTGGGACTTGTTGAAGTCATCCACCATCTGTTTAATGACAGGAGCGCCGAAGTTCTTGGTATATACATGCCAGAACGTAACGACGGTCTTACCGTTTTCCTTGGCTGCCGCTTTCTCAGAGCCTGAACCGCCGCCGCAGCCGGCAAAGGCGGTCACCATGAAGAGGCCTGCGATGAGGCAGCAAAGCCACTTTAACCATTTCTTCAAATTAATCCCTTCCTTTCTGAAATAAAATCACTGTTCTACTTCTTCCCCCGCGAAACCTGCTCCCGAATCAGGCATCTTCCGGGCAGAAAGAACATAGAATATCTATCCATATTGTATCATAACGAAATTGCATTAGTGTATAACTTTTATACAATATTTACAAAAAGTAAGGAATTTTTTCGAAATTGAAAGAGAACCTTCAAATTCCGGAAGCTTTTTAACGATTCTGTATGGAAACAGGGTATACATTTACCCCGGAAAGAGGGCCCCTGAAGGCTGCCTGCCCCTTTTCCTCTGAATCTCTGTAAAGAATCCGTCAATGATGGAAAATTGTCGGCTGCACAAGACTCGCCTCAAAGGGCGCTCCTTTTGCGGCAAAAAGCCGCGCCCCATGAGGAAGCGCGGCCGCAGATGCCCGGTTATTTTTTATTTCAGATAGGCCACCAGCTCTACTTCGCAGAGCATGCCCTTCGGCAGGTCTTTCACTGCCACGCAGCTTCTTGCCGGTTTTGAAGTGAAATATTTCTCATAAATGCCGTTGAAGGTGGCAAAGTCGCCCATGTCTGCCAGAAAGCAGGTGGTCTTCACCACATGGTCAAAGTCGGTGCCTGCCTTTTTGAGGAGGGCAGCGATATTTTTCATCACCTGTTCTGTCTGCTCCTCGATGGTTTCACCGGCCTTCTCGCCGGTTTCCGGAAGGAAGCCTACCTGGCCGGAAGTAAAGAGGAAGGGGCCTGCAATGTAAGCCTGGGAGTAAGGGCCGATGGCGGCCGGCGCTTTTTTCGTGGAAATGACTTTCATAGACATGGAAATACCTCCTTATCAGGAATGAATCGCAGATTTCTGGATACACTTATGGTACTTTAAATTTGAAAAGATGTAAAGGGCAGCCGGCAGTCTCCGGCGGGCAAAAGTTTTGCCCGTAAAACCGGCAGCGCAGATGATTTGAAATATTTCTTCCCGCTGCAGGTCATGGCTGGCGGCTCTTTCCCCTGATGGACCGGATGCCGGAAAAGTCCTGCTGCTCGCCTGCCCTCCATGAAGCCGGACGCCGGCTTCTGACGCCCCTCTTCCTTCCCTTTCTATTTCCTTATATAATAATAGAAAAAATAAAAGAAATAAGGAGGCAGTCCCATGCATATCATTCTGGCTTCCGCCTCTCCCCGGCGGAGGGAGCTGGTCCATCAGATCGGATGGACGGCGGATATTGAAAAAAGTAACTTTCATGAAGTTTCCACAGTCGAAGAAGCGCTTGCCAGGAAAGGGGCGGATTCCCTTCTTGCGCCCTTTGAGGGGCCGGACCTGGTATGCGCGGAAAATGCGCTGGGCAAAGCTTCCGACGTGGCGGGAAGGACCGGGGCCGGTCTTCCCGTCCTCGGGGCAGATACGATCGTCACGGCAGAAGGAAAAATCCTGGGCAAGCCGAAGGATGAATCCGATGCTTTTGCCATGCTCCGCTTCCTCTCCGGCAGGACCCACCTCGTAAAGACAGGGGTCGCCCTCATCCGGGGAGAGAGGAAACTCCTCCGCGTAATTACCACCTCCGTCCATTTCAGAAATCTGACGGACGAAGAAATCAGGAACTATATTTCCACCGGCGAACCCATGGACAAAGCCGGAGCCTACGGCATCCAGGGCATAGGGACACTTCTCGTCACAGGCATCTCCGGCTCCTACGACAATGTAGTGGGCCTTCCCATGGAAACGGTATATGAGATGATGAAGGAAATAAATGGGAATGATTAGTGGTTAGTGATTAGCGTAATCGATTTTCGGCAGTCCCGACCGGGCAGGGCGGGGCTGATTTTTTTATGCGGCATTTATCCGGAAACCGTGGGAAAGGGGAAAGAGGTAAGGGGTGGTGGCCGCCTAAAAATTTGAAGGCGGCGAGTATATATGGGGCCTTTGGCCCGCATAATAGGTGCCCGGGATTGTACCCGGGCGGTGGCTCTACAATTTCGACTTGCAGCTGTATTCCCGGCCGCGCGCGTTGTGCCGATTGTCACAAACCATTTTCATCGTGCCTGAGCCCCAATCCCCAATCCCTAATCCCCAATTCCTGAAGGAGTATTCCCGGCCGCGCGCGGTAGAGCGGGGGAGCGCAGCGTTATCCTGCCGCCTGTGCGCGGGGCAGTTAAAATATTTCCAAAACTTGATATCCATCAATTCTTTTTCCTGCGATTCCGTTTATACTATAGTCAAACAGAAAGAAAGGACTGAAATTTATGGATAGAGATATTTTTTCACTGGTAGAGGAGAATCCGCCCATAGCGGGCTGCACGATTTCAAGGAAGCTTTTTGAAAATGAGGAGATGTACGGACTCATTTTCTCCCTGGGCGAGGGTACGGGAATCAGCGAGATGTCCTATGGAGGACGGCACCTCTTCTACCTGCTTTCGGGGCGGCTCACCATCCGCCAGGGGAAGGATTTCCACCTTTCGGCGGGAGATTTTTACCTGTCTGCGCCAAAGGAGGCGCTGGCCGTCCGGGCAGAGACAGATGCGGTTTATATGGAAATTGGTTTCATTAAGGAGGATATCACTATGAATCAGATTCAAGAAAAGGAAATATTTGCACTGAAAGATCTGGTGCCTTACAGCAAAGGACGGATCATCAACAGGAGCCTCATCGAAACGGACAAGGTCCACTTTGCGGTCATTTCCCTTGCTGCCGGCACATCCCTTGCGGAACACGCGGCTCCCGGGGATGCTCTCCTCTTCGGCCTGGACGGAGAAGGATTCGTCACAAGGGAAGGAAAGACCTTTACCCTGAAGGCAGGAGAAAATTTAGCCATGAAAAAAGGAGACCGCCACAGCCTGAAAGCGGAAAAAGATTTCAAATTTGCCCTGCTCCTGACGGAGGAGTAGAACCGGGAATTCCAGTAAAGACTTAAAATTTTATAAAAATGATAAAAGAAGGGGATAAAATTACCCTTCTTTTTGCGTTATAGGTTATAATATAATTAATAATTAATAGAATAATTAGAGAAAATAATGAGCGTTAAATATTAATTTACTTGGACAGGATGAATTTTCTGCCCTGAGAAAGGATATCTATGGCTGAACATTGTGTAGCGGCGGTTCCCCTCTTCCGAGAGCTTCCGGAGGAAGGGCAGGAAAGCATCGAAAAGCTGGTGCGCCGGCGTGACTATAAAAAAGGAGAGACCCTTCTTGAAGCTTCAGACGGCGCAGCCCTCTTCATCGTGGCGGAAGGCCTTCTGGGCGTATACCAGCTGTCGGCCAAAGGAAGAGAGCAGCTCCTCCGCATTATCCGTCCCGGCAGTTATACGGGTGAAACGGGACTTTTTGGCGCAGTGAATGAAGACATATACATCCAGGCCCTGGAAGACAGCGAAGTCTGCGTACTGGCGAAAAAAGATTTCGATCGCCTTCTCCTGAAAGAACCTTCCCTTTCCATAAAGCTTCTGGAAATTACGGCACGCCGTATGAAAGCGCTGGAAAACCAGGCCCGTTTCCTCCTTATGGACGACGTAGGTCCCCGCCTGGCTACATGGCTCCTCCAGCTGTACCATGACCGGGGAGAAAGAAGAGACCTGGCCATGCCCATGAAATGGAAAGACCTCGCCCTGTACCTGGGTACTACACCGGAAACCATGTCCAGGAAACTGCGGAAGCTGGAAGATGAAAAAATCATCGAAAGGACCGGAAGGCGGGTCAGCATCCTGGACGTGGAAAAGCTGAAAAATTATGGAGAGTAAGACGATCCTTCGAAGCGGCAGATGAAGATCGGCGTTTAAAAATTTTATTTATCTGTTATAATTGCCCGGCCCGGAAAAAATTTCCCGGCCGGGCAGTTCGTTTTCATCCGATGGATTTATGGAAAAAATCCGTATCTTTGAAGGACTGTTTCTTTGACTATTTGACATTTCATCAGGGGAAAAGAAAGGGCAGGACACGGAGTTTGTATCGATTTTACTGGAAACAAAAAAGGTTTTTACCAAGGGGAAAATTTTAAGCACTTAGTTATCACAGATAATCATAAATTTAAAGCGGGTGCTAAATAAAAATTAAAAAAGTCCGTATTTTCCTGTTTACATTTTCTTTTGAAGATAATAAAATATAAATACAAATAGAATCATGATTGAAAGTAATAAATGAAGTTCTAAATTTCAACCTGATGGATAAGACAGGAAAGAAGGGTTCATATGGGACAGGCTGTTATCGGGGGACGGCCAGAACGTCCTCAGCTCGCACTGGGAGCGTATGAGAAACAGTTGCAGCATCTGGTAGAAAAAATCGTGGTCAGCCCTGTAGAACTGGCCATGGAAATCGGGCAGAGCCTTTTCATCGCGCTTTACCGGAAACGCAGTTTTCATCCGGCAGGAGAGAAGGATAGAGAATATTTCTTCACTGCCGTATTTAATGATCAGATCATCCGTCAGTGCACGCCGCCTGACCTTTTCATCCAGGTCTTCACGCCGGATTACATGCAGAAAGACGTGCTGGCGCTCCGCTCCTGCCGGGAGAAGAATACCCTCTTCGTCCTTTTGCCGGAAGTACCCGCCGATTACCGGGACAAATATTTCAAAGCCCTCCAGATCCGTACCTATCTCCATTCCAGAGATCCGCGAAACATCCCGGACTACGTCCGCACCTATCCCGCCAAATTGCAGGAAGCAAGGAAATACCTCACCGCAGGAGACCGCTCTCTCAAGAAAGCCCTCACCGGTGCCCGCTTCTTCGCCCTGGGTAAGGAAATGGCTCCTACAAAGAAAGACGCAGCCGGCTGCCTCGATGAAGGCATGCAGTGGTTCGTGGGGATGAAGAAATAAATTGATTTCATGGACTGATTCTGTGGGAATGAGTCAATCACGGTTTGCGGGCCAACCTCATAGTGACAGTTTCAAAATTCGTAAATCCAGTGCTGCCGTTGCAGCGCTTTTTTATATGGCCTTTGGGCGGAAAACAAAGGGGAAAGGGAAAAGGGATAAGGGGAAAGGGAAGGATATGGTTGGCTCCGCCAACCAATTTTTGTAGTGCGCTTCGCGCACGGGCTGCTGCCCGCACTTGTGCTGTTAAGGGGTGTAGACAGGCGGTGGCTCTACACTTGCGGCTTGTACCTGTATTCCCGGCCGCACTTGCACGTGCATCTCCGCCCGAGGGACAAAGTGTATTCCCGGCCGTGCGCGGGAAGCGGAGGGAGCGCAGCGTTCTCATGCGGAGGCGGCCCGGCAATTTCAGAATGAACGGGAAAGAAAATTTTCCACTATAAAACCTCCCCGTATTCCACGGGGAGGCACTTTTCATTTCTACCGATCTGCACTAACCACTACCGGCTACCCCACATATTTCACCACTTTTGCCGGATTTCCTACGGCTATGGCATGGGCGGGGACGTCCCTGGTGACGATGGAACCGGTGCCTATGACCGCTCCTTCTCCAATGGTGACTCCGGGGAGAATGGAAACGTTTGCGCCGATCCATGCATTGCTCTGGATGATGACCGGCGACGGATGGATGATGGTGAGTTTCTTCGGATCATGGTTGACAGTGAGGATGGTCACATTGGGACCAATCATCACATTATCTTTGATAATGACTCCTCCCAGGGACATGACGGAAAGGCCGTAGTTGATGTAACATTTCTTTCCCACATACATGAAACGGCCCATATCGATGTGGAAGGGAGGCACCATGACGGAGCCCTCCGGAAATTCGGGCAGAAGTTCCCGGATGAGATCATTGATTTCCCCATGGTACAGGGGATCCGTCCCGTTGATTTCCCAGCAGAGCTGGGCGCTGCGCCCTAATTCCTGACGCACCGCTCCGGCGGCAGGACTCTCCATATCATAGGTACCGGTTTTCCATATTTCTTCAAAAACGTCCATGGCTTGCTCCTTTGTCAGTAAATGATATGTATATTGTACCATAACTTTATGGAGCGGTTATCGGTTCTTAGTCAGCAGTTCTCAGTGAAACCAGCGATTTTTATGTGGGAACTGTCATTTTAAAAGCTTTTGAATCGGGGGTGCCGGGAGTATCGGGGGTCATTTCGGGAGGCTCGGGAAGGTGCGGCGCAAATTCATGGGCGCCGCAGTTTTGATTTGGCTTTTTCCGCATTTTCGACTTGAATGTGTAGTGCAGAAAAAGCATCAATCATGTTCCATCAACTTCATTGACAACTTTACTACGTAACGCATGAGAGTTTTGAGTCATTACGACTGGTATGGGTATTTCAAACTCGTCCGTGTAAAGTCCCAATAAAAAATTGTGCCGCATCAGCGGCACACCTTCCCGACAGCCCCGGGATTCCCGATAATCCCGAAATTCCCGATTCAAAGGCTGCTGAAAAAGAAAGTTCCGTTACGTTCAGTCTGTTTGTCAATATTTCCCATATTTCCATCTTGACAAAGGACACCGCGGGAACGATAATACAGGAAATCACAAAAGGGGGATTTTGTATGGCAAATAAAAGAATGTATGCATTAGGTTCCAATCGTTCTGTCATCCGCGACCTTTTCGATTATGGCCAGGAACAGGCAAAGATTGTGGGGAAGGACCACGTATTTGATTTTTCCATCGGAAATCCGACGGTACCGGCTCCGGACTGTGTGCCGGAAGCGGTCATCGATATGGAAAAGACGAAGACTTCTCTTGAAATCAACGGCTATACCGCAGCAGCCGGTGATCCTTCCGTCCGTGCGGGCCTTGCCGATTTCATGAATAAGACTTACGGAGCCAATGTAAAGGGCAGCGATTTCTACATGACCTGCGGCGCTTCTGCGTCCCTGGCCATCACTCTTCATGCACTGATTGAGGAAGAGGGAGAAGAAATCATCGTCAATGCTCCTTTCTTTCCGGAATATACCGTATTCATCACTTCTGCCGGCGGAAAAGAAGTCATTGTTCCTGCCGATACGGAGCATTTCCAGCTGAACCTTTCCGCCCTGGAAGCTTCTATTTCCGAAAAGACAAGAGCTGTCCTCATCAACTCCCCGAATAACCCATCCGGTGCTGTCTATTCTCCGGAAACCATCGAAGCCCTGGGAAAACTCCTGGCAAAGAAATCATCTGAGCTGGGTCACACCATTTACCTCATCTCCGATGAACCTTACCGGGAAATCATTTATGACGGACTGCCCATCGTTTACGTACCGAAGTACTATAAAAATACAGTCATCTGCTATTCCTATAGCAAATCCCTGTCGCTGCCGGGCAACCGTATCGGTTACATCCTGGTACCGGAAGAATGTGACAAGCATGATGAACTGTACGCAGCCGTCTGCGGAGCCGGCAGAGCGCTGGGCTACGTATGTGCGCCGAACCTTTTCCAGAAAGTAGTCCTCGCCTGCCTCGGAAAGACGTCTGACGTCTCCATTTACGATGTAAACAGAAAACTCATCTATAACGGACTCAAAGACCTGGGCTATGAATGCGTCTATCCGGAAGGGGCCTTCTACCTCTTCGTCAAAGCGCCGGACGGAAATTCCGTGGACTTCATGGAAAGAGCCAAGAAACTCAATATCCTCATCGTAGCCACCGATACCTTCGGCTGCCCCGGCTACGTCCGCGTATCCTACTGCGTGGATCCGGAAATGATCAAACGGTCCCTGCCGTATTTCAAGAAACTGATGGAATCTTATAAGTAATTGTATGGAAATAAAAGCCCGCCTTGTGAAAAGGCGGGCTTTTTGATTTTGAGTGGTAAGTGGTAAGTGAAGGTGGCGGGCATCCGAATTGGATGGCCCGCCGGTTTTATATGGAAACTTTTATCTTCGAAAACTTTTGAATCGGGGATATCGGGGGACTCGGGGGTATCGGGATTATCGGGAAGATGGTTCGTCAGTCAGGCGAGGCGAGTGGAGTTCTCTGACTGTTACGGTAATGGCCATCATCAGTCCGGTGGAGAGGGTTTCGGGGGACATGCTGGGCATCCCTGTGAGGCGGGCGGCCTGGGAGGGGAGGTAGGGGACGTGGATGAATCCGCCCAGTCGTTTCTTCCGGCTGTGGGACAGGAAATCCATGAGACTGTAGAAGAGATGATTGCACACGAAGGTGCCGGCGGTATTGGATATTTCCGCAGGAATTCCCAGGGTGGTGAGGGCCTGGTGGATTTTCCTGATGGGAAGGGTGGAGAAATAGGCGGCAGGAGCACCGGGCATGATGGGTTCGTCTACGGGCTGATTTCCGCCATTGTCGGGTGAAAAATAATCATCGCAGTTGATGGCCGCCCGTTCCAGGGAAAGGCAGTTTCTTCCACCTGCTTCTCCCACGCAGATGATGACTTCGGGGTCATAAGCTGCCATGCCTTCGAGGAGCTGGTTCATACAGATGCCCCGGACTGTGGGGAGTTTCAGGGAATGAATGAGTGCTCCTTCCGTGGATAGCCCGTCCAGGAGGTGCACGGATTCCCAGGAGGAATTCATCAGTTCATTGTTAAAAGGCTCAAAGCCTGTCAGTAGTACGTTCATAAAATCACCTTTCATTTATTGCTGCTTTGATTCTTATTGTAAATGCATTGCTGGGGCCCTGCAACTTCCCGGAATGTAAAAAATCCGCAAACTGCGGATTTTTCAGGAGGTTGGATGGTATATGTTCACATGGGGCTGCAGAGGAAGGTGTAAAAGCAGTCCGTCATGATTATGTTCTCCGGCGGTGCCGGATGAAAGGTGGATATGTGGACATTTCTCTCAAAGGAAGGTGAATGGATGAGGAGAAATGGGTATTTCGGTTTGAAATTTTGTTTCATTGATTATTTTCTATCTGTTGAATATAGTATATCGTAAATTTTAGATGATGTCAATAGAGAAATTGGAATTTTTCTATATGTGATAAAAATCCGAAATCCAATGGTAGAAAACGTTATTCGTTCTTCGTTCTTTGTTGTTCGGACAGCACAGGAATTGAGACTTATCATTTGCTGGGCTGTTTTTGATGGTCGGTATTTCCCAATAAAAAAGGCGCCTACATGGTTTCAAGGCGCCAAATTGACGAAGAACGAACAACGAATAACGAACAACGATTGGGGAAAAGGAATTGATGAAAAGTGGGATAATCGTTTCCAGGGCTCACAGCATATCCTTCTTATACAGCACGAAGGATACGATGAGGGTGGCCAGGATTCCGATTCCGATGACTGCCCAGAAGCCGATAGCTGCTTCCTGCCAGGGGACGGGCACATTGATGCCCCAGAGGGAGAAAATCAGGGTCGGTATGGCGAGGATAATGGTGACGGAGGTGAGGAATTTCATGATCTGGGACAGGCGGTTGGATACGATGGAGGAGAAGGAGTCCATCATAGAGGCCAGAATGTTCGTATAGATTTCGGCCATTTCCAGTGCCTGTTTGTTTTCAATGATTACGTCTTCCAGAAGGTCTTCGTCTTCTTCGTACATTTTCAGCAGCGAATGCAGGGGGCTGTTCCGGAGACGCATGAGCCGTTCCATTACGTTTTCATTGGCGTGAAGGGCGAAGTTGAAGTAGGTCAGGGATTTCTGGAGTTCCAGCATGCGGAAGAGTTCTTTGTTCTGCAGGGATTTCCTGACTTCCGTTTCGATCACGTCTGTCTTTTTATAGATCTGCTGCAGGTAGAAAAGGAAGGCAGAGGAGGCCTGGGAGAGAATCTGGAAAAGGAAGCGGGTCTTCTTGTAGGTCTGGAAGGAGGTGAAGGAGTTGGCCAGGAATTTCTGGATGACCATATTTTTTTCGAGGCACACGGTGATGAAGTACTGCCGGGTGATGAAGATACCGAGCGGCAGTGCGTCGTAGGCATCGGTCTCGAGGACTACCGGGGTATTGACTACGACGAAGATGTAATCGTCTTCCAGTTCCACGTGGGACCGTTCTTCTCTATCCAGTGCGGTCTGCAGGGAGTCGACGGGGATACCGGTGAGTTCATTCAGCTGATTCAGTTCACTTATGTCAGGAGCGGCACAGTTGATCCAGGAGCCTTTCTCCAGCTGCTCCAGCGGGACCTCACAGAGCAGGTGATTTTCATTGTGCTTGTAAGCTTTCAGCATGGCCGTTCCCTCCTTTCGTATTTCCACTCATACTCTTTTAGTGTAGTCAGAAATGAAAAAAATGTCAATTATAATTGTTTCATAATATACCCCATGGTGAAAGCCAGATACGGTTTTCGGAATGCGGATGGCGGATGGCGGGAAGGTGTGCCGCTCTCGCGGCACGAGTATTTATGGGGAATCTGCACAGGCGAGTGCCGGGGTTTTGATATGAACCTGATAATACCAGGTCTTGTTTCATGCCGGATGAGGGCTTGAGATTCATATATAAATTGCACCCGCAGGGCGTATCCTTCACTGAGAACTGCTAACTTTTTCTGTTTCATCGTCCTGCAGCTGGCGGGAATGTTTCCATGAAAAAAGCTCCCTTTCGGGAGCTTTTGATGAAATCCTGTTTCCTGAAATCAGTCTTTGAAAGGAACGATGGATGCGCAGTGGGGGCAGAGGGTGATGGTATAGTCTTCTTTGCCTTCTTCTTTCAAAATCTTCTGGGCCAGTTCCCAGGCTTCGGCTACGGTGCCTACAGGGGTCTGGTTGGTCTTCTTTACTTCTTCGAAGTTTTCCGGTTTGGTAACCAGGATGATATGGTAACGGTGGGTCATGCAGAAGAGGTTGAATGCAACGAAGAAGGGGATGGTAAAATGTTCACGGAGAGCTTTTTCCATGTCTGCTTCGGTTTCATATTTGAAGCTTCCCAGGTAAGCCGGCGGTTCATGAATATCGCTGGCTTCCATGATAGCAATGATGATACCGCCTTCTTTGGTGACTACATCGGAAGGATCATAGCATTTGCAGCCCTGGTAGAGGGATACGTCTTTCGGATAACCGCCGGCGCAGGCAAAGCATACGTCGCATTTTTCGGTGTACGGAACTTTCTGGATTCTGTAGACTTCTTTGGTACCTTCGAGCCATGCTTCGTAGGGGTCGCCGCCTACCATACGGCAGATCTTGCCTTCGGAGTTGGTTACGGAATGAACGAGGAAGCAAGGTTTAATCATGTCGGAAGCTTCCTGCATATCGTCGGATACAGGGTTGTTGTCAAGAAGGGTGGAGCGGGTCAGCGGGTTGATGCCGGAACCGAATTTTTCACCCAGTGCATGGCAGTGATTGATCTGAATGGTTTCATCACCGGCTACGCCCGGGAGGATCAGCTTGCGTCCGCCGCCGTATCCTGCAAAGAGGTGGGTGGTAATGCCGTCTACGACGATGACTTTATCTGCTTCTACCGCATGTTTGTTAATCCATACCGGGGTTCCCAGCTTTGTATCGCCTACATGAACGAGTTCATTCTTGTCCAGGCAGTTATGCTGGTACAGTTTGATGCGTTTTGCCACTTCTTCACCGACTACGGTAATATCTTCTGCCGGAGTCTGTGCGCGGTGGGTGCCCTGGGCAAAGAGGATGCAGATGTCTTCATCCGGAATGCCTGCCAGGTTCAGTTCGTTGACGATGTAAATAACAAACTGGTTGGAATGGTTCCAGGTGCGGGTGATATCTGCGCAGACGATGCAGACTTTGTCGCCTTTGGAAACGACTTCCTGCAGCGGCTTGCTGCCAATCGGGTTTCTCATGCAGTCGAGCGTTGCTTTTTCCACATCGCAGGCCGGAGTCGGATTGCCTTCGAGCACATCAATGATATGTTCTTCCGGCAGCTTGACTTTCTGGGTGCCTTTGCCAAAACCGAATTCGAATTCTTTCAGTGCCATAAATGTTTCCCCCTTTGGAAATACGGCGCAGGGCCGATATAAAATTTAAAGGTGTCTATGTGTATTACTGCTATTATAGCACTTTTTAAATCTGTTTATCGAGAGTAATTTTGGAAATATGTAATAATTTTATTCATTCCATTAGATGAAAAGAGAATCCGGACGATCTATGTAGAAGACAGCCGGATTTCCTCCTCCCACAGAAAAGGCCCGCTTCCTCACCGGAGGCGGGCCCTTTTACTAAAAACCAACTACTAACTTCTCGAACTTATTTATAAATGATAAGTCCCATAATGACCAGATCTTCATCTCCGATATTTTCGATTCCGTGGAAGTGGCCGCTTTCGCAGAAGGCAGCGTCACCGGGTCCCATTTCATAGGTTTTGTCATCATCGGTGTAGAGGCCTCTGCCGGAAAGAATGTAGTAACATTCTCCATCCCCTTTATGCTGATGGACGCCCATGGAGCAGCCTTTGGGGATGATCACATGAGCATAGAGGCGGCACTTGTCGCCCATTTCTTTCGGGGAAAGGATGGGTTCGATGATGAGATGGCCCTTGCCGCCATTGGCGTGTTCTTTGATGATGGGTTCTAATTTCGGAAGCATAAGATGTCCTTCTTTCTGGCAAACGCAACGATTACAGGGTAACGGGTTGATATAAAAGTTGTTAGTTGTTAGTGATTGGTAGTTAGTAACTCCCGCCATATTGAGCGGCTCGTATTTCAAAAAATACTAACGGCTAACTGCCAATCTATGATTCATTCTTCCATCCGTGCATGAGGAGTTCTCCTCCGCTTACGTTGCCGATCTGCACGTGGCTGAGATATTTCTTCGCGGTTACGCCGAAGGAGACGAGGGTGGAAATATAGGTAGCCTCCCGGTCGGTCATCTTGTAGTGGGGGAAGAAGCGGGTGATGTGGAGGGGGATTTCCGGATTTATATCGGCAATCCATTTGCACATTTCTTCAAACTGGCCAAGGTTGTCATTTTCGCCGGGGATGACGAGGTTCGTCAGTTCCACGTGGGAAACTTTGGCGCAGGTTTTGATGGTGGAGAGGACTGCATCCCGCTGTCCGCCGCAGAGGGCGCTGTAGAAGGCGGGTTCCCAGGCTTTGAGGTCGATGTTCCAGGCGGAAATATAGGGGAGCAGCGCCTCCAGCGGTTTCGGATTGATATAGCCGTTGGTGACCATCACGTTCACCATGCCTGCTTCCTGGATGAGAGGTGCCGTATCCCGGATGAATTCATAGGAGAGGGTGGGTTCGTTGTAGGTCCAGGCAACGCCGATATTTCCTTCCGCATAGAGGGAACGGGCAAGGCGCACGATCTGCCTGGGCGTGAAGGGGCGCATGTCCGGGTCCGACTGGGAGAGCTCCCAGTTCTGGCAGAAGCTGCAGCAGAAATTGCAGCCTGCGCTTCCCAGGGAGAGGATCATGGAACCCGGATGGAAATAAGCCAGCGGCTTTTTCTCGATAGGATCCAGGGCCACCGAGGCGACCAGACCATAGGTGATGGTTTTCAATTCCCCATGGTCATTCTTCCTCGTCCGGCACCAGCCGGTGCCGGAGGGAGGAATGCGGCAGTGATGGGGGCAGAGTTCACAGACTGCCGTGCCGCCAGAGAGCTTCTTGTAAAATGCGCTTTCCATGATGACTCCTTTCTATATTGGCCTGCCTTCTCGACTTGTCGGTTGGAAGCAATTGAGGCAGGAACTTTGAGGTATTCGTATGGCCTGCCGATGCGGCCGGGGTGTTTGAGGCATTTGTGCCTGCAACTTTGAGGTATTCGTATGGCCTGCCGGTTCGACTTGTCCGGTTGAGGCATTCAAGTCTGGAACTTTGAGGTATTCGTATGGCCCGCCGGTACGACTTGTCCGGTTGAGGCAAATGAGCGGGCAGCTTTGAGGTATTCGTATGGCCTGCCGGTGCGACTTGTCGGTTGTAGGCAAATGAGCGGGCAGCTTTGTGGTATTCGTATGGCCTGCCAGATTGACTTGTCCGATTGAGGCGATTGAGCGGGCAGCTTTGAGGTATTCGTATGGCCTGCCGGTTCGACTTGTCCGGTTGTAGGCATTCAAGTCTGGAACTTTGAGGTATTCGAATGGCCCGCCGGTACGACTTGTCGGTTGGAGGCATTTGAGGCAGGAGCTTTGAGGTATTCGTATGGCCTGCCGGTGCGACTTGTCCGGTTGAGGCAAATGAGCGGGCAGCTTTGAGGTATTCGTTTGGCCCGCCGGTGCGACTTGTCCGGTTGAGGCAAATGAGCGGGCAGCTTTGAGGTATTCGTGTGGCCTGCCGGTTCGACTTGTCCGGTTGAGGCATTCAAGTCTGGAACTTTGAGGTATTCGAATGGCCTGTCGATGCGTCTGGTGTGATTGAGGTAATCGAGCCTGGAACTTCCGGCTATTCGTTTGCCTGCCGAGACGACTTGAGGACCGAGGCACTATCGGCCATCAACCATTACCCATTACCCATTAACTATTAACCATTATCAGCCATTCTGCTTTGTAGAATTCTAACCGCTAACCGCTAAGCACTAACCACTAACCACTAAAAATACCTCTTCACCGTGAACCGGTACAGTTTCACCGGTTCGCTCTGGGGGATGCCTGCTTTCCGTTTGGAGATGGAGATCTGCTGCTTGACTGTATCCACTCCTTCGAGGTCCGGGAGGAGGAGGCCTCTTCTTCCGCCCCGTTCTACGATGATTCCGTATTTCTTCGGGTCCAGATCCTTCTCTTCCGCCGGTTCCGGTTCGGAGAGGACGTCTACGGAAATGGTCAGGTCTTCCAGCTCGTAGGATTCGAGTTCCGGGAAGCGGGGGTCGTCCATGGCTGCAGCTTTTGCATTGTGTATGATTTCCTCCGCCAGATTTTTGTAGGAGGGAAGGAAGGTTCCGATGCAGCCCCGCAGCGCGCCGAATTCATGGAGGGAGACGAAGGCTCCGTGTCTTTCGGTCATTTCCGGCGGAAGGTCCTTCGGGGTTTTCATGATTTTTCCTGTTTTGAGGTAGCGGCGGATGCTTTCTTTTGCCAGAAGTACCCGCAGGTCGTGAGCTTTTTCATCGGAAGAATCGGTCTCTGGGAGGTAGAGGCATACGCCGTAACCTACGCCGAAAGGTCCTTCGTGAGAGGTCACGGGGCGTTCTGCCTTCCGGTCTCCCAGTGCGCCGAAGAGGAAATACACCGACGGCAGGCCGCACATGCCTATTTCATCGATGAATTCTTCGGTCATGGAAGTGAGGGGCTTCATATCCCTTCTCGTGAGGGCATCCATGACTGCCCTGTCAAAAACGATTCCGTTTGGCGTGTAGCCATTGGGCGAATTTTTCGAAAGTCTGTGAGAAAGGTCGCCGGAGGCGATGATGCCTATTTTCCGGTCCAGTTTCGAGGCGGCCCTTTCCACTGCGGCTCCCAGGATTTTATTCAGTTCATAATTGGAGAAACAGGGGGAGAGGAGCACCACTTTTCCCGTAAAGCCTGCCTTGATGAGGTAGTACATGGGGACGAAGGTGCCCCAGTCTACGGAGAGCGCCTTATTGTACCGGCGGGCCTCCGCCTGATCCACCCGGTGGAGGGGGATGACCGGTGATGCTTCTTTCACAATAGCCTCGGAGAGCATGCGGTCTATTTCCAGATTCATGGAAATATCGCTCCGGCCGAAGGCGGAAAGATTTCCTGAAATGACGTCTGTCACAAAGATGGCCGGCGCATCGTAGAAACAGAGGTTGTGCGGCGAAATGACTACGGCCGTCTCGATACCTTTTGCCACGATTTCCCTCATCGCTTCCTGCTCGCTGGAAATGGTCACGGCCATTTTCTCAAGCTCCCGTCCGCCGATTTCCGGAATCATAATGGGCGGATGGGGAAAAAGTCCTGCCGCCAGGCAGGTGGAATGTCTTGCGTTATCCATAGGAAACACATCCTTTCCATATCTGTCTTTAGTGTAGATGTTTCGCGAAAGGCTGTAAAGGGGAAATTGTTGGAGTCTTTTGTCAGATCAGACGGAATGTCTCAATTTCGAGATTCTTGTTTTGAGTCAGCTGCGGTATTCGTGGGTTAGCCTCACTACGGCACGCCCCGGTACAGCCGTTTACGAGATTTCGTGATTCGTGGTTCGTTGTTCGTGAAGGTGGCGCTGCTTTTGCAGCGCAGAATTTTATATGGGAGGAAATAAAAATTTTCACCAATCATATAAAAGAGCCACCGGGTGTTCCGGCGGCTGTTAGAAAATTGATTTCCACTATGAACTAAAAACTGACTGCTAACGACTAACTGCTGTTTACTTCGCATTCGCCATTACATACTCAAACAGTTCCATAAATTTCCGGTTCAGTTCGTCCCGCTCTTTCTGATTTCCCGTGAGGCAGGCTTTGTGGATATAGCTTTCGTGGAGGGCCACGATGATGGACAGGGTGGGTTCTGCTTTTTCTCCGGCCACAAATCCTTCCTCCACGAGGCTTTTCATGACGATTCTATCTCTGTCTGAGAGCGTCCCGCGGATGACCATGCGCTTCATATCCTCCGGCAGGCCTTCCAGTTCGTCCGGGAAGAGGTCCACATAGTAGGTGCGGATGACATCCGGCAGTTCTTCACTGTACCGGCCGAAGAACATATTGTAGAAAATCTCCGGGTCCCTGAATGCGAAATGATTGAAACAGCGGTATACGGTCCTGTACCGTTCCAGGGCATTCATGGAAGGAGAAAGGGACTGGCCCAGAAGGAGATTGTATTCATAAAGATAGCCCACGGACCCATAGAGGATGAGATTTTCCAGATCGGGGAAATAATTGTACAAGGTAGCGCTGTTATATCCCGCTTCTGACGCAATGCGCCGGATATTCACCCCGGAAAGTCCGTCCTCCTTCAGGATTTTTTCCGTAGCTTCCACAAAAAAAGCCATGATCCGCCGCTGCCGGATGGTCAGCTTCTGCTCATTCGCCGCTGGTTCCATGAATTCCTCCCAATTCTAATCATGATTATTGACTTTCTTTATTATAACGCATATAATGGGGGCAAATAAAAAATAATCATGATTATATAATAATCGTGGTTAGGGATTAGCGGTTAGTGGTTAGAATTCTATAAAGCGGAATGGCTGATAATAGTTAATTGGTAATGGCTGATGGCTGATGGCTAACGGCTAATAAGGTAAATGACTGGAAATCCATACATGCGAGGAAACAGGATAGCAGGGTTAATGGTTAATAGTCAATAGTTAATGACTGCTTCTGCGAATACATCAAAGCTCCCGGCTCAAATGCCACAAAACCTCAAGTCGTATCGGCAGGCTACACGAATACCCCAAAGTTCCGGACGCAAATGCCGCAAAACCTCAAGTCGTCTCGGCAGGCCGTACGAATACTTCAAAGCTCCCGGCTCAAATGCCACAAAACCTCAAGTCGTATCGGCAGGCTACACGAATACCCCAAAGTTCCAGGCTCAAATGCCGCAGAAGTTCAAGTCGAACCGGCAGGCCGTACGAATACTTCAAAGCTCCGGACTCGAATGCCGCAGAATCTCAAGTCGTATCGGCAGGCCAAACGAATACTTCAAAGCTCCGGACTCGAATGCCGCAGAATCTCAAGTCGTATCGGCAGGCCAAACGAATACTCCAAAGTTCCGGTTTTGAATGCCGCAAAACCTCAGGTCGACTCGGCAGGCAAAAAGAAGGTGTTACTATGAAAATTCCCCATATTTCCGGTTCTTTCCTTGTCCTGGCAGGCGCTGTCTGCTGGAGTCTCAATTCTCCTTTTGTGAAGTATCTGACTCTGGATCCGCTCCTGATCTGTGCCCTGCGGTCCCTCATTGCGGCTTGTGTGCTGCTTCCGTTCCTCAGGCCGAAGAAAATTCACTGGAACGGGTGGCTTCTCCTCTACTGCCTCTGCTACCTGGGGCTCTGCCTTTCCGTCATTATTTCCCTCACCATGACCAGTGCGGCCATTGCGGTGGGTATGCAGTACACCGCATCCATCTGGCTCTTCCTCCTGGCGACGATTCATACGAAACATTTCAATTCCCATTTATTTCTGCCCATTGCCGTGATTATGGCAGGGGTCCTCTTTTTCATGGGTTCCGGCGGAAGCGGTGATTCGGATACGGAAGGAAATATGATCGCTCTCACGGAAGGCCTCTTCTTTGCAGGCATGAGCATCGCCTCATCCCGGGCTGCTTCTGAAAATGCCCTGGGCCTTACGGCTTTAGGAAATATTTTCATCGCCCTTCTTCTTTTCACCTGCATTCCCTCCACCGGTGCAGCCCTTCCCCTGATAACTGCCCGGGACTGGATGATTATGATCATTCTGGGAGTGGTGCAGGTGGCAGGAGGCTACGGCCTCTTCAACCTGGGCATTCAGCGGATTTCTGCACAGAAAGCATCGGTGCTGGCCCTCTGGGAAATGATCCTCGGCCCCCTCTGGGTGGCTCTCTTTCTGGGACTCTACCCGAATCCGGAAGTGCTGACCGGATTTGGAATCATCCTCTTCGGAATCCTTATGGACAGCCGGATGAATCGGGCGTGAGGGAGTGGAGTCTATTGTCAGATTGGATGACCTGAGATAGTTTCGCTTTTCGGATTTCGGACTTCGGGGTGGATATGGTTTCCTGCGGAAACCAATTTTATATAGTGCGCTTCGCGCACGGGCCTCTGGCCGAGAAAACAAGTGGTAAGTGGTAAGTGAAGGTGGCGGCCTGGCGGCCGCAAGTATTTATGGGGCCTCTGGCCGAAAAACAGGGCAAAGGGATAAGGGGAACGGGGCGGAGGCCGCGTCAAAATCCGGAAGCGGCTATTTTTATTTGCCTTTGGCCCGCAAGTGAGCTGTCAAGGGTCCTGCTCAGGCGGTGACTCTACAACTTCGACATGGACCTGTATTCCCGGCCGAACTTGTACCGGTACCTGCCGCTCGAGAGGCAGCGTGTATTCCCGGCCGTGCGCGAATTGCCGATTGTCACAAACGATTTCCATCGTGCCCGTGCCTGCCCTGTTTCCTTAAAAACTTTTTACACAGGATAGACTTTTTTATGAATGGTCTCTGACATTGCCCCTGTATACTGAAAATAAAAAGTATAAAGGAGGTAACCATGTCTATTTCTAAAAAATTACTGGCCGCATCTCTCTCAGTTCTCTGTCTTTCGCCCCTTTCTTTCACGAATGCAGCAGAAGCGGTGGAAGTGCGTCATGCCATTGTGGATACCAGTGCTTTTCCCATTCCTTATGCAGGAAAGGAAGAAGTATTTCATCACAAACTTTTCCCCGGCTACGGTTCTGCTCTGACTTTAAAGAGTGTCAATGAAGACGGATCCATCGATTTCTATACCATTACCGACAGAGGACCGAACGGGGACGTGCCGAAGTATGTGAAGGGCGGAAAGAAAAAATCGGGCAAAATTTTCCCTGCCCCCTCTTTCAATCCGAATATAGGCATCCTTCATGTGAGTGCCGACCGGACAAAGGCAGTTGTCACCGATTCCATACCTTTAACAGTGGATGGAAAGAAAATTACCGGTAAAGCTATCCCGAAAGGTTCTGTGGGCTCTACGAAAGAAACAGCTTTTGATTTCAACCTGAAAGATCTGGGCACCGACCCGAATGGTCTCGATACAGAGGGACTGGCAGTGGACCGGATCGGTCATTTCTGGATTTCTGATGAATACGGACCCTTCGTGGTGGAAGCAGACCGGGCAGGCCGCATCATCCGGAAACTGGCTCCGGGAAACGGGCTTCCATCCATCCTTGCCTCCCGCGTGCCGAACCGGGGAAGTGAAGGACTGACCATCGATGAAAAGGGACGCCTCGTGGGCTTCGTGCAGTCCCCGCTGGACGTGGAAAAGAAGACGAAGAAGACAAGCCCTTACTGCCGCATTTTCACCGTGGATCCGGAAACGGGAAAGACGGCCATGTACGCCTATCAGGTAGACGGCGGTTACAAGGATTTCGGCAAAGCCAAGCTGGGAGATATCGCTCCCCTTGGAAATAATAAATTCCTCGTCATCGAACAGGGCAAGCAGAATAAAAAGATGCAGAACCTGATTTACGAAATCGACCTCACCGGAGCGACGGTGATCCCCGACGACGGACAGCTGGAACTGGGAACCCTGAAAAATGTGAAACCGGTTTCCAAGAAACTCATTCTCGATATGAGGAAAGCAGGCTGGAAACTGGAAAAAGCCGAAGGCCTCACCCTGCTCCCGGACAGAAAGACCATCGTCGTAGTGAACGATAACGACTTCGGTATTTCCGTGGACGTGCAGGACCCGCAGGTGGCAGAAACAGACGTGGAAGACTATACCTATGATGCGGATCAGAAAGTCTATATTTATAAAGACGGAAAAGTTCATAGAAATGTGAAACTGGGCCTGAAGGAGAATGATCCTGTGGACCGGCATAATGAAATCTGGTTCTTCACGCTGGATGAAAAATTATAAGTGGTAAGTGATAAGTGGTAAGTGAAGGTGGCGCCCCTGAAAATCATATGGGGCGCCGTTTTTATATGGGAATTTTTCTGCCTCCTGAGGGAAAGAAACGGATGAGATGATTGTTGTTCGTGGAGGCGCGTGCCCTTACAATCGCAGGGGCGCTTTTATGCGGCGCAGGGCGGCTCTTTGGCACGGGTCATGGTCTGCACCGGCGGGGCTGGAAAACGAATTCAATTCGGACTAATTCTAACGAAAAATTAATGAAATATTTTTCCTTTTTTGCACTATATAGGCAGAGAACGAAAAAAGGCAGAAGCTTTCCGCCGGTTTCCATACTGTACATTCCCGGGAAGAATGGTAAAGCGGAAAGAGCCTGAAAATTCTCAGCTGCGCAGCAAAAAAATCAAAAACCTCCAGAAAGAAACAGAATCAGCCGTAAATCGATCAGCCGGAATTCCGTTTTCCGGTGCACATAAGGTGGATTCTGCCCGTTTTACCCGGAGGTTTTATTCTGGAAATGGAAAAGGCCGTGCCCCATATGGAGCGCGGCCTTTTTTGTATGGAAAAACGGATTTCGGACTGCGGGAAAGCGCGACGGAAAGTTATAGGACCGATTTTTTCATACGTTTTTCTGATTCTCAAAATAAAATCCCTGCCGGGAAGGCAGGAATTGAGTCTTATCTGCAAAAAAGTGGCGTTGTCCACTTTTTTGCAGATAAAACTCATATTTTTTCCAGTCCTTTGAGTAGAAAGTCCTGAATTCCTACATAGTAGATGCCGTTTTCATCGTGCCAGGGAATGATATCATCGCCGAGGACCACGATTTTTCGGAAGGAATCTTTTACTTCGCGAAGGGAGGCAGTTTCCCGGGACTGTTTTTCTTTGCTGTCTATCCGCAGGGCTGACTGGATATAGCATCTGCCGGTTCCCCGATTGACGATGAAATCAATTTCCAGCTGGCTGCTCACCCGGCGGTCTCCTTCTTTTCTTCGAACGGGAACCACTCCCACGTCCACACTGTATCCTCGGCTGATAAGATCATTGTAAATCATATTTTCCATAGTATGGGTCTGTTCCACCTGACGGAAGTTCAGTCTGGCATTCCGCAGACCAATGTCGGTGAAATAATATTTCATGGGCGTGGAGAAATAGCGGGAGCCTTTCACGTCGTATCGTTTGGCCCCGCTGATGAGATAGGCTTCTTCAAACCAGGCAAGATATTGGGCAATGGTTGAGTGGGAGATGGAAATATGTTTTTCAGACTGGAATCGGCTTTCCAGTTTTGATGTATTTGTGAGAGAACCAATAGCGGAAGAAATAAAATCGAGAAGAATTTCCAGAATTTCAGAAGAGTTTTTCAGATGATTGCGTTCAATGATATCCCGAAGGTAAGTCTCGGTAAACAGGGTTTTCAGATAATTAATTTTTTCTTCCGGTTCTGTTAGTTCCAGAAGGTAGGGCATACCGCCAAAGATGGAGTAATCCCGAAGGGCATGAATCTTGTCCGGCGTGGCGGCATAAAATTCGGCAAAGGTCAGGGGATTCATATGGATTTCATCGCCCCGGTCCCGGAACTGGGTGAGGATATCACTGGAAAGCATCCTGGAATTGCTGCCGGTAACGTAGATATCCAGATTTGCCAGCTTCATGAGACCCAGGAGGGCATCGACAAAGGTGATTTTTTCCCCCTCTTCCGTATAGGGATTCTTCATGGCTGAAGAAAACTGGATTTCATCGATGAAAACATAATATTTTACGGCAGGAGAGACTATGCGGTCCCGTATAAACCGGTCCAGTTTAAAAGGATTTCTGTAGGGAGTATTGTCCAGTTCATCCAGTGCGATTTCAATAATCTGCTCTTTTTTCACACCAGACTGAAGGAGATGATTTTTAAAAAGATGGAAAAGCAGGTAAGATTTCCCGCAGCGTCGGATACCGGTGATAATTTTTACTTTCCCGTTAAACTGTTTTTGAATCAGTTTCTGTAAATATTGCGGTCGTTCAATTTCCATGTGAACCTCCGAGTTAAACTATTTTCTTTATTATATCTGCAAAAAAGTGGCGTTGTCCACTTTTTTGCAGATATAATTCGTGGATTTTCAAAAAATGATTTCAGGACCGGAAGAATCATTTCCTTTACGTCGGGCAGAACAGGCGCTGAAGATAACCACTAATCACTCCCATTGTCCCCGGCCCGCGACATCCCCTGTCCTTTCTTCATGCTATAATATAGGAAATACGACAAGGAGGGGATTCCATGCCATTTTTTACGATTGTGAAGGATATCACCACCATGAAGGTGGATGCTATCGTCAATGCGGCGAATAATGAGCTCGCCTTTGGCGGCGGTGTGTGCGGGGCGATTTTCCGCAAGGCAGGAGTGAATGAGATGACCCGGGCCTGCGCGAAACTGGCGCCCGTTCCTACGGGGAAGGCGGTGATCACGCCCGGTTTTGCGCTGGATGCGAAATACGTCATTCATACGCCGGGACCTTTGTATACCGGTTCGAAGGAAGATGCGAAGCTCCTTGCATCCTGCTACACGTCGGCCCTGACCCTGGCGGAGGAGAAAAAACTGGAGACCATCGCATTTCCCCTGATTTCCGCCGGCGTTTACGGATATCCGGAGAAGGAAGCCCGGGAAATCGCAAAGAAGGCCATCGTAAATTTCCTGAAAAATCATGATTCCGATATGACGGTGTACCTCACCCTTCTCACGAAGCCCAGATTCAGGCGGCTCCCCTCGATTCAGCGGCTTCTGGTGAACGGCATGCTCCGGAGGGCCGATGAACCTTCAGAAGCTTTGCAGGTGGAGCCCCTGAACGCGGACGTGGCAATGGAGGCGGTCAGGGGCCTTTCGGAAGAGGAAATGCTCCGCTCCATCGATGAAATGGCAGCGCCCGGCGAGGCGGCCTGTGAGGAATCTCTTTTCCGTTCACCGAAGGACAGGAGGGGTCATCTTCCCTTCGAACTGGATATCCCTTTCTCCAAAGCCCTGACCAATCTCATCGATGAAAAAGGGATGACGGACCCGGAAGTATACAAGGCATCCAACATAGACCGCAGGCTTTTCTCGAAAATCAGAAATCCAAAGTACCTGCCAAAGAAAAAGACCATCCTCGCCCTGGCCGTAGGCCTTCGCCTGACCACGGCGGAAACAGAGGCGCTCCTGGAGTATGCAGGCTACAGCCTTTCCAAGAGCCAGATGATGGACGTGATCGTCCGTTACTACCTCTCCCGCAGGGTGTATGATATTTATAAAATCAATGAAGCCCTTCTCGCCTATGACCAGCAGCAGCTGGGGAGTTAGTTTGAGTCATCTCTCCATGGATTTGGCTTGAGTCAATTACGGTATTCGGGTTTTAGCCCTGTTCCCGACATGCACCGATGGAGTCTTTAACGAGATTTCGGGGTGCGGGATGCGGGGCGCGGGAAGGTGCGGCGCTGATGCGGCGCAAGTAGATATGGGGGCTTTGCACAGACGGGTTTGCATACAGAACCATAAAAAAATTGGCCGGGACCGGCCAATTTTTTTGACTGCTGATTACTAAGGGCTAACCACTAAAAACTAACAACTAGAATCCCAGGTCTTCGTCGATGATGACGACTTCCATCTCTGTATTTCTCATTTTTTTATAATAAATAACGAGGGCGTTGCAGATTCTGTCGGGGGCTCCGCAGTCGTAGCATTTGTCCCCTCCATGGGCGCTGCAGCCGCAGAGGAACCGGTGACGGATCACGTTTTTCGGAGCGGCTATATTTCTTGTGCGCCAGATGGCTTCCTCCAGGGTGGGAGCCATTTTATTTCTGCCCAGTACGAAATAGACTTTTTTATGGCCGAAGAGGGAGCCTGCTACCCGGTTTCCCGTACCGTCCATATTGACGAGGACTCCTGTCTCCGATGCCCCGTTGACGGAGCAGAGGAAAATATCGGTGGTGAGGGTCTTTCTCGCCTGGGCAAGGAAGGCTTCGTTCTTTTCGGAGGCCGTGGCTTCTGCCCAGTTCGCAAGCGGCAGGTGGTGAAGGTCATAAACCGTATTGTGGGAAATCAGTTTGTCATAGAGACCGATCTGCGCCAGGGTGAGAGAATCGCCTATCCCTACCGTGCAATTGTCGATTTTTCCATTCAGGTACTCCGCCGCTTCTTCCTTCGTTTTGAAGATGCTGCATTCAAACCGGTTCCGCTTAAACGCCCGCCGCGCTTTTTCAAGATCCATTTTTGCTCCTTTCTAAGAAATAACTAATTTTCTCTATTATAACATGAGGAAGTTATCAGTTCATAGTTATCACCAATGTCATTAACTTAAGAAATTCATAAAATAGTTCAAGTACGCATCGAAAGGTGCGTGCTTTTTTGTGCAAAAAAGTCGAAAAAAATACGACAAAAT
>OMVW01000076.1 GCA_900314595.1 uncultured Dialister sp. | reverse complement strand
CCGAACAGGGTGAATAAGGCCCTATTTCCTTTAAACGCAATAGAGAAATTTCGATTTGGAAGCACTTTAGCAGCTGTTAAGTTAATGATATTGTAGTTAATGGTTCATAGTGAATGGTTTCTCACATAGAGCTGGCGTACTTCAGGGTCCGACGGTAAATTCTCCGCCTGTGTAAAGTCCCCATATAAATTCCGCGGCCATCAGACCGCCACCTTCCCGAGCCCCGCATCCCGAACCCCGAGATCTCGAAGTTTTCTCCACCGGGGCACGCCGTAATGGGGCTAAGACCCGAATACCGAAGTAGTCTCAAACCATGGTATTTGACAAAAGCCTCATCCCCAGGGTATTTCCTTCTTCACGACTCCTGCTCCCAAAGAGACGACTTCGCTGTTCTTTGCCAACGGATAAGCTGCAAGGAGTTTGTCTACCAGTTCTTTGCCTGTCTTTGTTTCCTTCTCAAAAGAGATGGACTTTTCCAGATATGCTGCCGTGTGAGCCAAAGCTTTTGTATCGAAGGAGCCTTCGGGGACTCCGTGGGAAGGAATGACGATGGAGGGTTCCAGGGCTTCCAGTTCTTTTACTCTGGAAATCCAGGCCTTTTTGTCTTCTTCGGACGCCGTGTCGGCGAGGAATACATGAATTTCATTGAAAACGTCAATACCGCCCAGAAGGACCATTTCCGTTTCTTCATAAAGGGAGGCGCGGGTGAGATCGCTTCCCACCACTTTGAAGGTAAATCCTTCGAAATCAAAACTTTCTCCCGTGAGGACTGCCGGAATGACCGGATTGATGGGTCCTTCTTCTTTCAATACGGGATCCCAGAAAGTGACTTTCCCACAGAGGGTATTCATGATATGCTCTGCCGTTTCCTTTGTGGCATAGGCATAGGCTTTCGGGAATGCTTCGCGGATTCTTTCCAGACCGAAATAATAGTCCGGATCTCCATGCAGGATGAAGATTTTTTCCAGCGTCAGGCCCTCCGCCTTCAGGTAGGAAACCACTTCTTCTGCAGAAGACCTTGTGAAAAATGAATTCACCAGAAGAGCCTTGTCATCTTTCACCACCAGGGTGGCAGTCACGTAGAAACTCTTTGCATCCGTAAAAAATGTGACTAAATCGTAATGTGCCGTATGAATCACTTTGTTCATTCTATCGCCTCCAGTGACTTAACTATACTGATTTTTTATTTCACCCGGAATAGTCAATATAAATATTGGCATGAAGGTTTTACTTCATGCCGGTTGAGAATGAATGGCGAACTGCCTATAATTAGAAATAGAAATTTGTTCATAGCTAATGGCTAATAGTTAATAGTCCCAAACCCTTTTCTTACATCAGTTGTTATCGGTTATCAGCTGACAGGTCAGGGATATTTCACTATTTCCATAATTAAAAAGGCGCGCCTTACTGTCGCGCGCCACCGCCCCTAATTCCAGATTCCCAATCCCCGATTCCTTTCGCCAAAGGTAATCCGGAGAATTGACTCCACCCGTCTAAGGAGGCCAAAATGACCGACCGTCAGCTCGAAGCTTTCATCAAAGCAGCAGAATGCGGCTCTTTCACAAAAGCCGCCGCACTCCTTTTCATTACTCCCTCCGCCCTCATGCAGCAGGTGAACCTTTTGGAAAAGGAAGCGGGATTTCCCCTCTTCTACCGGACAAGCCACGGGGTAAAGCTCACTCCCGGAGGGGCCCGTCTCTATGAAACGGCAAAGGAAATCCTTGCAAAATACAGGGAAGCCCGCTCTTACGGCCGGGAACTCCTGAAAAAGGAAGAGTACCACATCCGCTATGCGAGAGGGGACGAAGGCCTTCCTGCCTTCATATGGAAGCCCTACCGCGCTTTTCAGGCGGACCATCCCTACAGCCTGCTGGAATTTCCCTATTTCACCTCGGATACCCATTTCGATGATATTCGGGAAGGAAAAGCAGACATCACCACGGTGGCCGAACCAAAGCCCTGCGCCCTGGAAGGTCTTTCCTATATACCTCTTCTCGAAGATACTTTCACCTTCCTCATGGCCTCCGACAATCCTCTTTCATCCAGGGCAATCATCCGCAGAGAGGACCTCTCGGGAAAAACCATTCTGGCCGGGAAATACGCTTCCATGGCTCATCCTTTTGAAGACATGCTCCCCAAAGAGGCCAAAGTCGTCCTTCTCAATAAAGCTTATGACATGAAAAGCCGCATGCAGAGCCTTTTCTCCGATGATCTCACCATCATCCACTCCGCCTGGGCCCATAACTTCTCCGGCTGCCTCAAAGCCGTCCCCTCCGACATCCCCGCAGGCGGCGTGGGTCTCCTCTGCCGAAAAGAGGCAAGCCGGGGCGTGCTGGAACTGATACAATATGTGAAAAAAGCTGTCAGCCGATAATAGCTAATGGGTAATAGGTAATAATTTCTGCCACAAATTCTATAAGCCATTAGCCACTTCTCAAAAGTGCGGAAATGTTTTGCCCAATGGCAAATGATCCGCCTACGCACAATCCCCATATATATTCGTGCCGGAGAGCGGCACACCTTCACGAATAACGAATCACGAACAACGAAGAACGAACAGCACCTGTGGGGATTCCGGTGGTCCCGTTGGTTCGAATTCACAACTTCTTTTCAATCTGGAGTTTCTATGCCCTTCTACATTCTCACCATCATTGGCCTCCTGGCCGGACTATTCATCATTTCCCTTGGCGGAGGGGGAGGCGCCGTCTATGTAGGCGTGCTCACCGGACTTTGTAATATTCCGCCGGATATCGCTGCTTCCACCTCTCTGGCTACCGTCATTCCCACAGCCATGATGGGTGCTTTTTCCCATTACCGGGCGGGAAACGTGCACCGTCATCTGGCCCTCTACCTGCTTGCCGGCTGTATTCCGGGAGCCATCGTGGGTTCTTTCTTTTCCACCCTTCTGCCCCTCTGGATTTATAACAAAATGACCGGCGTCATCCTTCTGGTGCTTGCTCTCCAGATGGCCTGGACCTGCATCCGTCCGCCAAAGCACGAAGTCCACAGCGAAGCAGACCTGACGAAGAAAGACAAACTGAAAGCAGGCGGCTTTGGCATCATTGGGGGTCTCCTATGCGGCCTCGTCGGACTTTCCGGCGGCGGACCCATTACGGCTGGACTTTTCATTCTGGGCTGCACTCCCCTGGCAGCCGTCGGAACTTCGGTTTTTGTCATCTGCGTCATGAGCATTGTGGGATTTCTCATGCATTTATCCGTAGGAAGAGTGGACTGGGACCTGGTGAAATACCTCCTCTCCGGCACCTTAATCGGGGCTTTTCTGGGCCCCTGGCTCATGAGCAAACTGGACAGAAATAAAGTAAACAGAGTCCTGCGACCTATCGTTGCCGTAGTCAATCTGACCATGAGTATTATGGTGCTGATGAAATAACCGTTTTCAGCCTTTAGTTGTTAACAATAAGCATACTTGTCATCCTTTGCAAAAGCTTTGAAAAAAGGGCCGCCTTTTCCTGGTGCGGTCCACCTTCACTTACCACTTATCACTTACCACTTACCACATTATTCATTTCGTCGGAGGTACGAAAATGTCCAAATCTCTCGTCGCTTACTTTTCCGCCACCGGCACCACCCGGCGGCTTGCAAAAACTCTTGCTGAAGCCGTAGGCGGAGACCTTTATGAAATAAAGCCCCTCCGTCCCTATACGAATCAGGACCTGAACTGGAACAGCTCCACCAGCCGCACCACCAGGGAAAGCAAAGACATTTCTGCCCGTCCGGCTCTGGCTGAAGAGTGCCCGGACCTTTCGGATTTTGAAACCATTTACATCGGCTTCCCCATCTGGTGGTACCATGCGCCGAAAATCATCCATTCCTTCCTGGAAAGTTCAAATTTCACAGGAAAGAAAATCATCCTCTTCGCCACCTCCGGCGGAAGCTCCATGGGAGATACCCTTTCCTTCCTGAAGCCCTCTGCCCCGGGCGCTGCCTTCAAGGGCGGAAAAGTCTGGAACGTGAGAGCCACAAAAATCGAGCTGTGGAAATGGGCGTCGGAGTTACTGGCAAGATAACAGCCCAAATAAAACATATAGCTGCTCATCAAAAAACTGTCATTTTAGTTCGCAGTTATCAGCAATATCATTAACTTAGCAGCGTATAAAATACCTCTAAATCGAAGTTCTTCTATCATATATAGGGGAAATAAGCCTTTATTCACCCTG
>OMVW01000079.1 GCA_900314595.1 uncultured Dialister sp. | reverse complement strand
TCTATATCATGGGAGGTTTTTTGTTTAGTCTTTGGAAAATCACCGCTAAAGCTAATACTGAACCCCCGGACTATCCGGGGGTTTTCTTTACACAATAAAGGGCATAGCTGTGACTTGTGCTATGCCCTTATTTTTATGCGACTTCCCGCCGGATCCGGACTGTAAAAAAGTCCTGTGATACCAATACGGTGAGGTTCGTATGTGGTATGGGTAAGTTCACCAGAAACCGCATTCCGATGGAATGCGGTTTTTACTTTGCCTGTTTTTCCGCCCTGAGTGCCAGCTCCGGGAAAATTTCCTCCCGCAGTGGATTTGCAATTAGCGGACAGATACACCTCTTTCGCCATATGGGTTTTGCGGGGAAATGGAGAGAGGCCTGTTAATCCCGATGAAAAGCCCGATTTTGCACAGTTTCCTTCCGGATTACAATTAACCATTAACCTCAATGTTCAGCTTTTCATAAAGCAGTTTCCCTTTGGGGAAGAGTCGGTGAGATTATAAAACCATTAACCTCAATGAAAAGTTTCCTGACGGATAGAATCTTTTTTCGAAATGGAATTTCCTGTCAATGAACCATAAAAGCCAATATAGTCTTTCTTTTGGAATGATTCTGCAAAAATATTTCAAAAAATAAAAATTTCCTCTTGCAGTTTGACGTAAATAAGAGTATAATAATTATCTGACTTATAGGAACAGGACCACTATGCCCAAAAGGCTCCTACGGGGGCAGGAAACAATAAAATGGAAGTGTCCTGGCAGTATGGAAGTACAGTAAGGTATTGTATTAGGCATCGTTGATGCCGGAATGTCTGAGGAGGTGTCCCTATTTGGCAGCTAAGGCAGCACAGCTGGCAGAGTGGCTAAAAGAACTGCAGGAAAGGGTCAATGAAGACGGCAATATTTCTTACAATGAAATTAACCGTTTCACCAAAGAAAAATCATTGACACAGAAACAGTTGGATGGGATTTTCAGTCTTCTTCATGAACACAATATCGACCTTGTTTATGATGATGAAGACGATGATACGGAAGAAGAGCCGGATGATGCAGACTTCAACGCAGAGATTCCCGACGAGGATGATCTGGTCGATGAAGAACTGCTCATGGAAGAAGGCGATAATCTCGAAGAAGATAAGAACTGGAGTGGTGAAGAAGGCCAGAATGCGGAAGATGCCGATTACAGTTCCGCTGCCGGCGGAGTCAGCGATCCGGTCCGTCTCTATCTTCGTGAATGCGGGGCAAATCCTCTTTTAAGTGCCGAAGAGGAAATGAGACTTGCCAAAATCATCGAGAAGGGTAAGAAGAGCGATGCTACCGAAGAAGACAAAGCAGCAGCCCGGGATGCCAAGAAGGAAATGGCCAATGCCAACCTTCGTCTGGTCGTTTCCATTGCAAAGAAATACCCCGGACGCGGCATGCCATTCCTGGATCTCATTCAGGAAGGAAATATCGGTCTTCTGAAAGCAGTAGACAAATTCGATTACACCAAGGGGTATAAATTCTCCACCTACGCTACCTGGTGGATCCGCCAGGCCATTACCCGCTCCATTGCGGACCAGGCCAGGACCATCCGCGTACCGGTTCACATGGTGGAAACCATCAACAAGATGAACCGCGTAGGCCGCCGCTTCCTGCAGGAACATGGCAGGGAAGCGACCAATGAGGAACTGTCAAGGGAAATGGGCATCAGCGTGGAAAAAATCCGCGAAGCCAAGAAAGCAGCCCAGGACCCGATTTCCCTGGAAACACCGATTGGTGAAAAAGAAGACTCCCATCTGGGAGATTTCATCGAAGACCAGAAGACCGCATCCCCGGAAGATGAAGCAGCGGCAACCATGAGACGGGAACAGGTCTACAAAATGCTGGATACCCTGACTGAAAGGGAAAAGGGCGTCCTGGCGCTCCGCTTCGGTATGGACGATGGTACACCCAGGACCCTCGAAGAAGTAGGCAAACACTTCGGAGTCACCCGTGAACGCATCCGCCAGATCGAAGGAAAAGCACTGAAAAAACTTAAAAAACAGGCCATGCCCATGGCAGGACTGTAAGAAGAAAGGCGCTCTCTATATGAGGGCGCCTTTTTACATTCTCCTGATTACCGGGATTTCCATGCCCGCCTGTGCAGAACCTTATAAATACTTGCGGCCGAAGGCCGCCACCTTCACTTACCACTTATCACTTCACACTTATCACTGTTACTATTTCACTAATCACTAAAAACTCACAACTACCCCCCCACATAAATTTAACGAAAATCTAATAAAATAAAATTCTATTTTTGTACTATATAGTCAGAGCAGCGGGAAAGAGCTCTGGTGAAATTCCTCAGAACCCGAATGTACAGTATCGATCGAAACGGGCGGAGGGATGAATCCAATTAATTTTCTCAAAGCTCCATTGCGCGCAAGAAAAAATCAAAAACGAAAACCCCGGTCGAAAGACAGGAAATTCCAGAAACAAACAGTTCCCATACGACGTGACACTGGTCGGCCACCTCTGGTATACGGCAGCTCCGTCCCTGCATGTCCAGGCCACAGTCCCTCCGCCGATGGATTGTAACTGTTACTATTGGATTTCCCCGGTCTTTGGGCCGGGGTTTTTTATTGGAGTCATTTGTCAGATAATACGGGTTGAGACAGCTTCGGTTTTCGGGATTAGCCTCAAAACGACATGCCCCGATAGATTCTTTTTCGAGATTTCGGGGCGGTCGGGATGATCGGGGTGATCGGGAAGGTGGCGCTGCTGA
>OMVW01000017.1 GCA_900314595.1 uncultured Dialister sp. | reverse complement strand
AGAATCATCGCTCGTCAAGCGACTTGATTATCATATCACGAGGTTTCGTTTTTGTCAAATTATTTTTCAATTTTTTCAAAAACTTTTTCGTGATGCCGCTAGTTGCGGCTTGATGATAATAATGAGTGCTTAAACCTTTCAACACCTTTTTATGTTTCCATTGTTTCCGAAGTTGTCTTTCTTGTTCAAGCGTATGTTATTATAACAATTTGTATTTTCTCTGTCAAATCAGTCAATTCTCGATTTTCCTGTTTTGGGTTCTCCTGTCGTTTTAAAAGTATCCACTATAGACTTTGAATGATGTACTTCTTTTTTGATATTAGCGCAGTTTGAGGCAGCCTCATTGGTATTAAAAATAATGATTCTACAACCTATATTTCATAGCGAAAAAGATGTACCGGATCTCAGTCATTTTAAACCTTTTCAGACTATCTTTAATTTTATGTTTAGTCCATTTGAAATGGTTATTTTTCTTTTGTTTTATCTTCTTAAAAGTTTATAATACATAGAGGAAATGTAATTTCAAAGGAGGGTTTCTGATGAAAAAAATAATTCTTTCTGCCGTCTTTGCTTCTTTCATTCTTGCAGGCACTGTTTCTGCCAATTGGATTACCGGCGAATCGACTATACTGGCTGTAAGTCAGGGGGAAGCTGCGTTTCACACGACTCTTTCCTCCGATCAGCGGCTAGATGCCGGTATGACTTCCGGCGATAGTGTGAATGCAGATGTTATTTTTTCTACTGCCTCTTCTACTGAGAAGTTAACACTCACCTGTCCGGTACGTCACTCATCAGGAACCAGTGCTGACGGAACTTCATATACCGATGCAAAGCTGACTGTCACCCCTCTCATCAATACCGACAGCGGCCGGCGCTTTTACCTGGTTGAAACAGGTACCGCAGGTGGAAGCCAAATCGTAGCTTATAAAAAAGGCATTTTTACCGTAGTATTTGCAGCCGATTCTCTGAAAACGGATTTTGATGAGGTTTCGTTCCAGGCTGCCAAAAAGGAACTTCTTCTCCATACGGTAACGAATGGAGCTGCTGCCGATTATATACTTAAGTTTGATAACAAGACTGGCACTTTCAATGCTACTTTAAAAACATAAGTCCATAATAAAAACCGCCGCTCCGTATAAGGAGAGGCGGCTTTTATTATTTCTTCTTTTTGTCTTCCTTGATTCTGGACTTATCACGGTCCAGTGCTTTTTTCTTTTTCTTCTTGTTTTTCTTTTCTTTATGAAGCGGTTTTTCCGGTTTAAGGATTTCTGCTCTAGTTTCTCCTGTTTCTTCTTCTGTCCTTCTATCTTCTTCCGCTTCCCTTTCAGCAAGCTTGCCGGATTCCGCATCTTCTGCTTCCTGCCGGGCTGTCAGGGTTTCGATTTCTTCTTTGGAAACATCTGCTTCGCTGACGCGGGGAAGTATAACGGTCATGGTTGTACCTTTCCCTTCTTCGCTGAAAACAGACAGTGTCCCTTTATGTTTATCTACTATGTGTTTACAGATGGCAAGACCAAGGCCGGTACCACCGGTGGCTTTGTTTCTGCTTTCTTCAGCACGATAGAATCGCTCAAATACACGATCCTGTTTTTCTTTCGCGATACCAATACCTGTATCGGATACGGTGAGTTTGATTTTATCTTCGCCTTCCGGGCAAAGTACGGCATGAACGCTTCCTCCCTGGGTGTTATATTTTACTGCATTATCCAGAAGGTTCATAATCAGTTCGGAAAGGAGGGCCGCATTACCATAGGCGTAAAGAGGTTCTGTATCAACGGTAATTGTCACATTCTTGGCTTTTGCCTGCGGTTCTATGAGTTCTGCTGCATAATGAACAAGGCTGTCCATGGATACTGTTTTCCAGGTAATAGTGGTTTCTGTTTCTTCTATTTTAGAAAGATGCATAATCGTATCAATGAGCGTCAGCATACGATGGGATTCATTGACAATCCGGCTTCCAAAGAATTTCACATCTTCCGGCTGCTGATACATACCATTGGCAATCATTTCTGCAAATCCGCTGATAGAGGTCAAAGGTGTCTTTAATTCATGAGAAACATTGGCGGAAAATTCCCGTCTCATCTTTTCTGCCATATAAGAAGCGGTCATATCGCGGAGAACGATGAGAAGACCGGTCTGGCCGTCGGTCAGTTCAAGCTGCGTCATAACCATACGATAGGGCTTGTCGAAAAGATTCAGCGTATACTGCTGCCTGCCTTCTGTACGGTAAGCTTTCCCGATCACTCGCAGCCAGTCTTCGTCGTGATACAGACTTGCAATGCGGCGATATCTTTTGTCTTCGCCGGGTTTGAATATTTCTTCGGCCTTGGTATTGTAGGAAACAATTTCTTTATGGGCATTCAGAAGAATAATACCATCAGAAATCGTATTGAAAACGATTTGAATGGTATTTCTCTCTTCTTCCAGATCTTCCAGATAGCTTTCTATTTCATCATGCTGTTCTTCTACTTTGGAAATAAGAGGATTCAGTTCTTCATAGGCCGCAGGCGGGGTCACTTTTTTCCCTTCCATTATATCCTGTACTAAATCTCCCAGGAGCTGGAACGGTTTCAGTATTTTCAAGGTTTCCCTTTCCGCCACAAAGAGACAGCCTACGATAAAAACGAAGAAGAAAATCACTATTTCCGGAAGATAAGCGGAAAAGGCCGCATAGGAGACGGAGCGCATGCTGGAAAGACGAAGGATGGAACCATCCGGAGCTTTTCGGGCATAGTAGCTCTTCGGATTTCCCCTGGCATCTTTATGGACACCGCTGCCCATGCCTTTTTCCATGGCTTCTTTGACTTCACTGCCGGACATATAGTCTTCGTCGGTTTCACCATCACTGTCGTATATCACGGAACCTTTGTCATCAAGCCAGACGATGTGGATAGTCCCTTTGTTTTCATCAAAGACACGGGCAAGATAGTCTTTTCCGCGCGCTTCTTCATCCATAGACAGAGATTCAGCCATGACTATGTTCAGATGCTGAACTTCATGGCTGAATTGTTCCACCATGCCCTGATAGTAGAGCACGGCGGAAAGGATAAAAGTAAGGACTACGGACAGGATGCCCATGAGCAAAAGGCTTCGATAGATGCGGACTTTCATGTATTGTTACTGCTCCTTAAGATTTTCTGTCGCCCAGGCGGTAGCCCACTCCACGAACTGTTCTGATGGCTGCACCTTCGCTTCCCAGTTTCTGGCGCAAGCTCATGATATGCATATCGATGGTACGGCTCTCCATTTCAAAAGGAGAGTCCCATACGGCCTGCATAATCTGGTCTCGGGACAGGACGATGCCTTTATTTAACAGCAAATAACACAATAAGTCAAATTCTTTCAGGGTCAGCTGTACTTCTTTTCCTCCGGCCATAACAGTATGCTGTTCCTGATCAACAACTATGCCTTCAAAAGAAAGTAGTTTTTTACCCTGTTCCTGTGGTTTCTTCGTGCGCCGGAGTACGGACCGGATGCGGGAAAGGAGTTCCATGATGCCAAATGGTTTTGTTACATAATCATCGGCCCCAAGGTCCAGTCCCTTGACAACATCGAATTCACTGGTTTTGGCAGTCATCATAATAATCGGAATGTTCTGAAGTTTACCCGGAGCACGCAGTTTCTTCAATATTGTAAGTCCATCTTCTCCCGGAAGCATGATATCAAGAAGAATCAGATCCGGTACGTTTTTCTGCAGGGCATCATAAAATTCCTGGGCTTCTCCAAACCCGGCCACTTTATACCCCTGTCCACGGAGTGCATAACTTACAAGTTCCCGGATACTTTCATCATCTTCAACACAGTAAATCAGCGCCATATAGGCCTCCATAAAAACATATAACCAAAGCCGGCAAGCAAAAATACCTGCCGGATGACTCATCAACTTAATTTTATTTTACCATAATTTTATTCTTGATACACATCTGCAAAGGATGAAGTCCGGCAAGAGAAAATGAAAAATATTTCCTGGTAAAGCCTTTTACAGTATATATCAGCCAAAATTGCCGGATACGTAACGGATCGTTCTTTCATTCTGCGGATTTTCGAAAATCTGGTTTGTTTCACCAAATTCAACCATTTCGCCAAGATAGAAGAATGCGGTCTTGTCAGCGATACGCTGGGCCTGCTGCATATTATGGGTAACCATGATGACGGTATAGTCTTTTTTCAGTTTGACTGCCAGGTCTTCGATATGAGCTGTGGAAATAGGATCCAGTGCAGAAGTAGCTTCGTCCATGAGGAGGACTTCCGGTTCAACCGCAAGAGCTCTGGCGATACAAAGACGCTGCTGCTGACCGCCGGAAAGGCCAAGGGCGGATTTATGAAGACGATCTTTCAATTCGTCCCAGATGGCTGCCTGCCGGAGAGAACGTTCAACGATATCATTGAGTTCGCTCTTTTTGGTGATGCCTTTCAGTCTTGGTCCGTAAGCGATATTGTCATAAATGCTCTTGGGGAACGGGTTCGGCTGCTGGAATACCATGCCTACATGGCGGCGAAGAACGATGGGATCCACGTCAGTGTAGATATTGGTGCCGCCAAGGAGAATCTGTCCTTCCACGCGGCAGCCTGCCACGAGGTCATTCATTCTGTTCAGGGTACGGAGGAATGTGGATTTGCCGCAGCCGGAAGGTCCGATGAGAGCGGTAATCTGATTCTTTTCGATGCGGAGGTTAACTTTCTTCAGTGCCTGGAATGCGCCATAGTAGAGATCTACATCCTTGCAGTCGAACATGATGTTGGAATATACGGAAATGGCGGATGCGGAAGCCTGTGCATTCACTGCCATAGAGTCATTGTTTGTCATTATGCGTTTTCTCCTTCTGTCTTCTTGGATACATACCGGCTTACCAGTCTGGCACCGATACTGAATACTAATACCATGATCATAAGAACGGCTGATGCGGCAGCAGCGGTATCGGCTGCACCTGCGCCCACGCCTTCGGTACGGGCTGCCCATACCTGGAGGGAAAGGGTTTCACCGGGACGGAATGGATTCAACGGGCAGGCCGGAGAAGCCAGATTCCAGTTATTCCAGTTAATATCAGTGGACATTCCGGCGGTATACAGAAGGGCGGCTGCTTCGCCAAAGCCTCTTCCTGCTGCCAGGATGACACCTGTTACAATCGGGCCGATCGTAGCGGGAAGCATAACATGCCAGATGGTTTCAAAGTGAGTAGCACCAAGGGCAAGGGAGCCTTCTTTATAACCGGGAGGAAGCGTTTTGAACGCATCATAAGTCGTAGAGGTAATTAATGGAAGGGAAAGTACGGATACGGCCAGAGAGCCGGCAAAAAGACTCCACTGGGAGTGAACCATAATGATGAATACGAGGTAGCCGAACAGGCCGACTACTATGGAAGGCAGGGAAGACAGCGTTTCAATAGCCATACGAAGAGAATTGGTTACTCTTCCGGGCGGCGCATATTCAGCCATGTAGACACCTGCGAATACACCAATGGGCACGGAAATAATCAGAGAAAGTACGACGAGATAAACAGTATTGAAGAACTGGTTTCCAATACCGTTGATACCGAAGGAAAAGATTTCCGGTTTGAGTGCCCTTACCCCGCCCCAGACCACATAGAGGGTGAAAGCGATAAGGAGAAGAACGAATGCCGCAGAAACGACATAGAAGAATCCGGTTGCGACATGATCGGAGAAACGGGCTTTTTTCAGGCCTGCATCGATATAGCGGAGATTCAGGGTCCCCTCATTTGACGGCTGTGTCATGCTAATTTCTCCTTTCTTGCAGCAATCAGATGAATCAGAAGGATAAAGATCAGGGAAATAATGAAAAGCAGGAGTGCCATGGTCCAGAGGGCAGAGTTCAGTTCCCCACCGTCCATAGCGCCGCCCATATCAGATGCAATGGCTGCGGTCAGGCTGTTTGTCGGGGCAAGGAGGCTCGAAGGGAAAGATTTCATCTTGCCGATGACCATGGAAACTGCCAATGCTTCGCCAAAGGCTCTTGCAAGGCCCAGGACTATGGCAGTCAGGATTCCCGGCAGGGCTGCCGGAATCAATACCTTGTAAATCATCTGCCATCTGGTAGAGCCCAGACCGTAAGCACCTTCAATAAATTTCTTGTTTACTGTGCGAAGCGCATCTGCAGAGACGGAGGTAATCGTCGGATAAATCATGACGGAAAGAACGATGGATGCCGCCAGCACGCACTGTCCATGAGGAAGGTTGAATACCTTCTGTAATAGAGGAACGAGCACGACCAGGCCTACCCAGCCATAAACGACGGAAGGAATGCCTACAAAGATTTCTACTGCCGGACGAATGACCTTTTCTCCCAGTTTCGGAGAAATCTGGGTCATGAAAACGGCTGTGCAGATCGAAAACGGAATGGCAATGACAAGTGCAAGGAAGCAGGTGAGGATGGAGCCCCAGATAAAGATGGCCGCACCGACTTTACCGCCGCCAACATCGGTATCCGACGGTTTCCAGGCAGAGGAGAAAAGGAATTCACCGATGCTGTGGTGGAAGTCCGTAAATGTAAGCATGCCTTTTGCCAGGAGGAAGCACCCGATGGCAATGGTGAGAACGATGAGGAACAGCCCGCATATGGTGGAGATGCTCTTCCCCAGTATTTCTCTTCGGAACATATGCTGCTGCCGCATATTGCTTTCCATAATTTCTTGATTCAACCCCTTTGTTGAAATACGGGAAAGGCAGCCGCAGAGATTCACTGCGACTGCTTTTCCCGCTTGAATTCATTTTGTCAGGTCTTTTGGACCTTTTATCTGCGGGGAAAGTTTCTCCGCGTCCGGCAGACCGGATTATTTTTTCTTCATCTTGGAGGATACGCCGTAGCCCTGTTTTTCAATTTCTACGCCGTATTCATCGCTCATTACATAATCGATGTAAGCTTTAACAGCGCCGGTTGCTTCGCCCTTGGTGTACATGTGTTCATAGCCCCAAACCGGATATTTGCCGTTGTAAGTATTTTCCAGAGTCGGTGCTACGCCATCGATGCCGATGGGTACAACATCTTTATTGTTAACCAGATAGGACAGAGCTACATAGCCGATAGCACCCTTGGTCTGAGCAATGGACTGAATCAGTGTGCCGCTATCATCGGTTTCCAAAGATTTGTTGGAAGCTTCTTCAGCGCCTGCCAGAGCCAGTTCAGTGAAGAGGGCACGGGTACCGGAAGTGGTCGGACGGGTTACGAGGACGATTGGTTCATCCGGGCCGCCAACATCTTTCCAGTTGGTTACTTTTGCAGTGAATACATCCTGCAGCTGTTTTTTGGTCAGGCTCTTTACCTTGTCGCCGATATCCTTGTTGGCTACCGGAGCAACGGTGAGAACACATACCTTGTGGTCTACGAGGCCCTTAGCCTTGTCAGCAGGGAGCTTCTTTTCTGCCGGAACATCGGAGTTGCCGATATTAACGGAGCCTTCAGCTACCTGTTTCAGACCAGTGCCGGAACCGCCTGCATTCAGGGTAATGGAAACGTCAGGGTTCTTTGCCTTGAATTTAGCTGCTGCATCCTTAGCAAGAGGGAGCAGTGCGGAAGAACCGGAAACGGTTACCTGACCGGAAACTTTGGAACCGGAAGCTGCTGCACTTTTAGCCGGAGCGGGAGAACCGCCGCCGCAGCCTGCTGCTGCTACCAATGCTGCACCGGAAAGAGCTACTGCCATCCACTTTTTAAGATTCATGTTAATCCTCCTTGAAACAAATGATTATTGTTTTTGTTGCGTTGTACATAGTGTAAGGGATAGATGTAAAAACGATAGAGATGACAAGGTATACTTTACGTTTAGTTTGTAATGGTTTTGTAAATCAGCTTTCCATTATTTTTACAATATTTTGAATTCATGCATTCCATACGAAAGATTTAAAGTCATCAAAAGTCTCTTCTATATTAGATCCGGTTCAATGTAAAAATTTTTATGTATCTTTCCTGTTTCAACCCCGGCTTTTCACAAATCATTTTTAATATTCCCCACACAAAAAAGGCATCTACCAGAGATGCCTTTTTGTATGGAATATATTATTTCTTTTCTTCGAGATGATGGAGACCTTTGTCTGCAATATCTTTGCGATACTGTACACCGCGCCAGTGGATTTTGGAAACGCCTTCATAGGCTTTGGCTTTGGCTTCTGCCAGAGTCGGAGCCAGCGCTACTACGTTCAGTACGCGGCCGCCATTGACCAGGTATTCTCCGTTTTTCTTCATCGTGCCTGCATGGAATACGAGGCAGCCTGTCGCCTTTGCTTCTTCGAGACCGGAAATAACTTCGCCGGAGGAATGCGAGGCAGGATATCCTTCCGAAGCCATAACCACATCAACAGCACAGCCTTTTTTCCATTTCACTTCTTCTTTGGTAAGCTTTCCATGGACACAGTCCAGCATGACCTGGGCAAGATCGCCATCGAAGAGAGGAAGTACAGCTTCCGTTTCCGGATCGCCAAAGCGGCAGTTGAATTCCACGACTTTAGGACCTTCATCGGTAATCATGAGACCTGCATAGAGACATCCCACAAAAGGATAGCCTTCTTTCTTCATAGCTGCCATCATGGGACGAAGAATTTTTACTTTGACTTCATCCATCATGTCGTCAGTCATCACCGGAGCCGGGGCATAGGCGCCCATGCCGCCGGTATTTGGCCCCTTATCCCCGTCATAGATGCGCTTATGGTCCTGGGAAGAAACCATGGGAACGACAGTGGTTCCATCACAAAAACAGAGAACGGATGCCTCTTCCCCTTCCATAAATTCCTCAATGACTACGGAACGGCCTGCACCGCCAAAGGAATGCCCTTCCAGCATATCCTTCACTGTGTCAATGGCTTCTTTTTCAGTCTGGGCAATAATGACGCCTTTGCCTGCTGCCAGACCATCAGCCTTGATGACGATAGGATATTTCTTATTGGCTTTCAAATATTCCACTGCTTTGTCTTCATCGGTAAAGACTTCATAAGCCGCCGTAGGTACTCCGTATTTCTTCATAAGGTTTTTCGCAAAGCCTTTGGAGCCTTCGATGCGGGCAGCAGCTTTGGACGGTCCAAAGAATGCCAGACCTTTTTCAGCAAATTCATCAGCCAGACCTTCAGTGAGGACGGTTTCCGGGCCTGCCACAGTGAGGTCCACATTCATAAGTCTTGCAAAATCAATGATATCTTCGTGGCCTTTCACGGGAATGAGGTGAGCCACGTCGCTCATACCATCATTTCCGGTAATGGCATATACTTCAGTGACAGAAGGACTCTGTGCCAGTCTCCACAGGAGGGCATGTTCTCTTCCACCGCTGCCAATAACTAGTACTTTCATCTATAATCCTCTCTCAGCTGTGACGGAAATGTCTGTGTCCCGTGAATACCATGGCAATACCATACTTGTTTGCCATATCGATGGATTCCTGATCCCTGATGGAGCCGCCCGGCTGGATAACCGCAGTAATGCCTGCTTTACCGGCTGCTTCAATGGTATCGCCGAAGGGGAAGAAAGCATCGGAGCCCATGACGGAACCTTTTGCCTTTTCGCCCGCTTCCGCAATAGCAATGTCAGCCGAGCCCACGCGGTTCATCTGGCCTGCACCGACACCCAGGGTGACATCCTTACCGGTTAGAACGATTGCATTGGATTTAACATGTTTAACAATCTTCCATGCAAATTCAAGAGCCTGCCATTCTTCTTCTGTCGGAGCACGGTTGGTAACGACTTTGCAGTCTTTTCTCGTTTCAGCGCTGTTGTCCGGAGTCTGGACAAGAAGTCCGCCGGATACTTTATGAAGCTGAAGTTCTTCTTCAAAGGCACCCGGTACTTCGATGAGACGGATATTTTTCTTTGTTCCCAGGATATCGAGAGCTTCCTTACTGAATTTCGGAGCCATGACGACTTCAAAGAAAATCGGTTTCATCGCTTTGGCAGTCGCTTCGTCACATACCTGGTTCATAGCTACGATACCGCCGAATGCGGATTTACTGTCTGCGTTGAAAGCTCTTTCAAAAGCATCGAGAGCATCTTTGCCAAGGGCCGCGCCGCAGGGGTTGGTATGTTTCACGATAATGCAGGCCGGCTGGTCCTTCCATTCGCAGCAGAGATCCCAGGCTGCTTCCATATCAACGATATTATTATAGGAAAGTTCTTTTCCGTGAAGCTGTTTAGCTGCCGCAATGCCTCCTCTGGCTTCAGGGTCTTTATAAAAGGCTGCTTTCTGATGTGGATTTTCACCATAACGGAGATCCTGCAGTTTGACAAATGCTTTTGCATAAATGTCCGGAAGGACTTCTTTATTCCCTGTCACTTCTTTGGTGAGGTAATCTGCAATTGCGCAGTCATAGAGGCCGGTGTGGAGGAATGCTTTTCTGGAGAGTTCGAGGCGGAATTCTTCATCCAGGGTATCATTTTTAATCCGTTCCAGGATTTCACCATACTGGGCCGGATCCACGACGATGGTCACATATTTATAGTTCTTCGCCGCCGCACGAACCATGGACGGGCCGCCGATATCGATATTTTCGATGGCTTCCGCTCTGGTAACTCCCGGCTTTGCAATGGTTTCGCGGAAAGGATACAGATTAACAGCTACCAGATCGATTCCTGTAATGCCGTGTTCTTTCATGGCTTTCACATGGTCCGGATTATCACGGATTGCCAGGATGCCGCCATGGATTTTCGGATGCAGTGTCTTCACACGGCCATCCATCATTTCCGGGAAACCGGTCACTTCGGAAACAGATTTCACCGGCACGCCGGCTGCTGCAACAGCTTTCATGGTACCACCGGTGGAAATAATTTCCACACCCAGTTCATGAAGACCTTTAGCAAATTCAACAACCCCAGTCTTGTCGGAAACGCTGATCAGGGCTCTTTTGACTGCCATATAGACTCCTCCTTTATATAAATATATTTTGATGAAATATCAGAAGCGGAGACCCCGGGGTCTTTATCCGCTTATCGTCCTACTCATTTATTTCGTATGCATACCGGAAACGTGATGGCCTTCGATTTTAAGCCGGTCCGCGCAGAATGCGGTAACCACTCGCACGTAAGCCGGATGTTCCTGCTGGAGAATCCGGTCTGCCAGGGTATCTTCCGTATCGTCATCATAAACCGGTACAGCCACCTGGGTAATAATCGGTCCGTCATCCAGTCCCGTACCCACGAAATGAACAGTACAGCCGGAAACTTTTACTCCGGCTTCTACTGCCTGCCGCTGGGCATGAAGTCCACGGAAAGAAGGCAGGAGGGCAGGGTGGATATTGATGATTTTATTTTCAAAGGCATTGATCAGATTTTCGCCGCATATTCTCATGTATCCCGCAAGGCAGATGAGATCAGGTTGATAAGACTTTGCCGCTTCCAGTATTTTTTCATTGAAATCAGGCTTATCTTTGCAGGATTTCATTTCAATAACTGTGGCCGGCACATTCCAGCGTTTTGCCCGCTGCAGTACCTGCGCATCGGCATGGTCGCAGATGACACCGACGACTTCCCCATTGACCGTGCCATTAACTGTGGCCTCATGGATAGCTTCCGCATTGGAGCCGCGGCCGGAAGCGAAAATAAGGATTCTTTTTTTATTCATGGAAAAGACCACCATTCACAATGACATCCTGATTTCCTTCGGTGATTTCACCCACTTCATAAACCGGTTCATTGATGGATTTCAGGATTTCTTTTGCTTTTTCCGCATTTTCACGGGAAAGGATGAGAAGCATGCCAAGGCCGCAGTTGTAGGTGCGGTACATTTCATGCGGTTCTACTCCCCCTTCTTTCATGAGGAATGGGAAAATAGGAAGGAGCGGCCATTTGTCTGCATCCAGTACGGCCCGGGTACCCTTTGGCAGGACTCTCGGAATATTATCATAGAAGCCGCCGCCGGTGATGTGGACAAGGCCTTTTACGGTCGTACCTTTAAGGACGGGAAGGACCGGCTTCGGATAAAGCCGGGTCGGAGTCAGGAGAACTTCACCCAGCGGTTTTCCAAGATCGCCATAAACTTTATCCAGAGACAGGCCATTATCTTTAATGATGCGGCGCACCAGGGAATACCCGTTGGAATGAACGCCGGTAGAAGGGAGACCGAGAATCACATCACCGGGGGTAATGGTCTCACCGGTAATGAGATCTTTCCTGTCTACAATGCCTACGGCAAAACCAGCTACATCATAGTCTCCTGCAGCATAGAATCCGGCCATCTCAGCCGTTTCGCCTCCAAGGAGGGCACAGCCGGATTCGATGCATGCATCAGCTACGCCTTTAACGATTTCAGCCATCAGTTCCGGTTCCAGTTTACCGGTTGCAATATAGTCCAGGAAAAACAGCGGCCTTGCGCCCTGAACAAGGACATCGTTGACGCTCATAGCCACGCAGTCCTGGCCAATAGTATCATGAATTCCCATCTCAATAGCCAGACGGAGTTTCGTTCCTACGCCATCGGTACCGGAAACGAGGATGGGGTCTTCTCCCATTTCATCTTTCAGCCGGAAAAGTCCGCCAAACCCTCCGATGTCACCCATAACACCGCGAATGTAAGTAGCCTGGACAGATTTCTTGATCAATTCTACTTCTCTTTCACCGGCTTCGATATCTACACCGGCTTCCGCATAGGTCAATCCTTTTTTCTTTTCAGTCATATGTCCTCCTTATTCCTCATCTTCCATGGTGCCAAGCCCGTTATGAGGAACCGGTTCCGGATAGACCCCGTCGAAGCAGGCGAAGCACATGTCTGTTGCTTTGATATGGGAAATAGATTCTGCCAGTCCTTCCTGGGACAGATAATGCAGAGCGTCAGCGCCAATCATCTTGCAGATTTCTTCCGTCGAATACTTGGCAGCAATCAGCTGTTTTCTTTCCGCCGTATCGATACCAAAGAAACAGGGATAACGGACAGGCGGCGAACTGATACAGAGCTTGATTTCCTTAGCTCCCGCATTTCGGAGCAGGTTAATGATAATCCCGCTGGTAGTGCCGCGTACAATGGAATCATCTACCAGAATGATTCGTTTTCCTTCCACATTCATACGAATCGGATTCAACTTCATGCGGACGGCCCGTTCTCTCTTTTTCTGTCCGGGCTGGATGAAAGTACGGCCCATATATTTATTTTTCAAAAGGCCTTCCACGAAGGGAATGCCGGAAGCTTCGGCGTATCCCAGAGCTGCCACGTTGCCGGAATCCGGCACGCTCATGACCACATCTCCGTCATAATGGGTTTCTTCCCAGAGTTTATGCCCCATGTTGAGACGGGCCTGGTAAATATCCTGCCCGTTCATGATGGAATCCGGGCGGGCAAAATAAATATATTCAAAAGAGCAGATACCATGACGGTGGGATTCCACCGGACAGTACATGGTGGAATGAATACCTTCATCATTGATTCTTACAATTTCCCCGGGAAGCACGTCTCTTACGAAAGTGGCGTCAATGGCATCGAGAGCCGGTGTTTCGGAAGCGAGGACCCAGCCTTTTTCCGTTTTGCCGATAACAAGGGGCCGGTAGCCGAACGGGTCACGGCAGCCGTAAACAGCATCATTCGTGCAGGCCACAATGGCATAGGCTCCATGGATTTCATCCATGAGTTCCAGGAATTTCTCTTCCATGGACGGGCTGCGGCTTCTTGCCAGCAGTTTGATAATGACTTCCGTATCCATGGAGGTGGAAAAAGTATTCCCTTCAAGGAGCAGACGGCGGCGAAGATTCTTCGTATTCACCAGATTTCCGTTATGGGCCAGAGCGATAGGACCGGTAATGCTGTCTGCCTGCAGAGGCTGTACATTAACGGGAATGGACGAACCTGTGGTGGAATAACGCACATGACCAATGCCGATATGTCCTTCCATCTGGGGAGGATTCCGGAAAACTTCGGTAACAAGCCCCATGGCTTTGAAAGTTTCCATATTCTTTCCATCGGAAACGGTGATACCGGCACTTTCCTGTCCCCTGTGCTGCAGGGCAAAGATACCATAATAGGTTTCATAGAACGCTGCCAGTTCTCTGTCAAATATGCCGAACACACCACATTCTTCATGAGGCTTGTCGTCGTAAACATCCATATTTCTATACATTACAGAATTCTCCTGTCTTTAATACATAAGGGTGCCGGAAATTTCCGGGAGGGAATTACCCCTCATTTCTGTAGATTCAATGGGTGTCAGAATTTTTCGCCGGTCAGAAGTTCATAGGCTTCTTTGTAAAGGGCATTGGTCTTGTCGATGATTTCCTGAGGAACGGTATCACCGGGGTTTGCTTTCAGGTAGTCGCGGACAAACTGTTTATCATAGGAAGGCTGGCCGTGGCCCGCTTCATAGCCCTTTGCCGGCCAGAAGCGGGAGTTATCAGGAGTCAGCATCTCATCGCCGAGAACGATATTTCCTTCTTCATCCAGGCCGAATTCAAATTTTGTATCTGCAATGATGATGCCTTTTTCGAGAGCGTAATCAGCGCATTTGTTGTAAAGAGCAAGGGTCAGTTCGGAAAGTTTTTCCATATATTCTTTGCCTTTTCCTGGGAAGAAACGATTGACCCATTCAATGCCTTCTTCCATGGAAATATTCTGGTCATGTTCTCCTGCAGGAGCCTTGGTGGACGGAGTGAAAATCGGCTGCGGGAGTTTCTGGCATTCTTTCAGGCCTTCCGGCAGTTTGATACCGCAGACTTTCCCATCTTTCTGATAACCTTCCCAGCCGGAACCGGTAATGTAGCCGCGGACAATGCATTCAACCGGAATCATGTTGAGTTTCATAGTCTTCATGGCACGGCCTTCAAATTCAGGGGTCTGGAAGAATTCAGGCATGTCTTTGGTATCGATGGAAATCATATGGTTCGGAACAATGTCACGGGTATGGTCGAACCAGAATTTGGACATACGGTTGAGGACTGCCCCTTTTTCCGGAATCGGACATTTCAGTATGTTATCAAAAGCGGAAATGCGGTCGGTGCAGACCATGACAAGGCTGTCGCCAAGATCATAAAGTTCACGGACTTTGCCGGATTTAAATGGTTTGTATTCTTTCATTTCTTTTCTCCTTATCCAGTTACATTATTTGCCCAGTTCTGCCTGGAGTTTTGTATCTTTTTCATAAATTTCCTTTGCTGCCTTTTCGCGGTAAGCTTTGTACTTCTCAAAAAGCTCCGGCTCAGATACAGCACCGATTTCAACAGCAAGGAATGCTGCATTCTTTGTACCATCGATGGCTACTGTGGCTACAGGAATTCCGGAAGGCATCTGCACGATGGAGAAAAGAGCATCCATGCCGTCCAGTTTTGCACCGGAAAGCGGCACACCGATGACCGGCTTCAGTGTAAGGCTGGCAACAACACCGGGCAGAGCAGCTGCCATACCGGCACCGGCGATAAACGCGCCGACCCCTCTCTTTTCTTCTGCTGCCACAAAATCAGCCAGTTTCTTTGGCGTACGATGAGCAGAAGCAATAGTTACGTCATAGGTGACCCCAAAATCATCAAGAATTCCAAAGGCCTTCTTCATGACCGGTAAATCGGAATCGCTACCCATAACAATCCCAACATGCATATTATCCTCCCCTTCTTGAGGCAGAACCTCAAAAAAAATCTCCCCTGCCTGCTTCAGAGCAGACAAAAGGAGCCTTCTTTATATATGGATACAACACTGCTGACGGATGGAAAAAGAGCGTACCACAAAAACTGCTGCATTTATACTGGCTTTTCCAGATACGAATATCAGCACCCATGGCCCTCTCCCCCTTGAGATAAAAAAGCCTGCGCCTTACCCATGCACAAGCCCGAAATCCTGCCGTCTTCCATTGACGTTCCTTAATCATTCTAATATTTCTGAATTTCCTTGTCAATAAATTTTAATGGCTCAAACCCTCGATGGTGTCGGCGTCTTTCGTTTATAATCTTGATTTAAGTATTACGCTTTTTATATTTTAATTTATCCCATATATTCTAATCTGACTCATTTTATTCTCATTTTTAAATCGTACTTTAAAGGATATGAAACTCACCTCAATTTTTCTCTTTCCCGTTTACAGAGGATACGCCAAAAGTATATAATCTATTTCGTGAAATTAATTCGGAGGAAATACATGTATAAAAAACCTGAAATCGGTACCCTCACACTGGATGGATGGGCATTGCTTGCTCCCATGGCCGGCGTCAGTGACCTGGCATATCGTATCATAGCCCGTCGTATGGGTGCTGCCATGACAACGGCGGAAATGGTCAGTGCCAAAGGACTTTACTATAAGAACGAAAAAACGAAAGACATGCTGGCAATTGACCCATCTGAGCATCCGGTGGCGCTCCAGCTTTTCGGGAGCAGCGCGGATATCATGGCGCTGGGCGCAAAGGAAATGGAAAAAGCCGGAGCTGATGTCATTGATATCAACATGGGCTGTCCCATGCAGAAAGTCATTAAAAACGGGGATGGGTCTGCGCTGATGAAAAATATCCCCCTGGCCGCAGAAATCGTTAAGTCCATGGTGAAAGCAGTAAACATTCCGATTACCGTGAAAATGCGTCTTGGCTGGTCCAGGGAAATGGAAAACTGTGTGGAACTGGCACAGGCTGTAGAAGAATCGGGAGCTTCTGCCATTACCGTTCACGGACGGACAAGGGAGGATTTTTACAGCGGAAAAGCGGACTGGAAGAAAATTGCTGAAGTGGTAAAGGCAGTAAAAATCCCGGTCATCGGAAACGGGGATGTCATAGACGGTCCTTCTGCAAAAGCTTTGATGGATGAGACTGGCTGTGCAGCCGTCGCGATCGGCCGTGCCGCCTGGGGTAACCCATGGATCTTCCGGGAAGTCAATACCTATCTGGAAACAAGAGAAATTCTTCCTTCTCCCACCTGGGAAATGAGACTCTCCATGTCCAGGATTCACCTGCACGGACTTGTACTTGAAAAGGGAGAAAACAGGGCCATCCGGGAAATGCGGGCCCATGCCAGCCGTTATTTCCACGGTCTTCCCGAAGCAGCAGCCCTTCGAAGGGAAATCATGAAGGCCCTGACAGAAGAAGAATATAACCGGACCCTTGATGAATACGAAAAGGCCAAAGGATTAAAAGAAGAATCATTCGAATTTCCGGCACGAAATTAACGGAAATCTGTCCCGGTTTGCAGAAACCGGAGCCGGCTTCCTGAAAAAGTGCAGTGGCGAGACGTAATCCCGTCACTTTTTTATTGAATGACTGATACATTTATTTCCTCCGGTTTTCCCGTAAGATAAAAATAAAAGAGGCACTTCATACGAAATGCCTCTTTTTGAATATTACATTAATCTCTGCACCGAATGACTAAAAGCCTTTTATTTCTTCACATCTTTCAGCTGTTCAAAGAGATCTCTCTTGTACCATTTTTCAGAAATCTTCTTCAGGGTACCGTCTTTGGACAGTTTTTCAAGAGCTGCGTCGATTTCTTCTGCCAGTTTCTTTTCGCTCTTGTTGACGATGACTACGGTCGGATTGACGGTAATCGGTTTTTCCAGCGGAACCACTTCAAACTGCATGGCTTTGCCGATATCTTCCACGCCCAGGTTGTTCGGATAAACAAGGGCATCATACTGGCCGTTCTTAAGGGATGCGATACGTTCCGCCGGGGTAAGTCCGTCCTGTACCGGAATTTCTTTCAGGATATTGTCATGAGCCGCATTCCAGTCCACAAGTACTTTGTATGTACCGCCATTCGGGGTGTTCGGAACGAGTTTCAAGCCTGCCTTTGCTACATCATCCATGCTCTTGTACTTGGCCGCATTTTCTTTGGACATGTAAACCATGAGGGAAGATACGCCGATTGGTGTCTTCGGTACAAGGTAATCCTTTTCACGACGGGGAGTCTTGTAGTAACCGCCGGATGCCACTTTGGCATCGCCCGATTCCATCATGACATCCTGAGTTTCCGGCGGAACTGCCTGAATATCCAGAGTGTAATCTTTCAGGTTCTTATTGACTTCCTGCCAGATATCATATTCATAACCCTGGAGCTTTCCATTTTCATCTGCCCAGGAAAGCGGACGTTCCGTGGAAGAAAGGACTAGCTTTACGGAAGTTTTTCCTGCTGCAGCCGCAGAGGATGCAGCTTTGGAAGCAACCGGTTTGGAGTCTCCTCCGCAGCCTGCGAAAAGGCCTGCAGCCAGAAGAGATGCCAGTGCGATGGATGCGATTTTCAGTGATTTTTTCATGGTGTTTCCCCCTTGAAATACAAAATGCCGCTCATCCAATCCAGGACGAGCGGCACGTGGTTCCACCTGATTTTCCCCGACCGTCACCGGCCGGAGCTCTGCGGGTTCTTATAAACCCCTGCCCTGTATCGGGAGCTCCCGGGAAAACCTACTTCGTTCAGCTTTCCTGACTCGGAAATGCACTTCATCAGCCTCCCCGTATCCGCTTTCACTCTCCGGACTCGCTTGAACGCTTCGGTATGATTACTCTTTTCGTCATAGTCAATCTGTATAAAATAAAAATAGCACGGGCGAATTGTATTGTCAATAAAATTTACAGGAAAATAATAACAGGAGGAAATTAATTTCCCAATCCTTCCCTGACAAGCCATTTTTCAAGGATGTCCGCTATTTCCTCATTATTCTTATCCTCAAAGAGGAAATGGGTATTTCCATAAATTCCTATATCCGGAAGACGAAGAACTTCCGCATGTCCTCCTCTTTTATTGATGGCTTCAGCCATAAGTCTTGCCGAGGCAAGACGCACCCGCCAGTTGTCCTCCCCGCCGTAAGGTGAAGGTTCATCAGGGATGTTATCACCAAAAACCATGAGGATTGGAATCTTTGTCAGCCTCTTAAAATCATCTTCAGGAACCGGCACTCCCTTCAATGACCCAAATGGGCTGGAGGACTCCATGGGCGGCGGTACTTCTCCTTCCGGAAATACAAATCCCACACCCGGTTCAAGAGCAATGATTCCCTTCACCCGATCATTTTTAAACGCAGTAAACCATCCGGGAGACCCGCCCTGGGAATGGGTGACAAGTACCGTATCCCCTATCCTGTCTACTGCATCCGATAAAGCAGCAGATACAAGAGATACATCAAAATCCCCGGTATTGGGCGTTACCTTCCTCCAGAACTGATTCTCTGCCTCTTCTCCATCCGGAAACTGAACTCCGGAAAAGCGATGAGGATAGTGACCGATGCGGAAAATATCAAACCACAGCGCTTCATCGCCTCCGGGTTCTATAGAGACAGGGACACCGGCAGAGCCTGCCCTGCCTCTCCGGGGCTGGTCAAAAAGGCACACCGGATATCTCTTCCGGAGAAAAATCGTCTGGAAACCTTCCCGTCCGTCCGGCGTTGTTTCAAAGGAAGCGCCGCTTTGTCCCGCGCCATGCAGAAAAAGAAGATTTATTTTCTTTGCTTTGCATGGTACCTGATAGAACGCATAACCGTGATCCACATGTTTTTTCTGACCCTGCGGATTCAGAGGATGAGAGGGATCGTATATTCCCTCCGACTTCAAAACGGACCCGCCCACGGCAAAGCTTTCCTGCTCCACAAGGATTATTGGCTTTTTGAGCTTCATCCATATCATTTCCTTTCATTCCCTCTATGTAATGATACCACCGGCATGTAAAAGAGGAAAATGCAAAGTAAAAGGCGTTCACAGGCTTTGCCCGTGAACGCCGGTGGATGCAGAACCGATGGTTTCCGCTCCTTACATTGTCTGATCAGCGTCTTCGAGAACCGGCGGCTGGAACCTTCCGTGCCCCGCCTGCCGCAATTGCGGGGATTCTCTCCGATCCCTGTCAGTCATTACCTTATTTCTTATAAAACTGATGAAATGCAGGAGAAGAAATACCGATGAAGAGCAGGCAGCCGGCCAGACCCCATTTCAGTTCGTCCAGTTCTTTTGCAATCAGCTTGCCCATGTTCATCGTCCTTTCTTCTCAAGAAATCAAAAAACTCTCGTCCCTATAGGGACGAGAGCCAAGCTTCGTGTTTCCACCCAATTTCATGTACCTGTCACCAGGATACACCTTGTAAGGTTCTATCAAACCCGCAACTCTGTATCGGGAGCTCCCGGAGAGACCTACTTTACTTTCAACCTCTCAAACTCGGAAATGCACTTCAGTATCCTATCCGTATCCGCTTTCACTCTCCGGACTCGCTTGACCGTCATCAGATGCCTACTCTTTTCTTCATCGTTTTATTGACCATACTTTAACACGAATGAAAAACGATGTCAAGATGGTAATTACATTTTTGGAATAAAAAATATTCCGGGCCGTAAATCAAAAAGGAACCCCATCCAAAGAAGCAGGGTTCCTTTCTTGTACGTATCAGTCTCCAAATACAGGAGGCAGAGGGCTTGTGGTATCCGGCGGAATCGGCGGCAGCGGTGCATTATTGTCATCGGCCGGCGGTAGATTCTTGTCCGGTTCGTCGCCCGGCGCATAGATGGAATGATATTTGAAAAGATTCTCTACCTGAGTATGGTTGATGGTTTCCACTTCCATCAGTGCCTTGGCCATGGCATGAAGTACCGGCAGGTTGTCTGTCAGCATCTGCATGGTATCATTGTAAGCTTCATCCAGGTATTTATGCATTTCTTCATCAATAATGGTTGCCACGGTTTCCCCGTAGTTTCTTTCAGAGCCAAGCTGCTTTCCAAGGAAAATCTGCTCCTGATGTTCCCCGAAAATCATGGGCCCCAGGCGGTCGCTCATGCCCCATTCCATAATCATCTTGCGAAGAATGGCGGTCACCTGCTGGAGGTCGCCGGAAGCGCCGCTGGAAATTTCATTGAAAATGATTTTTTCTGCGCACCTTCCGCCAAGAGCTACGCGGATCTGGGCAAGGAGATGGGATTTGGTAATGAAGGATCGTTCCTCATGAGGCAGCATCATGGTATAGCCGCCTGCCTGGCCTCTCGGAATGATGGTGACTTTATGTACCGGATCCGCATCTTTCAGGAGAGTAGCCATAATGGCATGGCCGGATTCATGATATGCGGTCAGTTTCTTTTCGTCGTCATTCACCTTGTGGCTCTTTCTTTCAGGGCCATAGGAAACTTTTTCAGAAGCTTCCTCCAAATCGGACATGGAAATGGTCTTCCTGTTCGCTCTGGCAGCCATCAGGGCTGCTTCGTTCAGCATATTGGCAAGATCTGCCCCGGTAAATCCCGGAACTTTCTTCGCAATGGTCGGCAGGTCCACATCCGGTTCAAGCGGCTTATTTTTCGCATGAACCCGGAGAATGGCAATACGCCCGCGAAGATCCGGCGTACCCACAACTACGCGCCGGTCGAAACGGCCCGGACGGAGAAGTGCCGGGTCCAGGATATCCGGACGGTTCGTTGCTGCCAGGGTAATGATGCCTTCATTGGAACCGAAACCGTCCATCTCGACAAGGAGCTGGTTCAGTGTCTGTTCACGTTCATCATGACCGCCGCCAAGTCCGCTTCCGCGCTGACGGCCTACGGCATCGATTTCATCGATGAATACGATACAGGGAGCATTCTTTTTTGCCTGGGAGAAAAGGTCGCGTACGCGGGATGCGCCTACACCGACAAACATTTCTACAAAGTCAGAGCCGGAAATGGAGAAAAATGGAACCTTTGCTTCTCCGGCTACCGCTTTGGCCAGAAGGGTCTTGCCTGTACCAGGAGGTCCTACAAGGAGGACGCCCTTCGGGATTTTAGCGCCGATAGCGGTGTAACGTCCCGGATTTTTCAGGAAATCCACCACTTCGGAGAGTTCTTCTTTTGCTTCATCTTCGCCGGCCACATCGTTGAAAGTCACATGAATCTGGCCTTCACCGGTCATTTTAGCCTTGGATTTGCCAAAGCTCATGACACGTCCGCCGCCGCCCTGGGTCTGGTTCATCATCCAGAACCATACGGCAATAAGGATAACAATAGGAAGCAGGTTTGACAGGAGGCTCATCCACCAGGAAGGCTGTTCCGGCGGTTTGGCAGTAATGGAAACATTGTTGTCCTCCAGTTTGCCAAGAAGCTGGGTGTCATTGTCAGGAATATAGGTGGCAAATTCTGTGCCATCTTTCATCTTGCCGACTACTGCATTGTTTGTCATTTCAATAGAGGATACGTTTTTCTTCTCCACCTGGGTAATAAAATCGGTGTAGCTGATTTCCGTATGCTTTTCCTGGGGATGGACAAAGGTATTGAATATGGACACGGCAACTATAATCAGAAGCACATAAAGCGCCACATTCTTGATAAATTTATTCAATATGTTCCTCCTTCTCTCAGCGGTAATAATCCCATTTAAACAGGTTCCCACCCCGTTAAATAGAAAGCTTTGAATTAGTTATTTATTTTACCATTTTTTCAAACTTTAATCAATAAAATTTATTAAATTGTGTCCTTCCCCAAAAGGACGGACTCTCCCGATTAGACAGAGGAGAAAAGAAAATCAGGCTTTCGTATACACTTTAGGATCCAGCACGCAGACGTCCGGAAGATTTCTGTATTTTTCGGCATAATCGCAGCCGTAGCCCACGATAAATTCATCGGGAATATCAAATCCGATGTATTTCACAGCCACATCTTTGACCCGTCTTTCTTTTTTATTGAGACAGATGGCCAGTTCTACAGAAGATGCTCCTCTTTCTTTCAGGAGCGGTACAAGGGCATTCATGGTGATTCCGGTATCGATGATATCTTCCACAATAATGACATCTTTCCCCCGGATATCTTTGTCCAGATCTTTTTTGATATTCACATGACCGCTGGAAATGGTACCGCTTCCATAGCTGGAAACCACCATGGTATCCAGGGTAACGGGAAGATCAATTTCCCTCATCAGGTCACAAAGGAAAGGCATGGCTCCTTTCAGGATGCCTACAAGCACTACATTCCGTCCGGCATAATCTTTCGTGATTTCAGCGCCGATTTCTTTGACCCGTTTCTGAAGTTCTTCCTTAGTAATCAGGACTGTCTTTATATCTTTCCCGAGATTTTCCATGTTTATTCTCCTTTTCTTTCCACTCCAGTGTAAGAAGCAGAAAATTCTTTGTACCCCGGTCAGGCCGGGCGAAACGGCTTCCCCGCAGAAAGCAGGTCCAGTAAATATGATTTTCATCAGCCACTACGGGCCATTCGTGACGAAGGGCTGCAGGAATCCGTTTTTCCTGAAGGATGGAAAAAACGGTCTTGCTTCCTTCCATCCCATTTGGCTCCATATAGTCCTTTGCCGATGCCTTCCGGAGGTGCAGGAAACCCGCCCGGTCTCCATCCAGAAGCAGCTCATTTTTCCCCGTGGAAACCGGTTTTTCCAGCTGCCTGATTGTAAGAGAAAAAATGCCCATTCCCGTTTCAAGGGCTGTACATCTTATTATACCAGTTTTACCTGTAATGTGTTTTGATTTTTCCGACCAATTTTCATAAATCAGGCGGAAATAATCGGATACTTCCAATTCGGCTCCTTCACGGGTACTGCCTTTGTGGAAGCAGAGCATTCCGCCTGCCTTTTCCATTACGGTACCGGATTCGGAAGTACGTCCTTTTTTACCATTGACCGCAAGCTTTCGGAACCGCTCCACCCCTTCTGCATCCGGTGCCCTTCCGCTTTCCCGTTTAATTGCGGAAATCAGGATACGCCTCTTGATGGCAGGATGAAGAGTAAGAAAATGGTCAAGAGGATAAAAAAGGCTTTCGCCTGCTTTTCTGAAATAAATTTCCTCTTTCTCTGCTGCCTTTTCCAGATAATCCTCATCATCCGAAGCGTTCTCTGCCATTCTGGACAGTGTTTCCCTGAGATTCGGGTTGCAGGAAAGAAGGCGTGGTACCAGCAGGAGACGGATTTTATTTCTTGCGGCATCCGGAATGTCATTGGTTTCATCATGAGCAGGATTGAAAGGCCAGTATGAAATAAACTCACCAACTTCTTCCTTTGTCACGCAAAGGAAAGGACGGATGCGATTTCCCGCTTTCGGACGGATCCCTCCAAGTCCCCTGATTCCGCTTCCGCGAAGCAGGCGGAAAAGGATCGTTTCCATCTGGTCATCCTTATGGTGGGCCACGGCGAGGAGATTGAAATTTTCCTTCTCCATCACTTCTCCAAGAACCTGATATCGAAGCTCTCTGGCCATGGTTTCCAGGGATTCCTTTTTTTCGGAGCAGGCTTTCAGCACATCCACGTCTTTCCTCCAGAACGGAATGGAAAGTTTCAGGCAGATGTTCCTAACCATCTCTGTTTCTTCTTCTGCAGCATCTCTCAAGTGATGATTGACGCAGCAGCAGCCGAGAGTGATATGTTCCCTCTCCCTGATTTCATTAAGAAAAAGAAGAAGGCCCAGGGAATCAGGACCGCCGGAAACAGCGGCAAGAATCCGGTCTCCCTCACGCCACAGACCATTCTCGCGGGCAAAGGAGAGCACCTTCTTCAGAAAAATTTCTTTTTTCATTTATCCTCGTTTGGTTTCAGTACATCCGCATCCAGAAGACCTTCTGACAGGTCCCGGTCGCTTACCATGATTTCCGGCAGGGCAAAATATTCCATAATGGCATCCAGTATGGCAAGACCGGCCACAATGATGTCTGCCCTGGAAGGCATGAGGCCGGTAATGTGACACCGCTCATCATAGGACATTTTATAGAGCTTCATCATGAGGTCATGCACATCTTCCTGATGGATCACGTAATCCTGAACTTTTTCGGTATCATAAACTTCCAGTTCCTGCAGCATGGAGGCCAGCGAAGTCACTGTGCCGCCCACGCCGATCCAGCGGCGTACGTTTTTCATAGCATCCATGAGGTCTGTTTCGCGGAACAGGGCAAAGCAGTGCTTTTTCAATTCTGCCAGCCCCCGAAGCGTAGTGGTATCAAACTGTTTCGAGCAGCGTACGCAGCCGAGGCGGAAGCTGTGTCGCATACCGATATCCGGTCCGAAGCCCATACAGAATTCCGTGGAACCTCCGCCGATATCTACAACTGCCGTCACTACGGATGGCGTGCCGGCTGCACCGATGTAACTGTAATAAGCCTCTTCTTTTCCTGTAAGGATACGGACAGGCACACCGGTAGCCGAAGTCACTTCGTCGGTGAATTCTCCGCCATTGGCAGCATCCCTTACAATAGAGGTGCCATAGGCATATATTTCACCGGCCCCTTCCAGACGGGCTTTCGCCACGAATTCCTCGATGGCTTTCAGTGTTCTTTCTTTCGGTCCCTCCCCGATATACGCCCGGTCGGTCATTCCTTCACCAAGCCTGGTACTGCGAAGGTCTTTGAAGAGGACCTTCCAGTTCTCCTTATCATCTTTCTCAGCAATGAGAAGACGGACAGAATTGGTACCGATATCAATAATCGCACGCATGAGTGCCTCCTGCAATCTATAAGTATTTGTTCCCGAACAGTTCCATGAATCCCTTTTACCAACAAGATAATACGGGTCTGCTTCCTACAAAAAAGAGAGGCCGGATCACAGCCCCTTTTTTCACGAATCAGTCAGAACGGCGTGCACCCCTGCCGCCTCTCTTGGATTCCACATTGCGCTTCAGATCAAGAAGTCTTTCATCGCTGTCCTTCAGGAAGCGGGAAAGCTTGTCTTCAAAAGATGCCGGAGCTTCTCTTCTGGCCCCATGGAAAGGACGGTCGAAAGAGCGGCCGTATTCCCTTCTTTCCGGACGGGCTGCCTCAAAATCTTCCTCATGGAAGTTTTCTTCTTCTCTATGGAAAGGACGATGATTCTCACGGTTCTGGAAATTTCCGCGGTCTCCATGCTGGAATTCACGGCGGCCCTGACGGTCGTAACCTCCATGGACTCCCTGTTTCTTTTCATCTGCCGGCTGAGCCTGCTTGATGGAAAGGGCAATCTTTCCTTTTTCATCAATGGTAAGGACTTTTACTTTGACCTTGTCCTTTACCTTGAGATAATCGTTTACATCGCTCACATATTCATTTGCCACTTCCGAAATGTGAACCAGACCCACCTTGTTGTCCGGCAGTTCTACAAATGCGCCGAACTTCGCGATACCGGTGATAGTACCCTCTACGATATTGCCGACTTCTAAAGCCATGAGAAAAAAATGCATCCTCCTTGAAACTTAAATGGATATATACAAGATGATTATACGAAATTTCCCACAGAATAGCAATATTTATTTTATGTCTGTCAAAATGTCCATTTCATTCCGGATGAAGGAATCCTATCTCGTAAAAAACCGCACGTTCTGAGAGGCAGACGTGCGATCTTTATTCTTTCATTACATATTTTCGTGTACGCTTAAAAGTCCCCATCGGAATATTTTCCGATTTATGACTATTCTCATCGTTCAATGACTTCGAAATGGCGGTCTTCTTTTCTGGGCGTATCCGCTAATCGACTATGACCCACAGCTACGCCAAGAAGAGGGGTAACGCCTTCAGGAAGGGAAAGCATTTTCAGATAATCCGCCTCAGCTCCCAGGTGGCGCACAAAACCAAAAAGGATAATGGAGCCAAGCCCCAGTTCGGTGGCTTTCAGATGGATGTGCTCCGCGATAATTCCTGCATCAAAATCCTCCAGGTACTCAAAAGCATCTTTTGTGCGGCAGATAAGAAAAAGAAGAGGCGCTTCATAAATCAGGTGCGGCCTTCCGAGCTTTTCTCCGCCTTCGGTGCTTATTTTTTCCAGCACTTTCCGGTCAGTCACGGAAACGATGACATAACCCTTATCGTTATGCTTGCCTACAGAAGCTGTAAGGGCTGCATGAATCAAAGCCTTCCGGTCTTCTTCCGAAACCGCTTCTTTTGTATAGGATCGTATCGACTTTCTTAAAGACTGTACCTTTTCAAATTCCATAATTCCTCCTATTCCTCCCCGTCTACACGGAAAACAGGGAACCGGGCCGCCAGCCTTCTTTCCCGGCGTTTGAGCGGAGTATGACCTACCGCCACAGACATAGCCGGTTTCCAGCCTTCCGGCATATGAAGGGCTTTAAAATACTCTCCGCAGCCGTCGGTTACATTGAGTGTGCGGATAAAGCTGTAAATGCAGATAGATCCGAGCCCGAGATTTTCCGCCTCGAGATGCATGTGTTCCGCCATGATTCCTGCATTCAGCTTGATGGAATCTTCTCTGGCCCCCGGAGCGCTCATGATGAGCAGCAGGACCGGTGCACCATATAGAGGATCGCCCCGGCCGGAAAGTTCATCATTCTGGTCAGCGAGAAGCTTCAGGATCTTTTTGTCCGTCACTACAGCAATAGCATAATGTTTGTAATCAAAATGACCAACCGGCGCACGCTGTGCCGCATCCAGAATTTTCTGAATATCTTCTGACGAAACAGGTTCGTCTGAATAACGCCGGCAGGAAAAACGTACAGATAGTAAATGATCAAATTCCATGGCAGACCTCCCGGGATGAAACCCAATTGAGCTAAAGCTCACAATAATATATGACTTATACTGCTTCAAATGATTTCAAAGCGATACCGGACCCATCTATTTTTCAGGGTTCATCAGGTTGGACAGGATGGCGCCTACCATTTCGTAATCATCAATAGCCACGGCAAGGGTTGCATCTTTTCCTTTTTCGTAGAGACACAGGGGACCCTGCCCTATTTCCGCCGATTCCAGATCAGAAAGCTCAATGGTTTCTTTCTTTTCTTTACTGCGGAAGCCAAGGCGCTCGGAAGTCATCCAGAAAGCGCCTTTCTCCCCTTCCTTCCAGGCACTCTTGTCTTCATGGTTTTCCCAGCCGCCCACTTTGAAAGGCTTACCCGGCGCAATGATGATGGAATCTTCCCTTTTCACCGGTTTTGCCGGTGTCATGAACCGGGCGGCAGAAGTGAAATACAGCTCTTCTCCCGGCCGATACTTTACATTGGCGTATTCTTTATCCATCTTTGGAAGCAGCCCTTTTTCCTGAATCTTGAAAAGTGCGTTGCACCGGCGGGATATGGTTTCATATTTGTATTTTTCCGCCTCCTTCATCATGTAACACAGCTTTAGAAGGTCCGCAAAGAGTCCATACTCATCGTCATCCATATAACCGTCATGATACAGGGCTTCGAAAGCTTTGTCACAGGCCAGGGCCTGTGCTTTTGCCAACTGCTTGTTGCCCAGACCTTTTTCCTTTGCAAAAGCAATGAGTTCTTCCAGCATATCTGCATCGAGCTCATCCTCGATGGCCGCCTTTGCCATTTTGCCGGCATATTCTTCTATCTGCTCCTGTTTACCGGAGCCGAATAAATTGAAAAACAAGGATGTCCCTCCTTTACACAAACCTTCTGCTTGGGCGGTATGAAAAAATGAAAAGATTTCTGCCGGTCAGAGAGAAATCGATTTCACCGACTGTTCAATGACCTTTTCCGCATAATCTTTATCTTTTTCAGAATAAATATAATCGAACGAAATATATTTCCCGTCCTGAATGAAAATGAAGCTCCTGTTGTGAGAATCTCCGTCTTCAAAATCCATGATGAGAGCATCTCTTCCATAAACATTCCGGAAATCAAATTTCGTTTTCTTGACCTTTCTGCCATTTGCTTCATCGGCAATCTTGGCTTTGAGGTGATCCACGATGGAAGCCTGCTCATCCTTTGTGAGTCCGGCAAGGCTTTCGGGGAAGAAGGAAAGGTCGTCATTTTCTTCAATCGGCAGTGCTGTGACGCCGGTCATGAGGGAAAGATTTCCTGCAACCAGTACATGGTCCGGCGCAACAGGCGGCTTGTAATCCACACGCATATTGGCAGGGATGTCATAGGTATAAACGGTTCCCTTGATCTCCACCCTCTGCATGGGGGTGAAAAAGTGAATGGAATCCACCAGTCCTTTCACGGTTTTCCCGCCGGATTTCATTTCTCCTTCCTTTGAAGTGAAGGAAATCATATAATCTCCGTCAGTATTGCTCACCCAGTATCGAAGGACTTCATAGCCGCCCTCCGCGGCAGTCCCTCTGGAGCTGGTGATGATGGCAGGAACTCCGTCCACTTTTCCTTTCTTTACGGAAACCAGTGTTTCTTTGGAATCCCCCTTCTTTTCCCTGAGGAATTTTTCAGAAGCTTTACGTGTTTCCTGAAGCTTCTTTTCCATGCGGGGCTGCCTGGTGGATTTTGACATGATCATAAGGGAGAGACCCGAATCAGGAAGATATGCCTGGTACATAAGTCCGTTATTATCCTTATTCTCTACGCGGGACACCGGCAGTGTGATGGAAATACCGGTATCGCTGTTTTTATATTCAAATCCGTGGGAAACAGCAGCAGACAGTGCTTCAGCTGAAACTTTTCCTGAGTCTTTCGCCGCGGTAGGCATACAGGGTACACATACCGCCGAAAGTATGGCTGCAGCCAGCAATAGTTTTTTCATTTGATCCTCCTTGACAGGAATTTCCTGATTGACAGGTGTAGTCTTTTCTTTTTATTCTAACCTTTTCCGGAAATATTTTCATCCTTTATCACGGAAGATTAAAGAAAATAAATAAAACCTGCTATAATTAAGATGAAGAAATTTAAACACAAAAGGAGGTCATTCACTATGAAATTTAAAAGAATTCTGGTCCCTCTGGACGGCTCAGGCACCGCAGGCAATGCTTTTCAGTGCGCTCTGGATATGGTGGAAACCTATCATGCGGAACTCTATGTCCTCTCAGTGGCCGATGTGACCGAAGCTGCCTACCCGCTTCTTCAGGTCAACCTGGACAAAGACGGTTTTACAAATATCCGGGAAACAGCCAGAATCGTGCTTGATAAAGCGCAAAAGCTGGTTCCCGATACCGTTCATTTCACCCCTGTCCTGAAGGTCGGCGTCCCGGGCAATGTGATTGCTTCCGTAGTTGAAGAAAAAGGTATCGACCTGGTCATTATGGGCAACAGCGGTAAAGGATCCCTCTCTTCTTTTATTACAGGAAGCGTTTCCCAGTATGTCATCCACCATGTCAAGGTGCCAGTGCTGATCATCAAATAATTCAGAACCGGAATCCTCAATATAAAACCGTGCGGAGATCATTGTATCTCCGCACGGTTTTGAATTGTATTCAGCTGATCAGATCCACTTTACTGTATACAGTTTGTGACTGATTGCACCAGCCCCAGAAGACTCCCTGCTCCATGGGACAGTCAATAAAATCACGTCCGGTACCGAATTTGATGTATTTCTCTCCCGCCCTGCAGTTACGGGTCGCATCGATGCCGTACCAGCGTCCTTTATACCACACTTCTGCCCAGGCATGGCTGGCGCCCTCCCCTACAGGGAGCCCGCTCACGTATCTGGCAGGAATGCGCTTCATCCGGCAGAGCGCAAGAAAAATATGGGTGAAATCCTGGCACACCCCCTGACCACCCAGAGCCGCCTGGTTGGCCGTGGTGCGCACATTGGTCACACCGGCCACATAGGTCATATGATTGTATACAGTCTCCCGGAAAAAGTCCGCCTGTTCCAGAGCGTCCTCTGATTTCGGGGCCAGATCGTAGATAGCTTTCAGCATGGACGATGGTCCTGTAAGAATAGAGGGATAGGAAAAAATGGGAAGCGGTTCACATTCCACTCTCCTGTCATCATCCCGAAGGGCTGTCCCTTTGACCCAATAGGAAAAAAAGGTATGTCCTTCCGGCAGACGCCCTGTAAAAGTTGTATTTCCGAAACTGTCCTTACCATAGTTCCCGCCAGTGGGCAGGGGGTCAATGTAAAGTGATAAATCCAGAATCTCCTGCTCCGGCAGATTCTGGGGAATACATCGAAGTAGAAAATCCTGCTCCCTCACCGGCGACGAATATGTATTGGCTGTTCTATAGTAAAACGAAATTTTTTCCATTAAACGTATCATTCCTGTCTGAATCCCTGAGGGAAATCAAGTACAAGAGCCATCATACTCTAAAAGCCCTCTTATTGCAAGTGTCCAGGGTAATAATTTCGATTTTTTTAAATATAAGCCAACCATAGCGGCTGCCCCGCCGCATCTTATGAGCCATAATAGCATGCAGGCAAAAACAAAGAACTCATCACCGCAGGGCGCAGGCCCTGCAATGATTTGTCCTTCTGAAACAGCCCAGATCATATGAAATTTTCCCGGCACTCCCCAAGTGCCGGAAAGCAGCCCGGGCGGTCCCTTCCGCCTGAAAGCCGCAGGGACAACTTTCAGAAAAGCAGTCCCCTGTCAATCCTGCCAGTGCCCATGGCAGGGAAGTAATCAGATTTCAACCAGTTCTTCTGCCGCTTCAATGAGATCTTCCCGGTCTCCTTTAAGCGGTGCTTCATCCCCGCCGGAAATGGCAGCCAGAAGTTTTGCGAAAGCGGAACTCCTGATCCGGACCGGTGCGCGGGTAACTCTGTACAGAAGTTTATTGATTTCCGGCGCGCAGAGATTATCCGGATATCCCAAACGGAGATAAATGCTGATCCGTTCAGCGGTCCAGCCGCATTTCACGATATTTCTGACGCCTTTGTCCTCGACCGTATCATCGAAGCTTCCGCGGAAGGCCATAATGGCATCCCTGGCTTCCTGTGCATTCAGGATCGGTGCGCTCGAAGTCTTGGCGGCTTCCAGCGAATTCATGGCCATCTGCAGGTAGGACAGGGTTTCGGAACTGATCGTTTCACGAAGGGTCATGCCATTGCCCAGCATGCGGTCTGCTGCCACATAGACAGAATCCGGATTATTCTCATCAAAAGTATACTTGCGAAGGAAATCTTCATTATCTTTATAAACATCAGGCAGTGTCAGACGTTCGCAGAATTCTTCATGCGGCATCGGATCACCGTCAATCATTTCATCATAGTATTCCATCAGGAACATCAGCGTGGTATTTACACGTTCCGCATACCGCCCCATCCAGTAGAGACGGTCAATTTTATTTAATGTAAGAGCACCCATGTATCTTTGAAACCTCCCCCCTGCGAAGAATTAACGATAAAGCTGTCCGGATTTCTGGAGAACCGGGTCAGGCCGCATGGCCACACCCTGGTCTTTTCGCCGGAAAGCACGAAAGCACGCAGGTCTGCTTTACGTTCTACCACCGACCCGCCATCAAGGATAGGCAGATCTTCGAAGTCGATAACTTCCTGAGAAATAAAGCGTCTTGGTTCATTGATAATCCGCTGGCGCAGTTCTTCTTTCTTGTCCGGCGGCAGGGAATTGCCAAATACGACGCCATATCCGCCGGCTTCAGCTACGTCCTTGATAACCAGCTTGTCGAGGTTTGCCATGGTATAGTCCATATCGTCCTTGTAGAACGGAAGATATGTAGGTGCATTATGAAGGATCGGTTCTTCTTTCAGATAATACTTGATCATCTTCGGAACGAAGTAATAAATCCCTTTATCATCAGCCACACCGTTGCCCGGGGCATTGAGGATAGCTACATTGCCTGCGCGGTAGGCAGCCATGATATTGGGCACACCGATGACGGATTCCGGATTGAAGCAGAGAGGATCCATAAATTCATCGGACAGGCGGCGGTAAATGGCCCCGACCTTGACCGGTCCTTTATTGCCGCGATAGTAAACGCAGTTGTTTTCCACATAAAGGTCCATGCTTTCGGCCAGGACGGAGTGGGAAAGTTCTGCCAGATAGGAATGTTCAAAATAAGCGGAGTTGTAACGGCCCGGCGTCAGGATGACATTGATGCCGCCGCAGCTGACATAGTCCATGACCTCTTCAATCCACTGACCGTAATGCCTGTTATCCACCACATGATTGTCGCGGAAAGTCTGGGGGCAGCAGCGCCGGCAGAGAGTACGGGCAATGAGCGGATAGGACGCGCCGGAAGGAATACGGAGATTATCTTCCAGAATATACCAGTTCCCATCTTTGCCTTTAACCAGATCGATACCGGAAATATGACTGTAAATGCTCTTCGGTGGAGTTATTTCCTCACACTGGGCCAGATAACCCGGTGATGGATATACGAAATCAGGCGGAACCACCTGATCTTTGATAATCTGCTTTTTACCATACACATCTGCCAGAAACAGATTGAGTGCATCTACACGCTGCTGAAGGCCTCTCTCCAGTACGTCGAACTCATCCGCCCCGATAATTCTCGGAATCGGGTCAAACGGGAAAAGCCGTTCGTTGTATACACCATTCTGGAATACGCCGAACTTGACCCCGTATCGCGACATCTGGTTATTAATAACCTCAACATGCTCCTTGAGTTCTTCTAAACCCATACGCATCGCCCTCCCTAACGCCCCAGGCGTAAAGTAATGAAACACAAAAAAGGCAGGCGAAAAGACACCTGATGGCGCCATTGCCTGCCCAACCCTTAAGGGTTATTTATATTTTTGTTATTATTTATTTTACCTAACTAAAGTATTGTTGTCAATATGTTATATGTATGAAATCAATGAAAAGCTTATGCTGAATCACTATTATAAATCTTCATCCCACGCATTGATGCGTACCGGTTCTTTTTTGAGCATATCCAGCTGCTCTTTGCTGAAATATTTCCTGTTCACTGCCGCTTCGTAGACGAACCGTTTAAAATAAGCTTCCGAGCAGACGAAGTACCCGCCTTTACCCACATCTTTACCCCAGGAATTTTCAATCTTCCAGCGGTCCGGTTTTCCATCTTCGGAGAGATGAACGCCGGTTAAAAGCATGGCATGGTTCGCAGAACTCTGGCTGTATTCGAGAGCCTTTCCTTTTTCCATGAATGTGGAAAACCCGCCGAGAAGTTCATCCGTAGTCACACTGTCCGGATCCCAGACTCCGTCTTTCCTTGAGAGGTAAGCCCCTGCATCACAGGCAAACCAGATGGCTTCTCCGCCCTTGAGCATATTTACGCACAGTTCTTCCAGCGCTTCCTGGGAAATATTGAGGGCTGTCATATCCCTGCCCACCATATTTTCTATACCATGGAAGGTAATGGGTGTATCCATGGCTCTCCCGGGGAGGGGCTCATTGATGACAGCTGCATAGTCACGGACGGCAAATCCTGTATATTTTTCATAAAAAGCCTTCGGTGTCAGATTTCTATCCTCATGGAATTTGCCATCCTTGTCCTTCCAGGAGAAATCAAAGACTTCCGGCGGCTGGCCGAAAGCGATGCACTGGGCTTTATAAATTTCCCCCATCATTTCCGCTTTTCTTTCATAGGGATCTCCTCCCTTTGCAATCAGTTCGCGGAGTTCCATGGCATCTTTCCGGAGAAGTTTATTGATCGCATTGATATAATTCATCGTGTGGCCGGACTGGAAAGTTTCCGGGAAATATGCTTTGGGAAGGACACCGTATTTTTCAATGAGATCTGCCGCCGGACACCAGTACCCGCCGTCACTCATACCGCGGAGCACATACTGCATAAGCTGTCCTTTGACCGGTTCATCCGCATGGTCGATGACCATCTGCAGGAAATTATTTGCCTTTTCCAGTTTATCGTAAAAAGTCAGATAATTCTGGGAAAGTTCAAATTCTTCGACCCCGATTTTTTCCGCCACTTTCTCACGAAGGATATTGAGTGCAGCAAACATCCAGCAGCGGCCTGACATTTCCTGGGCTGTAATGCCATGAGTCTTTACTTCATAGGTAAAGGCGCCGGCCAGTCTGGAACCGTTCTCAGGCACATAGGAAAGTTTGGACATATCCGTCTTTGCCAGAGTTCCCTGGAGCACACGGGCATTGGCATCTTCATTATAGTTTTTGCGAAGTTCGGCCAGTACGGCCTCATTGATTTCTTTCATTTTCCAACCTCATTTCCCTGCTTCTGCAGATCAATTTTTTCTTATTATACCCTATTTTTTATCACAGCACAGTGAAAATGACAAAAAGAAATCCACCAGCATAGCTGGTGGTTCTTCACATGCGGCCACAAGGGCCTTTTATTACTGGCTGCGCGTTAACGCGCTTGTGCTTCTGTCACT
>OMVW01000034.1 GCA_900314595.1 uncultured Dialister sp. | reverse complement strand
GACATGCCCCGATAGATTCTTTTTCGAGATTTCGGGGCGGTCGGGATGATCGGGGTGATCGGGAAGGTGGCGCTGCTGAGGCAGCGCCGATTTTTTTATGGGGATTTTGCACAGGCGGGTTGAAAGACCGTTGGAGAACCCACCCGCCTTCACTTCGTTCAGGCACCCTCCCAACTCCTGGGAGGGCCTGGACGATAGCGACTTGAAAGGAAGTAGACGATATTGATGAGATTCTTTCGATCGGATTTCTGACATCCAAAGGAGAACGCTGCGCTCACTCCGCTCTCCGCGCGGGGCTGGGAATACACACTCTCCCTCGTGCAGAGGTTCACGTCTCCGTGGGGCCAGGAATACAGGTCCAAGCCGTCCAAGTAGAGCCACCGCCTGCGTACAACCACTTTCAGCACATTTGAGGGCCAAAGGCCTCATATATATTTGCCGCTTCCAAATTTTAAACCGGCCACCACCCCTTTCCCCTTACCTCTTTCCCCTTTGTTTTAGAAGAGGCTCACTTCCCGTTCGATCCAGCTTTCTTCTTCTGCTCTTGTCACGATGTCTCCTTCTTCACTGTTTCCGATGAGGAAGGAGGAGTGGTCGTCGTGGCGTTTCCAGTTTTCTTCCACCAGTTTCCGGTCGTAGTTGGCATAGCAGTAGCGGCAGCCGTGGAGGCAGGAGTTATAGGCGCCCAGGTCGTGGCCCAGGAGGCAGGAGCAGCCTTCTCTGGCTTCCATGTTCGCGCTTTTAGGGACGCTCAGTCTTTCACCGATGGCTTTTTCGATGCGTTCTTTCGTAAAGCAGCCGTCCACGTGGACACCCACCCTGGCAAGGCCGGGGTCTTCGTGGCAGGAGACGATTTCCATGCCGTATTTCTTCCCTATGGAAACAAAAGCGGCGGCCAGGCGGTACTGGCAGGTATGGGGGACGCGGCTGACTTCGGGAAAGTTTCTGTGGATTTTGCTGTATAGGTCGATGAAGCTGATAATGACTGTCCCGGTGCTTCCTTCCAATGCCGAGGCCATATGGTCGAAGGCATGGAGATGGAAATCGAAATCGTATTTTTCTGAAATAAATATGGGATCATAGCGCCAGGTGAGCGCATTTCTACCGACTTTTCCGGAGAGTTTCCGGAAAGACCGGATGATTTCTTCCTTTGGCGGGACATTCGGTTCTATTTCCTTTCCGTAGGGGGTAATGGTGACGTGCCAGACCTGGCGGAAGGGAATCTTATCTATATATGGAAGGAGTGGCAGCGGATTTTTCGTGCAGAAGCAGAGGGCATCCACTTTGGCCGGGTCCAGTTCGTACCTGGTCACCTGCAGGGGATTGAAGGGATTCCTCACCATGACGAAGCCTTCTTTCAGGCGATTCAGGAACCACCGGCTGTAGAAGGCAGGGATATCCGTGCGCTGTCCGGTATTGATAATCATAAATTTCTCCTTTCTATTTATTTTATTATAAGAGATGGAGTAAAATAGAGATAGATTCAAGCAAGGAGGATTATGATGAACAGAAAATTAAAACTCGCCATGACTGCTTCTATACTGGGCCTGTGCCTCGGCCTTCCGATGGCTTCGCCTGTTACGGTGGAAGCTTCTGCCGACTGGGGCTCCATTATTGGCGCCGTAGTAGGCGGCGCTTCTGCATACAAACAGATCGACAAGCAGATGGACTATGTAAACAACACGGAAGAAGGCCGGCAGGAATATTTCGCCAAGATGAAGGAGGAGCAGGGCGTATCTGATAACGCCTATTACAATGGAATGCTGGATGAGATCATGACGAATCTCACAAACGGCATTGCCGCATCTGACCCGTCCATCAAGGATAAACCATTCCTCTATTTCCTCAATGCCGATACCTCTTTCAATGCGGCCTGCGGCCTTGGCCACTGCATGACTGTCAATATCGGTCTTTTCAGCATTTCCGAAAATACGGACGAAGTGGCTTTCGTGCTGGGTCATGAAATGGGACACGGCATGAAGGATCATGTGGTAAAGGGGACAAGGAAGAAACTCAATACGATTATCGGCGCCCAGATTGCAGCCGGTGCCCTGGGCGGAGGGGAACTCGCCAATATCGCCATGAGCGCCATGGTCGGCCAGATCAATAATGTACAGATCACGAAGAAAAATGAATGGGAAGCCGATAATCTTTCCTTCGATTACTGCTATGCAGCCGGTTATAATCCGGGCGCCGGGGCAGCCCTCTGGCAGCGCATCTTCGAAAAGCAGGGCGAATTCAAAAACAGCCTGGCCGGTGAAATTTTCTCACCCAATGACCACCCGGGCAACGAGGAACGCAGGGACAATTATGAAAAGAAGCTGGTCGCCCTTTCCGGCAAGCATGTATCCATCAAGAAAAACAGCGATATGGTGCAGGTGAACGGCAAAGATTTCGTAGCGCCTGCCGCTATTTCTTCCATGTCAGGCGCAGAGAGGAAATATTTCCTCATGGGCAACCTGGCTGCCGCTTACAATCATGGCCAGGATAAGCTGAGCGCCACCGCTTCGGACGGCACGGTCTATCTGGGAAATCAGGCCATCATCACCCCTACCGGTGACGATCCCTCCGCAGCTGAGCTGGCAAAGAGGCTGAATGAAATCAAATGAGGCAGTTTTTAGTTTTTAGCAGCTAGCAGTTAGTTTTAGTGAAAAAGTCCGTTTCCATTGTGGAATCGGACTTTTTTGATGAATACAGAAATAAAAGTGCGGTGCCCATGTTCGACGCCGCACTTTTGCTGCTCCTCTAACTTCTAACGGGTAACCACTAACGGCTACATCAAAGATTTTACGAGAGGCACATATACGAAAGTAATAAACATATACAGTATGCCTCCGGCTGCGAGACCCACGATAGCCCCGTTGATGCGGATGCTTTCCAGTTCATGGTGTACCCTGGATTCGATGAATTCATTGAGCTCTTCTTCGCTTTTGCGGGAGAGTTCTTTTTTGATGGTCTCTGCCAGGAAACCATGCTCATAGGTGACGATATCAGAGAGAAGGCCCCGGGCGCTTTCATCCATGGCCCGGCGGAGGTCTTTTTCTTTTTCCAGTTTTTCAAAGGTAAGAGCCATGGCTTTGGCTGCCTGCGGCACGAGGCGGGTCGCAAAGCGGTCTCCCTCCACCCAGTTTTTCCGAAAAAGAGCCAGCGCTTCTTCCGTTTTCTGCTGCACCGGAATTTCTTTCAGAAGGGACAGGCAGAAATCGTGAATTCCCGTTTCTGCCGGGGAGGAGTCCAGAAAAGCACGGACCATTTCACCCCAGCGGTCAGAGAGGAGCTGATGGAAAGGATTCTCCGGGTCTTTCCAGGTCTTCAGTTCTTCACGGAAGGCGCCGGTCAGGGAATCGGCCATGACTTCATAATCGATGACGGAACCGCTTCCAGCCATAAGTTTATAGGCGAGGCGCTCGAAGAAGCTGAGTTTTTCCGCTTCTTTCTCCCCCGCCTCCCGGAGGAACCGGGAAAGGGCTCTCTTCGTTTCTTCTTCGGCCAGTTTATTTTCCAGCGATGAAATCAGTTTATCCAGCCAGATGGACCGGGCCGCTTCAGTTTCCAGACGGTCCCTTACAGAGGCGGAAAATTTTCCGCCCAGACTGTAGAGGCTTTTTTCCACAAAGGAAGGCATTTCTTTTTCATGTTTTTTTAGAAATAGAAGGAAGAGCCGCGCCCCTTCGAAAGCCATATCGTTTTCAAGGATTTTCCTTCTTTCACTGCCTTCCGGATAGCTCCGGAAAAAGAGATCCGTCACCGAAAGGGAGCCCAGGGTCTGGAGGATTTTTTCACGGGGAAGAAGGCTGTGGTTCACGTCTCCCAGACTTTCGATGATCCGGCGGCGGTTTTTCGGCACCAGCGGCCGGTAAGGCAGGTGGAGGCGCCGTCGGAAGAGGGCTTCCACGGCTACCCAGTCGGCGCAGCAGCCGATGAAGCAGGACTGGGTGAGGAAGTAAAGGATGGCCACCCACTTTTCATTGCCTTCCGGCGTAAAGTAGTAGAGCACGAAGAAAACAGCAAAGAGGATAAAGGAAATCAGGAAGATGGTATTGGCCGTTCTGTATCTTTTCATAGCGCACCTCCTGCCAGGGAGAAGAGGAAGAAAAGAAAGCCCAGAAGCGCGCCAAAGAAGGAACCGTTCAGCCGGATCACCGCCACGTCCTCCGAGACTCCCTCTTCCGCAAGCTTTGCCAGCTGCCTTCCGTCATAGGCGGCCAGCGTCTTCTCCACGGCCCTGTCCATTTCCTCATGAATGAAATCCATATGGGAGAGCACCTGATGAATGATGAACGCATCGAAGTCCCGGCGCAGTTCCGCCTGCCGCAGACTTTTATCCACCATGGCCAGCATGGCTTTCGCCATCTTTTGAGCCATGGTTTCTTTATGATCGTCCCAGAGACGGAGGATTCTTTCCGTGCCGCCGGAGGAAAGAAAGCGTTCCACCCGCTCTCCGATGAAATCATTCACTTTTTTCCGTGCATCTTCATCCTTTTCCAGCTTTTCCTGCCAGCGGTCGTATTCTTCCCCGATCCGCTTCGAAAGAAGGCTGTCCGGATTTCCGATGGAAACAGCGGTTTCCCTTATTTTCTGCCGGATCAGGGAAATGACGAATTCATCCTTCTTTTCCAGCACCGACCGGGCGATGAAGCCAAACCATTTTCTGTCCCTGTACCTTTTCCAGGCATCCAGATAGATCGTCCGTATTTCCTCTTCGGTCAGTTCATCTTCCAGAAACGATTCCACCTCCGCGGCCAGAGAGGCGGATATTTCCTTCTTTCCCGGATAGGCGGAGTACGATTTCATCACATGGGCGATCAAACCTGCCCAGTCCATATGAAGGGCGCCCTTCCCCGCCCATTCTTCCAGAAGGGAGGTCAGCCAATTCCTGTCCACCGATTCCACGGCAATGAGGGAAAGGGCCGCAAGAAGCCGGGCCACGCCGGGCCTGTGATAAAAGAGCCAGCTCTGCACCACTGCCGCCGGTTCATGGGTGACGAGAAGCCGGCGGAAGGCAGAGGGTCCCAGCACTTCCTTCACCATATCCTTTGCCAGAAGGACGATTTCATCCCTTTTACCGGCGATAAGATCGGTGCGTGTGGAAATACCGAAAGGTTTCCTGAAAAGGGACGTCACCCCAAACCAGTCCGCCATGCCGCCCACCGCTGCCGCAAAGGACAGGTGAAATAGCCCGTCCCCGGGGAGCGCATCCCGGAAAGGCGCCGAGGCCAGGGCTGCGGCCAGGGATACACCCAGCACCGCATCGGCCCATTCTTTATGATTCATAGGACTCACATCCTTTTGAGCGATATATAGTCAACAGGTGACGAAAGTGAAAAGTGGCAAGTGATAAGTGAATGTGGCGCCTTGAAATATAAAGGCACCTTTTTATATGGAAATAAAGTTCATTAGCTGCCGGCCATTAACCATTAGCCGTAGACATCACCAACGATTCTAATCACTAACTACTACCTGCTAACGGCTGACTGCTTCCCCTATTTCTTCTTCCCCATTTCCACGATTTTCTCCGCTTCTTCGATCCATTTCCTGCGGAGGCTTTCGGGCCGGAGCACTTCCACCTTGCTGCCCTGGGAAAGGAGCCACATGAGGATTCCGTCTCCCTGAATCATATCGGTAATGAGGTAGCCTCCCCCCTGATTCACTTCCGCTCTGGCTGTGGGCAGGCGGTCCAGCACCGCTTCCAGCGACGGACCGGTATAAATGAACTGCACCTGCTGCATATCTCCGCGGTACATGAACTGGATGCTGTTCTTGAACGCCCCTTCTCTCAGCCGCTTGCTGTAGGCCACGTCAAATCCTTCGCCCGTATCTTCGATGTGTTTCATCCGGTCCACCCGGTAGATGCGGGTATTCTCTTCCCCGGAATCCTCCGCTTCTACAGAAGAGGCGATGACGTAGAAATAATATTCTGAAAAGACCATGCCTTCCGGCTTCACTTCCCTCGGCGTTTCTTTTGCAGCACCGATGCCCTTGTAGAGGAAACGGAGGATATGATGGTTGTTGATGGCTCCCGTAATTTTCCAGAGTTCTTCCATATCCGGCTCTTCATGCTTCGGGTCCCTGTAGTCGAAAAGTTCGTGATTCATATATTTCCTCACATCCTCCTGACCTGTCTGGCAGACCGCTGTCTGGAGGAGGCGGCTTAAGAGCGATTCCAGTTCCTTCTTGTGAAATGCGCGGCTGGCGATGAGGATTTTTCCCACGCCCAGAAGCTCGCCGGGGGAAATCATGGAATTCTCCAGATTTTCGATGCGGTATACCTTTTTGTCCCGGTCGTAAATAAGCTGCTGCCGAAGGCCTGTCTCCATATTCTTCTTTTCCAGATGACGCCTGATATCTACGAAATACCGGCTCACCGTGCGGGTGTGGGTATTGAATTTCTCCGCCACCTCCGCTTTTTTCAGCACGCCTCCCCGGGAGAGGATATCCCAGAGGTCCATCATGTGCTCCGTCTTCAGATCATCTTTTTCCCTGTCTTCTTTCATGGCTGCGCCGCCTTTCATTAAAATCTTACCTTTATTATAGCAGACTGTGACCATATCTGTCCCAGTGAAGGAGGAAATGGTATTTCAAAAATTTTTTAAAAAATTTTTCCAAAAGTATCCCCATAAACCGGAAGATATCCCCATATTTATAGTGAAAGGGCGAGAAGGAGGCGCCCCGGGACAAAAGCCGTTTTGCACGGTGGTTAAACTGATGATTGGTAGAGATTATGTGATGACGAAAGCCCGAAAAGGGCCTGGACTGTAAGAGGAAGGGGCAAGTCCCCGGAGCTGGGTGCATACAGTTTGACTGCAATGCAAAGCGGCTTTTCTCTTTCCATCCAGTGGGGAAACCCGAAAGGAGAACATTATGGAAAGAAATGAAATGGCAGTAAAAGGAATGAATGGAAATAAATCTTTCGGCAGGGAATTTGTGAACGAGAGCTTCCACACCGGAAATCCGGCAGGAACGAGGAGCTCCGGAAACGTCCCCTCTGCCGCAGGCAGCTTCAAGACTTTCACAAAAGGAAAGGCCGATTTCAGGAAATCTGTCTCCCGGAAGAGCAAAGTACCACCGGTACCGGCTCATGTGAAACTTCTGGACAAAGCTTACGCGGAAAAGATGCCGGAAAAGCCCACCATCTGCATCCACAGCTGCGTCGATGAAAATGGTGAACGCACCGGTGCCTACACGGCAGTCATCCTTGATGAAAAAGGGAGTTATGTAGCCGCTATTTCCGGAGGCCAGGTCCGTACCACCATGAACAGAATGTACCTCATGGGCCTCATGGAAGCGCTGAAGGTCATTGAAAAAGTGGGCGGAGCAAAAACGGTCTGCATCGATACCGATGAAGATTACGTGAAATCCGGCGTCCGCTACCGCTGGTTCCGCCGCTGGGATGAAAACGGCTGGAAAACCACCAAAGGCAGCAGCGTGAAAAACATTGACCTCTGGCGGGCCGTTTCCGATCTTTTTGGAAAAGACACCTTCAGATACTTCGTGCCGAACCATGGGCGGATGGGAAAAGATTTCATCAACCGCTGCGACATCTATGCCAGAGCCGCCATGCCCCGCATCATGAGCAGCCGGGAAAACTGGGAAGCCATGTAAGGAGGTCAAAATGAATCAGGTAGAAATCGTGGGCAATCTCACAAAAGACCCGGTAGTCAAAGCCACCAGCGGCGGAAAAGTCATGGCCCGCTTCTCCGTAGCCGTGGACCGCTCCTACGTAACAAACGGAGGGGAATCAAAAACCCTCACCGACTTCATCAACGTAGTGGCCTGGGGCCCTACGGCAGAAGCCGCAGGAAATTATTTAAAGAAAGGAAGCCGGATATTCGTCCTGGGACGGTACACCAGCCGAGCCTGGGATACACCCGAAGGAGTCAGGAAATACATCACCGAAGTGAATACGAATTTCATCGCCTGCCCCCTGGGCAGCTGGGAATGGAAAAAGAAAGAGACCGCTCCTTCCCCCTCGGCAGGACAGAGGGAAATCACCGGCGGAAGAGAATCCTCTTTCCGGGGAGGAAACTTCGGCGGATTCCCCCAGAGCCCCGGCAGCATGAACCCCTTCGACGATAATCCATTCATACAGAGATAGAACTTGCTTGCTATATCAGAAATAGAACAAAAAAAGGAAAGCCTCCAGGGGCTTTCCTTTTGATTTGAAATCAGACACAGGAAAGGAAACAGATTCCTTCGCCAGCAGCAACTGAAAAATTCTGCAAAAATGGATTCATTCCCCCGCCTTACATCCTTCCGGGGCCGGAGGATGAATTTTTCTTCCCTGAAAAATGGCCCGCCTCGAAATCCAGGGGGGCCATTCCTCTCAAACCACGAGCCCCGATTCCTCGAAATAAATGCAAAAGAAATCCCGCGGTTTGCCAAAGTCCGAACCTCATGAGCCTCAACCCATAGTAAAAACCACATTCCTCGGTAAAGCGCCTTTCATCCCCGCCTGTGCAAATTCCCCATCAAAAATCGCGGCGCATCAGCGCCGCCTCCTTCCCTTTCCCCTTACCCCTTATCCCTTTTCCCCGCTTTGCGTTCCGCCTGTGCAAAGTCCCAATAAAAAAGGTACTGCATCAGCCCCCTGAGTTCCCGAAACGAATATAAAAAAGATATCTGGATCGCGAAGTCCGAACATCTTATAAGTCTCAACCCATAGTAAATACCACATCCCTCAATAAAGCGCTTTTCATCCCCGCCTGTGCAAAATCCCCATCAAAACTCGCGGCGCATCAGCGCCGCCTCCTTCCCTTTCCCCTTACCCCTTTTCCCTTTCCCCTGCTTCTCGCTCCGCCTGTGCAAAGCCCCAATAAAAAAATGTGCCGCACAAGCGGCACACCTTCACGAACCACGAATCACGAAATCTCGAATAAGACTCGAGCGGGGCTTGCCGTGTTGGGGCTAACTCACGAATACCATAACTGACTCAAATCATAAATCTGAAAAATGTCACTTAAAACAAAGCACTTCGGAGAGCGGTTTTCTCTCGTTAGCCGCCGGAATGACTTCCGGATGGCCGATGGCAATGAGGGCCGATACGTCATAATTTTCAGGAAGGTCAAGGATTTCCTTCACCTTTTCTTCATCGTATCTTCCCATGATGAGGGTGCCCAGTTCGAGAGCATTGGCTGCCAGGCAGAAATGAGCGGCTGCCACTCCGGCATCGAAGGACTGCCAGTGGGTGCCCTTGGCAGTGGAAAATTTTCCGTCCGGTTCATAACCGGAAAGGCCCTTCACCATGCAGAGCGCCACGAGTGCCGGTGCGGCATGGATATTTTCCGTATTCCAGGGGAATTTCTTCGTCGCTTCGTCGGCCAGGCGGTTCTTCAGATCCTGATCAAGAATGGCCACATAGCGGACCGGCTGGGTATTTTCCCAGCAGGAAGCCATCTGCGCCATTTCCACCACATTTTCGATATCTGTCTGCGTCAGGGCCTCTGCCGTGTATTCACGAATGCTTCTTCTTGAAATGAGGCAAGTAATTGCGTCCATAAAGTCCTCCCATTTTACAATGTATTTCCTTTATTTTAACACAGGTTCTTCAGAACCGCTCATTTTTCCGGCGGAAATAAATCTTTCCCTTCCAGTTCGTACACGTCTTCATGGCCCCCGTCCCAGGGATTGTAGCGGACTTTCACGTAAATATCGGGAAGGGCATCTTCATGGAGCCACACGCCGAAAGTGGCCAGGGTCTCCACCTTTCCGCCCTGCCGCCAGATGCTGTCATCAGGTCCTCCGCTTCTGTCTTCACCAAAAGCCGTAAGGTCCCAGAGCGTCCAGGGCGCATGGTCCTCTGAAAGAAGCTCTTCTATGCGGGAAAGCCTTTTCGTCGTGGTGGGGCGCACCTTCCTGTTGAGCGCACCGAAGTCAGGTGAAAGGTAATGGTTCGTATGCGCCAGAGTCCCGTTATTCACCCTTTTGATCTGGTAAGCCCCTTCCGCCCCTATTTCCATAGAGACCATGGAACGGGCATCGGCAATCATGAGAAATTCAGGTCCTTTGAAATATTCCGCCTTCTCCAGTGCTTCTTCCACGGTCGCACAGTTTCCAAGGATTTCCCTCAAGGCGCTTTTCTTCGCATGACCCATTTCTTTTCGTTCCTTCTTCGGGATGACGCTGGCGGCTGCGGAAAATACGGCCAGCCCTTTCTCATTCACACCGCCCCGGAGGAACATCTTCTTTTCATCGCCTCCGTAGAGGCCGTAGTAGCGGTACAGCTTTCCTTTGCCATAACGCATCTCCTGGTACTGGGGCCGCCAGTCCCGGTTCTTCACGAGGATCGTCCCACCGCCCTGGACAGGGCTGCCCGAAGCGCCCCAGAGGGTGCAGGCCATAGCGGAAGGAGCGCTGACGGCAAGAGCCAGCGCCAGGGCCAGTGCTTTTTTTCGGAAAGATTTCATATTTCCTCCTTGTAGGTGAGACCATTCTCCAGTACTATATAGAAAAAACGAAAGGATTTTTTTATGATACAGGATATTTTTCCCCACTCTCTCCATAATCATTATAACCCAAAGGCCCTGCCCGATGACAGGAGCCGCATCTTTTATTTCAGGGAAAACAGGATTTTCCTTGAAACCGGCAGTCCCTCCATCCTGCCTTTCTTTAAAGAACTGCCTTCAGAAAAATTCACCTACCTCTTCTCCCTGGATGGGATGTCCTGCTTTCTGGCCGAAAGCAAAAGGAAAATCTTTCCTGAAGGCGAATGGCTGACCCTCCGTAATCTTCGGGATAGAAAAAATCTTCCCAAAGAGGAAATATTTGCCGCCTGGACCGCCGGGCACATTCAGCGATGGATGATGGAAAACCGGTTCTGCGGCTCCTGCGGCCATGAAACGGTGCCATCCCCCACCGAACGGGCCCGCATCTGCCCCCATTGCGGCAGGACCATCTACCCCCGCCTCAATCCGGCCATTATTGCGGCGGTCGTCCGGGAGGACAAACTCCTCCTCACCCATTATGCAAACCGCCCGGGCGCCCATTTTGCCCTCGTTGCAGGCTACACGGAAATCGGGGAAACCATCGAAGAAACAGTCAGACGGGAAGTGATGGAAGAAACAGGCCTTGCCGTCAAAAACCTCAAGTACTACAAATCCCAGCCCTGGGCCACGGCAGCCGATATCCTCTCCGGCTTCTGGTGCGAACTTGATGGCAGCCCGGACATCCGCGTGGATGAAATCGAACTGGACCACGCCTTCTGGTCGAAAAGAGAAGACATCATCCTCCAGAGCGACGACTTCTCCCTCACCAATGAGATGATGACTATTTTCAAAGAAGGGTATAAGCCATTCGGGAAGTAAGTGGTAAGCGGTTAATAAAAAGAGACGATTGTACAGGCAGTCGTCTCTTTTTTCTTTCCGGGAAAAAGGAAAAAACGGATTTCGGACCTGGGATTTCGGATTTCAGGAAGGATATGGTTTGCTTTGCAAACCAATTTTATTTATGGAACCTCCGGCCCGCAAACGAGCTGAAAAGGATGGTTACACAGACGGTGACTCTACACGAGCGACTTGAATCTGTATTCCCTGCCGCACACGGAAAGCGGAGAAAGTACAGCGTTTTCTGACAAACGACATGATTTTGAAAAGGCTTCCCCTGAAGGGGAACGGGAAATACTTTTTTCAACCCCGCCTGTGCACATTCCCCATAAAAAAAGCGTGCCGCATCAGCGGCACACCTCCCCGCACCCCGCATCCCGCACCCCGAAATCTCGAAAAAGAATCTATCGGGGCATGTCGTGTTGAGGCTAATCCCGAATACCGAAACTGCCTCAAGCCGCCTTATCTGACAATTGTCTCCAATAAACCCGCCTGTGCAAATTCCCCATAAAAAAATTGGCGCTGCATAAGCAGCGCCACCTTCCCGCACCCCGGGCCCCGCACCCCGAATTCTCGAATAAGACTCGAGCGGGGCGTGCCGTGGTGAGGCTAAGACCCGAATACCGAATGTGACTCTATTCACAGGCTCTTTCTTGCCGCTAAAATCTCATCCAGCCCCCTTGCCAGCTGGTCGGCGCAGGAGGTGCCTTTACCGGCGCAGTCATTGCCCCGGAGGATATCGGCTGCTTCTTTCGCGTCTCTTCCTTCCAGCAGTCTTCCGATGGCGGAGAGGTTTCCCGGGCAGCCGCCCTGGAATTTCAGGTTATGGATTTTATTTTCATCGTCAAGAGACAAGGTGATTATTCTGGAGCATACGCCTCTTGGGCGGAATTCGTAATCTGTCATTTGTATTTCCTTCTTTCTATATTTCCGACTTTTCCAGAGGAGCGGTCATGAATTCTTTGAGATGGTATTTATAGAGGTGAAGCACGCCGTATACGTACTGCTGCTTTTCCACATAATTATCGTTGGAGTACCAGTCGGCCAGCAGTTTTCCGCCTACAAGGACACTTCCGAAGGGCACGAGGAGCGCCACGCAGAGCATGCCCAGCATCTGCAGGATATCCAGCCTTCTGGGACTCCTAGTGATATCATCCAGCGTACAGAGCGCTTTCAGTTCTTTCAGGAATTCCGCATAGGTTTTCTCATTCTTCAGCACTTTTTTATCAGTCGTGAGGAAAGCATAGGGTCCTTTCCAGCCATACCGGATGCCGTATTTCTCAAATCTGACCGGCAGAGGATGCCCGAAATGTTTTCTCTGGTGAAGAGATCCCAGAAAAAGGACCCGCCCGTCTGACAGGAAAGCGCTCTTATTCAGTTCCCACTGCTCTTCATTCATGGTAACTACCTGGAAATGACCTTCCGCACCGGCCTTTTTCTTCTCGTCCTCCCGGATGAGATGGAGGATTTCATTGGCCAGCCCGGCATCAGGAATTTCCGCTACCACAAAGAGTACCTGCTTCGCCATTTGTCCCTCCTGTATCAGAAACTTTCAGCAGACCCCCGGGAAATAATCCACAAATTCGATGCGGATATCTTCGAAGGAATCCACGAATTTCACGGTGAAATCTTCGCCATAGTCTACAAACTGCCACTCCCCGATATCATGGGGAAAGGAAGAAACCGTCTTCACCTTGAGGTCCGGGAAAGAAGTCACCACCCTGACCTTGATATCCGGGAAGGAGTCCACGATTTTCACCTTGCCCGCAAGGCGGATGTTTTTGAAATAACCATCCTTGTTGATGGGCCCCGCGGCATCTGCGCAGAATCCCCCGAAAGCAAGGAAGAGAACAGACAGGATGAGAAGCACTGCTTTTTTCATGATGACCTCCTTTACGAATACTTTTCCATCTATATTATATTACTTTTTAACCGGTGGTTAAACCAGTTTTTCCCCTGTAGGGATGACAGGGAAATATCTGTAAAAAGAGGAAATAGAAACAGCCTTCTCTCTTTATTTCCTTTTTGCCGACAGTTCCACGCTCTTCAAAGCCGTCCTGCGATGGCGGCGGACCCGGTTGATATGGCGCTCGAACCGGCCGCTTTCGATGAATTCAGCCAGCACCAGCTGGTCAAAGACAGGTACCGTGCAGGTGTAGAAGCCTACTTTTTCCTCATACAGGTCCAGAAGATTTTCAGGCAGCACCAGGTAAGCCGCGCGGAGTGAGGGAGCGATGGTCTTTGTGAAACTGTTCATGTAAATCACCCGCCCTCCCGGGTCCAGGGAAAAGAGGGTATCCTCCGGCTTTGAAAGGAGGGTGAATTCGGAGTCGAAATCATCTTCGATGATCATGCCTTCCCGCTCATAGGCCCAGCGGATGTATTCGGCCCGCTTCGACGCATTGGCCGTGATGCCGGAAGGATAGCTGTTGAAAGGAGTCACATGAAGCACGGAAGCCTTCGTCCGCTCCAGTTCTTCCGTCTCGATGCCTTCCGGTCCCATGGTGAGGAAATCGGTCCTCGCCATATTGGCTTCATAGACTTTCCTGATTTTTTCATAGGAAGGATTCTCCAGGGCATACAGCTTCTCCCGCCCCAGGGCCTGCACATTGAGTCCGTAAAGATATTCCGCCCCGGAACCGATGAAGATCTGCTGCGGCTTGACTTTCATATTTCTGCTGCGGGCAAGATAATCTGCCAGTGCCTTTCGAAGTTCCATCATCCCTTCATGGGGCGAGGGGGAAAGAAGCCTTTCCCCATACATCGACAGGACGGAGCGCATCGTTTTCGCAAAGGCGGAAAATGGAAATAAATCACTTTCCCCCTGCTCCCTCACTTCCACCGCCGCCCTTTCCGGAGGAAGGGCCGGCCGGCTCTTTCCCACGGGATAGGATTCCTTCTCCCTGTAAATGACAAAGCAGCCGCTTCTTTCCCTCATTTCCACATATCCCTCTTCAGAAAGGAGCTCCAGCGCATGCTCTGCCGTAATGACGCTTACCCCGTAATCCTCTGCCAGCTGACGCTTGGAAGGAATTTTTACCCCATAGGAATAGGTGCCATCCGTGATTTTTTCCCGAAGGGAAATATAAAGATTCATGTATGCTTTCATATTTCCTCCATCTGGTTATATTTTTTAATGTGAATCTGGTTATTTCTATATATTCAGATACTCATTATAATTCAGGATATAACAGAAAGCAATGAATTGTCGACAAATATTCTTTCCGTAGAGACCGGTCCTTCCATACATTTTTGATTTCGAAGGAGTCTATCTATGGCAGTTATGAATGAAAAAGAGCAGTATGAACTGAATAAACAGCTGGCCCAGATGCTGAAGGGCGGAGTCATTATGGATGTCACTACGCCGGAGCAGGCGAAGATTGCCGAAGAAGCAGGGGCCGCAGCCGTCATGGCCCTCGAGCGGATACCGGCAGATATCCGGGCAGCCGGCGGTGTATCGCGCATGAGCGATCCGAAGATGATCAAAGGCATCCAGGCAGCCGTTTCCATACCGGTCATGGCCAAATGCCGCATAGGCCATTTCGTGGAAGCCCAGATCCTGCAGGCCATCGATATCGATTACATCGATGAAAGTGAAGTCCTCTCGCCGGCAGACGATGTCTACCACATTGACAAGCGCAAATTCCGCGTACCTTTCGTCTGCGGTGCGAGAGATCTGGGCGAAGCGCTCCGCCGGATCAGTGAAGGGGCCGCCATGATCCGCACGAAAGGGGAACCGGGCACCGGAGATATCGTACAGGCCGTCCGTCATATGAGGAAAATCAATAAAGAAATGGCAGAACTGGCCGCCAAAAGGGAAGATGAAGTGTTTGAAGCAGCCAAAGAACTCCAGGTCCCTTACGATCTTGCCCTGTATGTCCACGACCATAAGAAGCTCCCGGTAGTGAACTTTGCAGCCGGCGGTGTGGCCACTCCGGCCGATGCAGCCCTTATGATGCAGCTGGGCGCAGAAGGCGTATTTGTAGGAAGCGGTATATTTAAATCCGGAAATCCCGCCAAAAGGGCCGCAGCCATCGTAAAAGCGGTGACCAACTATAAAGATCCCGAAATCCTGGCCAGCCTATCCTACGATCTGGGTGAAGCTATGGTAGGCATCAACGAAGAGGAAATCAGACTCCTCATGGCAGAGCGGGGGAAATAAATGAAAATAGGAATCCTTGCTCTTCAGGGAGCTTTTATAGAGCATGAAAAAATGATCGCTTCCCTTGGGGAAGAGCCTCTGGAAATACGAAATGCGAAAGACCTCGTCCCCCTGGACGGGCTGATCCTTCCCGGAGGAGAAAGTACCACCATGAGGAAGCTTCTGAGGGAAGAAAAACTGTATGAGCCGCTGAAAAGGGAAATCGAAGAAGGACTGCCGGTCCTTGCCACCTGCGCGGGAATGATCCTTCTCGCCCGTCATCTTTCCAATGATGACGATCCCTGCTTTGGCACCCTGCCGGTGACGGTGGAAAGAAACGCCTACGGCCGCCAGCTGGGAAGCTTCATCACCACGGCCGAAGTCAAAGGCATCGGTCCCTTCCGCATGAACTTCATCCGCGCTCCCTACGTCACCGCGGCCGACCCATTGGTTGAAATCCTTTCGAAAGTAGAAGGACGCATCGTCGCCGTGCGGTACAAAAACCAGACCGCCCTCGCCTTTCATCCGGAACTGGGAACGGATACCCGCATTCATGAAAAATTTCTGGAACAATGCAGGAAATGGAAGAAAAAATAAATAGTTCGAAATCAGAAATCCCTCCCCGCCGGGAGGGATTTTTGACAGTGAATCGAATCTACGATTCATCGGGCTTTTCAACCCCGCCTGTGCACATTCCCCATTAAAAATTCCGCCGCATCAGCGGCGGCACCTTCCCGACCACCCCGATTCCCCCGATCCCCTCGATTCCCCCGAATCAAAAGTACCCTGTTTTTAAAGTTCTCCTTTCTCTAACACCTTTCCTTCATCTGGTCTTATTTTTTATTTCATTTTTGGTAGTTTTAACAGGGTCAGATTTGTATTATAATTTTTCCCATCAGAAATGAAAAGGAGTCTTTCCTATGGAAGAATATAATGCCGGAAACACATACAACATCCGCTGGCTCACCCTTTCCGGCCTGCTCATGGCACTCAATATCGGTCTTTCTTCTTTCGGCCTGCCGGTGCCCGGCGGCCATCTTTACTTAAACGATATAGTCATCGTGGCAGCGGCGCTTCTCCTCGACCCCATGGGCGCTTTCATCGTGGGAGGCATCGGAGCCTTTCTGGGGGATTTCTTCTTTTATCCCCTGCCCATGTTCGTATCCCTCGTCACTCACGGCCTGCAGGCCCTTGTAATTTCCTACCTTGTCCACTATGAAGGAAAAAACAAAAAAGTGACCACCATCGCCGCCGTGTTTGTGGGCGCATGCATCATGGTCATCGGCTACTCCCTGGGACGCGCTTTCATCTACAGCACTCCCGCTTACGCCTGGGTGAAACTCCCCTACCAGATCCTCCAGGCCCTTCTGGGCGTAGTCTTCGGTCCCTTCCTCGTATGGAAATGGAAGCTCGATGAAGTGGTAAGAGACATAATCGAGGGAAAGAGGATATAAGAGATTTTAGATTTTAGTAGTTAGTTGTCCCGTTAGCCTTTAGTCATTTTGTTCTTCGTTGTTCGTGAAGGTGGTCCGAATCAGATAAGAAGCGGGCCTTTTTATTGTTGCATTTCATCCCGGATGGGGAAATTTTCTATTTATATTTGCGCCGCTTTGCGGCGCCACCTTCCCGATAGTCCCGAAACTAGTCCCGATAATCCCGAAATTCCCGATTCAAAAGTTTTCGTTCCGAAAATTTTTCTTTCATTTAACCCCGGTTATATATAAAAGAAGGGGCTGTACAATAATGAGCAATCATTTTGTACAGCCTTTTTGCATCTCGGCTACCTGAGGTAAAAAGCCCCCCAATGGGCTAAAACATCAAAAAAAGG
>OMVW01000019.1 GCA_900314595.1 uncultured Dialister sp. | reverse complement strand
ATCCGCTTCCGGAACGGCCTTTACCATAGTCAGTACTGCAGTACCGGTCACATGGGATACTTCGGCTTTTTCTACTCCGTCCAGAGCTTCGAGAGCTTTCTTCACTGCCATTTCACAATGATTACACATCATTCCTTCGATCTTGACTGTTTCTTTCATTTCTTTTTCCTCCTTTGGAAATACAATTTCTTTATATTCATAATCCGCTTTGGCCAGGGCTTCTCTGATTTTGGCCTCGTCGGGTTGTGAGCTGTAAGTAATCTCGGCCGTGCCTTTCGTATGATCGGCACTGGCACTTTCTATGAAGGGCAGCGCTTCGAGGGCTTTCTTCACATGGCGTTCGCAGTTTTCGCACATCATGCCCTCGATACGAACTGTCGCTTTTTTAGCTTCAGGAGTTTTCTCCATCTTTTGAGCCGGAGCTGCCGGTTCTGATGGGGCCTGTAGTTTTTCCGCTGCAGAAAGGTCCGGCAGGACTGCCATTTCCTTCTTTTTATCGTGCTTTACATTGTGCAGGTTGAATAGGTTGAGCCGGAGAGCATTCATGCAAACGGTGAAGCTGGAGAGGGACATGGCTGCGGCGCCCCACATGGGGTTCATCTGGACTCCGGGGTAAAGACCTGCTGCCAGTGGTATCAGAAGCACGTTGTAGGCAAAAGCCCAGAAAAGGTTTTCATGGATATTTCTTAAAACCTGACGGGAGAGACGGACGGCCGCCGATACGTCAGTGAGTTTCGAATTCATCAGGACCACATCGGCCGAATCGATGGCTACGTCCGTCCCGGCCCCAATGGCAATGCCCGTATCTGCCCTGGTGAGGGCCGGCGCATCGTTGATACCATCACCCACCATGATGACTTTGCCGTATGCCTGCAGTTTTTCCACCACTTCTTCCTTGCCGTCCGGGAGAACTCCGGCCACTACCTGGTCCACGCCTGCTTTTTTGGCAATGGCCCTGGCCGTTTTTTCATTGTCCCCGGTGAGCATGACCACCCGGATTCCCATATGGTGAAGTTCAGAAATCGCCTCTGCCGATTCTTTTTTTATGACGTCTGCCACGGCAATGAGGCCCAGCAGTTTTCCTTCTTTTTCAAAAAAGAGAGGGGTCTTGCCTTCACCGGCCAGGATTTCCGCTTTTTCTTTCAGTCCGGAAATATCTGTTAAGGTGGAAATATAATCCAGAGAGCCTCCGTGGATTGTTTTTCCTTCATAAGTTCCCATCAGCCCGTGGCCAGCCAGGATCTGGAAATTTTCCAGCGGAAGAGCCTCTGCTTTCCCTTCGCCATATTTCACGACAGCTCTTGCCAGGGGATGTTCCGATTTCATTTCCAGTGAATAAGCCGCTTCCAGCAGTACTTTTTCGGAAGTATTTCCAAAAGGCACCACATCGGTGACTTCCGGTTTTCCTTCCGTAATGGTCCCGGTCTTGTCCATCACCACGATTTTTGCTTTTCCTGCGCTTTCAAGAGCTTCACTTGTTTTGAAAAGAATGCCGTTCTTTGCGCCCATCCCGTTTCCAACCATAATGGCTACCGGAGTAGCCAGTCCCAAAGCACAGGGGCAGGAGATGACGAGCACACAGATCGCATATTCCAGGGCCGTGGCCGCAGATGCGCCAAGGATGAGCCAGATGATACATACTGCCATGGCGATGCCAATGACGGCAGGTACGAAAATGCCGGATACTTTGTCTGCAATCCTGGCAATAGGCGCCTTTGTGGCCGCCGCATCGCTGACGAGGCGTATGATCTGGGCAAAGGTGGTGTCTTCCCCTACTCTTGTGGCTTTCGCGCGGATGTAACCATTCGTATTGATAGAGGCGGCAGAAATCGTGTCTCCCGGTTTCTTGTCCACCGGCACAGACTCGCCGGTGAGGGCCGATTCATCCACCGCACTTTCGCCTTCCAGTATTTCTCCATCCACCGGGATGGATTCCCCCGGTTTCACGATGAAAATATCATCAATTCTCACTTCTTCGATGGGTACGGTTTCCTGTTTTCCTTCCCGTTCCACCACTGCCGTTTTCGGGGCCATTTTCATGAGGCTCTTCAAAGCATCGGTAGTGCGTCCTTTGGAAATGGATTCCAGCAGTTTTCCTACTGTAATCAAAGCAGGAATCATGGCCGCGGACTCGAAATAGAGCTGGTCGTGGAAAAGGGGCATGATGGCCATATTTCCTGCGCCTTCCGTAATGAGGATGGTCATTTTATAAAATACATAAAGAGACCAGAGGAAGGATACCGACGACCCCAGGGCAACCAGGGCATCCATATTCGGCGCTCCCCCGAAAAGGGAACGGAAACCGGACGTGAAGAAGGCACGATTGATGAACATGACGATGGCAGCAAGGATCATTTCCGTCAGCGTGATTCCCAGATGGTTATGGTTCAGGAATCCCGGCACCGGAAGGCCCAGCATATTGTGGCCCATGGTAAGGTACATGAGAATCGCAAGAAATACGATGGACCAGATGAGGCGCCGTTTCAGTTTGGGTGTCTCATGATCCTTCAGTGCTTCTTCCTCTGCTTTCAGTCTGGAAACGCTTTCCTTCGCGTCCCCACCCATGGGTTTTGCCCCATATCCCGCCGCTTCTACGGCAGAAATGATATCGGTAGAAGGGGCCGACCCGGTAACGGACATGGAGTTCGTGAGGAGTGAAACCGTCACATTGTCCACGCCTTTTACCTTTGAAACCGCTTTTTCCACATGCGCCTGGCAGGCCGCACAGGTCATGCCGGTCACGATGTACTGGCATTTGTTCTTATCTGACAAAATTTTTCACCTCGGTTAGATTTCATTTTCTGCAAAAGTGGTAAGTGATAAGTGAAAAGTAGCAAGTGAAGGATATGGTTTCCTTCGGAAACCAATCTTACATATATGGCCTTCGGCCGACTGGGAATCATTTTATATAAAAGGCCCGCTTTTCAATTGGATACGGGCCTCCGCCACTTATCACTTACCACTTCACACTTATCACTTTTTAAGAATTAATAGAAAAGTGAGTTCAGACTTATTTCATGACTTTTTGAAGCATAGCACAGAGTTCATCCACTTTGTCTTCTTTCCCCTCACGGATATCTTCCGTTACGCAGCCTCTGATGTGGGCCGCAAGGAGAAGTTTATTGAAAGAGTTGAGGGCATTGGTGACGGCAGAAACCTGCATTACGATATCCGGGCAGTAGGCGTCGTTTTCCACCATTTTCTCAATGCCCCGGATCTGTCCTTCCACCGTTTTCAGCCGGGTGAGAAGCTTCGTCCTTTCCCGCTCCGTCCTTTCCGTATGACGGCAGCAGCCATTTTCCATATCCATATTCATTTCTATAAACTCCATTCCAATTGAAAATCTATTTCATTTACGATTATAATACTACACCCCCCTGGGGTCCCCTGTCAAGAAGAAAACTGCTAAGTGCGTAGTGATAAGTGGTAAGTGAAGGTGATGCGCATCAGAAGATAAGCGCACCTTTTTGAATGAAATAATGATTCATCCTTCCTGTTTTCAATAAAATTTTTTATTCGATTTGACTCTTCGCACAGGGAAAACTGCAAATCCACCACTATAAAAGGGCGCACCATTACTTTGGCGCCCACCATCACTTATCACTTACCACTTATCACTTACCACTCAAAGATGCTATTTCCTTCACTCTCTCCATATTTCCCGTATCCGTCTGGTTCCAGGTGATGGGAGTCAGGGTCGGATAGCCCCGGTGGTACCAGAAGACGTCCGTATCCGGAGTTCCGTCGGGAAGCATTTTTCCTGAGACCCAGTAGCCCGGATGACCGGAAAGATCTTTGATTTCCCGGATGGCATTGTCATAGTGCTGGATGCCCAGACGGGCAATTTTCAGATTTTCCCAGGTAAGATCCATGCCATCTTTCGGCATATTCAGGTTGAGACAGCCATTGTATTTTTCTTCCACGAAATATTTCTGAATCACCTCAAAGGCAAAGGAAGCCGCCCTTTCCAGGTACTCCCCTTCCCCGGCCGGTTCTGCGGAAAGGGCGATGGAAGGAATTCCCAGAAGGTCCCCTTCGAGGGCTCCTGCCATGGTACCGCTGTAAATGCAGTCACTGCCGGAATTATTTCCATTATTGATTCCCGAAACGATGAGGTCCGGCATATCGTCTTTCAGCCAGTATCCCAGAGCCAGCTTGCAGCAGTCCGCCGTGGTGCCGTTGCAGGAAAGGACTTCCATATTTTCTCCATAGCTTTCCTTCTTCCACAGGTGAAGATACGTCCGCAGGGACAGGGAAGAAGAACAGGAAGACCGGCCCTGGTTCGGCGCAATGACCGTCACCCGGCCCAGCTTTGCCAGCCTTCCGGCAATGGCAATGAGCCCCGGCGCTTCGAAACCATCGTCGTTGGTGAGAAAGATTTTCATGATTTTACCTCGTGATAGGTTGATTTAACATTTTCTGATAGGGATTGGGGATCAGGAATTGGGGATTAAGGCGGTGGCGCGCGTCAGTAGAAAGCGCGCCTTCATATATATTTTCCCTCATTCGGTCCCTGGAACGTTCATTTATAGAAATATTGTACCATAGCCTTAAAGTCTGCTCTATTGAAATTCTTCCAGGCTTTGGTACAAAGTCAGAAAATATTAAAATGGGCGCCCTATGACTTTGGCGCCCACCTTCACTTACTACTTACCACTATTCTCAAGGGCTAAAGGCCCAATCACTTTTCGCTCTTCAGCTTATATTCCCCATAGAAGGACCGTTCTGCCGGACCCGTCATGAAGACGTGGCCGCTGTCTTTATCCCAGAGAAGATGAAGAGTCCCTCCATCGAGAATGACATCAGCTTCCCGGTCTACCAGACCGTTCAGGGTCGCTGCCACAACGGTGGCGCAGGTGCCCGTCCCGCAGGCCATGGTGACTCCGGTGCCTCTTTCCCAGACCCGCATGCGGAGATGATGGTCATCCTTCTTTTCCACGAATTCCACATTCGTCTTTTTCGGGAAGATTTCATCAGTCTCGATTTCCGGACCGTCACGATAAGGGTCGATGTCTTCGATATGAGGAACGAAGATAACGCAGTGGGGATTCCCCATGGATACGCAGGTGATGTCGTAATCCTTGTGCTGGCAGGAGCTTTCGAAATGTTCATGAATCACCGATTCTTCCTCTTTCTTCACAGGAATTTCTTCCGGAGAAAGATGGGGAAGGCCCATGTCCACTTTCACCCTGCCGTCGGGAAGGATTTCCGGGATGATGATGCCGGCTCCTGTTTCCACGGTCATTTTATCTTTCTTCACGAGGCCCAGGGATTTTACCCATTTCGCAAAGCAGCGGATTCCGTTGCCGCACATTTCCCCTTCACTGGCATCGTTATTGAACATGCGCATGCGGATATCCGCCTTGTCAGAGGGCAGGCAGAAAATAATACCGTCGCTCCCGACGCCGAAGTGCCTGTCGCAGATGGTTTCACATTCTGCGAGCACTTTGTCTACTGATTCTTCAAAGCCGTTCACGAAAATATAATCATTTCCGCAGCCCTGCCATTTTTCAAATTTCATATGTATGCTCCTTTCGAAGTCTATTTCAAAGTTTTGATTATTTATTTTATCATTGAAAAATGTGAATGTAAATGAAAAATTCAAAGCCTTTTCTATGGGAATTCACCGTCGACAGGGCAAAATAAAAACCCCAAAAGGCAGCAGGGCCGGCAATGCCCGCTGCTTTCGGGGTTTCCGCGGACCTTTCAGAAGGTCCGGTATCGATCGGATTTTCAATGTGCTTTTGAGTTACATGGTACCATGTTCTTTTTGAACCGGCTTATCTCCTTCTCCGCTTTCTCTGAGAATGGCCACAGCGGAGAACTGCAGGATTTCGCAGGCTCATCTATATAGTGCAGAAAGTCATTTTTATTTTATTAGAATTGCATTAATTCTATAAAATTTCCGCTGCGATGACAGCTTTTCATTTAAAATAGTTTGTAAAAGAGTCCATGATAGAGGTACAAAATGAGCGAAAACGAAGAAGGTAAAAAAATTATTTCTTTTTACCCGGGAAAAAGAAAGGTATGAGGGTACTCCCATGGCAGAACTCATCGAATGGATGGAGCAGGTTCCCGAAATTCCGGACAAGACTCTGCACAAATTGAGGGCCCGCTATCTGCAGAGTCAGATTCATGTGGATGGAAAGGAACCGAAAAATGAGCATCCCGGCGCAGACCCCCGGGATTTCCGGGTATTCGGCCAGAATCCCGGAAAGGATAAATAGCTTGACTCGCTTACATATGGAGTCGTCAACTCTCAGCTGTTTTTATTCCCATCATCTTTTCTTCGGAAAACGGGCTTTCCGGTCACTCAAAATCGATAAAACAGTATTTTAAAAGGCGTTCCCAGGGGGAGCGCCTTTTTGGCGATTGATTTAGTTAACTGTTATTTCATCCTGCTGCCCGGCCAGCTTTGCGGAAAAGTGCCTTCACTCCTCTTACCACGCTCCAGAAGGAATGGCGTTCAAAGAATAGGAAAATCATGGGCAGTACGAGAAGGGTAAAAATCGTGGAGGTCAGAAGGCCGCCGATGATGACCCAGGCCATGGAGCTTCTTGTCTCTGCGCCGGCTGTTACAGCAAGGGCGGTAGGCATCATCCCTACGATCATGGTGAAAGTGGTCATAAGAATCGGGCGAAGTCTGGCCTTGCCTGCCTCAATGACTGCCGTCTTCGGGTCAAGTCCATCCCTGTGCATCAGGGTTAACGTATAGTCCAGAAGAAGGGTACCGTTCTTGGCCACCACACCATCCATGACAATAATTCCGATCATGGAGTAAATATTAATGGTCTGGTTCATCAGGAAGAGGAAAAAGAGGGACCCGATGAGACCGAAAGGAAGGGAAAACATTCTGATGAAAGAAGTTTTCACCGATTCATAAAGGGCAGAAAGAATCATGTATACGAGAATCATACCCATGAGGAGGGCTCCCAGCAGTTCCGAAAAGCTTTCATTCATGCTGTCAGCCTGACCGGAGAAGCGGAAAGTCACAGTCTTTGGCAGGCCTGCCTCGTTCAGGTCCTTCGTCACTTCATTAATGACCTGCGAAAGAGGACGGCTCCCCGGATTGCCGCCGATGATGATGGAACGCTGCTTGTCGGTACGGTTGATGGTAATCGGTCCCAGTTCGTCCACCACTTTTGCCACATCAGATACATGGACGATGCCTTTTTTCGACTGAAGGGGAATGGCCGCGATATCAGAATTGCTGAAGGACTGTCCGCCGGTGAAGTATACGTTGATATCCGTATCATTGCCATCGTTCAATACATCGTTCGGCAGGACTCCTGCCCCGCTGCCGCTGATGGTATTGGAAATAGTATCATAAATATCTCCTACGCCCACTCCATAGTATTTCAGTTTTTCCCTGTCCGGAATGATGGAAAGTTCCGGCAGTCCTTCCTGATAGGTAGAGCCGACGTCGGTTACGCCATAGGGCCCGTTTTTGATGAGATCCTGTGCCATGTAGGATGCATTGATGAGGTCCTGCATGTTATTTCCACGAAGTTCGAGGCGGAAAGCGCCTCCGCCCTGGCCGATACCGCCGCCGGAAGTGCCGGAAACGGAGGCCTGGTCTTCCTTGACCCGGAGTTCCCCATCCCCCACATGATTCACAATCCAGTCACGCAGTTCATCCGTGACATCCCAGATTGAACGGGAGCGGTCCTGTTTCTTTTCCATGGATACGTAGATACGGCTGTTATTGACCCCCGTACCACCACCTACCATGGCCATGTAAGTCTTGACTTCCGGTACATCTTTCAGGTAATTTTCCAGCTGACTTGTCACCTTGTCAGTCCGTTCAACACTGGCATCGGTAGAAAGACGGACGAAAATATTGAAACCGCTTTCATCAGTTCTGGGCATGTATTCCATACCGATGATGCCCAGGGGCACCATGGCTACAAAGAGGATTAAAGAAACCGCCACCCCTCCGAAAAGTTTCTTCTTGTGCCGGAAACTCCAGGTGAGGGCTTCTTCATAAAAATCCTGCATGCCCTGTTCCATTCTGTCAATGGTCCGCCACAGCTTTGTATCCGGTACATGGACCCCGTTTTTGAAGAATCGGGATGCCAGCATAGGAGTCAGGGTGAAGGAAACGAAAAGGGAAAAAAGAGATGCAAAGACGATGGTCAGGCCAAACTGCTTGAAGAACTGGCCGGTCATGGAATTCATGAAGGCAATCGGCAGGTATACCACCACGTCGCACAGGGTAATGGCCGTCGCAGCCATACCTATTTCCATTCGCCCGTTCACTGCCGCATCCAGCGCATTTTCCCCCGCATCCAGATGACGGTGGATATTTTCCAGTACCACTATGGAATCATCGACCAGAATACCGATACAGAGGGTCATCCCCATAAGGGACATCATGTTGAAAGTGAAGCCCGCAATGTACATGGCAAAGAAAGAGGCAATAAGGGAAGTCGGAATGGCAATCATGACGGAAGCCGCTGAACGCCAGCCGCGAAGGAAGAAGAAGAGTACGAGCCCTGTCGTACAGAGACCTTCCACCAGGGTACCCAGTGTATTATGAAGGGCCGTACGTACATAGTCTGCCGAATCATTGACGATCAGGAACTGATAGTCCGGGTACTGGACGCGCAGCTGATCCACTACTTTCAGTACATTATCTGCCGTGGAGACAAGATTGGCATTACTGTTTTTATAGACGGAAATACCGATGGCATCCTGCCCGTTGATACGGGCATAACGGGAAACTTTCTCATCCTGCCGCACCACATCTCCCAGTGCGAGGAGCGGAATGGTCTCTCCCGAAGAAGTGGTCAGGTGCACCTGCTTGATATCGTCCACGGAATGATACTGGGAATTCAGACGGATCTGGGTCTGCCTGCGGTCTGTATAGGAAGAGCCTGCCGGAGTGAGCTTGTTTTCCTTTTTCAGGGTATCAATGATTTCGTCCATGGTAATACCATAATAGGACAATTTATCACGGTCGATTTTGACAGCGATTTCCTTATCTCTGCCGCCATGAAGTTCCACGTCCGATACCCCTTCGGCCTTGGTGAATTCATTGGTCAGGGTATTATCCGCCAGAGAATACATTTCATCCAGCGGATGGGATGAAATAAGGGCCAGGTCCACGATCGGGGACTGGTCCATATCACGTTTATCAACTACCGGATCATCTGCATCATCCGGCAGTTTCCCACGGATGGCATCTACTTTCTGGGAAGCTTCAATGGCTGCCGCATCTACATCAGCATCAAAGTTCATTTCCAGAGTCACCTGGGAACGGCCCGTACGGGAGCGGGAGGTAATATGTTTCACATTGGAAACAGCCGAAAGCGCATCCTCTACAGGTTTTGTAATCTGCTGCTCCACAGACTCTGCATCGGCTCCTTCATATTTTACCGTCACCACCACATAGGGCACGTTGATATTCGGAAAAAGCTCCACGCCGATTCTATAATAGCTGTAAAAGCCAAGGACCACGAAAAAGAGAACGATCATGGTAATGCCGATGGGATGAGTCACGGAGTAGCGGGTGATATTGAAATGGTTCATGCGCCGCCTCCCTCGTCAATGTTGACGGTCATGCCATTCTTCAGTTTGGAAATATTGGTGACTGCCACCACATCTCCTTCGCTCAGACCTTTGAGTATTTCAATGGAATCATCATTATAAAGACCGGTCTCCACAGGTACCCGTTTCACCGTTTTATTTTCATCGATGAGGAATGCCCACTTTCTGCCATTGTTATCCAGCACCCCTTCTTTGGGGATGAAGAAAGTATTCTTCCTTTCCACTGCGGTCACTATGCTTCTGCCGAACATACCGCCCCGGACAGTGTCCGGCTCTGCATCGAGCAGCAGACGGACCTTGTAGGAATGAGTGGATGCATCAAGGCTCGGGCTGATATAGATGATTTTTCCCGGAATCATATTTCCCAGAGAATCAAGAGACACAGAAAGGTCCATACCTTCCCTGAGCACACCGATATCCTGTTCAGCTACGGCACAGTCCAGATAGAGAGAAGAATTATCCACCACTGTGAAAATCTTCTGGCCGGCCGTGAGCCATTCGCCCACTTCTGCATCCCTGAACCCGATAGTCCCTGCTATGGGAGAAACGATGGTCATATCTTCCCGCTGGGTTTCAAGAGCTTCCACAGTGACCCGCTGTTTTTCAGCTGCCGCTTCTTTGCCTGCAATTACTGCGGGAATGGTACCGATATACTGGCCCGTAAGGCTTTCCAGGGCAGACTTTGCCTCCATCATGGCCCTGTATTTATCATCCCTGTCCTGACGGGACACGGCCCCTTCATTGAAAAGGGTCTCATAGCGCTGATAAGTAGTCAAAGCATTGTCATAGTCGCTTTGAGCCTTCATGGTCCCCGCATGGTAAGTGGACCGGCTCTCTACCGCTTCTGCCGACGCCTGGGCACTTCCTGCCGCGTTGGCTGCAATAGAAAGAGAAATATCCTTCGTATCCTGGCTGAGCAGCACCTGTCCGGGCTGTACCTTGTCTCCCAGATCAACTTTCACAGAAGCAATACGGCCTGCGTATTTGGGAGAAATATCTACCGAAGCCTTCGGCACAGTCTCTCCGGAAAGGACGATGCGCTTCATCATGTCCTTTCTTTCCATCCGTTCTATCGTCACCATGGGACGGATTTCATTTTTATTTCCCTTGTTTGAAGAACGATGGGTATAGGCATAAATTCCAGCCAGAAGGATGATGAGGATGATGACCCAGAGGATCACCTTTCCCCGTTTTGAGTGAATCAGATCATTAACCATAAAAGTCACCTTGATAGAAACTTTCCTCTCTCAGAAAAGTAACAGGTATTATTCTTTATTATACACGGCCGCACTATATCAGGAATAGTCCCGATGATAAATTTACATTAGTTTTAAAATTTATACCTGCCGCCTGGAGTAAATGCCCCTTTATCCTAAAGAAAGCGCACCTTTTTCATTCATTTTGTTATAATAATGAGAGTACAGGAAATATTCTTCCCCTGCTCAGGACAGGCAGATTTTCTATATATCAATTTATTCAAAGGAGGCCGATTCAATGGATGCCATGGAAGCCATCATGACAAGGCGGAGCACAAGAAAATTTACAGCAGAACCAGTCAGTGAGGAAAATTTAAATGCGATTATCGAAGCAGGAAGAGCTGCTCCCTGCGGAGGAAATAACCAGTCCTGCCATTTCATCGTAATTACGGACAAGAAAGTGCTGGATGAACTCTCCCTCATGGCGCGTGAGGAATTTGCAAAGATGGAAGTGACACCAGGCATGTATGCTTCAAAAAAGGCTGCCGTCCTCCTCTCAAAGAGAGGAATTTACGTCTTCCACTACCATGCGCCGGTGCTCATTGCGGTGGCCAATAAGATCGGCTATGGCAACGATATGGCAGACTCCGCCATTGCTGCGGAAAATATGATGATTGCTGTCAACGCGCTGGATCTGGCCTCCTGCTATGTCAACCAGCTCTACTGGCTCACGGAAAATCCGAAAATCCGTGAATATATGGAAAAACTTGGGCTTGGTAAAGATGAAAATATCATGGCCACCCTTGCCCTTGGTCACTCCGCCCTGGAAGGGGGCCTCCCGAACCGGAAGCCTCGTCACACAACTGGAAATCCGGTCACATGGGTCAAATAACCGGATTTCGGACTGCAGATTTCGAATTGCGGGAAGGTACCACTTTCTGAAAATTAAATTTAAAAGAGGCCTGCTTCCCGATTTGATGCAGGCCCACCGCCACGAATCACGATTCACGGACCACGGACCACGATTTCTGCACTAAAAAAGCTGTACCTCTATGATATTTCATAAAGGTACAGCTTTTTTATTATGAATCTATTTCCTTCTTCCTGGTCAGCTTGGCCTGCTCGAAATGCATGCTCCGGGTGTGGATGGTATGAACCCAGCCCTTTTTATGCCGGTCTTTCCATCCGAGGATGGTCACCGGAATCCAGGAGTACATGAAGATCGGGTAGATCAGCCAGTAGAGGTAAATCTTGAAAGGCACTTCGATCTGGAGAAGTACGATCAATGGAACGACAGACTGGATGAAGCCCAGTACTGCCCAGAACTGCTTCGGCACAAGTACATCGTTATAGAGGATGACCGTAAAGCAGGGATAGAACATGTTGATATAGGTCATCACCAGGTAGAAGGTGGAGAGGAGGAGGAAATAGTTCTGCAGCAGCTGCATGATTCCGTCCAGCACCACAATACTGTGCCTTTTGATGCCTTCTTTGAAAAGAATGGGGATGTACCGTTCAGAGCAGTCGAACTGGCCCTGTGCCCAGCGTTTGCGCTGGCGGCAGGAAGCCATGAAGCCCAGCGGTTTTTCATCATAAATGATTGCATCATGAACCCAGCAGGTACGGATGCCGTGAGACAGGCATTTCATGGAAAATTCCATATCTTCTGTCAGGCAGTCGCAGCCCCAGCCGTATTCCTTCACGATATCTGCCGCGATGCACATGCCTGTGCCGCCAAGGCAGGAGGAAAGGCCCAGGTTGTACTTGCCCAGATGCCACAGATGGTTGATCGTCCAGAAAGCAATGGCAAAGGTACCGGATACCCAGGTGTCCGTCGGGTTCTTCGCGGAAAGGTAGCCCTGCATGACCCGCTGTCCTTTGAGGAAACGGGTATTCATGACAGCCAGGAAGTCCAGATGCACCAGGTTGTCGGAATCGAAAACACAAAAAGCATCGTAGCCCTTATTGAGCTCGAAAATTTTTGGAAAAACCCAGTCCATGGCATAACCCTTGCCTACCAGTTCTTTATTGAACCGTTCAAAGACGTGGGCCCCGTGCTGCCGTGCGATTTCTGCCGTATTATCTGTGCAGTTGTCCGCAATAACGTAGATATCGTAGAGCTCTTTCGGATATTTCAGGATTTTCAGGTTTTCAAGAAGGTCGGCCAGCACCATGGCTTCATTGTGCGCCGGAATGACGCAGGCAAATTTCGTCTTCGGTGCGGCGAGATTCCTGTCTTTTCGATGCCACATACCGCATACGGCAATCACTGTGTAGTAAATCGTAAAGAATGCCACAATGAGCTGTACAGGGTACATGATGAAATCGAGGGTGTAATTCATCATTGATTATTTTCCTTCAGAGTCTTCGGACTGTTCGGTGATTTCAGCTTCTCTTGCCATTCTTCTGGCTCTTCTTCTCTCCGCTTTCCGTTTAGCCTTGCGGCGGTTGAGGTACGTATTCATCATGCCGAATACGATGTAAGCGGCGCAGAGGGCAGCCGCCCAGATGGGCCAGTAAATAAACGTGCAGAGTGCAAAGAAAGCGAGGCAGATGAGGAATGCCGGCAGGTGAAGCTGGTCAGCACTGGCGCCTTTATTATCGGGATAATGGATTTCACTGACCATGAGGAAAGCCAGAAGCAGTACGCAGAGCGCGGCGAACCAGTTCCATACCTTCACGCCGGAAAGTACATAGGAAGCCACGATGACCCCTGTCGTCGGGCAGGGAAGGCCTTCGAAATAGCCATGAACGGAAGTGACCTTCACATTGAACCTTGCAAGGCGGAAGGCGCAGAAAGTACCGAGCAGTGCGCAGGGAATAAATCCAATGGGTCCCAGCTCATGAAGCTGGTAGGCATACATGAGGGCACCGGCAGCGATACCAAAGGAAATATCATCAGAAAGGGAGTCCAGCTCCACGCCCATAGGTCCGGCTGTATGAAGGGCTCTTGCCACCCGGCCGTCCAGGGCATCCGCCACCATGGCAATGAGGATGAAGACTGCTGCCGTCTTGAAATTTCCGGAGATGGACATCATGATAGAGAGTCCCCCAAAAAGGGCGTTTGCTGCAGTAACCCCGTTGGCAATCCATGCTTTGTTCACTTATTTCAACCTCCCAACCACCGTGAGGCCGCCTCTGACTTTGTCGCCTTTTTTGACGCAGATCTCGCAGTCTCCCGGAATATAGAGCTCCGTGCAGGAGCCAAATTTAATCATCCCGTAAAGTTCCCCCTTTTTCAGGCTGTCTCCCAGATTTTTCCAGGAAACCACCCTTCTTGCCAGGATGCCTGCAATCAGGATGACCAGGATGGAGCGGTCTTTCCCTTCGATGCCGATGGCACCCCGCTCATTTTCGAATCCAACCCCGTCTTTATAGGCCGGAAGGAACCGGCCCTGGGTGTAAGACTGGTACGTAATTTTTCCTTCCATAGGACTCCGGTTGCAGTGGACGTCGAATACAGAAAGGAAAATCGTGATTTTATGGCATTTCTGCCCCAGGAAATCATCTTCCTCCACATCATGGGCCACATCCACCACCGTTCCGTCGGCCGGGGATACCAGCATATCCGCCTCCGGCGAAATCCGGTCGTTCCTCCGGGGACACCGGAAGAAATAAGAAAAGTACAGGCACAGGATGAAGGGAATGACTGCCGCATAATACCATTTCAAATGGTAGAATACGACTCCCAGAAGGAAGGTCACCAGAATGAATGGATACCCTTCAGGCAGTATAATCGGTTTTTTCAGCATGTCTTGCTCCCGCGTTGTTTCTTCCATTTTTTGACAGCCTGCATGAATCGTGGAAGTGCCATCATACGGCCGATACGGCTTGGCTGCAGGTACAGCCGGTAAGCCCACTCCAGCCGGTTTCTCTGCATCCAGAGAGGCGCCCTTTTCAGGTTGCCGCTCATGACGTCAAAGACCCCGCCTATACCCATGGCAAGGACTCCCAGTTCTTCTTTGTGTGAGTCCAGCCATTTTTCCTGCTTCGGTACGCCAAGCCCTGCAAAAAGGAGCTTCGCACCACTTTTTTTGATATCTTCGATGATCCGTTTTTCTTCTTCTTCATCGAAATATCCGTCATGACACCCCACCAGGGAAAAGCTGCCATGATCTTCCATGAATTTCCTTGCCGCCTTCGCAGCAACACCCGGGGCCCCGCCCAGGAAATAGACGGGCCATTTCATTTCGGAAGCTCTCTTCAGAAGCTCCGTCGTGAGATCAGCTCCCGTCACTCTTTCCGGGAAAGGTGTACCCAGTTTGTCCCCTGCCCAGAGGACGCCTGCTCCATCCGGTACCACGAGATCCGCGGTATTCAGGATACGGAAAAGCTCTTTATCCTCCTGGGCCATCATAATCATTTCCGCATTGGCCGTGGCAATCAGGGAAGGTTTCCCCTCGAGAATCCTCTTTTCTGCCCAGGCCAGTGCTTCCTTCATCGTTACCGCATGGATGCGGATATCCATCACCACATGGGATGTCATCAGATCATCTGTCATTTTGTACTGTAATTGGGCGCTTCTTTCGTGATATTCACATCGTGAGGACGGCTTTCGCGAAGACCTGCGCCGGTTATCTGAATAAACTGTGCCTCTTCATTCATAGCTTTGACAGAAGGCGTACCGCAGTAGCCCATGGCTGCCCGGAGACCTCCCATCAGCTGCAAGAGGACATCGGAAACATGTCCTTTATATGGAACAGCGCCTTCAATGCCTTCCGGCACCATTCTCTTTGAATTCTGCCGGAAATACCGGCCTTTGCTGCCTGCATGCATGGCACCCAGTGATGCCATACCGCGATAGGACTTATAAGTCTTGCCCTGATAAATCACGGTTTCTCCCGGACTTTCTTCCGTTCCGGCCAGAAGATTTCCAATCATCACGGCAGATGCTCCTGCCGCCAGCGCTTTAGGCACATCTCCTGCATACCGGATACCGCCATCGGAAATAATCGGGATTCCTGTCCCTTCCGCCGCCCTGGCACAGTCGTAAACAGCCGTAATCTGGGGTACGCCGATGCCGGTTACCACCCTCGTGGTACTGATGGAACCGGATCCATTACCGGCTTTGATACCGTCGGCCCCGGCTTCTATGAGAGCCTTTGCCCCTTCATATGTGGAAACATTGCCCGCAACGAGTTCCAGATGAGGGAAATCCTTCTTCAGTTTCCTGAGCGTTTCCAGCACCCCTTCGCTGTGAGCATGGGCCGTATCAAGAACAAATACATCGGTCTTTGCAGCAAGCAGGGCTTCCACCCGGTCTTCCACATCCTGGGAAACACCGATGGCGGCTGCGGAAAGGAGCCTGCCCTCTTCATCTCTTGCCGCGAGAGGATATTTATTGACCTGCTCAATATCCCTGACCGTAATCAGGCCTTTCAGATTTCCTGCATTATCCACCAGCGGCAGCTTTTCAATGCGGTGAACCCTGAGAATTTCCCGGGCCTCTTCCAGCGTCGTACCTTCCGGTGCCGTCACCAGGCCTTCCTTTGTCATGACCTCACTGACGGGACGGAAGAAATCTGTCTCGAAACGCATATCCCGGTCCGTAATGATACCTACCAGTTTTCCTTCTTCCGTAATGGGAATACAGGAAATATGGTACTTGTTCATCAGTTCATCCACATCGGCCAGCGTATCCTCAGGAGACAGAAAGACAGGATCTACCACCACGCCATGTTCGGACCGCTTGACATCTTTCACCTGCCGGGCCTGTTCATCGATGCTCATATTCTTATGAATGACACCGATACCGCCTTCCCGGGCCATGGCAATGGCCATGGTACTTTCGGTGACCGTATCCATACCGGCACTAATGATTGGAATATTCAGCCGGATGTGTTTCGTAAGCTGCGTGGAAATATCCACGTCCCTCGGAAGCACTTTTGAATAAGCAGGAATGAGCAGCACATCATCAAACGTGAGCCCCTGCCGGCCAAATTTATCTTGTCCCATGGCAACCTCCATTTCTGTAAATTCTGAAATCTATAGAGTATGGAAATAAGAACCTGTCAATTTATTTATTATAGCATACCTTTTGCAGTTTTAGTTGGACAAATATGAAGAACAGACAAAAGTGGTTAGTGGTTAGTGCCTGGTGGTTGGCGCCTGGCGGTATGAAAGTAACCCAAAGCGGACCATCCTTATCAATACATGTCCTCCGGAGGCTCTTTTTCATAGATTTTCCTGTAAAAGCTTCCGTTGAACCGGTGCGCCAGATCGCGGCTGAAATCAAAACCGGAGTCCACCGCTTTTTTTGCCTCTCTTCTGGCATCTTCCAGAAGGGGCAGATCTTTGACGATATTGGCCGCTTTAAGGTCCGGCATGCCATGCTGGTGGTAGCCGAAGAATTCGCCGCTCCCACGAAGGAGCAGGTCTTTTTCGGAAAGGAGGAATCCATCCTGGATTTCGCACATGAGCTTCATGCGGATCTGTGTGATTTCATTTCTGTTATCCGTATATAAAATGCAGTAGGACTGGGCGCTGCCCCGGCCCACGCGGCCCCGGAGCTGGTGAAGCTGGGAGAGGCCGAACCGGTCAGCGCCGTATACGAACATAATCGTCGCATTGGGTACGTTCACTCCGACTTCAATAACGGACGTGGCCACGAGAAGATTGATTTTTCCATCGTGGAAATCTCTCATCACCTGGTCTTTTTCCGCATTTTTCATACGTCCGTGGACGAGACCAACGCCAAACATGGGAAATACCTGATTTTTAAGCTGTTCATAGACCGCCACGGCAGAAGCCAGGTCCTGCTTTTCACTTTTTTCAACGAGAGGGCACACCACATAGACCTGATGGCCTGCCGTCATTTCCCGGCCCATGAAATTGAAGACCCGCTGAAGCATGTTATTTCCAATGGCATAAGTCTTCACAGGATGACGTCCCGGGGGCATGCCCCGGATAGAAGAAACATCGAGGTCCCCGTAAATGGAAAGAGCCATGGTCCTCGGAATAGGCGTAGCTGTCATAACGAGGATATGGGGCGAGCCACCCTTCGTTTCCAGCGCCTTTCTCTGTTTCACGCCGAACCGGTGCTGTTCATCGGTAATGACAAGTCCCAGATGGGCAAAGACCACATCTTCCTCAATCAGCGCATGGGTACCGATGAGTACATCGATAGAACCATCCTTCAGGCCCTGAAGGATTTCATTTCTTTCAGATTTTTTTGTTTCTCCCGAAAGATAGGCCACATGGATGGGAAGATTTTTGTAGAATTCCTGAAACGTCTGATAGTGCTGGCCGGCCAGGACTTCCGTAGGCGCCATAAGGGCTCCCTGATAGCCGTTTTCCACAATCTTTGCCAGGGCCAGGGCCGCCACGGCGGTCTTGCCGCTCCCCACATCCCCCTGGATGAGGCGCTGCATGGGGACAAGCCCTTCCATATCATCTTCAATGTCGGAAAAAGCCTGCTTCTGTCCGTCGGTTAAGGTAAAAGGCAGATTCTTCAAAACATTCCTCACCAGTTTGCCGGAAGGAGCGCATTTGATGGAAAGCACATCCTTTTCCCTTTTCTTTCTGAGGAGAAGGATGCCTGCCTGCATGAAGAAAAGTTCTTCGAATGCAATGCGCCTCCGCGCTTCTTTCTGCTCATTCCAGTCCTTTGGATTGTGCATGGCCCGGATGGCATCCATGCGGCCCATGAGATGGCGGGAACGGATCACTGCAGAAGGCATATTTTCCTCCATGCCTTCCACATGGTCCAGGGCAAACGCAATCATACGCCGCATCTGGGCTATACGGATTCCTTCCGTCAGCGGATACACGGGCACCAGTTTCTGAAAAGTAAGGAGCTCTTCAGGCGATACGATTTCCACCTCCGCATTGCTCATCTGCAGCTTTCCATAATTGTAATCGATTTTTCCATAGGCGAGGACATGCATTTCACGGCGGAATTCCTCTTCCTTCCAGGGCTGGTTGAAATAAACGAGCATCACCGTACCGGTACCGTCCGTAATAAGTACATTCAGTATGGTCATCTGCCGGCGGGGAGTGATTTTCTTCATATCCAGCACTTCCCCGTATACCACCGCTTCTTCTTCCGGCGAGAGGTCTTCCATCTTTGTGATTTTCGTCCAGTCCTGGTACCGCCTGGGATAAAAGGAAAGCAGATCCTCCACGGTATGGATGTCCAGGCGGGCCAGTTTTTCTTTCATCTTCGGCCCTACCCCTTTGACATATTGTACGGAATCTGTTAATCTCATAGGAAATCCTTTCTCGCGGAATGGCCCGCCTATAGCGGATAACGATGGAAACAGGGAATAAGCAATATTCCATTTTTATTATAATTCTTTAAAAACAGTTACGTAAAGCACTTGCTTAAAAAAATGAATTGTGATATATTATGAATGTTGCAATTACGGAAGTGCAAGGAGGTGTAGCACATGGCTAGCTATTGTGAAATCTGCGGTAAATCCACCGCTACGGGATTCAATGTATCCCATTCCCATCTGAAAACTAAGAGAACCTGGAAGCCGAACATCCAGAGAGTTCGCGTACTGGTAGACGGACAGGTCAAGAGAATGAATGTCTGCACTCGTTGCCTTCGTTCTCATAAAGTTAACAGAGACATCTAATTCAAAAAAAGACCGCAGAAGCGGTCTTTTTTTGTGCCTGTTTTCGTACATGTTTATCCCGGAAATATGTAATGTATATTATATAAAGGACGCGCCCGTTTTTTGCTGCGCGCCGCCTCCCCTTTTCCTTTTCCCCCTTTCCCCTGAAAATAAAAAGATGGACACCCGAAGGTATCCATCTTTTTTCATTTAAATCCTTCTTCCCCTCACCCAGGGATGATTGGCCCTTTTATGGCGGATCCGCCGTCTTCCCCAGGGGGAGATGATTCTCCGTTTCACGCCGCCGATTTCTTCCTTGTGAAGTTCGGAAATATCCGGGGCAGGAGTTTTATTCTCCCTTAGTTTCTTCAGCGGGAGCAGGAGCTTCTTCAGTTTTTGCAGGAGCTTCAACGGGAGCACTCTCCTTTTTGGCTGCTTCGGCTTCAGCCTGTTTCCGGGCAGCCCGTTCTTCGATTTTTGCCTTGTATTCTTTGGCCGTGGAAAGAATGCTTTCCTTTGCCTGGTTGGCAGCATTGGTGGCAGCTTCTTTATATTTATTGGCTGCTTCCTGGGCAGCTTCGGAGTATTCCTTTGCTTTTGCCTGGGCGAGATCGGCCTGTTCCTTAGCCTGGGCCTGCAGTTTGCTTGCCTTGATCTTTGCTTCCTGCATCTGGACTCTGGCCTGGGCTTTCATCTTTTCCGATTTCAGCTTCATCTGCTGGGACTGAACTTCGGACTGATGCTTCATTTCATCGCCCTTCTTCTGGAATTCATCCATCTGACCTTTGGCCTGGGCCCGCATTTCATCAGCCTTCTTCATGGCATCCTTGCGGAATTCCCTCGATTTCACCCGGGCAATGGCCTGGATGTCCTTTGCCGTCTTTTCAGCCGTTTCCTGGGCAATTTCGGAAGCGCCGAGAGCCGTATATTTTGCCTTGTCGATCTGTTCATCGGTAACGCCTGCTTTTTTCAGGGCTTCGATGAATTTATCTCCAAGAATGCCTGCCTGTTCGGTCAGCCGGTCAGCCAGTTTTTCAACGGCTGCATGGGCCTTTTCCGGATACACATCATCCCAGTTCTTCTTCAGTTCTTTTGTGAAATCTTTCTTTTCGTCGCCAAGGGGTTCATCTTTCTTCGGATTTTCAGCCAGTTCTGCCTCTTCTTTCTGGCCTTCTGCCTGTCCTTCTTCAAAGACTGCCCGGTATGGTTTCGTATCATCCGGCATACCATCCTTGATCCAGCGCTGTGCTGCCTTGCCCAGGCCGTAGGTGACGGAAATACCGATCGGAATCTGCATGATGGAAAGCGGAATCAGAGTAGCCAGGGTGGAACCGACGACCGTCGCGCCCAGGGAACCGATGAAGGAAAGAACTGCTTTCTGGTTCAGCTCTACCCCGTAAACGGTACCGATTTTATGGATCATGTACACTTCATTGGCCACGAGAGCCACAGTGCCCAGAAGAGGAGCTGCCACAATGACGCCTGCACGTCCTGCAGCCCAGCGGATGAGACTCTCCGCTTCCTTATCCCGGTCGTCCACGATATTGATTTCCATATCTGCTTCCGGAGCATCCACATGGACGTCGGTCGGCGCTTCTTCAGCTGCCGCTTCTTCCGGAGCCGGTGCAGCTTCCTCTACCGGAGCTTCTTCAGGGGCCGGCGCTTCTGCCGGAACTTCTACCGGCGGTTTTGCTTCTTCTTTTTCAACCGGCGGAATGGCTTCTGCTTTTTCTGCCGGAGGCATGGCCTCAGGTTTTTCCATCGGCGGCTGAGCCTCGACTTTTACTTCAGGGGCTGCTTCCGGACGAACAACCGGAGTCTTTTCCAATTCTTTTTCTTCGCTCATAGAAACCTCCTCACCCGGGTCCCTCCCGGATTGTAAATGCCTGAATACACTTAAGAGTACACTTGATTATATTATACCTAAAAGTCATTAAATAAACCATACATATTTATTCAAACAAATCGGATAGTTTTTACTTCCTGAAATTTCCTGTCTGGCGATATGCGAAGAGGAATGCCCGGGCAAAAGAAAAAGGCCTCCCATAAGGAAGGTCCTTTCAATTACCAGTCTGTGAGTCCCCCGTCCACCGGCACGATGGCCCCGGTGATGAAAGATGCTTTTTCCGAAAGGAGGAAAGCGATGACTTCCCCCACTTCTGATGCTTTTCCGATGCGGTCCAGAGGGTACCACTCTCCCATTTCCTTTTTATCGCCGCCGAACTCTTTCAGCTGCTTTTCAAGAAGAGGCGTGTCGATATCGCCCGGAGCCACCACATTGGCCCGCACCCCGTCCACTGCCAGTTCAAGGGCAAGAGAGCGGATGAATGCAGTCAGGGCTCCCTTGGTTGCGCTGTAGAGGCTTGCCTGCACATTGCCCTGGATGGCTGCGTCGGAAGCTACAGCCACGATGCTTCCTTTTGCGCTTCGAAGGTAAGGGATCGTTTCCCGGGTAAGGTTTATGGCTCCAAAGACATTGACATCGAAAAGTTTTTTTATTTCCTCATCTGTCGTATTTTCCAGAAGGCCCTCGGTATAAATGCCGGCCGACAGGACGAGACCTCTGATATTTCCTATGGCTGCCGCTGCTTTGACAGCCCGCCTGCAGTCTTCACCGCTTGTCACATCGCAGGGAATATACAGGCTTCCCGGCACTTTTTCCTGCGCCGCCTTCCCCCGCTCTTCATTTCTTCCCAGCAGGATGGGGCGGATGCCCTCCCTGGCAAGGATTTCCGCAGCCGCAAGCCCGATGCCGGAAGTGCCGCCGGAAATGATGACCGTCTGAATCATAGACCCTCCTTATTTCGTAAGAGAGGAAACATAAATGAACTGGATGCCTTCTGCTTTCAGTTTCGGAACCATCTGGCGGAAGGCTTCCGCCGTCTTCGGCCGGCAGTGGCCGATAATCACATAGGTGCCATACTTTTCAGCCCGGTTTGCTCCTTCCCGGATCATATTGGAAATATAAGTCACATCGGCTTCATTATCCACAAAGAGGTCGTTTCTCACATACCGCACGCCATAGGAAGCCGCTGCTGCATCGGCCACGGTGGTGGAATTGGTACGACTGTCGAAGAAGAACATATTCCTGTGATGAAGCTCATTCATCACTACGTCCATGGTAGGCCGGTCAATGGTTGCTTTCGACCCCTGATGGTTATTCATACCGACAGCTTCCGGCACCTGGGAGAAGGAGCTCTTCAGCATAGCCCTCATTTCCGTAGTGCTCATGGAAGTGAGGATGACCTTTGGTTCCATGCCCACACCGGAAACCGATTCCATAGGCTGATGGATGATGACAGGCAGTCCATGGGCTGCCCAGGACTGTGCAGCTTCTCTCGTATGCACCTGATTCGGCATGACCGCCAGAGTCAGCGGAATGCCCATATTTTCATAGACATGCTGGGAATCCAGATCCCTTCCTGCATCGTCGATAACCACGGCCAGGCGGCCCATGACCTTTGCAGGCTGGTTTGCCTTTGGCGCTGCTGCCGGTGCCGGCTTTGCCTTCGGCTTATTGACAGTCACTGTGGATTTCCCTTCATTTGAAGAAGATTTCACAGCTGCCTTCGGGGCGCTCTTCACCCCGGCCGGTTTGGAAACAGTAGATTTCGTAACCGCCGGTTTTTCTTCCGCCGGAACCGGTTTATTGATGGTGACAGTGGATTTGTCCTCGGTCAGGGTTTCTTTCGTGGAAGCAGAAGCCACCACGGTTTCCTGCTTTTCTTCCGGTGCGGGAGCCGGTTTCCCTGTGACTTTGGAAATCACATGAGAAAGGCTAAAAGAAGATTCCTTCGGCTGCTCTTTCCGCGTTTCTGCAGGAGTTTCGGAAGCGGACTTTTCAGCGGATTTTGAAGCCACTTTCGTTTCCGTCCCGTCCGCTTTAGCAGAAGACAATCTCTTTTCGTCCCCATTCACTTTGACAGTCACTACCTTGTCGATGGCTGCCTTTATTTTCTCCTTCACGCTTTCCGGAGTGCCCGTATCTTCCTTCGGTACCAGTCCCTGCATTTCCTTGTCATTGAAAATATGATGGATGGTGGTCACATTCTGCGCCACTTCGGCAGTGGGTTTATTCGTCATGCGGTCCGTCACATAGGCGGAAGCAAAAATAAGAAATACAAAGAAAAAAGCCACCAGAAACGGGTGCCCGCCGCTTTTCCTTCTGCGGGGTCTTCTGGTACGCGTACTCGTTTTTCGTCTAACAGCCATAATAGCTCCTTTGAAAGAATAAATTTTCTCCCACAATTATAACATATCATCGTAATAAATGGACTTGGGACATGAAAAGGAAGCTGTATGAATGAAGTTATCAGTTATCAGAAATAACATATCCATGCCGGTTAATGGGTAATGGATAATAGTTCATATTTTCTCACTCCGGATAGAGTTGTCAATTTACCAATCCGGTGAAAAGCTGCCCCGATTGGCCCGGCAGGTCTTCCGATTCATCGCCCGCCTGACCTCGATACAGTTATTGACTATTCACTTTATTTCCAATGCTATAATATAGTAAATAGTTATATAGTCTGACACAAAAAATATTTCCAAACGAAAAGAGGTCATTCCCATGAAACTGGTCGTGGTCAACAAATTATCCGATGAAAAAATTGCTGCGCTCAAAGAAGCGGTTCCGGGGTCCATCGTGGAAGCTTACAAATCGCCGAAGGAAGCCCTCCCCCATGTGGCCGATGCCGATGCCCTGGCCCTCTGGGGTTTCCAGAATGTAGAGCCCTTCCTCCAGGCGGGGCCCAATATCCGCTGGGTCCATTCCCTTTCCGACGGAGTGGAAAAGCTCCTCACCCCTTCCATGATGGAGCGTCCCATCATCCTCACCAATTCCCACGGGGTCCATGACCGGGCCGTTTCCGAGCACACCATGGCCCTCCTCCTCTCCTGGTACCGCAGGATCCCCGATGCTGTCCGTCATCAGGGGGCTCATGAATGGATCCGGCCGAAAGGCATGTCCCTTTTCGGAAAGACCATCCTCATCGTGGGCTTCGGCGGAATCGGACGGGCCATTGCGCAGCGGGCCAAGGTTTTTGAGACAAAAATCCTGGCTGTAAAGAAACACCTCTCTGATGAAATGTTTGCAGATCATGTGTACACCCAGGAAGAAATCATGGAAGTCCTGCCGAAAGCAGACGTAGTCATTGCCGCCCTTCCCTCCACACCGGAAACGGAGAAATTCTTCGACGCGGAAAAATTCAAAGTGATGAAGAAATCGGCTCTCTTCATCAATATCGCCAGAGCCTCCGTAGTCGATGAACCGGCCCTCATTGAGGCACTTCAGGATGGCACGATTGCAGGCGCCTGCATGGACGTATTCTCCAAGGAACCACTTCCTGCCGATCACCCCTTCTGGTCCATGGAAAATGTCATCATGACCCCTCACATCGCCTCCATGGTCCCCGACTTCTGGGATAAACTGACAAAACTCCTCGAAACAAACTACGTCTCCTTCGCCCGCGGAGAAAAACTGCTGAATGAGATAGATAAGAAGAAAGGGTACTGATTTCTTCAATCTGCTCCCTGTGTTTTTATTCATTCATCCTGATCGTTCTTCGTGATTCGTTGTTCGTTCTTCGTGAAGGATATGGAGCTGCGCAAACCAATCTTATATATCCGGCCTTCGGCCCGCCCCCCCTCTGACATTTATAAAATCAAAAAGTGCCCGATGAAATATATCATCAGGCACTTTTTCAATATCAGACAGAAAATTCTATTTCAAATATAGAAAATGGCCGCCATATAAATTTGGCGGCCACCTTCCACGAATCACGAATCACGAACAACGAACAACGAATCACGATTATCGCTTATATAACTCTATACTCCAATCGCGGTACTGACCCGGATTACTTCCCCATCACATCGGTAAAATTCTTGATAATGACGATCGGTGTCTTCTGGTTATCGTTTCCGAAAGGATTATCGATGAGGATTTTTGCAATCTGCTTTGGATCGAGGCCCTTGCTCTTGCCGAGGACCGCTGCCCTCTTCAGATCGTTTACGTCGGCAATGACTGCACCGTAGGCACCGGTAGCTTTTTTAATCTTTTCGCACACATTGTCCGTATCTGCCGGACCGTATACGAGGCATTTATCAAAAGGAGGCATGGTCCCCGTCACATCATCGATCAGGGAAGCCTGGCGGCAGCGGGCGTAGAAAATGCCGCTCTTGCCCATGACTTTACCGATAGCGCCGAGAATGAAGGAGAAAAGCATATTCCATTTCCCTTCTTCATCCATAGCTGCCTGCATACCGTAAATGCTGGCCATGGAGCCTGCGCCCGGCACGAAGCGGTTCATGAGACGCGCCTGCCAGCAGACGTTCAGTTCTTCCGGACGGACGTAACGGTTCTGAGTGATGGCTACCACCGATTCTGCGGAACATACGATATCATGATCCGTAATCTGATCTCCTGCAAATTCCAGGATGGCATCCACAATGTTATCATGGTGGGTGAGAATTCTGGTATGAATCGGAACAAGTTCAAGTTCTGCCATTATTTTCCCGCCTCCGTCGTATATTCGTAAAGAGCATTCTGCACTTCTTCACGGGTAATCACAATTCTTGTCTTTGCATAGTAATAATCGCTTCTGGCAACGATCTGGTAAATGATATCCAGCGCAAATTCAGGAAGGTCTTCCAGGTCTCCCAGGATACTGGAACCTTTCCCGTCGATATCCAGGGTAATATAGAATCTCTTCTCCTTCCCCGGTTCCACGATGTAAGCCTGCCAGTAATCATCATGCCTCGGCACATCATAATCATCAAGATGGCCGGTGACTTTCGCCTGGTCATACTGCTCGAAAGGCAGGTAAATGCGGACGAATGCATCCATGACGGTACCCAGCTGCTTACCTACATTTTTAATCGGGATGGTAAAGGAGAACGTCACGTGATGGCGGTCCATATTTTCCACCTTCAGCGGAGTTTTCTTCGTCTTCACCATCTTCATTACCGCATCGCCCTTGATGACGGCCACCGCCCAGTAAGCGATGAAGCCGAGGCAAACCAGAAGGACGAGGACTGCCACAATTCTTAAAAGCAATACCAGCATTTGATTCACACTCCTAAAAGATCTGTTTTTTCCACAACCACCGGGCCAAAGAGGCTCTCTACCAGAGGCAGGGCATGTTCAAGACCGTCAGTGAAATAAAAACGGCTTTCTCCGGCTTTTTCCGCCAGCCCATCTTTGTCCTTCAGAATTCTGACTGCCTTTTCCACAGTGGGCAGGGCAGGATCGATAAAAGGCACACCGGGCATGGCTTTTTCAAAAGCTCCCGGCACCAGCGGATAATGGGTGCAGGCCCAGTAGCCCGCCTCTATACCACATGCATGATACTCCTTTACCGCCTTCAGCACAAGAGAAGAAATCAGATTTTCTTCCTTTTTCTGCTCGATGGCCGCGGCCACCCCGTCACAGGGAACTTCGATGAAATGAATATCCGGATATTTCTTTGTCAGATAATGATAGTGCGCATGGGTGCGGATGGAAGCAGGCGTAGCAAAGATGCCCACATCCTTCGTCCCTTCCGGGAAGGAAATATCGAGGCTCATCTTCACCACCGGCACCGGGCCTTCGGTGAAATTGTCCCGCACATTGAAGGAAATCGTATTGCAGCCCACGATGATCATCTTCACGTCCTTTTTCAAAAGAAACGCTTTCATTTCCTCGCCAAAATCCGCAATTTCCTCCCGGGTCCTTTCCCCGTATGGATTTCTTTTGCTGTCCCCGATAAAAACAATGCTTTCCTTCGGATATAAATCATGGAGCACCCTGGCCACCGTCAGGCCGCCGACACCTGAATCCATCACGCCAATCGGTCTATTGTCCATCTCTGTCCTCTTTCGAAAGCTCAAGGAGACCTGCCAGCTTTTCCTTCGGCAGCCGGACAATGCGCCCCGTCTTCATATCAGTAAACGTATTCACCGTACGGCCCGTCGTCAGGACCGCCCCGGTCTTTTCAGATACCGCTTCATACTCGATGACCAGCTTCGCCCGGTCCGCCCTGCGGATATACGTATGGATGAGGATCACCTCATCATATCGCGCGCTCTGCCTGTACTTCACTTCCACTTCCACGATAGGAAATACGATCCCCTCATCCATCAGGACCGTGAGATCCATGCCCGCCGCCCGCAGATACTCCACCCGGGCCTCCTCAAAATAGCGGAGATAATTGGCATGATGCACCACCCGCATGGCATCAGTCTCGTAAAATTTGACTCTTCTTTTGTAAGTAAACATGTAAAGTTATTCCTCCATAATGTCTTAGTATAACACATATGTATACCGGGAGGGTAGACATGTATTAAAGAAAGAATGCAGACAGGAAACAGCTATTCATGTCATGCAATCCTGTCCCTGATGGTTTCAGCCTCCCAATCAGTCCGGGAGTTTTAGATACAGGAATCATCCGGGCAGCACAAAAAGCCCGGAGTGCCGTTTCTTTCCTGAAACGACCTCTCCGGGCCTTTATTTTATCTTCCAACCTATAATGATTTCAGGGCCCTGACTATAATGGAAATGGATTTGTACAGTACTGTAGAAGAAAGAATCCGCCGGCTCGATCTGAAGTACACCGGTTTTCTTCCTTTGTCTGTATAGTACAGGAGGGCCGATTTATTTTATTATATTTTGATTAAATTTTATTTCAAAAGGCAGGGTGAAGAGAAGGCGCTCTCCTTTGAAAGTACCTCTTCGCCCGCCATATACGAGTGCCTGCTGCCTGTTCATTTTTTCACCGGCCGGCATGGTTCATACCGGTCCTTTCCTCTTTACTTACAGGGAAAGATTGATTTTCATCTGCTCTACATCAGATTTCTTCCCCTGTTTCTATATAATGTAAAAATATATCTGCAAAGCATGGAAATATATCTATTTCGAAAGTTTTTAAAATGGGGTATAATAAATCATATTAAATTGTTTCTAATAAAGGAGGAATTACCATGACCTATCCGCTTTGGAACCAGCTTGCTGATTTGAAGGAAAAATACGATTTCGTAGAACTTTCCCATTCCCTGAACAATGACAGCCCTTACTGGGGCGGTATGCCGGACGGGGTACTCGACCTCTGCCATACCGTTTTTGACTGGGGCAACCCCATGCTGGAATGCCTCATCCAGACTTTCAAATTCCCGGGCCAGTTCGGTACTCATATCGATTTCCCCGGCCATTTTGCAAAGGGCAAGGCCCTTTCCGAGAAATTCAGTACGGAAAGCATGATGTTCCCCCTCTGTGTCATCGATATCACCCCGAAAGTGAAGGAAGATGTCCACTATGCGGCAACGGAAGAAGATATCAAAGAATATGAAGCCAAGTACGGACCTATTCCGGACGGAGCATTTGTAGCCCTCCGCACCGACTGGGGCAAGAAATGGCCGGACATGAATGCCCTCTCCGGCATTGCGGAGGACGGAAGTGAAAATTTCCCGGGCTGGTCCCTTTCCGCACTGAAATATATTTACGAAGTGAGAAATGCAGCAGCCAGCGGCCATGAAACGCTCGACACCGATGCGTCGAAAGAAGCGGCAAAGGCAGGAGATCTTGCCTGCGAACGGTATGTCCTTTCCAAAGGAAAAATCCAGGTGGAAGTCCTCACCAACCTGGATAAAGTCGCTCCGGCAGGAGCCGTCCTCTTCGTGGCATGGCCCCACATTGAAGGAGCTACAGGACTTCCGGTAAGAGCCGTAGCTATTACTCCGAAAAAATAAGGCAGAAATTGATCTACCCTCAGTCGAACAGGAAGATTAGATCAGCCCACTCTGTTACATCAAAACCCCTGAAAAGCAATCTGCTTTTCAGGGGTTTGATAATTATCAAATCAGAAAATAGATCGGTTTCCTTTATTTAAGATAACCTTTTTGTATATCCGGGTTCCTCATTCATTGGAAAAGAATTTTTCATTGAGCTGCCTGATCAGAATCATTTTTTCATCTTCATAAAGGTCAGGGTTATGAATGATTTTATTCAGGGCCCTGTCATAACCATTTCTTCTGATTTCATCCTGTCTTCTGCCGATGGCAAAATTCCGGTAGAACGCATCTCCCTGCACCGCCGGGGGCCAGCCGTAGTTGCACCAGAGCATCATATGGTCATTCATCGCCTTCACCAGCTGATTTAATTTTTCTTTCTCCGGGTCTGAAAGTTCTACTCCTCTGCTTTCCAGATTTCCAATCATCTGTGCCTGCGCCTCGGGGCAGCAGGTTTCGCCAAGTTCCATATCCCTTTTGAGCTCGGACACAATTTTTTCGGCCGTATTCAACCGGCGGTATTCTGCTTCCAGTTGATCCGCTTTCCCGGGATCTTTCTTTTTCCCTCCGGTCCCTTTTCTGAACCGCTGAACCCGTAAATCTTCAAAGAATTCCAGGTATGAACATTCGTCCAGCCGCCTGCCCGCATTTTCGTAAGTATGCTCTTCTTTTTCCCATTTTTTCTTGTACAATTTCAAGGAAATGCGAAGTGGACCCAAAAATTGAATCAAAGCTTTTTCTTCTTCTGATTCCGGTATTTCCCTGTAACTTAAGAAATCGTCAGGGATGTAGTTATCATCCGTTCCCGCATAGCGGCTTCTATTACTGTCAAGGGTAACGGCTGCGGAGAACCGGCTATAGTACCACCCTCCCATGTCCAGGACGCGGTGAAGGATGACCCTTTTTCCGGGACTGTTTCTCTCTCCGCCCCAGATTTCACTGATTTCAACTATTTTATAAGGCCAGTCTTCAGAACCATCCCGGCGCAGGATATCCAGGACCTGATAAAATTCTCTCTGCCGCACTTTGGGCAGTTTTTCTTTTTTCGCCAATACCTGATATACCTGCCAGGCTTCGACCGCCAGGATTTCACCATAGAGGCAGGCGCAGGAAATAAAAAATTCCTTCAGTATTCCGATGGTCTCCGGCGCAAGTCCCGTTTCTTTATATTTCTTTGCCAGCGTGCTTGCCGCAAAAGGTTTTACGTAAGCCATATTTCTGACCTCATTTCATATCAATCCCAGAAATTCTGCAAGTTTCTGTCCTTTTCCCTCTTTGAGGGCCGCCTTGAGGGTATCCCTGCATTCGGCGGTAAAGAGGAAATCGGTGCCTTTTTTCTTCAATTCCAGAGCTTCCTTTTCTCCTGCCCTCCGGTAGGCATAGCGGGTAATTTTCGCTGCGGTTTCGTAAATTTCAAGATTTCTGAACTGCCGGCTGCATTCGGAAAGCCATGCCGTACAGAGAGGCCAGGGGTTTTCCATCTGGTCCATTCCACAGTAATCATCTCCTTCTTCCGAATGAAGGAGGACCTTCAACATAGCGGTTATATTTTTAAAAATATAGGAATCGGCGGGATTTTTTCCGCCCAGGAATTCTTCCACATCGATTGCATGGACTACGGTAAGCGCCGCGTCTTCCCGGGAAAGGCTCGTCTTCCAGCCGTCCGTCACCAGCCAGCGGCGGATTTCTTCCGTCTCAGGACTCAAAGAGGAAAGACCGGTGATTCTTCCCCAGCCTTTCACATGGCGGAGCATGTCGAAAGTCCTTTCATTCCGGTTTGGCCATTCTTTCATGGCCCAGGTGCAGAAAAGGGTGAATTCATCAGACCTTGAGAACAGATTGATCATGTCTACCGCTTCCGGCCGGGCGCTGGCATCGAGGAAGGTCATGATGAAAAGGGCAAATTTCACCATTTCTATTTCATTGTCCTGCCGGAGGATATTGTAGGCCAGATTATAGATGCATTGTCCTTTGAGATCTGCCTCTCCGCTTTCCACCCAGCTGTAAAGGCCGTTCACATACTGAATCATGCGGCGCGGTTCACTCCCTGAGAGATAGTCTGCCGCCGCTTCCGCTGCCTCCACATAATTTTCCTCACTGGCCAGCATAAGGGAGCGGCAGAGGGGCTCAGGGATTTCATCGGAATAGTCCATTTCAAGAAATATATTTCCGTCAATCAATCCGTCAGGGAGGAAATAATCAAAGTCTCCTTCCGTCTCACTTTCCAGTTTTCTCGCCCCGTTTACATGGTAGTCCAGCGAAAAATCGGCCGGAAGCTCTCCGTACTCATTCAGGTGAGAACGGATATAGTATAAGAGACTGTCCTCCTCCACGTAATCCATGAAATCCATCATCCACCTCCTTTTGAGACCTTCCGTAAAGGTACTGTCTGCCGTTTCCTGTAATGATTCAGGGATTGCAGCTGCCGCAGGGAACGTACCCCTGCTCCAGGGCTCCCTCTCTCGTTTCGAAATACACTTTATTTTCTTCCTTCATCTTCTTCGCCCACCGGCAGTCTTCATAGTGAAATTTCAAACTTTTCACATTGCCCACATAGGCGGCTTCTGCGGAAAAAGCCTCCGTGGACAGGAGAGGAGCAAGTAAAGTAAAAAGCAGAAGAAGGGTCATAATCATTTTCATAAGGATGCGCCCAGCCTCCTTCCCTCTTTGGTCCAGCGGCTTTTCCTGTCCGGTTTACTTTCCACTTCTTCCCGGATTTCATCGGTCAGCACCCAGCCATAGCGCATATAATCCTTCAGCTCCCGGCTGAAGCCTTCCATATCACTTTCCACAATGACCCCGTCCACCCGGAGCATTTCAAAAATATCAAGCATATGGGACCGGCTCACCCTTGAAATCATTACACCGGTATTTCTTTTATCCCTCTTGATTCTCTTATCCAGGGCCCAGAACCTGGAACTTGCCTTCTGATCGGTGCTGAGAAGGTCAATGTATTGCCGTACCAGCTTTCCCATGTACCTTTCCTGCCAGCCGGGTAGTTTTTTGCGGAACAGTTTCCAGTCCTTCTCGATCAGATCATAAGATTCTATTTCACGCCAGTACCTTTCCTCCATGGAAATTCCTCCCCTCCGATGAAATCGAATTCTTTCCTTTATTTTATCATTTCCCGCCTCCCCTTTCACCCTCTCCGGAAGCAGCAAAAAGAGGTGTACAAAAATAGAAATCATTATTTTAAAAACTTTGGGAAAAATAGTTATCAGTTATCAGTTTGCGGTTCTCAGGGAAAGGAAAAAATATAAAAAGCCGCGCTTCCAATCATGATGCGCGGCACATTCACTGAGAACCAATAACTGATAACTTTTAAAATAAACAGTTTTTCCACCTTGATTTATCAAGCCTCTTCCCCAACAATCACAATTTCTTCTCATAATACCGGAGGGTCACAGGCACGAGGCCGTTCAGGATGGCAGGCCCGGTGGAGACAAGCCGGAAGCCCATATTTTCATAAAGATGACTGGCAGGAATGTTATCGATGTGGGTATCGAAACGCATGACTTTGCAGCCCTTTTCCCGTCCCAGTTCCATGCCGAATTCCACGAAGGCCCGTCCGATGCCGTGACGTTTCACTCCCGGAAGGACGCAGAGGGTATGGCCCACCATGACTTCACTGTCTTTGGCAGGATAGCGCCAGGGCTGGTCTTTGTATTCCTTCCCCTGCACCTGATTCCAGAAACAGCTGGCCCCAAAATTTCCTTCCTCATCCCGCATGACGTAGAGCCAGCCATTTGCGACGCCCGTTTCCGCCCAGGCTCTGGACGGATAGACGCCCCGCTTCCAGAGGGTCGTATCCGGATGGGTTTCATAATAATCAAAAAGTTTCTCGTAGCTTTCTGCCACTTCATCGATATCCGCCGCCGTAGCCTGTGTGATCTTCATA
>OMVW01000041.1 GCA_900314595.1 uncultured Dialister sp. | reverse complement strand
GATTTCTGCCGCTAACCCAATTATACAGAAAAATTGAACTCCCACCGGTTTTATTTACGGTGGCAACGGCGCCGATATGTGTAATTGGGGAGCTGTCACGAAGTGACTGAGGGGTTGTACTATCGAACAAATCGAAATTGGGCTTGAAGGTAAACTCATCCCTGGGAGCTCCCGCGACGGGGGAGGGGGAACTGTACAAATGAGGAAAAATTCTCCCGGTGCAGATGAGGGCCGAAGGCAAAATCAAAAACTGCGCCCGAAGGGCGCCACCATCCCGACAATCCCGAATCATCCCCGGAATTCCCGACAACCCCGAAACAAAAGTCATTCCGCCTGCAGTTCCCCTTTCACAACTGTGAACAATCTCCCCTGTCGCAGATGAGAGCCGAAGGCAAAATCAAAACTGCGCCCAAAGGGCGCCACCTTCCCGATCACCCCGATCACCCCGACACAAAAGTCATTCCTCCTATAGTTATCCTTTTAAAATCAAGTATTTCACAAGGAAAAAGATATGATCCAAATCACCAATCTCACTGTCAGATTTCCGGACGGTAAAGGTTCCACCCTGACGGCCCTTTCGGTTCCTTCCTTTACACTGGAAGAGGGGGGGCTCACCTGCGTTACGGGTCCCTCAGGCACAGGGAAGACCACCTTCCTTCACTGCCTTTCGGGCCTCCTCACGCCCACTACGGGGACCATTCAGGTGGAAAAGGAAGTCATCACTTCTCTTCCGCAAGAAAAGCGCTGCGCTTTCCGCGCGAAGAAGGTGGGCTATGTCTTCCAGAGGCCTTTACTTCTTCCCTATCTGACCGTGGCTGAAAATATCCGCCTCTCCGCTTCCTTTGCGGGTGAAAGTGTGACTGACGAAGAAATTTCCAATCTTCTGGCAGAAGTGAACCTCAAAGGCCTCGAAGGACGCTATCCCGATACCCTCTCGGGAGGCCAGCAGCAGAGAGTTTCCTTCCTAAGGGCCATCGTGAGGAAACCGTCCCTTCTTCTGGCGGATGAACCGACGGCAGCTCTGGACCGGACGAACGGGGAGAGGCTGATGCAGATCCTTCTGGACTATCAGAAAGGGACGGGCTGCTACCTCCTCTGCGCCACCCATGATACCCATGTGATGAGTTTATTTCCCAAACGGTACGACATGCAGGAAGGAGGGTTCTTATGATTCGTCTTGCTTTCCTTTCCCTTGTGAGACGGCCGCTCCGGCAGTTTCTCCTCTTTCTGCTCATCGTCCTGACGGCAGCCGTTCCTGTTTTTATCCTGCAGGTGACGGGCGGTCTTTACGAAGGAATCAACCGGGCAGTGAGCCCCTTTCCCATTCTTGTGGGCGACAAAGGCTCGGCCTACCAGCTGGTGCTGAATACGGTCTTCCTCCGCGACCGTCCTTTAGGAAATATCAAATGGAGCGAAAAAGAAAAACTGGAAGCTTCCGGCAAAGTGCAGGCGGTCTATCCCCTTGGCTTTGGTGACAACTACCGCGGTTTCCGCATAGCCGGGACGGACCCGTCACTTTTTACATACCGTCCCAATAAAAAAGAAGCGCCCTGGCTTTCCCTATCTGAGGGCAAAATCTTCGCGGCAGACGGAGAAGCCGTCATCGGAAGTGAAACCGCCCGCCTCACGGGACTTAAAGTGGGGGATACCTTCAAATCCATCCATGGCACAGCCTCCAAAGGCCATGAACATAAACATCCCTTCAAAGTGACAGGGATTCTCAAATCCACGGGCGGCCCCTATGATACGGCCATCTTTATTTCCATGGAAGACGTATGGGAAGCCCACGGAGGAGAAGCGGTCGATCCATCCGACCGTCAGGTCACGACGCTCCTCGTAGTCCCGAAAGGCTACAAAGAAGCCATGCAGCTCCTCTCCGAATACCAGAGAAATAAAGACGTCCAGATGGTCTTCCCCTCCCAGTCCGTCATTTCCCTCTATGCCATGGTGGGCCAGACAAAGAACTTCTGGAAAATCCTCATTTCCTCCATGCTCGGCATTTCCCTCTTAATTACCCTCCTCGTCATGTACTGGAGCGGCCTGGGCCGGATGAAAGAACTGGCCCTCCTCGAAGCCCTGGGCGCAGGAAAAGGAGATATCCGGAAATTACTCCTTGCCGAAGAAGGCATGCTCCTCTTCGCAGGAAGCTGTATCGGCTGGCTTTGTGCCTATGGAGCCACTCTGGCCGCAGCCAGAGCCGTCTCCGGCGGAGCGGCCATCACCATGGTCACCACCCCCGACTGGCGGGGATTCCTCATCATTCCGATCATAACCATCATAGGAATGATCGCAGGACTCGTCCCGGCTGTCATGGTGGGAAAGAAAGATGTGAGTGAGTATCTGTGACATTTGAATGGAAATACGGTTTATCTCATTCGAGGTAATCGTTCTTCGTTGTTCGTGATTCGTTCTTCGTGAAGGTGGCGCCTTTTGGAAATAAGGGGCGCCATTTTTATATGCAGATAATGAATAGAAAAAGAGGTAAACTTTGATTCTGCAAAGTTTGCCTCTTTTAGTAATTTATTTCTGTCGAAAAGAGAAATTTATTTTGCTTCAAGCAATACCCTCAAGGGGATCTTTTACAGCTTTTGCACTGTATATTTCTTCCGGCGCTATATCTATGACATCATAGGGATCGCGGTTTCCGGTAAGATCAAAAGCCAATGTATCGTTCATGACGGTCAGTGATTTGCGGAACAGGACTTTATCGAGCAGCGGCTCAAATACAGTGCCCGGTTTCAGCAGGGGGGACATATCATAGAGATGGACACTGCCATCATCGAACCAGGCGTATACCTGGTATTCCTTCCCTGCAAGGACCTGTACGACCTGGGGAATGTATTCGGAAATCATACTATTCACCCCTTTACCAGTGGAGAAATCTTTCTTGGCTTTTGTCCGGAACGGACAAGATTCCAGTTCTCCATCAATTCCGCCTCATGCAGGACGCACCATGCCAGAACGAGTTTCAATTGTTTTCCGGGGAGGAAGCCCTTGAATGCGACCTGATTCTGTATATCAATCAGGGCACGATATCCGCCATAAGCTGCATGAATATGCGGCGGATTATGATCACTGTAATTAATCGTAATATGAATTCCGAAAAACTCGCTAATTTCAGGCATTTTAATCCCTCCTTTTCTGTATTATACCATTTTGGAAGAAGCAGTTTCTTAGAATAAATATTTTTCAGAAATGCAGCGAATGGTAAAATCTTCACATCCGGAAAGTTTACAAGTTTTTACAGTTAGTAGTTTCATTGTCAGTAATATAGTAATATTAGAAATAGCAAAGAGGTGAAATTATGGAAGAAATCAAAGGGACCGTTACTACGGCCATTTCCTATGCAAAAACGATAGACCCGAAAGCCAGGGCGCAGATTCAGCGCATGTGCAGCTATGATGTGACGAAAGGAAGCCGGGTCCGTATCATGCCGGATGTGCATTTCGGAAAGGGCTGCACTATCGGAACTACGATGACCATCATTGATAAAGCTGTACCAAACATTGCAGGTGTAGACCTGGGCTGCGGCATGTATACGGTAGATCTGGGAAACCAGCTTATAGATTATAGAAAATTTGATGAAGCGGCACACTTTGTGCCTTCCGGCTTTAATGTATGGGATGAAAAACAGGTAGATTTTGACCTCACAAAACTATACTGTTATGAAATGCTTAGAAAAGTAGACCGCATCGGCTGCAGTCTGGGAACCCTGGGTGGGGGTAATCATTTCATTGAAATCGAAGAAAAGAAAAAGGGCGGCCATATCCTTGTGATTCACTCCGGCAGCCGCAATCTGGGAAAGCAGGTGGCGGAGCTCTATCAGAGAAAAGCTGTGGAACTCATTGCCCGTCAGGGGCTTTTCAAGGAAAAAATGGGAGAAATCATTGCCAGATGCAAGGCGGAAGGACGGGAAAAGGACATCCAGCGTGAGATTCAGGTTCTCCGCGCAGAGGAGAAAAAGGTGGACATCCCGGAAGATCTCTGCTATCTTTCCGGAAAATATCTGGACATGTACCTTCACGATGTGGCTATCTGCCAGCTTTTTGCCAGACTGAACAGAGAAACCATGGCCAAAGTCCTCCTCGAAAAGACTGGTCTCATCGCAGGGGAGGCTTTTCATACCATTCATAACTATATCGACGTGGACGAGCGAATTCTTCGCAAAGGCGCTATCGCGGCCCATCGGGGAGAAAAAGTGCTCATCCCCATCAATATGAGAGATGGCAGTATCCTTGCCATAGGCAAAGGCAATCCCGAATGGAACAACTCCGCGCCTCACGGAGCCGGACGCCTCATGTCCAGAATGCAGGCAAAGAAAATCCTCACTGTAGAAGAATATCAAAAAGAAATGGAAGGCATCTATACCACTTCCGTCAATCAGGGAACTCTCGATGAGGCGCCTATGGCTTATAAATCCATGGACGATATCCTCTCCGTGCTGGACGAAACGGCAGAAGTATTGGAAATCATGAAACCGGTCTATAACTTCAAGGCCGGAGAAGAATAAATTCTCTAAAGTAAAAAGCAGCCGATTTCACTGCTATGTGAAACCGACTGCTTTTATATTTCCCCCAAGGGAGACTTATCCGAAAAGGACTTCTATTTCCCGTTCTGCCTGATCAATGGTCATTCCGTCAAAGAGAGGGGCATGCTCAAATTTTTCCAGGCATTCCCTTTGTGTATTTCCCCGGAAATGCCAGGTGGTCAGATAAATTTTCTCTTTTGGATTCGTATTGTCATATTCATCCATGTGCAGATTAAGTGAATGGGCTCCTTCTATGGCCAGAGTCTCCAGAAAATAAAATTTATTTCTGAATACAAATTCTTTCTCCGGCCCGCCCATAGTCAGGATATCATTTATAAATTCATCAATGGAATTGCCCTTCATATATACCTCACTTCATTTGGAATGAGAAACAAGTCATTCGTTTCAGGCATTGAAAAAAGCCTTCCAAAGGCTTAGGAGGCTCTCTTCAACTTCAATCGAGAACAGAGGAAGCCATTCCGCGGCCACGGAATGAATCGGCTGCCTCTTTTCTATGACCATTATACCATACTTTTAAGATCTATTGGCCTTATTTTTTATCTACACTTTCCGGTTTCCCGCAAATGAGACTCGATATTCCCGATTCAGAAGCTATGGAAGACGAAAAATAAAATATAAAAAGGGCGCCCATATAAATTTCAGGGCGCCAACCTGCACGCTCCACGGATCACGGGCTACGGATCACGATTATCAGGAATGACTCTTGACAAAGCGGCGCACAGGTGGCTATACTGAGAATAACTTCTAATGAAAGGAAAGGATTCCCATGAGACAGGCAGCTTTTGTAAAAGCATATGCAGCCTTTACCTATAGCTATTATGGCTATGGTTATTTTGACGTGCGCAGCCGGGTCTCGGAATCTTTCTAAGTAAGGATTCTAAAAAGGACAGACTCCGGCGAGCCTGTCCTTATTTTTTTAGAGATTAGAAGGAAATTTCATTGTTTTTCCCTGGATTCAGCATGGCCATTGCAGAATTGTAGAAATAGAAACTGGCCGTGAGGGAAAAGTAAAAGCAGAAGCCGGAAGGCAGAGGAGGATTATTATGATTATTGTCATGAAACAGAATGCACCGCTCATTGAAATCGAAAATCTGGAAGCAGAACTCCGGGAGAAAGGTTTCCAGGTAGACCGTTCCAAAGGTTCCAGCAAAGTGGTGCTTGGACTTGTAGGCGATACGTCGGGGCTCGATGAGAGGGATTTCCTCTCCAATGAATGGGTGGACAAGGTCATGCGCGTGCAGGAGCCTTACAAACGGGCGAGCCGCGCCTTCCATCCCCAGGATTCGGTCATCGATGTGAGCGGAGTCAAAGTGGGCGGAAAGAAACTGGTGGTCATGGCCGGTCCCTGCTCCATCGAGACACCTGAGCAGATGGCCATTATTTCCAAATCCGTCAAAGCTTCCGGCGCATCCATGCTGAGAGGCGGCGCTTTCAAACCGAGAACGTCGCCCTACTCCTTCCAGGGCCTTGGTGAAAAAGGGCTGGACATGCTCATTTCCGCTGCCAGAAATGTGGACCTTCCCGTAGTCACCGAGCTCATGAGTGCCGATAAAATCGGGACGTTCCTCGAAAAGAAAGTGGACCTCATCCAGATCGGCGCGAGAAATATGCAGAATTTCGACCTGCTGAAAGCCGTGGGCCGTCTCAATGTGCCGGTCCTCCTGAAACGCGGCATGTCGGCTACCATCGAAGAATGGCTTATGAGTGCTGAATACATCATGTCCGAAGGCAATCATAATGTCATCCTCTGCGAAAGAGGCATCCGCACCTTCGAAAAAGCAACAAGAAATACTTTAGACCTTTCTGCCGTAGCAGCGGTCAAGCGCATGAGCCACCTGCCGGTCATTGTCGACCCCAGCCATGCCACCGGCCGCCGCTGGATGGTGGAATCCATGGCCATGGCTGCCATTGCGGCCGGAGCCGATGGAATCATGTGCGAAGTTCATAACGATCCGGAACACGCCTGGTGCGACGGGGCGGAATCCATTACCCCCGAAACCTTCGACCACCTCATGGGCCGCCTGAAACGGCTGGCGCCGATTGTTGGGCGGGAAATCTGAGAGCAGGAAGGAAACTGTGCTTACGCCTGACTTTGAGAAATCGGATTGCGGATTTGGGATTGCGGGAAGGTGTGCCGCTGATGCGGCACAAATATGTATGGGGACTCTGCACAGGCGCAATACCTGTCAATGGATCTGAAGATTTTTCCTTTTCTCTCCGGGCCAAAGGCCTAAGGCCCGCAGGGCCGATATATATGATTGGTTCGCGAAGCGAACCATATCCTTCCCGAAATCCCAAATCCGAAATCCCCAATCCGATTCCTTCTTACAGAGCAGCCATTATATAATATATACATATATAAGGATATCGATTATGGACAGCAATCATCACTTTACCGATCAAACCATCGCCATCGTCGGCCTGGGGCTCATGGGCGGCTCTTTTGCCCATCGCTTCCATGCCCTCGGGTGCCACGTGATCGGGCTGAACCGCACGAAGTCCGTGGCAGAAACGGCGAAAAATCTTCATCTGGTGGATTCCATCGAAGAAGAAGACCTGAAAAAAGCAGATATCGTCATTTTCTGTACGCCTGCCGAGGCGACCCTTACCTTTATCAAAACCCATCTGGACCTTTTCAAAGAAGGAGCGGTGCTGACGGACATCGCGGGGGTGAAGAAGGATTTTTCCCGTCGCATCCGTGCATTCCTCAGAAAGGACCTGGATTTCGTCTCCGGCCATCCCATGTGCGGGAGGGAAGGGGCGGGCCTTTTCCAGTCGGACGGAGGCATATTTCACAATGCCAATTACATATTGATTCCGGAAGAAGGAAACAGGCCGCAGAATCTGAAACTCATCGAAGATATGGCCTATGCCCTGGGCTGCAGCCATGTGGCGGTGGTGACGGCAGAGGAACACGACCGGGCCATCGCCTACACCTCGGACCTCACCCACATACTGGCGACGGCCCTTATGAACAGCCGGTCCTATAATGAAAATACGAAATTTTTCACCGGTGGTTCTTTCCGGGATATGACGAGGATTGCAGATATCAATGCCTGGCTTTGGCGGGAGCTCTTCCTGGCGAACCGGGAGAAACTCCTGGATGAAATCGACCGTTTCTCGGCAGCCCTTGCGGAAATCCGCACAGCCATCGACGGGAAAGATGATCAAGGAATAGAAGCGTTTTTAAATAAAGCGGGTCAAAGAAAGAGGGAAATGAAAAACAATGGCTAAAGTAAAGGTCAATCTGGGAAAAGCTTCTTACGAAATCGAAATCAGAAGGGGACTTCTGGAGGAAGTGGGCGAAAGGATTAAGACCATCACTCCGAAAGCAGAAAAAGTGGCGGTCATTACCGATGACAATGTATCCGCCATTTACGGAGCCCGCTTTAAAAAGATTCTGGAAAAGTCCGGCTTTGAAGTGCGCATCATTTCCTTCCCGGCAGGAGAAGAAAGCAAGAACCTCGGCACTTTCGGCAATGTGCTGAATACGCTGGCCGAATTCGACATGTCCAGAAGCGACGTGCTGGTCACCCTCTCGGGTGGAGTCCCGGGCGATCTGGGCGGCTTTGCAGCGTCCGCCTACATGCGGGGCATTCCCTTTTACCAGATTCCGACTTCCATCCTTGCCCAGATTGATTCTTCCGTAGGCGGCAAAGTGGCGGTGGACCTGCCCGGCGGAAAAAATCTGGCCGGCGCCTTCTACCAGCCCAAAGGGGTCTTCATCGATCCGGACCTTCTGGAAACCCTCCCCACCCGCTACGTCCACGATGGTCTTGCAGAAGCTGTGAAATACGGCTGCATCGGAGATTCCGAGCTTTTTGAAATATTCGAATCCCTCAAAGACCGGGAAGATCTGAAAGCCCATATGGAAGAAATCATCCTTCACTGCGTACTCCAGAAAGCAAGGGTAGTGGAAGAAGACCAGTTTGATAACGGAGGCCGGCAGGTGCTGAACTTCGGTCATACCATCGGTCACGGGATTGAAAGGTATTTCAACTACGGTACCTACACCCACGGAGAAGGAGTGGCCATGGGCATGAGCCTCATCACCGCCCGGTCCGAAAAACTGGGAATCACGGAAAAAGGGACTACGGAACGCCTCCTGGCAGTGCTGAAGAAACTTTCCCTGCCTACCTCCATCGGTATCCCCGCCCATGAACTGATTCCGGAAATCATGCATGACAAAAAGCGGCGGGGCAGGAATATCACCCTGGTGCTCCTTGAAAAAATCGGGAAATCGAAGCTTCTCACCATTTCCACCGATGAACTTTCGAAATATATTTCCACCGGACAGGCCTGATTATGGATATAACCATTGAACCGAAACCACTGGAAGGGACCCTCCGCATTCCTTCCTCCAAGAGCATGACCCACAGGGAACTCATTGCGGCGGCCCTGGCCGAAGGAGAGACGAAAGTCACCGGCGTTACCTGGTCCCAGGATATAGAAGCGACGGTCCGCATTCTTTCCCTCTTTGGCGCAGAAATTGCAAAAGAAGAAACGGAAGAAGGCATAACGGTCACCATCGACGGAGGACTGAAGAAACAGAAAGAAATCCTCACCGCCGATGCGGGGGAATCGGGCTCCACTCTCCGTTTCCTCATCCCCCTGGGCCTTCTCTCGGGAAATCACGTGATTTATACAGGCCGCGGCAGGCTCTCCGAAAGGCCTTTGACGCCGTACTATGAGATTTTTGACGAAAAACAGATTTCCTATCAAACAAAAGGGGGCCTCCCGCTCGAAGTGGAAGGAAATCTTCCCGCAGGGCTTTATGAACTTCCGGGGAACGTTTCCTCCCAGTTTTTCACGGGCCTTCTCTTTGCGCTGCCCCTCGCAGCGGGGGATTCATTGCTGAGGAGCACCACGGCTCTCGAATCCGAAAGTTACGTGGAAATGACGCTGGATACCCTCGCCCGCCATGGGATTACTATCTACAAAAAAGCTTCCGGCCTTTACGAAATTCCGGGCGGCCAGCACTATAAGGCAGGGACTTTTGCGGTGGAGGGCGACTACTCCCAGGCCGCCTTCTGGCTCGTTTCCGGCCTTGCCGGCGGAAAAATGACGCTTACCGGACTTTCGGATACGTCCCTTCAGGGAGATCAAGGCATCCTTCAGATTCTCGAATCTATGGGAGGCCATATTTCCAAAAGTGGACCTATCATCGCAGAGACTTCCGCCACCCATGGAACGGTGATGGATGCGGAAAATGTGCCCGATTTAGTGCCGGCAGTGGCAGCTCTGGCCGCCGTAAGCGAAGGCCGGACGGAAATCATCCACGGAGAAAGGGTGCGCCTCAAAGAATGTGACCGCCTCCATGCCATGGCGGCGGAACTCAATAAACTGGGAGCAGATGTGACGGAGCGGCCCGACGGACTTATGATCGAAGGAAAGAAATCCCTCCGCGGGGGAAAAGTTTCCTCCTGGAACGACCATCGGATTGCCATGGCCCTGGCGGCCATTACGCCAAAGCTGGAAGGACCCCTTACCATCGAAGGAGCAGAAAGCGTAAAGAAATCCTATCCCGGATTCTGGGAAGATTTTAAGAAAGCAGGAGGCAGACTCCTATGAGCGATACATTTGGACAGACCATAAGGGTCACCATTTTCGGCGAATCCCACGGACCGGCCATCGGCTGCGTGATTGACGGCCTCCCGGCAGGCCTTTCCTTTGACTGGGACGAAGTGAAACGGGAAATGGCCCGCCGCGCACCGGGAAGCTCGAACCTCGCCACTCCCCGCAAGGAAAAGGATGAATTTGAGATTCTTTCCGGCTATTTCAATGATCATACCACCGGCACCGCCCTTGCCATGGAAATCAGGAATACAAACCAGCATTCCAAAGATTACAGCGAACTGAAAGTGAAAATGCGCCCCGGCCATGCGGATTATACGGGCCATGTGAAATACGGGGGCTTTAACGACTATCGGGGAGGCGGCCACTTCTCCGGACGCATCACGGCACCTCTGACTTTTGCAGGAGCCCTGGCCAAACAGGTCCTGGCAAAGGAAGGAATCTATATCGGCGCCCATGCGGCCGAAGTCCATGAAATCAAGGACAGACCTTTCAATCCCATGGGAGAAAGCCCGGAACTTTTCAAAAAACTTTCCCTTTTAAAACTTCCTGTGCTGGATGAAGAAAAAGGAAAAGAAATGGAAGAAGAAATCCTTTCCGCCCGGAAAGAGGGAGATTCCGTGGGAGGCATTGTGGAATGCCAGATCATGGGCCTTCCCGTGGGTCTGGGGGATCCTTTCTTCGATTCCCTGGAAAGCGAACTGGCCCATATGATGTTCTCCGTACCGGCAGTGAAAGGGCTCGAATTTGGCGAAGGGTTCGGATTTGCAAGACTGAAAGGGTCCGAAGCCAATGATGAAATGTCTTATGAAGAAGGAAAAGTGGAAGTGGTGACGAACCACAATGGAGGGATATTGGGCGGTATTTCCGGCGGAAGTCCCGTGAATTTCCGCCTGGCCGTGAAACCCACCGCCTCCATCGGGAAAAAACAGCACACCGTGGATATTTCCAGAGGAGAAAACGCAGACCTTTCCATCTCCGGCCGTCACGACCCATGCATCATTCCCCGGGCTATACCCGTCATTGAAGCGGCAGCGGCCTGGGTCATTCTGGACATTCTTCTAACCGACAGGAGCAATACCTATGGACGATAAAATTTTACGAGTCGGCTGCTACGGAGCCAAAGGTTCCTATACCTATGAAGCCATGGAGCAGCAGTTTGGCGATAAACCGAGGGAAGAATCCTATTTCCCCCTCTTTGAAGACGTCATGCAGGCGGTAAAAGAAGGGGATGTCGATTACGGGGTAGTGCCCATCGAAAATTCCTCCACCGGAGGCATTACCGAAGTGTACGATCTCATCCGGCGGTACAACTGTGCCGTAGTGGGAGAGCAGATCGTAAAAATCGAGCACAACCTCATCGCCCTGCCGGGGACGAAACTGGAAGACATCGATACCGTCTTCTCCCATCCCCAGGGATTTGCCCAGTGCCGGCCCTTCTTCAATAAACACAGAAACTGGACCCTGAAGCCCTACTTCTCCACCTCGAGAAGCGCGGAAAAAGTGGCGGAAGACAAGAAGAAAAACCAGGCAGCCGTGGCTTCGAAGACAGCCGCCCGCCTCTACGGCCTCGAAGTGATTGCGGAAAATATTTTCTTCAATTCCAGCAACTACACGAGATTCTTCATCATCGGGCCGAAAATGGAAATCACCGAAAAGTCCGACAAAATCACCCTGGTCCTGGCGGTGCGCCACGAACCGGGCGCCCTTTACCATGTGCTGGGCTACTTCTTCTACGGAGGAATGAATATGACCCACCTGGAATCCCGCCCCATGGAAGGAAGACCCTTCGAATACTTCTTCCACATCGATGTCATGGGCCGCCTCGAAGATCCGGCCAACGCACAGACCCTCCGGGGCCTAAAGTCCATGAGCACCTATTTCCACATCCTCGGCAACTACCCGAGCTTCCACAAGGAGGAAACATGAGACTCGCCCTTTTGGGTGAAGTCCTGGGACACAGCCTGTCTCCGGTGATTCACCAGAAACTTTTTGAAATAGAACACATCGATTCCACCTACGAACTGGAAGAAATAGCAAAGCCCGTCTTCGACTCTGAACTCCGGCATGCATTAGAAACCTTCGACGGAATGAACGTGACCATCCCCTACAAAGTGGACGTTATTCCCTACCTGGACGAACTTTCCCCCGAAGCAAAAACCATAGGCGCAGTGAATACCATTGCGAAAAAAGAGGGAAAACTCATCGGTTACAATACGGACTACACCGGCTTCAAGCGGACCCTGGATTTAATCGGAGCGGAAATTTCCGGCAAACCGGCGGTGGTCCTCGGCCACGGCGGGGCATCTCGCGCAATCATCCAGTGCCTTTTCGACGAAAAAGCCTCCTCCATCACCGTCATCAGCCGCCATCCGGAGAAAGTGGACGAAGAATTCCTCACTTTCGCCAAAAATAGACAGGTAGAAATCAAAGGCTACGACTCCCTCACACCGGAAGGCGACAAATACCTCCTCGTCAATGCGACACCGGTGGGCATGTATCCGAAAGTCGGCGTATCGCCCATTCCCGCAGACGCAGCGGCAGCCTTTCCGAAAGTCATCGATATCATCTACAATCCGGAAGAGACGCAGCTCCTTAAAGATGCCAAAAATGCAGACAAATCGAACGGCATGTACATGCTCGTCATGCAGGCCATGGCGGCTGAAGAAATATGGATGGACCGAGAAATTTCTCCCCAAGTGGCAGCGAAAATTGCAAAGGACATGATGAAATGAAAAATATCGTCCTCATCGGCATGCCGGGAAGCGGCAAAACCACCTTCGGCAAAGCCATAGCCGAAATCCTCTCAAGAACCTTCATCGATGCCGACGAATACCTGGAAAATAAAGAAAAACGGACCATCAAAAGCTTCTTTGCCGAAAGCGAAAAAGCCTTCCGGGATGCAGAAGAAAGGACCATCAGGGACCTCTCCTCCCGGCAGGACCTCATCATCGCCACAGGCGGTGGAGTGGTCAAAAGAAATAATAATATCCTCCGCCTCCATCAGACAGGACTCATCCTCTTCATAGATAGAAAGCCGGACGATATCGTCTCCGACGTGGAAGTGGGCACAAGGCCCCTTTTAGCCGATGGCCCGCAGAAAGTCTACGACCTCTATCGGGAAAGAATAGACATGTACCGCAGCGCAGCCGATGAAATCCTCTCCAATACAGGGAGCGAAAAAGAAGTGCTTCAGCAGATGATGGAAGTCATTCATAAATATGGGCTGGATTAAATAAAGGCGAATCGTGATTCGTGATTCGTGAAGGTGGGCGCCTTGAAATCATACAGGCGCCCCTTTTTAGTGTGCCGGGCATGGCACGATTCTAGCTGGTGAAAGTCCAGTTACAGGTATTTGTCGCCGAGTGTAGCGGAGCGCAAGCTGTAAACAGTAATG
>OMVW01000057.1 GCA_900314595.1 uncultured Dialister sp. | reverse complement strand
GGAGTAGAGTGTCCATGGCAAAGGGATTTTCCAGTTTACCCTGTCCTATGTTCGGGGATACCAGTTTCCCGTGTCCAATTTCCTAGGACCATTTTAGGGTCCCCTCAAGGGCTTCCGAGAGATTTCCCGCTCCTTTCCGGGCCATGTCATCCTTCGTGATGATGGTCATGGACTGGGGCATATCTTTTTTGACCGTTGGCACCCGCTGAGCGGTCACCACGATTTCCGGGAAGTGGAAAGTCTCCGCCGCCTCTGCCGTCCCCATAAGGCAGAGGAAGAAGGGAAGGATATAGTATGGTTTCATGTGGTCTCCTTTAGAGGTTTATTTATTTCTATTATATATATTTGGGAAAGAAAGGAAAATGCTTACTCCGGAGGATCCATCCTGCCCGGAGAGCATAGTGGAAAGGGAGCCGCATGAAAAGAAGAAGGAAAACGGAATTTGCACAAAAAAATCCCCAGCCTGGGGCAGGGGAAAATCTTCGTGACAAATATCATCAATCGGCTGCAGGGACTTTGACCTGGACACGCAGGGACGGAGCTGCCGTATGACGGAGGTGGTCTGAAAAGTTTGTCATCTCGTGATGAATCGTTCAATTTTGAGTTTCCTTTGCCTTTCGACTGGGGATTTTTTGTTTTTTTGGCGCCATTTTTGAAACTTTGAGAATATATGAATCCCTCTTCCACCTGCTTCATATGTTAGGCCCGGCAGGTTTCTGAAGAGTTCCTCAAGAGCTCTTTCTCATCGCTTCTATCCATATAGTACAAAAAGTGATTTTTATTTTAACAAATTTTAATAGAATATTTCTATATAAGCCGCGATGCCCGCTTATAAGGGTGGATTGTGGAAATTCTGAACTGACTTATAAAGTCCGGTGGCCGCGAACCGGGCAGAACAAAACCCGCTATAGCCACAAATCGCGGCAAGCACGTACGTCAACTCCCGAATCACGACTCACGAACCACGAACCACGAAAATCGCTATAGCCACGAACCGCAGCGGGCACGTACGTCAAACCCCGAACAACGAAGAACGAACAACGAAGAACGAAACCCGCTATAGCCACGAACCGCACCCGGCACGTACGTCACAGACCCATATATGATATAATAAAATATACGCATTTTATTTTAACGAAACTTGAATCCGGAAGCAGGAGGAATTTATGGAAAAGAAACTGGTCATTATCGATGGAAGCAGTCTGCTTTTTCGCGCGTTTTATGCGCTGCCGCCGACTATGACGGCTCCGGATGGGACGCCGACGAATGCGATTTACGGATTTCTCCGCATGCTTCTCGGCCTGTACAGAGATCTGGACCCCGAATATATGGCGGTCACTTTCGACAAGGACCGTCACACGTTCCGGACGGAAATGTATGATGGCTATAAAGCCACGAGAAAGCCGGCACCTGATGAACTGGTGCCCCAGTTTGACCTGATTATCGACGTACTCCGCACTATGGGCGTAGCTGTGTACAGCATTCCCGGCTATGAAGGGGACGATGTGCTGGGTACCCTTTCGGCCCGTTATGAAAAGGAACTGCCTGTGGATATTGTCACCGGAGACCGGGATGCGCTCCAGCTTTCCAGTGATCAGACGACGATCCTCCTCACCCAGAAGGGGATTACGAATATGGCCCGCATGACTCCGGAGGCCATTATGGAAAAATACCATATCACCCCTTCCCAGGTGATCGACATCAAAGCCCTCATGGGGGATACGGCGGACAACATTCCGGGGGTCCCGGGAATCGGTGAAAAGACGGCCCTCCAGCTGCTGACGGAATACAAAGACCTGGACAATCTCTACGCTCATGTGGAAGAAATCAAGGGAGCCAGAAAGAAAAAACTGCTTGAAAATAAAGAGATGGCCTACCTTTCCTACAAGCTGGCCACCATTAAGCGGGATGTGCCTCTGGAAACGACTCTCGAAGATATGAAGCAGCCCATTCATATCGAAGAAATGAGGAAAATCCTCTCTACCCTGGGCATCCGTCTGCTCGATGAATTTGCAAGGCTTCCCCGCTTCCGGATGCTTTCGGAGCAGAAAAAAGTGGAAAACGAGCATTCCCTTCCGAAGGTGGAAAGCTGGGATCCTTCTATTTCCTTTGAAGGGAAAGTCTGCGGCATCCGGGCGAAACTTACAGGGATGAAACCATTCCTTTCGGCGGAATCCGTAGTCATTGCGGCAGATGACAAGGCTTATGAGATCAAGAAGGACCAGTGGAAATCTGCCGCTGAATCGCTGGCAAAGGCAGAAGCGGTGGTCATCGAAGATTCGAAACTCCTCATGGAGTCCGATTTCCCCACGGACCATATTCCATTCTTTGATATTTCCATTGCCGCCTACCTGCTTGACCCCACAAGGGTGACCTATCCGCTCTCTTACTTGGCCGGTCTCTTTGAAAAACCGGAAATATTCCCCGACGATATGCCGTCGGAAGCGGACAAGGGCTGCTGTATTTCCCGTTTCCTTGCTTCCCTTTATGAACCGGCAAGGAAGAAACTTTCCGAAAACGGGGTGGAAAAGCTCTTCGACGAAATCGAGCAGCCACTGGTGAGAGTCCTCTCCTCCATGGAAATAGCAGGCATCGCCACGGACCAGAAGCGCTGGGACGAAGTAAAAAAAGAAATGGAGAAAGAAGTCCGCATCTGCCAGAAAGATATTTTTGTGGAAGCGGGAGAATCGTTCAATATCAATTCGCCCAAGCAGCTGGGGCACATCCTCTTCGAAAAGATGGGCCTTCCCGCAGGGAAGAAGACAAAGACCGGCTACTCCACGGCGGCCGACGTGCTGGAAGAACTGGCCGTTTCCTACCCCTTTGTAGGAAATATCCTCCGCTACCGGACGCTGACGAAACTGATTTCCACCTACCTGGAAGCGCTGCCGCAATTGATCCGGAAGGATACGGGACGCATCCATACGTCCTTCAACCAGACGGTCACTGCCACGGGGCGCCTCTCCTCGTCGGACCCGAACCTGCAGAATATCCCTGTCCGCACGGAAGAAGGAAAGAAAATCCGCTCCCTCTTTGTGCCGGGCGACGGCTATGACTGCTTTATTTCCTCCGATTACTCCCAGGTGGAACTCCGGGTTCTGGCCCATATGTCGGGAGACGAAAGTTTAATCAGGGCATTTATCAATAAAGAAGATATTCACCGGAGAACGGCAGCCGAAGTGCTGGGCATTCCTTTCGAGGAAGTCACTCCTGAGCAGCGTTCCCACGCAAAAGCAGTCAACTTCGGTATCATTTACGGGATTTCCGACTTCGGCCTGGCCCGCCAGCTGGGCATCACCCGCCAGGCGGCAGCCGATTACATCGCCCGGTACTTCGAGAGGTATCCTTCCATCCATTCCTTCATGAATGAGATGGTGGAAAAAGCCAGGGAAACGGGACGGGCCGTCACCCTTTTCGGCCGGTACAGGGAACTTCCGGATATCCGCAGCAAAAATTTCAACCGCCGGTCCTTTGCAGAGCGTACGGCCATGAATACGCCCATCCAGGGAACGGCCGCAGATATCATGAAAATGGCCATGATCGAAGTGTACGACCGGATGAAAAAAGGAGGCTTCAGAAGCCGGGTCCTCCTCCAGGTACACGATGAACTGGTGGCAGAAGTGGTGAATGAAGAAAAAGAAGAAGTGGCAGGGCTTCTCAAAGAAACCATGGAATCCGTGGTCACCCTCAAAGTGCCCCTGGTGGCAGATGTAAACGAAGGGACCAACTGGGCGGAGACGAAATAGCCTTTCGCCTGCCTTTTCGACAGGCTGGGTTGAGGCATTCGCACTGGGAGCTTTGAAGTATTCGAATTGCCTTCCGGAACGGCTGGAAGATTTGATGCATCTGAGCCTGGGACTTTGAAGTATTCGTGGGGCCTTCCGGGACGACTTGAGGATTTGAGGCATTCGCACTGGGAGCTTTGGAGTATTCGTATGGCCTGCCGGTTCGACATGAGGGTTTGAGGCGTTTAAGCCTGGAACTTTGAAGTATTCGTGGGGCCTTCCGGGACGACTTGAGGGTTTGAGGCGTTTGAGCCGGGAGCTTTTAGGTATTCGTGTGGCCTGCCGGATCGACTTGGAGGTTTGAGGCGTTTGAGCCGGGAGCTTTTAGGTATCTTTTAGGTATTCGTATGGCCTGCCGGATCGACATGAAGGTTTGAGGCGTTTGAGCCTGGAGCTTTTAGGTATTCGTGTGGCCTGCCGGATCGACATGAGGATTTGAGGCAAACGAGCTTGGAGCTTTTAGGTATTCGTGGGGGAAGTCTTTTTCGATACTGCGGAGCAATAAGAACCGTGAATAGCGGTCAACGCGTGGCGTCCTCCAACGGGGGAAGCTCCCGGCAAAGCCGGGTGAAGGGGGCTATCCGGCGGTAATCATCGATTGCGGGATAAAAGGTACAAGCGTAACGTAATTGACCTGAATATAGCCGGAGGCTGGAACGATCATCATTTCTTCACATCTGACTGATACTTCCTTATTCAGGGCCGAAGGCCTATATAAAAAGATTGGTTCGCGAAGCGGACCATTTCCTTCCCTTTTCCCTTATCCCTTGCCCCTTTCCCCTGGGGAAGAACGTTGGCAGCAGATTTGACTATAAAGTAAAAGGAGTAAAGAGTTGTATCGTATCGGATTGACCGGAGGCGTGGGCAGCGGAAAGTCCACGGTTTCCTCCTATATGAAAGAACTGGGCATTCCTGTCATTGACGGGGATAAACTGGCCAGAGAAGCAGTCTTCCCGGGAAGCCCGGCTATGGTTAAAATCCGCGAAGCTTTCGGAGATGATATATTCCTGCCCGACGGAAATCTGAACCGCCTCAAAGTGGGAGAAATCGTTTTCACCAATGAGGCGAAACGGCAGAAATTAAACAGCATCATTCATCCTTTCATCTGGCACAGGACCTGGCAGGAACTCATCCGGGCCCAGGAGGAGGGCCATGAAGTGGCGGTGCTGGATATGCCGCTCCTTCTTGAAATTTCCTGGCAGCTCCGGGTAGAAGAAGTATGGATCGTGGAAGTGCCTCTGGAAGTGCAGATTCAAAGAGTCATGAGCCGGGACAATTTCACCCGCGCCCAGGTGCTGGAACGCATCGGAAAGCAGATGCCTACGGCCAATAAGATGAACTATGCAGATGTAATCATCGATAACAGCCATTCCATAGAAGAAACGAGAAGACAGGTCCGGGAAGCTTTAAAGCATGTACCGGGATTCGTATTTCCAAAGTAAGGAGAAACCATGAGAATTGCACTGAAGAGGAAGAAGCATGAAGTCCAGCGCCATCCCGGCAATACCGGCAAGATGGTCTTTACCCTTCTGCTTGTCTTTCTGTCTGTCCTGACCCTGGTGCTCACGACCCCCAGATTCCTGTACAGACCCAGTGAAAGAGTAGCCCACACCATCCAGCAGTGCGCCCAGGAAGAACATATTTCCGCCAGCCTTCTGGAAGCGGTGATCCTTACGGAAAGCAAATTCAATGAAAAAGCCAAATCCCATGTGGGGGCCGTGGGCATGATGCAGCTCATGCCGGAAACGGCAGACTGGATTTCCGAAATGAGCGGCCTTCCGTCGGACAATCTGGAAAGTCCGGAGCAGAATATCCCCCTTGGCGCCTGGTACCTGAACTACCTTTTGAAGAAATATAAAAACAATGAAATTTTTGCGCTGGCTGCCTACAATGCGGGCCGGGGCAATGTGGATGAATGGATCGAGAAAAACAAATGGACTGAAACTTTCTCGGAAGTGGAAAAAATTCCTTTCCCTGAAACGAGGGAATTCGTAAAGTCCGTCGTTTCCAACCGGAACCGGCTGGAAGAAGAAAAGAAGGTGGCTGCCGGTGGCAGATGATAAACTGGAAAAAGAAAGAGCCGAAAGGCGGCAGAAATTCCTGGACTGGGATATAGAAAAAGAACTGCCGGCGCAAATCGGCGAATATAAGCTGAAAAGGCTGGACCGGCAGGAAGGGCGCATTTACTTCGCCTTCTGCTGGGAAGATGAAAAGACCGGCTGGCAGATCCGGGCCCTTTTCGACGAAGAAACCATGGACTACATGGTGAAAGCCTTCCTCCATATGGTGACTTTCTCGGAAATCGAGCTCATCACCGGGGACTTTGAAGAATATAAAAGAAATATGAAACTCCTCACCCCAAAATACATAGAAAAAGAATTCATCCGCCGGGAAGACGTATCCATCCTGGTGCGGGGCCAGGGCTTCATGGTCTGGGACTACAAGCCGTTCTTCCCGGAAACCATTGGCCACTACAAAAGGACCGTCGAACCCCATCGCCCTCTCCTGGGCCTGAACGGTTCCTACATCATCTGCGCCTACGAATGCGCAGAGAAGAATACGGGCATATTATTTTTCTATAATATATATAGAAACGAATACTACGGAGAACTCCGCGCCCAGGGCATCCCGGGAATCATCCATCAGTACGATGCAAAGACACTTTCTGATTTTGAAAAAGAAATCACCAGCCGCCTCGCAAAAGACCTGGAAGACCTGTACGAAAATCCGGAGATACCGGATTGATTTCGGTCAGGCTTGCGCTGATAGTTAGAGCCAATTGGTGTGAATCGTGGTTCGTGATTCGTAATTCGTGGTTCGTAAAGGTGGCGCCTTAAAGTTATATGGGCGCCTCCTTTTATTTTGAAAAATTATTTTTTAATTTCGAAATTGGTGGGCCTGGGAAGGAATTTCATTTCCATAGCTGCTTTGCAGATGAAATACTAATTTCAATGAAATACGACAGGTAAAATAACTGCCATATTTCATTGAAATGGATTTACCAGGTTTTATAGGGATGAGGTCCGACTTTTTAATCATTTATGTTATAGCGTTTTTGGATAAAGCCTATATAAAATGGCCGCCATATGAATTTGGCGGCCGCCTTCCCGACAGTCCCGACACTCCCGAGCCCCGATATTCCCGATTCAAAAGTGTATCTCTTCTATTTTTTACAAACATTCCCTGCTCAAAAAATATCCCTTTTCCCTCTTTACAATATATGGTATAATAACATCGGTATGTGTGTTTATAGAGTTTCCTGTAGAGTGAGCTGCGGCTCACTCTTTCTTATACTATGGACAAGGAGGGTATATGGCGCGCAGGGAAATCGAAGAAGCAGTGGAAAAATTGCTGGAACCGGTACTGGAGAAAGATGGTCTGGAGCTCGTGGATGTGGAATACGTCCGGGAGAGAAACTGGATTCTCCGGGTTTTCATCGATAAGGTTGGAGGTGTAGGCCTCGATGACTGCCAGGCGGCCAGTGAAAAGGCCGGCTCGCTTCTGGATGAAAAGGACCTGATTCCTGACAATTACATGCTTGAAGTTTCTTCACCGGGCTTGGACCGGGTGTTGAAGAAGGATAAAGATTTCATCCGTTACACCGGCGAAGATGTGGATGTGAAGCTGTTTGCCCCCCTTGAAGGAACGAAAATCAAATCATTTACGGCAAAGCTCGAAGGGCTTGCGGAAGACGGCTCCCTGCTCCTGGAAATGGAATCGGGCGAAAAGCTGACTCTTGGAAGAGATAAAATTTCTCAGGTTAGACTTCATTTTTCATTTTAAACTCTGGAGGAAAAATTCATCGTGAGAGGCAAGAAAGACAAGAACGAACAGACAGATACTCTGATAGATGCAGTCCATGCGCTGGTTAAAGCGAAGAAAGTGGACGAAAATATAGTATTTGACGCACTGGAGCTGGTGCTGCTCACCGCTTACAAGAAGGAAAGCGGCAGCAATGGCAAGGCATCGGTTACCCTGAACCGTGAAACCGGGGTTTACAGGATTTATTCTGAAAAGACCGTAGTGGAAGCCATTGATGAGGAATCCCCGGAAGCTATCAATGAAATCACTGTGGAAGATGCAAAAAAGATCGATCCTTCCTATGAAGCAGGCGATATGCTCCGCATCGATGTGACCCCGAAGAATTTCGGACGCGTGGCTGCCCAGACTGCCAAGCAGGTGATGATCCAGAAACTCCGCGAAGCTGAAAGAGGATCCATTTATGATGAATTCTCCGGCCGTGAAGGAGATGTCATTACCGGTACTGTCAAATGGTCCGAATCCCGCACCGTATTCGTGGACCTGGGCCGTGTGGAAGGGATTCTTCCCTATGCGGAACAGATCGAAGGAGAATCTTTCCAGCCCAATGACAAGATTAAGTGCTATGTACTGGAAGTCAGAAAGACCACGAAGGGACCGGAAATCATTCTTTCCAGAACCCACCCAGGCCTCCTGAAGCGTCTTTTCGAACTGGAAGTACCGGAAATCTACAGCGGAACTGTGGAAATAAAGAATGTAGTCCGCGAAGCGGGCTCCCGCTCCAAGATTGCCGTTTACGCAATGGACCCCAATGTGGACCCTGTAGGTGCCTGCGTTGGTCCGAAGGGCCAGAGAGTCCAGAATATCGTGAACGAACTGCATGATGAAAAGATCGATATTGTCCGCTGGGATGAAGATCCGGCCATCTATATCGCCAATGCCCTTTCTCCGGCGAAGGTTATTTCCGTTTCCGTCTGGGAAGAAGAAAAATCCTCCTATGTCATTGTTCCTGATTACCAGCTGTCCCTCGCTATCGGTAAAGCCGGTCAGAATGCAAGACTGGCAGCGAAACTGACCAACTGGAAGATCGATATCAAGAGCGAAACCCAGGCGAAGGAAGAAGGCTTCGGCCAGGACGAAGCGGAAGAAGAGGATGATATCCTCGGAGATATCGAGGCCGGCGGCGAGGAGGATGCTGAATGAAAGTAAAAAAGATTCCCATGCGCAAATGCGTGGGATGCGGCGAATTAAAGCCGAAGAAGGAGCTCCTCCGCATCGTAGCCCTTCCTACAGGGGTCATCGAAGTGGACCGGACCGGAAAGAAATCGGGCCGGGGCGTGTACATCTGTGACGATATCGAATGCTTCAACAAAGCCTATGAAACCCATGGCCTGGAAAAATCCCTGAAGCGCCCTGTTTCCAAAGATGTATACGAAGCACTGAAGGTGCAGGTTGAAAATGGATGAGCCCGTTTACCGGATGCTTGGCCTCTGCATGAAGGCAGGAAGGCTTCTTTCCGGAAATGAACAGGTGTCCGAAGGAATCAGAAAAAGACAGGGAGTCCTCCTGGTGCTGACGGAAGACAGTTCCGAAAGGACAAAGGACGAATATACAAGGGCCTGTGAAAGAGCTCATATTTCCATAAAAATATTTGGAACGAAAGAAAGATTGGGGCAGGCCCTGGGCAAAGGCGTCCGGACATGCGCCCTGATTACAGATAAAGGCTTCGGCAGGGCAATCGCGGATAAGATTGACAGCCGGAAATAAAGATAGATGGGAGGCTGCTTATGCAGAAGAAAAAATCCAGAGTATATGAACTGGCCAGGACGTTTGGAAAAACGGACCGGGAAGTCATTGAAATATTGAAGAAACATAATTTTGACGTTACCAGCCGTCTTTCCGGGGTAGATGACAGTGCAAGGGAAGTGCTGGAAAAAGAATTTTCCGTAAAGAAAAAGAAGCGCCCGCCCATGAGAACCGTCCGCTTCGACCAGCAGGGCCGCCCGACGGACAGAAAACAGCAGGATGGGGCAAGAAAATCCTCTTATTCCTCCATTTCCGTGCCGGAAGAACCGAAACCGGCTCCGAAAGCAGAGGCAAAACCGGCTCCAAAGGCAGAAGTAAAGCCTGCCCCAAAGGCAGAAGCAAAACCGGCTCCGAAGGCAGAAGCAAAACCGGCTCCGAAGGCAGAAGTGAAACCGGCTCCTAAAGCGGAAGTGAAACCGGCTCCAAAAGCTGAGGAAAAACCGGCAGCCCGCCAGGATTCCCGTCCGGCAGACCGCACTTTCCGTCCGTCCAGAGGACCGAGAGACAATGCCCGCCAGGGAGACCGTCCCGGGAGGGAAAGAAATGACCGTTTCAGCCGCGACAACCGCAGCAGCGACCGTCCGGCCCGCCAGGGGGACAGACAGGGAAGACAGGGAGACCGCTTCGGAGATCGTAATGCCCGCCCAGCAAGAAATAATGACCGTTTCGGGGACCGCCCGGCCCGTCCGGCCAGACAGGAACACCCGGAATACGAATATCCGGAAGAACTGACGGAACGCCCGCGCCAGGAAAGGCAGGACAGACCCCGCCAGGAAAGACGTTCTGCGCCAAAACCGGAACCGGCAGAAGAAGCACCGGTTATTCCGGCACAGAGAAGAGAAAAACCGGCCAAGAAAAAGACAAAGAAAGACTGGGAACGCTCCCGCAGAGAAAAAGAAGGCGGATCCCTCATGGCCCGTTCTCTCAACCAGAACAACAAGAAGAAAAAACATATGGCTGACAAGAAATCTGCCGCTTACCCCACAGAAGTGGAACTTCCGCCGAGCGTAACCGTCAAAGAACTGGCTGAACTTTTCGGACGCGAAGTCAGTGAAATCATTAAAGCCCTCATGATGGACGGAGTAATGGCCACCATCAACCAGAATCTTGACAGGGATACCATTGAAATCCTGGCAGAAGAATTTGGCGTAACGATCAAAGAAGCGCCGCAGGCAGCTGATCCGACTGAATATACTCCGGCCAAGGATGACCCGAGATTCCTGAAAACCCGTCCGGCAGTAGTTACCATCATGGGCCACGTCGATCACGGCAAGACCACCCTTCTCGATGCTCTCCGCCAGACCAATGTGGCACAGCACGAAGCAGGCGGCATTACCCAGAGAATCGGCGCCTACCAGCTCCGTTACAAAGGTCACAAGATTACATTCCTGGATACCCCGGGTCACGAAGCATTCACAGCCATGCGTTCCCGCGGCGCCCAGATCACCGATATTGCAGTCCTCATCGTAGCAGCCGATGACGGAGTTATGCCGCAGACCGTAGAAGCGATCCACCATGCAAAGAATGCAGGCGTACCGATCATGGTTGCCATCAACAAGATTGATAAACCCGGTGCAAACCCGGACCGGATCAAGGAAGAACTTTCCAAGGAAGGCCTCCTCTGCGAAGAATGGGGCGGCGATGTCATTATGACTCCTATTTCCGCAAAGAAGAAAATCGGTCTGGATGACCTTCTTGAAAATATCCTCCTCGTGGCAGAAGTACAGGAATTGAAAGCCAACCCGAATCGTGAAGCTTACGGCGTAGTTGTCGAAGCCCAGCTGGATAAGGGCAGAGGTCCTGTGATGAGCGTACTCGTACAGAATGGTACCCTTCATGTGGGTGATGGAATCCTCGCCGGCAAGAGCTGGGGCCGTGTACGTGCCATGACCAATGAAAACGGACGCAAACTGAAAAATGCAGAACCTTCCGCTCCGGCAGAAATCCTCGGTATGGACAGCGTACCGGAAGCAGGCGACCATTTCTATGTAATGGATGAAAGAAAAGCAAGAGAAATCGCCGAACTCCGCGCAGCCAGAGCCAAGGAAGAAGAACAGAGAAACGTACAGAAGGTTACCCTGGACAATATCTTTGAAAAGATTAAGGAAGGGGAAATGAAGGAACTGGATGTCATCATCAAGGCTGATGTCCAGGGCTCTGTAGAAGCGCTCGTTCAGTCCCTCCAGGGAATCAAGAGTGATGAAGTCCGTATTTCCATCGTTCATTCCGCTGTAGGCGCTATCAATGAATCCGATGTCATGCTGGCATCTGCTTCCAGGGCACTCATTATCGGCTTCAACGTCCGTCCGGATGCCAATGCAAGAGCTATGGCTGAAAAAGACGGAGTCGATATCCGTCTGTACAGAGTCATTTATGACTGCATTGATGATGTAAAGGCCGCTATGGCCGGCATGCTGGCTCCGACAATCCGCGAAGTCGTCCTGGGCCATGCGGAAGTCCGTCAGGTTATTCATACGCCGAAAGTCATCGTTGCCGGTTCCTATGTACAGGACGGCAAAGTCACCTCCACCTGCCAGCTCCGACTCATCCGCGATGGTATCGTTATTCACGAAGGAAAGATTGCGTCCCTCCGCCGTTTCAAGGATGATGTGAAGGAAGTGGCTGCAGGCTTTGAATGCGGTATCGCCATCGACAGCTACAGAGACGTAAAGGAAGGAGACCAGCTGGAATCCTTCGAACTGAAAGAAGAAGCAGCGAAGCTGGAATAATTTCACAAATGGTTTTCGGGCCATGCAGGGTGAAAAATCAGTTAGAAAAGTTAATAGCTCAAACTTCGCAGTTAACAATCTTGTGTTTTCCTAGATAATATCGGTCTTTTTCTAAAAAAGAATAGCAAGGGCCTTCCGTTTTAGGTAAAA
>OMVW01000022.1 GCA_900314595.1 uncultured Dialister sp. | reverse complement strand
CATTGCCCGCCGGCAGCAATACAAAGAAACAAATAAAAATCCCCGCCAGAAGGCAGGAAATACAATCCGAAACGGTTTGATTCACGACATGACAAACTGATCGGCCACCTCCGTCATACGGCAGCTCCGTCCCTGCGTGTACAGGCCACAGTCCCTGCAGCCGATTGACTCGAAACCCATGCGGATCTTTTCCCCCTGCCCGAAGGCGGGGATTTTTTGTTTTCCTATTTAATCTTGAACAATTTGTGACTTAAGAGCGAGCATCAAGTGGTAAGTTGTAACAATTGGCAAGTGTGAAGTGATAAGTGTTGGATATGGTTTCCTGCGGAAACCAATTTATGTAGTGCGCTCCGCGCACGGCCTTTGCCTCCCAATTTGTGCTAATGAACCTTCACCTCGCCTGTGCACATCCCCATATATAATTTGCGGCCCACCAGGGCCCCCACCTTCACTTATCACTTACCACTACTCACTTATCACTTCCCCTCCTATCCATTCTTCTGAAATATGGCAATAAAAAATCCAGCTGTCTCGCATAGTGCGCTAACTCACGGTCTTTTGGCGTACAATCAATGCTGATGAGCATTTTAAGCCCGCCTGTGCACATTCCCCATATTTAAAATCTGCGGCCTGTCAGGGCCGCCACCTTCACGAACCACGAAGAACGAATCACGAATCACGATCAGAGACAGAAGGCGCAAACCATAGCCCCGTAATTGTCTCCAATAAAAAAACCGTACCCTCGATGGGTACGGTTTTTTTATTTTAGATGCTCTTTGTCGCATGGAGGCGGGTCAGGGCACGCATGAGGGCCAGTTTCGCTCTTTCCATATCAATTTCCTTGCTATGGGAGTGAAGTCTGTCCTCTGCGCGCTTCTTTGCAGCCTGCGCACGGGCAACGTCTATGGTCTCTGCCAGTTCGGCGAGAGGAGCAATGATATTGACTTTGCTGTCCTTTGTTTCAAGGAAGCCGCCAAATACAGCGATTCTCTGTTCTTTGCCCGGTTTTTCAACGCGGACTACACACATATCGAGAGCTGCGGCAAGGGGAAGATGGTTTTTCATGATAGCGAATTCGCCATCTTCTGCACGGGCTGCCACCAGGGTTACGCCGTCATCGGAATAGATGGGGCCGTCCGGGCTGATGACTTCCACATGCATAGGATTAGTAAGGGTATCAGCCATGGCTTATTCCCCTTTCTTCATCTTTTCAGCCTTTTCGATTGCTTCATCAATTGTGCCGACCATGTAGAATGCGCCTTCCGGCATATCATCATGCTGGCCTGCGAGGATTTCCTTGAAGCCTCTGATGGTTTCCTTCAGCGGTACATATCTGCCTGGGGAGCCAGTGAACTGTTCAGCTACGAAGAATGGCTGAGACAGGAATCTCTGAATCTTTCTTGCACGGGCAACGATCAGTTTGTCGTCGTCGGAAAGTTCTTCCATACCGAGGATGGCGATGATATCCTGCAGTTCCTTGTAACGCTGCAGAATAGCCTGTACGCCGCGGGCTACTTCGTAGTGTTCTTTGCCGAGTACGTTCGGGTCCAGAATACGGGAGGTGGAGTCCAGCGGGTCAACGGCCGGATAAATGCCGAGTTCGGCGATGGAACGGTTCAATACGGTGGTTGCATCGAGGTGGGTGAATACGCCTGCCGGAGCCGGGTCGGTGAGGTCATCGGCCGGTACGTATACTGCCTGAATAGAGGTAATGGAACCGGATTTGGTGGAAGTGATTCGTTCCTGCAGTTCGCCGATATCGGTGGCCAGTGTCGGCTGGTAACCTACGGCGGATGGCATACGGCCGAGCAGTGCGGATACTTCGGAGCCTGCCTGTACGAAACGGAAAATGTTATCGATGAAGAGCAGTACGTCCTGGTTTTCTTTATCACGGAAATATTCAGCCATGGTCAAACCGGTCAGGGCTACTCTCATACGAGCTCCCGGCGGTTCGTTCATCTGGCCGTAAACCAGTGCTACTTTGGAAAGTACGCCGGATTCTTTCATTTCGCCCCAGAGGTCGTTGCCTTCACGGGTACGTTCGCCTACGCCGCAGAATACGGAGCAGCCGGAGTGTTCGGTAGCTACGTTGTGAATCAGTTCCTGAATGAGGACGGTCTTGCCTACACCTGCGCCGCCGAACAGACCTACCTTACCGCCTTTAGCGTATGGGCAGATGAGGTCAACGACTTTGATGCCGGTTTCGAAAATTTCTGCTGCCGGGGACTGGTCTTTGAAGGCCGGTGCCGGGCGGTGGATCGGCCAGGTATCTGCTGATTTAACAGGGGTGGGGTCGTTATCTACGGTCTGTCCAAGGATGTTGAAAATACGTCCGAGGACTCCGTCACCTACCGGTGCTGCAATAGCACGGCCGGTGTCGATAGCGGGCATACCACGCACCATGCCGTCTGTGGAGCTCATGGCTACGGTACGGACTACGCCGTCTCCGAGGTGCTGCATGGTTTCACAGATGACATCAACAGGAACGCTGGCTTTATCGTCTTTTACATGGATTGCGTTATAGATGGCAGGAAGTTCTTTGTCATCATCGAAGGCAATATCGACTACTGCGCCGATGACCTGTACGACTTTCCCTACCTGCATCTCCTGTTCTTTTGCCATGAAGAAGCATTCCTCCTTAAAATATTGAGGTTATTCAAGCGCAGCGGCGCCGCCGACAATTTCGGAAATTTCGTTGGTGACCTGGGCCTGACGGGCTTTGTTGTACGTCAGATTGAGGTCTGCGATTCTTTCGGTTGCATTGTCGGTTGCGGCGGACATGGCTGCCATTCGGCTTCCCAGTTCGGAAGCAGCGGACTGCAGCATGGCGTTGTAAACCTGTACCTGTACATATTCCGGGAGCAGCTTGGAGAGGACTGTCTTTGCATCCGGCATGAAGATATAAGGATCTTCCTTGATCTTCATGAATTCCTCGGTTTCCCGATGGAACTGGGCAATGAAATCGTCTTCTTCTGCAGCCGGTTTCTGCTCTTCTTCCACTTTCTGGGTGGGGTCTTCGATAGGAAGCAGTTTAGTGACTTCCACGGTCTGACGAAGAGCGGTGATAAATCTGGTATAAATGATATAAACTTCGTCCACTTCTTCCCTGGTGAAGTAGTCAATCATTTCCTTGGCTAATTCAATGGAATCCTGGGCGGACGGTTTATCGGAAAAGCCGAAATGATAGGAATCGAGGTCATACCCGCGGAATTTCAGGTAGTTTCTACCCTGTTTCCCGCACATGTAAATGCAATAGGTTGAACGATCCTTACCGGAGATTTCCTGCATGGTCCGCTTCATAACGTTGGAGTTATAAGCACCGGCGAGGCCTTTATCCGCACTGATGATGAGATAGCCGACCTTCTTGACGGGTCCGTTCCGGAGGAGCGGGCTTTCGAAACCGGTTGTAACCGAAGAAGCACGGCGCAGAAGCTCTCCGATTTTTTCAGCATAGGGAAGGGAGCCGTTTGCTTTTTCTTCTGCTTTGCGCAGACGGGCAGCGGCCACCATCTTCATTGCTTTCGTGATCTGCTGGATGTTGGTGACAGATTTAATGCGCCCTTTTATATCACGCGTACTTTCCAATCAGATCACCCCTCTACCGTTTCAGACTTTTCTTCTTTGGATGCTTTGTAGCGTTCCTTGAATTCGAGAATAGCAGCTTTCAGTTTTTCTTCGGTTGCATCGGTCAGCTTCTTGGTCTTCACGATGTCTTCGCCGATTTCCGGATGGCTGCTGTGGAGGAATGCGAGAATCTGGTGTTCGAAGTCTACGACTTCATCGACACCGATGTCGTCGAGGTATCCTTTTACTGCTACATAAATAGCCTGTACCTGGTCTTCGACCGGATATGGGGTATACTGCGGCTGTTTCAGGATTTCAGTGGTTCTCTGGCCGCGGTCAATCTGTGCCTTGGTGGCAGCATCGAGGTCGGAACCGAACTGAGCGAATGCGGCAAGTTCGCGGAACTGAGCCAGGTCCAGACGCAGGGTACCTGCGACCTGTTTCATAGCTTTGATCTGAGCGGAACCGCCTACACGGGATACAGAGAGGCCTACGTTGATTGCCGGACGGATACCGGAGTAGAAGAGTGCGGTTTCCAGATAAATCTGGCCGTCGGTAATGGAAATAACGTTGGTCGGAATGAATGCGCCTACGTCGCCTGCCAGGGTTTCAATGATCGGCAGTGCGGTGATGGAGCCGCCGCCCAGTGCATCAGAGAGACGGGCTGCGCGTTCCAGAAGGCGGGAATGCAGATAGAATACATCGCCCGGGTAAGCTTCACGTCCAGGTGGACGACGGAGCAGCAGGGACATAGCACGATATGCGACAGCGTGTTTGGAGAGGTCATCATAAATGATGAGGACATCTTTGCCCTGACGCATGAAGTGTTCTGCGATGGATACGCCGGAATACGGTACAAGGTACTGCATCGGGGAGCCTTCGGATGCACCTGCATGGACGATGATGGAGTAATCCATAGCGCCTGCTTCCTTCAGTTTTTCGTATACGCGAACAACGTTGGAGTTTTTCTGGCCAATGGATACATAAATACAAATAACGTTCTGACCCTTCTGGTTCAGGATGGTATCGATACCGATAGCTGTTTTACCGGTACCACGGTCACCGATGATCAGTTCACGCTGACCACGGCCGATCGGAACCATGGAGTCAATTGCTTTCAGACCTGTCTGCAGCGGAACATTTACCGGCTGTCTGTCGGCAATGCCCGGAGCTTTGATTTCAATGTCGCGGTATTCGTCGGTCTTAATTTCACCCTTGCCATCAATTGGCTGGCCCAGTGCGTTAACGACGCGGCCGATAACTGCGTCGCCTACCGGTACCTGCATCAGGCGGCCTGTTCTTTTAACAACGTCGCCTTCCTTGATGGATTCGGAATGACCCAGAAGAACGGCACCTACGTTGCTTTCTTCCAGGTTCAGTGCCATGCCGTAAACGCCATTCGGCAGTTCCAGCAGTTCGCCGGCCATGCAGTTCTGCAGGCCATAGATATGGGCAATGCCGTCACCGACTTCAAGAACCGTCCCTACTTCATCGACATTGAGGTCTACTTTGTAGTTTTCAATCTGTTTTTTGATGACAGATGTAATTTCATCTGAACTGATTTTCATTTTCCTAGAAGTCACCTCAATCTCTTTGCATCAATTGCGCTTTCATTTCACCAAGCTGACGGGCAACGGAACCATCGATGAGGCGGTCACCCACCTGGACGGTAAAGCCGCCGATCAGGGCCTGGTCAACTTTCTGTTTCAGGAGAATCTTCTTGCCGGTAATTTCGGAGAGTTTTTCCTTCAGCGCTTCAGCCGAGGACTTGCTGAGTGGAAAAGCAGATGTTACGATTGCTTCTTCCATTCCCATGCCTTCATGAGCCATGGTCACGTAGTTTTCGACCATCATGGGGAATGTGCCGAGACGGTCTTTGTCCAATACTACGAAGCAGAACTGCAGGACAATCGGCTGTACCTTGTCTGCAAACAATTTTTTAAGAGTTTCTTTCTTTACATCCCGACGGATGAGGGGATGGTTCAGAAAATCCTTGAGTTCCGGATTCTTCGCGATGGTATCGGCGATGAATGTCAGATCTTCTTCGGTTTTCTGCAAGCTGTTTTCTTCAGCAGCCACTTCATAGATAGCACGTCCATACTTTTTTGCAAGGATTACGTTCTTATCCATGGTTACTTACCTGCTTTGCGGGCATCCAGCTTTTTGATGCTTTCCGCAATGAGCCGGTCATTGTCTGCCGGGGTCATATTTTTACTGATGATCTTAGCTGCGATGTCACAGGAAAGGAGCGCCACCTGAGATTTCAAATCTTCAAGAGCATCCTTGCGTTCTCTTGCAATCTGCTTGGTTGCGTTTTCTTTTTCCAGTTCAATAGCGGCATGTGCTTCATCAATCTGGGCCTGAGCCTGTACCTTGGCTTCCTTGACTGCCTTGTCGACAATTTCCTGAGCCTTGGCCTGTGCGTCGCGGAGCTGTTCTTCATAGGATTCCTTCAGCTTGGCAGCGTCTGCCTTGGATGCGGCAGCGGAATCCAGGTCGTTCTGGATGCGGGCTTTGCGGTCATCGAGGACCTTCAGCACCGGCTTGTAGCAGAAATGACCGAGAATTGCACAGAGAATGACGAAGTTGATGATCTGAATCAGCAGTGTTCCATTGATTTCTACCAATTCGATCCCTCCTTAGTAATATTGGGCAATATTATTTCAGGATTGGGTTAGCGAATACGAGTACGAGAGCGATAACGACTGCAATAATCGGAATAGATTCGATAAGGCCGATAGCAACCAGCATGTTGGTGAACAGTTTATCAGCGAGTTCCGGCTGACGGGTCATGCCATCGATAGCATGGATTGCGGCGCGGGCATCGTTTACGGATGCGGTAATAGCGCAAACTGCTGCAATAACGGTTGCTGCGATAAGGGAATACTGGGCGATAAGAGTCTGATCCATGATAATAATTCCTCCTGAGAATTAATTTAAATTTGCCGGATGAGGTCGGTGCCTGAATGGATATGGGCCGTTTGGACGGACGGTGCCGTGCCGTTTATTATGCAGCGGCGCTGCGCTCCACCAAAGTTAGAGAGATTCTCTGATATACACAGACGAAAGGGTGGTGAAAATATACGCCTGAACCAGGCCTACGAACAAACTGAAGGCGATCCAGATGATAGGTACAATCGGCGGGCAGAGGAAATACAGGATTTCCAGCAGGATTTCGCCTGCGAGAATGTTGCCAAATAGACGCATTGCCAGCGTAACCGGTTTCGAAATCTCTTCGATGGCATTCATGACAATGAACACGGGGAACGGCTTGAAGAAATGGGCAATCCATTTACCGAAGCCCTTGTTCTTGATGTAATAGAAATGAATCATTACAGAGCTTCCAAGTGCCAGACCCAGCGTGGTATTGACGTCATTGGTCGGAGATGCTGTCAGATGCGCAGTCGGGAGCAGACCCAGCTGGTTGGCCGTGAAGATGAACAGGAAAAATGTCAGAAGGACATTGATGACCTGACGGTACTTCGGCCCCGTATTTGACCTGAACTGGCTGCAGAGAGCATCGAATACAATTTCAATGAGGCTCTGCCACCGGCCCGGAATCAGCTTGTTCGTACCACGAGTCGCGGCAAATACGGCAATGAAAACTATAAGTGCAGTAAGCCATGTGGTAAAGATGGTATCCATATTGACGGACAAGCCAAAAAGCTGCGCCACAACGTGTGTACCTGTGTGCAGATGCATAATCTCACCCCCTTCCTCTTGCAATGACTTCAAGAAAATCTATTTCTTAATTAAACTGGCCAGGCGTTCCGTGAGGGACGCGATGGGCAGAGTAAGTAAGCCGCCTAAATACCCGAAAATATTGAACGGGCTGAAAATGACCGCCAGAGCGGAAAGGATTTCCAGAAAAAATCTCGACGTGGTGTACATAAGGAGATGATGGCCCAGGTAGGTTGCATCCCTGCCATCTGCCATCCACTTGTTATATCGCATTTCCAGAACTTTATAGAACAGGATGTGAAACAGGGCTCCAAGTGCCCAGCCTGCAGACCAGGTCCAATCCATAAAAAGAAAGAGGACCGCCGCACCGGCTATGCAGTAAGCCAGCAGGAACTTCGTTATGCGGGCCGCATAATTTGGAAATGCCATGTCCACTTTCATACTATTTCTTCCCTACTATCTGTTTAATGACGGAATACAGCCCTGAAAGGGCACCCATGACGGAGAGAAAAATGGTGCCAAACGGGCTGCTGTCAAAAAATTCATCACATTTGAGGCCCATCCAGACGCCAAGGGCAATGGAAATCAGCATGGTCACACCGGCCCCCGACGCCACTGCGATCCCATGCATCGGGTTCCAGTCGTCTTCTTCCGGCGCTTTTCCCTTGTCTTTCCCTTTTTCCATGTCCGCTCTCCACAGTTTCCCCGGCTTCACCGCCGGATAGCGTTTGTAAAATTGGGCACGTTAAACACAAATCGGTTTTATTCTTAAACAGTATAACATACTGAATGTCACTTGGCTATAAATTTGGAAGGTTTTTTATCCGATAATCCTTCAATCCACAAAAGGGCAGAAGCGATGCGTTCTGCGGATTTTCCATCGCCATAAGGATTGACTGCTTCCGCCATGGCTTTGTATTCTTTCTCATCGGTGAGGAGTCTGTAAGCCGTATCGAATACTTTATCTTCATCGGTGCCTACGAGCTTTACGGTGCCTGCTTCCACCGCTTCGGGCCGTTCTGTCGTATCCCGGAGGACGAGGACCGGTTTGCCGAGGGACGGCGCTTCTTCCTGAATGCCGCCGGAATCGGTGAGGACGATGGCAGATCTTGCCATGAGATTCGTGAAAGGTTCATATTCCATGGGTTCCACCAGGTGGATGCCTTTGACCCCTTCCAGTTCTTCTTCTACCGCTTCCCTGACCTTCGGATTTCTGTGAACCGGGAAGACCACTTCCGTATCCGGCACCGCTTCCACCAGTCTCCGGAGCGCCCGGTATACATGGTGCATGGGGTCGCCCAGATTTTCACGTCTGTGGGTGGTGACCAGGATGACTCTCTTGTGTTCTTCAATGGCTTCTATTTCCGGATCTTCAAAGTGGTAATCTTTCTTTACCGTATGGAGGAGCGCATCGATGACTGTATTTCCTACCACGAAAATGGAAGAATCTTTTTTGTTTTCACGAAGAAGATTCTTCCTTGCCGTTTCCGTAGGCGCAAAGTTCACATTGGCAAGGACTCCCGTCAGCTGGCGGTTGGCTTCTTCCGGCCAGGGGGAAAGGAGATTTCCCGTGCGGAGGCCAGCTTCCACGTGAGCCACTTTGATCTGCTGGTAGAAAGCAGAAAGGGCTGCGGTGAAAGTGGTGGTGGTATCGCCGTGGACAAGCACGTAGTCCGGCTTTTCCTTTGCCAGCACTTCTTCCAGGCCCCGGAGCACCCGGGCCGTAATATCGTAAAGGGTCTGGCCGCTCTTCATGATATCCAGGTCGTAGTCCACAGGAAGTCCGAAGAGATCCACCACCTGGTCCAGCATTTCACGATGCTGGGCAGTGAGGCATACCTTCGTCTCTATTTCCTTGTGCTTCAGAAGTTCTTTCACCACCGGCGCCATTTTGATGGCTTCCGGACGGGTGCCGAAAATCGTCATTACTTTCATGGTTTACCTTCTTTTTTAGAAATAACTCAGAGCGGATTTTTCCATTGAGGAGGTTCTATTTCCTCTTTCGTTTCTTTATCTTCTTTTACTTCTTCTTTTATTTTATCCTTATTAATATCTAAAGCTTCTTCCTTTTTCTTCTGCTGTTCCAGCTGATAGGGAGAGGGAACGATTTCCTTCATGACTCCCAGCTTTCTGGCCCAGAGGAGGAAAAGAATCATGGCAACCAGCACGAGGATTCCGCCTATAAGCGTCCGGATGTGGATAACGATGAGGGCCAGGCAGGCGAAGAAAGCGGTGAGGCCATACATGATGAGCACCACCTGCTTCTGGTTGAGCCCTTTGGCAAGAAGGCGGTGATGAAGGTGATTCTTATCCGGTGAAAAAATCGGGACTCCCGAAGATTTCCTGCGGATAATGGCCAGGAACGTATCTGTAATGGGCACTGCCAGCGCCAGAAGCGGAACGACGAGGACGGCTGCCGCTGCGGTCTTCATATTTCCCATAACGGAAACGGAAGCAATCACATAGCCCAGGAACATGGACCCCGTATCGCCCATGAAAATCTTGGCCGGATTGAAATTATACTGCAGGAATGCAAGGCAGGCACCGGTCATGGCCACCATGGCAGCCGCTGCCGTCCACTGGCCCATCTGGAATGCCAGAAGAGCGATGGCGATAGAGGCAATCGTCGCAATGCCGGCTGCCAGGCCGTCCAGTCCGTCGATGAGGTTTACCGTATTGATGAAACCAATAATCCAGAAAATCGTGAGGGGAATGGAAATAAAAATAGGCAAGTAAATGATGCCAAGCCTCGGGATGTGGATCCAGTCGATATTGATATTGAAAATCACCACAGGAATAGCGGCCGCAATAATCTGCCCCAGAAGTTTGACTTTCGGCGGGAGAGATACCACGTCATCGGCTATGCCCACAATAATGAGAAAAGTGGCGCCAAGCATGATGCCCACCATTTCATAAGTAAAGCCCACTGTCGCAATGATGGAAACCATGAACCCCGCATAAATAGCGAGGCCCCCCAGACGGGGGATGAGCCCGTGATGCACCTTCCGCGCATCCGGCTTGTCCACCGCCCCAATGGAAATGGCCAGCTTCTTCACCACCGGAGTGAGCACAAAAGTCACGATCAGTGCCGCAAGGAACGTGAACGCATAGGCGAACAACGTAACACCTCCTAAAAAAGACAATACTATATGGTTATTCTATCATAAGTGAGATAGTGGTGGAAATAGGAAAATCGTCGCCATTTTGTAAGGATTGTATAAAGGATGAAAAACAAAATACGACATACTTCTATGCGGAACTTTCTTAAAAAACAACTTTTGAATCGGGGTGATCGGGGCGGTCGGGATTATCGGGGTTATCGGGAAGGATATGGCTGGCTTCGCCAACCAATTTAAATAGTGTGCTTCGCACACGGCCTTTGGCGTGCAGCCTCTGCTGTTTTTTCAAACCCGCCTGTGCACAGGCCCCATATAAATTCTTGCCCCCTCAGGGGCACACCTTCCCGATACCCCCCGAGCTTCCCGATAACCCCGATACCCCCGATTCAAAAGCCGCCCCTGCTCAAAGTTTCTTTTCCTCTATCAAAGTCAAAAATGACATTCTCACTAATCCATGTTACTATGAATAAAAAGTACCAAGGAGGAAATCCCATGCGAAAACCGATTGCTGCCGTGACTGCCGACGTGCTTCTGGCCGATTTGAAGCCCATGAACCAGAAGATGGCCGCCTATGCGCCCCGCCCGCTTCTGGACGCCCTGGGACGGGCAGGGCTCATGCCCATCGTCCTTCCCTATAACGACTATCTGGAGCCGGAAGAATTCATCGATACCTTCGATGCCCTGGTGCTCCCCGGAGGACTCAATCCCACGCCCCGTCTCTACGGGGAAGAACCGCTCTGGTGCATCGGCCCTACTTTCATCAAACGGGACCTCTTTGAAATCGGCCTCATCAAAGCAGCCCTGAAGAAAGGAAAACCCATCCTTGCCATCTGCAGGGGCATGCAAATCCTGAATGTGGCTCTTGGCGGCACCCTCTGGCAGGACATGTCCGTGCAGAATAAAAGCTTCTACATCCAGCACATGCAGAAAGCGCCGGAAAATATCCCCACCCATTATGTGGAAATCATGAAAGACAGCCGCCTTCACGAAATCCTTGGCGACGGACTCTGCGTGAATTCCTACCATAAAGAAGGCATCAAAAAACTAGCCCCCTCCCTCAAAGAAACGGCACACTCCAGAGACGGACTCATCGAGGCCGTAGAAAGTGTGGATAATGACCAGATCTGCGGAATCCAGTGGCACCCGGAACTCATGGAGCCCTCTCTCATGGATCCGCTTTTTAAGGCATTTGCAGCTAAAGCCAGTCATTAGCAGTTGGTTTTTAGTTTTTAGAATCAGATTAAAAGTGGTCAGTGTGAAGTGATAAGTGGTAAGTGTTGGATATGGTTTCCTGCGGAAACCGATTTATGTAGTGCGCTCCGCGCACGGCCTTTGGCTCCCAATTTGTGCTAATGAGCCTTCACCTCGCCTGTGCACATCCCCATATATAATTTGCGGCCCATCAGGGCCGCCACCTTCACTTATCACTTACCACTTTTATTTCCAAAATGACAATAAAAAAATCCACCCGACTGAATCAGTCCGGTGGATTATCTTCCTAGGTAGCATCCAGGTTTTTCATGATCTGTTCCAGGACGCCTTTAAAGACTCGCATATCGCTCTCGGAGACGCCTTCGTAGAAGGACTGGTCGAGATCGATAGAGGCTTCGCGGCTGGCCTGTTCGACCTGTTTTGCCTTTTCTGTCATGAAGAGGCGGTATTTCCGTGCATCATCGGGCACTCTTTCCTTGCGGATGAGGCCTTTTTCAATCATGGACTTCACCATCACCGTAATGGTGGGATTCGTCAGATGGAGGTGGTCTTCCAGCGTCTTCTGGGTGACCACTTCTTTTTTATGAGTGGACAGATAGGCAATGATCAGGGACTGCCGTGCGGTCAGCCCGAATTTTTTCATGATTCCTGACTGGCGCAGCAGCATCTTCTTATGTGCCTGCCCAAGGTTATATGTCAGTCCCAGTTTATCACTGTCTGCCAGATCGCCTGGTCTCAAATGTACCTGTTTCTTCATATCCCTCACCTTGCTTTTGTGTACCGGAAACGGCCCGCTCCGTCTCCTTTCTCCGGTTAGAATTTGTCACTCTAACCTTTACAAAAAGTAATGTACTTATACATTAATTATACAACCTGCTAATTAAAGGCGTCAAAACCATTTTTTGAAATTTATTGTGTTCGATAAAGAATTCTTTTATAAGGGGATAATTCCATCATTTGCAAGATGGAGTCCTTTCGGATCTTCCATGAATTCCTGTACCTGCCAGCGGCCGTCCCTGTCCTGAAACGCATGGTATCGATGGCCGCCCAGCTGAATGAGGAAATAAATCCTCCCCAGACCTTCTCTTTTCACTACAGAGAAATCCGAGTCATTGACAAGACAATCTTTCTGCCAGACCACCTGCCGGTTCTGCCGGATGATCAGACTTTTCCCCTCTCCTGCGGGAGCAAGGGTGAATTCCACCATCCGCCCGAAGCCATCATCAAAGAGGAAAGACGACTCCCGGGCTTCTTCTTTCAGCGCTGAATCATACAGGGTGCAGCCCGGATCAGAAATCCCTTTGCCTGAAACTCCCGCCGGAATCAGAAAGACTGCCAGCGCCAGCGCCAGGATCTGCCGTTTCATAGGTTCCTCAATTCTTACAGGATTTTTCTTCCAACATTAAATGATTCTATACTTCTACTATCATTATAAAGCATGGAAATATTTCAAGTAAAGTAAAATTTATCAGAATAAAGGATTAAGAATCTGGAATAGTTTTTAGTTTTTAGTGGTTAGTGATTAGTAGTTGGTGGTCAGCTGCCGGCAGCCGTCATCAGAAGGTGAGCCGCATCTGGTACCAGACCACGTTTCCATGGGTGGAACCGGAGACGCCTTCATTTTGGAAGCCGAATTTCGCGTAGTAATGGACCAGTTGATCCTTGCAGGTGAGGACGATGCCCCGCCGGCCTTCTTCTTCCGCCTGCTTTTTGAACGCTTCCACGAGGCGAGCCGCGCAGCCTTCCCGCCGGCAGGAGGGGATGGTATTGAGGCCGAAAATCATCTGCCAGGCGCCTTTTTCATTGTGAAGGGACGCCTTTTCATACATCTCATCGGTGAGATCCTTCTCATCGGTTGCCATGCCGTCGATGAAGCCCACCAGTTTTCCATCCCTGTAAATCAGGAGGAAATGGGAAGGATAGACTTCGAGGCGCTCCTCTATTTCTTCTGCCGTAGCCGCTTCGGCCGCCGGAAAACATTCCGCTTCCACCGCTGCCAGGGGCTTCGCATCACTGATATTTCCTTTTCGAATTGTATATTCCATAGAAAGCCCCCTTTTAAACATGCTTTTATCTTATAGTACCAAAAGGAAACCTATATTGCAATTAGTTTTGTTGCAAATCTTTTGCATTTATTGTGTCGTACCGTTCAGGATGTTTACAGTCAATTTTCCCTGCAGCAGATAATGGTTAATGACTGTTTCTGCACAGACTGCAGGAAGCCGGAAATGACAGGAAATCGGACCACTCATTAACTAATTGCTCCTGTACAGTCAATCGCCGGAATGACCTGAAAGTCACCCGGCGATTGGCCATTAACTATTAACAATCCGCCCGCACATAAAAGACGATTCTTTCCTTTTGAAATGACACTCAGTAATGGGGCGCATCGGGATCGTGAATGATTTTTTCTTCGGGCTTTCTCACTTTTGTGAAACGGATGGATTTCACCCTGGGTTCCATGAGAAGGTGGAAGCCTGCGATTTCTCCCGCATCGTCGGCAAAGAAGGTGAGAGGGATTTCATAGAGGTCCGTATCTTCCTTCACTTCGTTCACCCGGAAGGTATCATAGTAAAGATGGGTCATGGGCCTGTCCCTGACTGCCCTTTCATCGAGGAACAGTTTTCCGTCCCTGATTTTCACGCGGAAGGTGCCATAGCCGCCGCTCTCGTAGGTTCCTTCATAGTCGGAAAGAGGATGAGAGAGGGGCCCTTTCGCGCGGCTCTCCGGGAGGCAGTGGAATTCCAGATGGTGGTACATGTCCTCCGGCGCATGGCTGCGGCCGGGGTCGGTGTACATGGCAAACCAGTCTTCTTCTCCCCGCCCCAGGAAGGCATCGAGGAGGAATCCCTGGATGGCAAAGATGAGGGGATTATCGGGGCAGTGCAGGTTCTGAAGGTAGACGGCCCCGCAGGAAAGGACGGGAATGTAGAACTGGAAGGCTGAGTAGCCCTCGATTTTTCCCGTATGCTGCTGGATGACGGAGCCCCGGTATTCCATGACCCGCCAGCCAAAGCCATATCCCAGGCTCCGCCCGCCCAGGACGTGAGGATAGTCCATAAGGATCTGGGGCGTGTGCATATCGAGGAATCCCTTTGGCTTTAAGAAATATTTTCCTTCCACCATACCTCCCTGAATGTGAAGGGAGAGCCATTTCACCATATCTTCTGCGGTACTCATGACGGAACCGCAGGGACCGGCCTGGTCGATATTCCAGGGAGGCACCTCATGAAGGCCCTGATTCCAGCGGAAGGGACGGGCCGAATTGGGATCGGCCAGCGCTTCCTCCATGAGGCAGCAGGTGCGATCCATATGAAGGGGCTCAAATATTTCCTCTTTTAAAATTTCCTCCCACTTCTTTCCCGTCACCTGCTCCAGAATGCCGCCGATAGCGGTGTACATGACATTACTGTACTGGGCCAGTGTACGGAAGGGCGCGGTGGGCTCCATGTATTTCAGTCTTTTTAAATATTCCACCCGGGAAATGGAATTGTCCGGCCAGGTACCGTCGTGGAAACCCACCCCTGTCCGGTGGCACATCATATCCCGGAGGGTCACGGCGGAGGTGGCTTCTTCATCCCAGAGTGCAAAGAAGGGCACGTAATTCTTCACCGGTTCGTCGATATCGAGGATTCCCCGCTCGGCAAGGCGCATGACCGCATAATCCGTCATGGATTTCGTGCAGGAACCGATGCCGGAAATGGTATCCGGCCGGAAGGGGTCCCCTTTTTCATTCCGCACGCCAAAGGAAAGGAAATTGACCCGGTCTCCTTCGATAAGGCCCAGGGCCATCCCGGGGACAGAGTAATAATCCATCATCCTTTGGATTAAATTTTTCAGTTTTTCCAGATCAACCATCGAGGCCTCCCAATTCCATCAGGTGCTCCGGTTCTTTGAAAGGTTTGCCGATCATAGGTACCGCAGCGATGAGTTCCTTCGTATAAGGATCTGAAGGATGTGTAAGAATCTGGTCGGAATCCCCTATTTCCACCAGGCTGCCCCGCTGCATGACAGCTGTGCGGTCGGAAATGTAGCGCACCACTGCCAGGTTATGTGAAATGAAAAGATAGGTGAGGTTCATTCTGCCCCGAAGGTCCATGAGGAGGTTCAGCACCTGGGCCTGCACGGATACGTCGAGGGCCGAAGTCGGTTCGTCGAGAATCAGGATGTCCGGTCTCGTCATCAGGGCACGGGCTATGGAAATACGCTGGCGCTGGCCGCCGGAAAATTCGTGGGGATACCGGTCCATCACGCTTTTCCGGAGACCTACGATTTCGAGCAGCATTTCCGCCCGTTCTCTTCTTTCTTTTTCCGTAAATTCCTTCATCACCCGCGCCGGTTCCATGAGGATATCCCCGATTTTCATGCGGGGAGAAAGAGAGGAATAGGGATCCTGGAAGACGATCTGCACTTTCTTCCGAAGTTCCCTGACTTCCGCTTCCTTCGCATGGGAAATATCCTTGCCGTAGAGGAAGATCTGCCCGCTGGTGGGTTCGATGAGGTGGATGATGAGATTGGCCAGAGTCGATTTCCCGCAGCCCGATTCGCCGACGATGCCCAGGGATTCCCCTTTCTTCAATGTGAGGCTCACGCCGTTTAATGCATGCACTTCCTTCTTTTTGCCCCAGAAGGTCCGGGTGCGGAAGGTTTTCGTCACATTTCTGATTTCCAGTATGTCCATGTTATCCCTCCTCCGGATGGCAGCAGTACACTTTGTGGCCGTTTCCGAAATCAAGTGCTTTCAGTTTTCCTTCGGTGCAGGCGGCGATGCAGCGGTGGCAGCGGGGAGCGAAGCGGCAGCCCGTCATTTTTTCCCTCGGGTCCGGCACCATCCCGGGGATGGCGAAAAGTTTCTGCCTGCTTCCGTCTTCCATGACCTTCGGAAGGGCCCCGATGAGGGCCTTCGTATAGGGATGGCGGGGGCTGCTGAGCACGTCTTTCGTTTCCCCTGTTTCCACGATATACCCGGAATACATGACGGACACGCGGTCGCATATTTCCGAAATGACCCCTAAATCATGGGAAATAAAGAGCACCGCTGTGCCTCTTTCGCGGCAGGCCTCTTTGATAAGATAAAGAATCTGGGCCTGCACCGTCACGTCCAGAGCCGTCGTCGGTTCATCGGCAATCAGAAGTTTCGGCTTGCAGGAAAGGGCCATGGCGATCATGACTCTCTGGCGCATACCGCCGGAAAGTTCATAGGGATAGCAGTCAAAGACATCTTCCGCATTTCGTATGTGAACGTCCCGGAGCAGCTGGACCGCCCGGGTATGGGCTTCTTTCTTCGTTATTTTTTCATGGGTCCTGATGACGTCGGTCATCTGGGTGCCTATGGTATACACAGGATTGAGGCAGGTCATGGGTTCCTGGAAAATCATGGATACGTCCCGCCCGCGGATGGCTTCCATATTTTTTTCGGAAATACCGAGGAGCTGCCGGCCGCAGAGATGGATGGACCCTTCCAGCTGCGCCCTATTTCCGCCGGGGAGAAGGCGGGTCACCGCAAAGGCGGTCATGGATTTGCCGCTTCCCGATTCGCCCACAAGGCCCATGATCTTCCCCGGTTCCACCGTGAGATTCACATTGTGAAGGATGGGCACAGGGCCTTTTTTCGACGGAAGAGCGAGAGAAAGATTTTCTATTTCCAGAATATTTTCCATCTTACTCAGCTCCTCTCGGGTCCAGAATGTCGCGCAGGCCATCGCCTAAAAGGTTGAAGCCCATGACGGTGATCAGGATGAAAATGCCGGGAAATGCGGCGTACCACCACTGGTCAATGGCATAGACCCGGGCGGTGGAAATCATGGCGCCCCATTCCGGCATGGGAGGCTGGGCGCCAAGGCCGATGAAGCTCATGGAAGAAGCGATCAGGATAGCATCTCCGATGCCCAGAGTCATCTGCACCATAAGAGGCGAGAGGCAGTTCGGAATGATGTGGTGGATGATGATCCACGCAGGAGAGGCGCCGAACGTATTGGCCGCCTTCACATAGGGCTCCGACTTCAGGGAGAGCACCTGCCCTCTCATGAGTCGCACGTACATAGGAATGCGGACGATACAGACCGCCAGCATGGTATTGAAGAGGCCCACACCGAGAGCCGCAGTCAGCGCCAGGGCCAGTACCATGGACGGGAAGGAAAGGACCATATCCGTCAGGGCCATAATCACCTGGTCCACCTTTCCTCCGCAGTAACCGGAAACAGAGCCGATCACCACTCCGATCACCGCTGCCAGGATGACGATGGAAAGGCCTACGGTAATGGAAATACGGGCACCGAAGAGGATTCTGGAGAAAATATCCCTTCCCATCTCATCAGTGCCAAAGAGGTGGACTGCCGACGGCGCCTGCAGACGGCCGGGGATATTCATGAGATTCGGGTCCCAGGGAGCGATGACCGGCGCCAGAATTCCCAGGAGGATGATGATGGCCACGATGATCATGCCCAGGAGCGTGAGGTGATTTTTAAGAAGCACCTCCACTGCCCTTTTCGCAAAAGTCTGGCGTTCCGGCTGAAATTCTTCCTTTTCATTCATCGGCCTTCACCTCCGCTCGAAATCTGTGGATTCAGGATATTGTAAATCATATCCACCACCATATTGATGATGACGTATCCCAGGGAAACCACCAGGGTAAATCCCATAATGGCAGGGAAATCCAGATAGGCGATGGAATCCATCACGTACTTCCCCATGCCCGGCCAGCCGAAGATGGTCTCCGTAATGACTGCGCCTCCCAGCAGTTCACCAATAGTGAGGCCCGTGATGGTGACTGTAGGGATCAGGGCATTTTTCAACGCATAATGATAAATGATCCGGTGCCTCGGAATCCCGCTGGCCCTTGCCGTACGGATGTAGTCCTGCTCCAGCACGTCCACCATGCCGCTTCGTACCTGCCGGGCAATGATGGCCAGCTGCGCATAGGCAAGGCACAGCGCCGGAAGGAGCAGATGATGGATGGCCGAAGCCACCACATCCATATTTCCTTCAATCAATCCGTCGATGATATAAAGCCCCGTCACATGAGCCGGCGGCGGAATGAACGCATCGAGCCTGCCGGAAGCCGGGAAAATGGGAATGACCTTGTAGAAAATGATGAGGCACACCACACCGGACCAGAAAAGAGGGATGGATACGCCGATCATGGAAATGATACGGGAAATATGATCCACCCAGGAATCCCGGTGAACGGCAGAAAGGACGCCCAGGAAAATACCGAAGACCACGGCAATCACCATGGCTGCCAGCGTCAGTTCCAGAGTAGCCGGGAAATACCTGGCCAGCTCACCGGAGACAGGCATCTGGGTGCGGATGGAAATCCCCATATCCCCATGGGCCAGGCCCTCCATGTACAGGGCGTACTGCGTGAGGATCGGCTTATCCAGACCCAGGGACTGGCGCGCCGCCTCGAGCACTTCCGGCGATGCATGGGGTCCCACCAGCATGCGGGCCGGGTCGCCCGGAATGACGTGGGAAATACAGAACGTCACGATGGATACGCCGATAAAGACAAAGATCAGGTGGATCAGACGCTGGAGGATGAATTTGAATGAAAGCATAGGGCCTCCTTTTTTCTGTGCAGGACAGAACGAGGTAGGAATGGATGACGAAAGAGAAGATTTCGTTTGTGGCAGTCTGGTAAATACTATGGTTTGAGTCAGATGCGGTTTTCGGGAGTCAGCCCCATCACGGCACGCCGCGATTGAGTCAATTCCGAGAATTCGGGGTGCGGGATGCGGGGTGCGGGAAGGTGTCGGCGCTGATGCACCGACGAGTTTATATGGGGATTATGCACAGGCGGGGTAATATACGATTAAAAGGAAATCGCGTAACGCTTGTACCTGTATTTCCACTTCGACATGGTCCTTGGGATAGCCCCCTTCACCCGCTCCCGGATGCGAGACGGGCTGCCGGATTCGACATGATTCATTTACGGGCAGCATCGTTAGTGTCTCAAGCATAACGAATACCTCAAAGTCCCTGGCTCAGTCGCCTCAGAACCACAAACCGCTATCGGCAGGCCATACGAATACCTTGAAGCTTCCGGCTCAAATGCCTCAAAAGCTCAAGCTGTAATCGGCAGGCAAAATCAAGTAACGCGAAAAAGGGCTTTTATTTCAAAGTCCTTTTCCGCTTGCCAGATGAAGTTGAAGTCCCCGATTTTTTTACCGGCAGAGGGGAATGGGCGGAGGATTCCGTTTCCCTCAAAAACTCATTCCTCCATTTTCCCGTTCTGTCTGTAATTAAGCACCACCTGGAGCCATATTTCATGCCCCGAAACTAAACCGGATAAACCGGGCACCTCAACATCCCGTCAGGATTTGGACAGAGCTTCGAAGTCGAACATGCTGTCCAGCATCGGATTGTAGGAGAAGCCCTTGATGTTGGCTCTCATCGGAGTAAGTACGTCGGTCTGGAAGAGGAAGAGGTATGGCGCTTCGTCGAAGGCGATGGCCTGTACTTTCTTGTAGATTTCCGTTCTCTTGTCTTTGTCGGTCATGACTTCTGCTTCACGGAGCATCTTGTCTACGCTGTCATTCTTGTAGAAGGAGCGGTTGCCCGGGAGGCCCCAGTAGGAGGAGTCAAGCCAGTAGGAAAGGAAGAACTGCGGATCGGAGTAGTCCGGGCTCCAGGTGCCCAGAGCCATCTGGAAGTCGCCTTTGTCTGCGCGCTGGCGGAAGGTAGCCCATGCCACTTTTTCCAGGTTGACCTTGATGCCCAGCTGGGACAGGTTGTTCTGGATGATGAGGGCTTCTGCTTCATCAAAGGGCGCATGGCCGGAGTAGAGAAGAGTCATTTCCGTTACATTTTCACCGGATGCAGCCAGGAGTTCTTTGGCCTTGTTCACATCATAGGTATACCCCTTGATGGAATCATCACGGCCCCACATGCCCTGCGGTACGGCTGCAGTGAGCTGTTTGCCTTTGCCCTTGACTGCACCTTCAATGATGGAATTGTAATCAATAGCATAGGAGAGGGCCTGGCGGAAGACTTTATTTGCCGTCGGTCCCTTCTGGTTGTTCAGGTAAACGATGGAGGTCAAAAGGGACGGATCGTCGTAAATCTTGATATCCTTGTTATCCTTCAGCTGATCCAGCTGGTCCATAGGAATGCCTTCCGCAATATCGATATCGCCCTTTTCGAGCTGCAGTCTCTGGGCAGAAGGATCTTTGATGGAATTGAATACGATGTGCTGGATGGCCGGTTTCTTTCCTGCATAGTTCTTCTGGGCATCGAGCTTGATGGACTGGCTCGGTGTGTAGGAAGTGATTTCATAGGCACCGGAACCCATGGTGTGGGTAGCCAGGTAATTGGTGCCCATATCATTGTCCTTTGCTTTTTCCATGACCTTCGGGTTCACGATGGAAGAACCGTTAACGGCAAGGGTATAGAGGAATGGAGCAAATGGTTTATCCAGTGTGAAGACGACGGTCTTTGCGTCAGGCGCTTCGATGGATTTCACAATCTTGAAATAGTCCGATGGGCCTTTCTTCATCTTCATGACACGTTCAATGGAGAATTTAACCGCATTGGCATCGACTGCGCTTCCGTCGGCGAATTTATGGCCTTCATTCAGGGTGAAGGTCCAGACAAGTCCGTCATCGGAAACTTTCCATTCCCTGGCCAGCGACGGTTCCACTTCAGTGGATGCTTTGCCGTTCACCGTTTTATATTTCACAAGACGTTCATAAGCCGGATAGGTGATCTGCCAGCCTTTGTTATCCATGGTGACTGCCGGGTCCAGGGTTTCCGGATCCACCGGCATACCTACCACGATGGTATCCTTCGGTACACCGCCGCCTGCTGCCGGTGCGGAGCTCTTGCTCCCGCCACCGCCGCCGCAGCCTGCAAAGCTGATAGCAGTCAGACCAACCAAGGAAGCAGCAACCAGAGTTTTCAGAAGTTTCTTCATAAATAATCCCCCCTGACTAAAAAAGCCGCACTTTCCCAAAAGTGCGGCCCCATTGCCCTTGAGACAACAAAAGCCTTTCCAAAAGGAAAGGCTTCTTTGTCTCGTTATTCTGATAGTTTTATTATAATCGTTTACTTCATGGAAGTAAATAGTTACAGCAGAGATTTGTAGAAATAGATATGATGTTTTTGGAAATAAAGATGATTTTTGTGGATAGAGGCAAGATCGATATTCGTTCTTCGTTCTTCGTTGTTCGTTCTTCGTGGAGGTGTGCCCCTGACGGGGCACGAATTTTATATGGGGTCTGTGCACAGGCGAGATGTATTACATCTGTTCTATGCTCCGTCAAGCAATTTAAAAACAGCTTTCTTTTGCCAGTTGAGAGCCAAAGGCCGTCGATGAAGCCGGCTAGATAAATTGATTTCCCGCAGGGGAACCATATACATCACGAATAACGAAGAACGAATAACGAACAACGACCACCACTACGTGAGAAAATCCAATTTCATCGCAAAAGCCGCTAAATCAATACCTCCCCGATATATCTCAGACTGTTTCTCCAGAAGACTTTCTCCACTTCCCCTTCCGTAAATCCCCCGTTTTGGAGGGCTTCGGCCAGGCGGCCCATTTCGGATGCGTCTTTAAGTTCCAGTTTCGGCTCGATCCCGTCGAAGTCAGATCCGATGGCAAGGACGTCGATTCCGCCTGCGTCCCTGATATGTACAGCGTGGCGGACGATATTTTCCAGTGTGGTGATTTCTTCAAATCCCGTGAAATGATTGGCAAAGTTAAGGCCGATGAGTCCTCCCTTTTCTCCGTAAAGGCGGATGAGGTCATCAGGAAGGTTCCTCTGGTGGCAGGTGACGGCTCTCGCATCGGAGTGGGAAGCGACGGGAGGCACATGGCATTTTTCCAGAATCTGCCGGGTTCCGATATCGTTGAGATGGCTCGTATCCACAATCATATGGAGGTGCTCCATTTCCTCAATGATTTCCCAGCCTCTTTTCGTAATGCCTTTGTCTTCCCCTTCCGTGCCGTTTGGAAAGGCAATTTCATTGGGATAATTCCAGGTGAGCGTCATGAGGCGGACTCCGTCTTTGTAAACCTGATGGAGCTTTTCGATGGAGCCTCCCACCACTTCTCCCCCTTCAATGGAAAGGAGCGCCCCGATTTTTCCGTCCGCTTCCGCATCCCGTATATCGTCCCGGTTCAGGATGGGTGTGATGCTGCAGCGGTTTTCCGCCATTTCCTTTCGGAAAGTGACAAGCAGCTCTTCGTACCTTCCCCAGGGGTCTTTAGAAACCCCGCTGTCCACCCAGAGGGCAAAGTCCTGAATGAAACAGCCCCCTTTCTTTAATTTATTTATATCTATATATAGAGAATTTTCCCTAAGACTCCCCGCCTCCGGATGGTCATGAAGCTCCGTGATCGTATCGCAGTGAAAATCAATGTACCGCATAAAAATCCCCTCCTATGCAGAAAAGGGCGTGCCCCACGCACGCCCCTTTGCTGATTCTGTAATTGATACTTCCTATTGTAAATAAAAGAGTCCCTCTTTGCAACGTATTTTAATAGAGATATTTTTCCCTTTTCCTGAATCTGCAAAAATGTACCTTCCCGCATCACGAATATAGTTGGGGATAGAGTCAATTTCTGCCTGCATTGGCTGGTCGACCTTTTCCCCTCCGCTGCGCTCCGGGACCTTTCCAACCGTGGAAAGGTGGTGCCCTGCAGTATAACAATGATTCTCCCCATATACGTCATGAAACTGCAGTGCAGATTTCTCAATAGTTTGCCATTGGGGCGGCTGAAACAAAAGAAACCCATCTTTCCAATCATAAACCAGTGCAGTTTCCTTATTTCCACTCATATGGGAGGCAAAGCCCGTCGGCCGAAGGCCGACTTCATAAGATTGGTTCGCGCAGCGAACCATATCCTTCCCGACAGCCCCGATACTCCCGATAGCCCCGACAACCCCGATTCAGCACAATTGTCTGAAATCGTCCCCGGGACAAATGACTCTAATTCCCCATTCAAAAACCGCACCGATTTGTGACTATTTCACAAAACCAGTGCGGTTTCCTATTTCACTTCAAACGGGAGGCGAAGCCCGCCGGCCGGCAGGCCGGATATATAAAATTGGTTTTCCGAAGGAAAACCATATCCTTCACGAACCACGAATCACGAACCACGAATCACGATTCAGCACAATTGTCTGAAATCGCCCCCGGGACAGATAAGGAAATTATTCTCCCATTTCCTCCAGCACGTGAGCGCATCTTGCGCAGACATGCGGATGTTTCGGGTCGGAATCTACGTCCGGAGTGCGTTTCCAGCAGCGTTCGCACTTTTCGAGGGTGCATACGGCCACTGTGCACTTCACGGTGCCTTCTTCATTGGAGGAAGCATTTTCCGGAGCCGCTGCAGTGCCTTCCACGATCTTTGCCTGGGATACGAGGCAGAAGTCGGCGAGGTCTTTTTCCATGGCTTTCAGGGCTGCAAAGTCTTCTCCATCTGCATAAACGGTGACTTCTGCATCCAGCGGATGGCCGATGGTCTTTGCCTGGCGCGCTTCTTCCAGAGCCTTGGTGACTACGGAACGGATGGCGAGCTGTTTCTTCCACTTTTCATCCAGTGCCTGGTCCAGGTACTTGTCATTTTCCTTCGGCATATCGCTCATATGAACGGACCATTCCCGTTCTTCCTTATTCGGCAGGGCCTGCCATACTTCTTCGGAAGTGAAGCAGAGTACCGGAGCCACGAGGCGGACCAGGGTGGTCAGGATTTCATACATGGCGGTCTGGGCAGAACGTCTCAGGAGGGAATCGTCTTTTTCGGTGTAGAGACGGTCCTTCAGGATGTCCAGGTAAATAGCGGAAAGGTCTACGGTGCAGAAATTGTGAACTGCATGGTACATCACATGGAATTCATAGTCATCGTAAGCTTTGAGGACGGTCCGTTTCACCTGTTCCATACGGAGGAGCGCCCATCTGTCCAGTTCTTCCATATCTTCATAGGCTACGGAATCTTTCTTCGGATCGAAGTCGTAGAGGTTGCCCAGGAGGTAACGGAAAGTATTTCTAATCTTTCTGTATACGTCGGACATGCCCTTTACGATCTTGTCGGACAGTCTTACATCGCCCTGATAGTCGACGGAGGAAATCCAGAGACGCATCACGTCTGCGCCGTATTTATTGATTACATCCTGCGGAGCAACGACGTTACCTACGGATTTGGACATTTTTCTGCCTTCGCCGTCCATGGTAAAGCCGTGGGTGAGGACTGCTTTGTACGGAGCATATCCGTTAACGGCTACGGAGCAGAGGAGGGAGGAATGGAACCAGCCGCGGTGCTGGTCGGAACCTTCAAGGTACAGGTCGCAGGGATAAGATACGCCTTTCCAGTCATCATGAGGGAAGCGGAGTACGCCGTTCCAGGTGGAACCGGAGTCGAACCATACGTCCATGATATCTTTTTCTTTGTGGAAATGGGTGCCGCCGCAGTGCGGGCATTTGAATCCTTCCGGCAGCAGTTCTTCAGCGGAATGAATCCACCATGCGTCGGTGCCTTCTTTTTCCACGATTTCTTCTACTTTCTTCATGGTTTCCGGAGTGATGACCCATTTGCCGCAGTCATCGCAGTAGAAAGCAGGAATCGGCACGCCCCAGGAACGCTGGCGGGAAATACACCAGTCCTGACGGTCGCGAATCATATTGTACAGACGGTCATGGCCCCAGGACGGGATGAAACGGGTATCATCCACAGCCTTCAGTGCCTTGTCTCTGAAATCATTGATGGATGCGAACCACTGATCGGTTGCTCTGTAGATGATCGGGTTCTTGCAGCGCCAGCAGTGTGCATACTGATGGTGAATGGATTTCTTACCGAGGAGCATGCCTGCATGAGCCAGAGCGGAAATGACCGGTCCTTCCACTTCCCAGATGGTCTTGCCTTCCAGACCCAGGCCTGCTTCAGCGGTCATTCTGCCTTTTTCATCAACCGGGCAGATGATCGGAAGATCCAGTTTGCCCTTATTTCTATAATCCTGGCAGATTTCAAAGTCGTCTACGCCGTGTCCCGGAGCCGTATGAACGCAGCCGGTGCCAGCATCCAATGTAACATGGTTGCCTTCGAGCACATAAGCCAGACGGTCGAGGAGCGGATGATGGAAAGTAGCCAGTTCCCATTCGGAACCCAGCATTTCACGGCCTACGAATTCATAGTCCGTCACTTTGCATTCTTCCAGGGACTTCGGAGCCAGTTCCTTGTTCATCAGGTAGTATTCGTCAGCTGCCTTGTTGTGAACCCATACATAGGTGAATTTCGGGTTCACGCAGATGGCTTCATTGGCCGGAATGGTCCAGGGGGTGGTGGTCCAGATGACGCAGAAGAGCTTTTCCTGCGGAACGCCTTCCGGAGCGAGACCCTTCAGGTCCACTGCCGGGAATTTGACGTAAATGGAAGGAGACTTTCTGTCCTTGTATTCGATTTCTGCTTCAGCCAGTGCGGTTTCGCAGTTCGGGCACCAGTAAACGGCCTTCTTACCTTTGTAAATATAGCCCTTGTTGGCCATTTCACCGAATACTTCCAGTTCCTTGGCTTCCAGATGCGGGTCAAAGGTTACATAAGGATGCTTGAAATCGCCCACAACGCCCATGCGGATGAAGTCAGCCTTCTGGATTTCGATCCATTTCTTCGCATAAGCCAGGCATTTTCTGCGGAGTTCCAGAGGAGTCATGTTCGCGCGGTCTTCTCCGGAATCCTTCAGTACTGCGTATTCAATCGGCAGACCGTGAGTATCCCAGCCCGGGACATAGTTGGCTTCATAGCCGGCCATATGTTTATAGCGGACAATGATATCCTTCAGGGTCTTGTTCAGGGCATGACCGATGTGAATCTTGCCATTTGCGTATGGCGGTCCGTCATGGAGAACGAAAGCCGGTGCGCCGTCTTTTCTTCTCTTTTCCAGTCTCTTCTCATACAGGTCGTTTTTGGCCCAGAATTCCACGAAGCCCGGTTCCTTCTTCGGCAGATTGCCGCGCATAGGGAACTCAGTCTGTGGCAGATGCAGTGTCTTGCTGTAATCCATTTCTAATCCTCCTAAAGGAAATTTGATTTCCTGAAATAAAAAAATCCCGTCCCGTGAGGGACGAGAATATTTCCCGTGGTACCACCCTGATGACCTTCCGGCCACTCGGTACAGTTAACGATGTCCCGTCAGGGCTTTTCTTCCCTGAAGCTCCGAAGTGATCCATCCGCCTGATGCACGCCCCCTCTCACCGGCCGGGAGCTCTCTTGGCTGCCATGCATGCGAAACGTCTTCATCTACGCTTGTCAGTATTTTTATATTGTACTTGTATCGTTTACGTAAGTCAAGGGGAAATGTGGAATTGTGACAATTGGCGCCTGAGTGGCAAGTGTAAAATGATAAGCTTTTGAATCGGGAATCACGGGGTTATCGGGAGTATCGGGGTTATCGGGGTTATCGGGGTTATCGGGAAGGTGTGCCGCTGATGCGGCACCTTTTTGATTGGGAATGTGCACAGGCGAGGTTGAAAAGCCCTGTACCACACCTTTGTCACTAAACTTGCCTGGTAATTTCGTCCGGCCCCCATCGGGGGAAGCTCCGCCAAAGCAGGTGTTGCGGGGCTTACTATCGTATAAGTCGATAATGACTCAAATTCCGGAATGTCTCAACAGTCCGCAGCCAAGAATGGGAGCCGAAGGCAAAATAAAAAACTCGCGGCCGCAAGGCCGCCACCTTCCCGCAATCCCAATTCCCAATTCCCAAATCCGTCTTCTCTCCCGCTTCCCCGATTGACTCAAACCATCTTCCTCCTCTACAATATATATGTATATATAATATGAAAGGAAAAATCATGTCGAAAAATACGTCCCATGACTTTACGAAAGGTCCCATCGTGGGGCCTTTCATCCGCTTTGCGCTGCCCATTATGGGAGCCATGTTCATCCAGGCTTTTTATGGAGCTGCAGACATGGCCATCGTGGGTCATTTTGCGCTGCGTGCCGACCTGTCCGGCGTAGCCACGGGAAACCAGGTGACCATGACTTTCATGATGATGCTGATGTCTTTTGCCATCAGCATTACCATCCTTCTGGGTCAGGCGCTGGGCGCAAAGAAAGGGGAGGAAGGCGGGCGCATCGTGGGAAGCGGTATTTTCCTCTGCCTTGCCCTGGGGCTTCTTCTCACGGCAGGCCTTGTGCTGGGCGCACCGGCACTTGCTGCCTTCATGAATGCGCCGGAGGAAGCTTTTTCGCAGACAGTTTCCTATATCCGCATCTGCGGCCTGGGAATGACGGCCATTATTTCCTACAATCTCATCGGTTCCATTTTCCGGGGGATTGGTGATTCCAGGACGCCCCTCATGGCAGTCATCATCGCTTCCATTTTCAATGTGCTCCTGGACCTTCTCTTTGTGGCGGTCTTTGGGATGGGCGCTGCCGGAGCCGCCTGGGCCACCATTATTTCCCAGGCCGCCTCTGTCCTGATTTCCCTTCTTTTTATAAGAAATATCTCCCTCCCCTTTTCTTTCAGGGTGAGCTATATCCGCTTTTCCCCGGAAATCACGAAACGGCTCCTCCGTCTGGGACTGCCTCTCACCCTGCAGGATATCCTCGTCTCTCTTTCCTTCCTCCTCATCATGGTCATTGTGAACATCCTCGGTCTCACGGCTTCTGCCTCCATCGGGGTGGCAGAGTCGGTATGCCGCTTCATCATGCTCATTCCGGCAGCCTTCGCCCAGTCCACTTCCGCCTTCGTGGCACAGAATGTAGGGGCAGAGCGTTTCGACCGGGCAGTGCGGACCCTCAGAAATTCCATCGCCCTGGCCCTTTGCGCAGGTATTTTCATCTTCTATCTCGCTTTCTTCCATGGAGAAATACTGACCGGCCTCTTCACAGGCGATCCGGCCGTCAGGGCAGGCGCAGCCGATTACCTCAAGGCCTACGCCATCGACTGTATACTCACCTCCATCCTCTTTTCCTCCATCGGCTTTTTCAACGGCATCGGATTTACCAGATTTGTCATGATTCAGGGAATCATAGGTTCCATGTTGGTCCGCGTCCCCGTTTCCTACCTGATGAGCCTTGAGGTACCGCCGAGACTCTTCCACATAGGCCTCGCCACTCCTTCTTCCACCTTCGTACAGATTATCCTCTGCCTTGCCGCTTTTATCTACGTGAAGCGGAGAGGATTCCGGGTGTAATAGGTGCTAGATAATGGTTAATGGATAGAAAAACTTTCATTCCGGACTGGAAACTTTCTATCGTGGTTAATAGGTAATGAACTGAATAACTTTCGTATCATTTCGTCCGCAAAACCGGATATAAAGGTTAATGGTTAATGGCTAATAAATAACCAGGAATCCGACCGGATATCCCCGCCTGTGCACATCCCCCATACATACTTTGCACCGCATCAGCGGTGCCTCCGCCCCTTACCCCTTTTCCCTTTCCCCATAAGAAAAGAAGCCGGCTGTCTCACAGCCGGCTTCTTTTGATTTATCTGCTCTGCTTCATCCGTTCCAGACGGAGTTTCTTGTCCCAGATATAGATATAGAAGACTTTTCCATAGATGGGATGGTCGTACATCTTTCCGAAGCCTTCCACGAATACTTGATTTCCTTTGGACGTCACTACGTGGTAGCAGATGAAATTCGTCATTTCCTTCCTTCTCCCCTGTGCGATGATTTCCTGTTTCATCTGCGCCAGGTCTTCCGGAAGGACGATGGAGAAGAAGCCCTGCTTCGTGTATTTCGTAAATTCCTCGTAACTGTCGCACTCGAGAAGATGCATGGTATTGATATTGGCGAAAAGGATGGTCTCCTCTTCATCGGCCCGGCACACGAGGAGAGATCCCGGCATGTGCTCGGAAACGTCTGCCAGATTGAAGCCGAACTGCATCCTCCGCCTCGGTTCGTCGGAGTGATCCAGGTACCGGCGCCAGCCCGCCTTGCCGTTGATCTTGGCCCCGTAGAGCGCATAATCTGCCAGCACGCAGAGCTTGCTGTACACATCGCCCTGCTCCGGATACGCGGCGCAGCCCAGAGAAGTGAAAAATTTGATTTCCTTCCCGTGACTGTAAGCGATATGAGGATTCACCGTGAAATGATCCAGCTTCTTCACCAGTTCCTCCCGGTCCCTGCAGGGATGGAAAAGGATGAACTCATCGCCACCGTTGCGGGTAATCAGCGTCTCTTCCCCGAAAGTATCCTTCATATCCGCCACCAGCCGGCGAAGCGCATCGTCCCCTGCCCTGTGGCCGTACACATCATTGACCACCTTGAAATTATCGATATCCAGCGCCAGGACCATGGCCGGTTCCCCTTTATGGTCTTCCAGGTACCGCTCCACTGCCTCGTCGCCTCCCTTGCGGTTGTATACACCGGTGAGGGCATCGGTGCTTCCCATGATGAGAAGCCGGCGGTTCTGCTTCCAGAGGAAACCGATGCCTCCGGAAATAAGGATTCCAAGAATGGTGGTCAAAGCCATAGCCCAGCGGGAAACACTGTGATCCGTGGAGCGCAGCGTAATCTGCCACTCATCTCCGAGGATCGTGAGCTTTGCAAAAGGACCTCCGTCCTTTGTATGACCTGCTTCCTTCACCACATGAGGCGCATCATCCCAGGCATTCTGATGAACGAGCGTATAATCCAGATTCTGCTCCACCAGGGTCGTCACATTTTCTTTCTTAAGGATAGCCTCTTCATCGGCAATCATCAGGAGATAGCCCCAGAAATCGGGATCTCCCCTCAGAAATACAGGATGAATCATCACGAGGCTGGAACGGCCGTCCCCGATATCCACCGAATCCGCCACCACCGGTCCCCGCTTTTCCCGAGCCGCCTTTGCGGCAGCGGAAAGCTTCCCTTCCAGAAGTTTCCTTCCCGAAAGTCCCATGTGAGGCGAAGCAGACAAATCCTCCCCGGAAGCAGGAACAGCCTCCACATTCCGGATCGTCGTATCCGCATCCACGAAAAGGCGCAGTTCTTCCGCATAAAAAGCAAATCCCCGCGGATTCATCTGGATCCGGCTCTCCATGGTCCTCATGAGCCTTTCAAACCAGCCCAGCGAATCCTGCAGCCCTGATATACGATGTACCGCAAAAGGCGTAAATATTTCCAGATTTCTCTCACGAACCTCATGAGAAATATAAACATCCGCCAGAAGGGTCAGGATGAGGCCTGTCAGAAAAACAGGCAGACTGATGGACCGAAGAATCGCCCTGAACCTGCTGCCAAGTCCCATCGCAGGCACCTCCCTGCTCCCGTAAAATACCTTAATCGCATTGAAATATGACAAAATATGATTTTACTTCAATCTTATTATACTATTAACTAACGGAAAAGTTAATTGTTTATAACATAATTGAAACTGGCAGAAATAGGATTCTGTCGGGGAAGCAGGGAATGGGGAATGGGTAATGGGTAATGGGTAATGGGTAATAGGTAATAGCTAATGGGTAATGGCTTCTGATTCATACGAATGGAAAGCTGTACATTGAGGTTAATGGATCATGGCCGATGGGCTTTCGATTCATACGAATGGAAAGCTGTACATTGGGGTTAATAGTTTATGAATGAAATGGCTTTGTGTCCATGCTGATGGATGGCTGTTCATTGGGGTTAATGGATTATGGCCGATGAGCTTTCGATTCATACGAATGGAAAGCTGTACATTGAGGTTAATAGTTTATGAATGGAATGACTTTGTGTTCATGCTGATGGATGGCTGTACATCGGGGTTAATGGATCATGGCAGATGGGCTTTCGATTCATACGAATGAACGACTGTACATCGGGTTAATGGTTAATGAATGGAATGACTTTGTGCAGATGGGTTTTCGATTCATACGAATGAACGACTGTACATCGGGTTAATGGTTAATGAATGGAATGACTTTGTGTTCATGCTGATGGATGGCTGTACATTGAGGTTAATGGATCATGGCCGATGGGCTTTCGTTTCATACGAATGGAAAGCTGTACATTGGGGTTAATAGTTAATGAATGGAATGACTTTGTGTCCATGCTGATGGATGGCTGCACATCGGGGTTAATGGGTTAATCGGTGAAGGACTTTTAGTCCTTACAAATGAAGAACTGTGCATTTTGTTAATGGGTAGGCGTCGAACGGTTTTCAATCCATATCTGCCCTGCCTGTGCAGAGTCCCCACAAAAAAATCCGGCGCCCATCAGGGCGCCTGCCTTCCCGAAATCCGAAGTCCGAAATCCGTTTTTTCATTTCACCACAAAAAGCCACGAAGCGGGGGCTCTTCAGTCATCCGCTTTGTGGCTTTCTGTTTTCAACATTTACAAGTTAGTTAGTTTCTTTTTTCTACATGGTACCATATAGTGAGCTTTTCTTCGCTCCCCGCCTTCTCTGAGAATGGCCGCGGCAGGGACTTGCGCGTTTTCTTCAGCTCTGCCTATATAGTACAAAAAGCCGTTTTTATTTTTGAAATTTATTATAGATTCTTTTTATATAAAGGTGCCTTTCTTCCTTGCAGCCAAATGATAACTCCTGAGCACTCACTTCAGCAATAAATGTTATAATTAGATTAACGAATCCAAGTCTGAGTTTCATTGAGGAGGTTTGTCATGGCTTACAAAATGATTCACACGGTCATCGAAAAGGGAATTGAGACGATTACCCTGGATTATGCGCCCACATTGAATGCGCTGGATATGAATATGGCCCTGGAGCTGGAAGATGCGCTGAAAGCAGCAGAAGCGGATCCGGAAGTCAAAGTTCTGGTATTGACCGGTGCGGGCCGGGCATTTTCTGCAGGCGGCGATATCCGTTACATGAAGGCACACTGCGACGAACCGGATTTCTCTCAGAAATCCATGGCCCCTCTGGCAGGGAAGCTTTCTGAAATCGTACTTTATATGAAAAAAATGTCGAAGATCATCATTTGTGCGGTAGCCGGCGCCTGTGCAGGCGGTGCGGCAAACCTTGCTTTTGCCTGTGATTTCGTATACTGCTCGGACAATGCGAAATTCCTGCAGGCTTTCGTGGGCATCGCTCTCTGCCCGGATACGGGAGGCGTCTATTTCCTGCCAAGAATCATCGGCAGCCACCGGGCCTTTGACCTCTTTGTCACCGGCAGGGCAGTGAAGGCGGATGAAGCCCTTTCCATCGGACTGGTCAAGGAAGTGACCACGAAAGAAGCGCTCCTCCCCACGGTCTATGCTTTTGCCGAAAAACTCACCCAGGGACCGCTCCTTGCCTATAGAAATATGAAGAAGCTCATGTTCGTTTCTCTCTATAAAGGCTTTGAAGATTACATGAAGGACGAGGCCGTGTACCTTGCCCAGTGCTCGGGCTCTGAAGATTTCAAGGAAGGCATCACCGCATTCCTTGAAAAGAGAAAACCAAATTTCCAGGGGAAATAATATGAATCCACTTTCCACCTTTACTGCCGGTCATGTCAGTGTCTCCGTTTTTGGAAATAAAAAGGCAGAAACCGTCATTTACATCCCAATCCCTGTGACGGAAGTCATGGAGACCGCTCATCTCACAGAAGAATTTCCTCTCCTCCTTGCTTTTATAGACGGAATGGACTGGAACAGGGACCTTTCCCCCTGGCCGGCTCCGAAAGTATTCCGGCAGGAGGAAGATTTTTCGGGGAAAGCGGACGATTTCCTGGCGCTCCTTGCAGCAGAAGTATTTCCAAAGGTGGAGAGCCTTCCCGAACGTCCGCCGGAAAAGAGGATGCTCGCCGGTATTTCCATGTCCGGCCTCTTTTCCCTCTACGCAGGAACGAAGCGGAATGAATTCGACGCCCTGGCCTCCATTTCCGGCGCCCTCTGGTACGATGATTTCCATTTCTATCTGGAAACTCATCCTCTTTCCGAAAAGGTGCAGCGGGTGTACCTGTCCCTTGGAAATAAGGAAAAGAAGACGAAGAACCCCCGCATGGCCCGCGTGGAAGAAGCCACCCTTGCCATACGCGGACTTTTCGAAAAGCAGGGGAAAGAAATCATTTACCAGTCGAACCAGGGAAACCATTTCGTCTATGGAGCGGAACGGCTGGAGGAAGCCATCCGCTATCTGCTGACGGGAAAGCCCTGGAAAGGGCCCCACAGCCTCTCCATCCTTTGAGGCAGCTATGGAAAAGGAAATGATTTACAAAGGCTATATGGATTCTCCCATAGGCCTTCTGGAAATAGGGGCCACAGAAAAAGGACTCCGCCGGGTGGAACGCTGCGAAAAGCAGGCAGAGACCCGTGAAAATGATCTCGTCCGCCGCTGCAGAGAGGAACTTTCCGAATATTTCGCCACCCGGCGGAAATCCTTCGACCTGCCCCTTGACCCGGTGGGCACGGATTACCAGAAAAAAGTATGGAAAATCCTAGAAACCATCCCTTATGGAGAGACCATGACCTACGGAGAAGTGGCCGCAAAAGCAGGAAATCCGAAAGGCTCCCGCGCCGCAGGAGGCGCTGTCCACAATAACCACATTTTAATCCTCATCCCCTGCCACCGGGTAATCGGCAAAAACAGGACCTTGACCGGCTTTGGCGCAGGACTGGACAATAAAGAAATCCTCCTCCGCCTGGAAGGGAAAAAACTGGCGGAAAGCAGAAAAGGCATGGCAGCGGATAAAGTACTTTAAATGAAAAAGCCTTGAGACTCATGGAGTCTTCAAGGCTTTTTTCTGTAACAGATGTAAAATTTCCATATAAAAATGGGTGCCCTGATTATTTCAAGGCGCCCACCTGCACTTGCCACATTTTACTAACCACGACCGATTTCCCCCTTCAGGCATATTTCGTCAGTAAGTCCCATTTTGATTTCTATGGGCTTTTCTCCCTGCCTGTGTATATTCCCCATACATATCTGGCGGCCATCAGGCCGCCACCTTCCCGACAATCCCGATAACCCCGTCACCCCCGGGATTCCCGATTCAAAAGCTGCTGCACCTTAAAGTTTTATTTCCAGATATTCCAAATAAAAAAGAGGCGCCCACCTGCACGAATCATGGACCACGAATACCGCAGCTGACTCAAACCATAGCGGCTGCCCAAAGGCCCAAAGATCATTACGGTACGCATAGCCTTTCCTGGTCAATCCCGATGGCTGGGATCGTACGCCCCTTCTGTCCTTTGGACACCTCCCCGGACGCGGGGAGGACGCGTTTAACCACCCGGGTCTATTTCGATATGTACCTTCATCCCGTGATTCCATCGGTCACCTTCCGATGAAACTATCAGTGAGGAAAACGGGCATTTCATCCCCGCCTGTGCAAAGTCCCAATAAAAGAAATCCACCAGCATAGCTGGTGGTTCTTCACATGCGGCCACAAGGGCCTTTTATTACTGGCTGCGCGTTAACGCGCTTGTGCTTCTGTCACTTG
>OMVW01000047.1 GCA_900314595.1 uncultured Dialister sp. | reverse complement strand
AAAGCCTTATTGAGAGATGATTTTGTTAATTTCAGAAACCTTTCTGCTGTTTCTCGTTTGAGTTACAATTCAACTTTACACAGTCTATTGTACACTCCCTATTCCGGCCTTACGTGAACGTGTAATCCCGCACGAGGGAGCGCGTGTATTCCCGGCTCCGCGCGTGGAGCCGGGGAACACAGCGTTTTCATTTGGAAAACACATTTGTCCCACCTGCCGGTCATGCCCGGCGTTAACCTCCCTGAAGTGCGGGCAGCCCAGAAGGGGCGAAGGAGTTGTACTATCGTACAAGTCGAAAATGAGATAAAAGAAGCAGGTTAACGGGAGGGTTGGCGGAGCGGCTTGGCAAGTTCTTCTTTCGCCCAAGGCACAAATGAGGCTAAATAAAAAGGCACCATAAAAAATGATGCCTCCTGTTTTTTCATATGTGGTATAATATCCATAGAAAAGAGGCAGCCGATACTTATCCTCTGGTCCAGGATTGGCTTTCTCTTGTTTCTGCTTAAGTTGAAGAGAGCCTCCTAAGCCTTAAGGAAGGCTTTTTTCAATGGAATGAATAATTACTTGTTCTTCATAATGAATGCTATCAGCATGCCGAAAGCAATCATCAGAGACAGTGTTTCGTAAATACCCATAGCATCACCCCCCTTGCGGGAGAGAAAAGCCTTTTTACCGACTACCTCGCAGAAATTATACTATATGTTCGGGTATAATTCCATAAATATTTTAAAACAAAAACGGTGCAGAATGCACCGCTTTTGTGATGAAATTTTTCAAAATTCCCTGCGATTTTACTTGTAAGCCATGAGCTGCCCAATGTCCACGTCCAGTTCTTCCACAATCCGTATCAGGATAGGAAGGGACACCGAAGTGGCCACGTCACCACATTCGATTTTTGACATATACCGGGTGCTGATACCTACCTTGTCTGCCAGGCCTGCCTGGGACAGCCGCTTCTTTTTTCGGAAATAGGCAATCTTCAGGCCCATGCCTCTCGGGTCGATCTGTCTGCCCATACGCTCCTCCTTTCCATGCCCCTGCTTTCGATATTTCCGATTTAATACCCCCGGATTCCCTGCCTGATTGATGATTCGTCTCTTTACCGGAACAGGTGGCGGAAAAAGGGTGATTTCTCTTTCTGCTTCTCCATTTGAGCCTTTAATATGACCTGCCCCAGGGCATCGAATATTTCCGGAAGATAATTTTCCGGAATCTCATACATGGCACACAGGGCCAGCATTATATTGGTGGTGATCACGGAGGAATCTTTTTCATCGGTGACAATATTCACGCGGATTCCCCCGTCCTGTTCAGATGCTTTGATGGTGATGTCTTTGTAATCGTTTTTATCCATATGTTTTCTCCCTGCTCTCTCTGTACTATAGGAAATATTCATTCACCCTGCGAAATCCTGCGTTCCCTTCTATCACCTCTCATCCACAATCATGAGAAAATAGACTGACATTGTGGTACCACTCCAATAGACTGCAAAAGTGTTGCGACTTATGGACTGCTTGTGTGGTACAACTCAATAGACTGCAAAAGTGTTGCGACTTATGGACTGCTTGTGTGGTACAACTCCAATAGACTGCAAAAGTGTTGCGACTTATGCTGCAAAAGTGTTGCGACTTATGGACTGCTTGTGTGGTACAACTCCAATAGACTGCAAAAGTGTTGCGACTTATGGACTGCTTGTGTGGTACAACTCCATAGACTGCAATAGTGTTGCGACCTGTTTCGTGGGCTGACATTGTGGTACAACTCTATTTCAAACCCCAAAAATAAATGCTGGAGCCGGGAGATTTTTGTATATATAGACTGCGATAGTGTTGCGACCTATAGACTGACATATTGTTGCGACCTCATTTCAAGTCGAAAATGGGGCTGCCTGTCAAAAAGCACATGGGATAAAAGTCTCAAACCATCAGCATGGTATCGCTTCAGGCTCCCCACCAACCTCCCCTGGTCAGGGGAGGTCCCGGAGCGAAGCGCAGGGGAAGGGGTCGTACGATCGTTCAAGTCGAAAATGAGATAATTGCCTATCTTCTCCCGGGGAGCTGGCCGCGAAGCGGACTGAGGGGGGACTACCGATTCAAGGCACATTTGAGACTCACCCTGTGAAAGTCCGGAAAGATGGCATAAAAAAACCGTGCGAAATGATTTCATTCCGCACGGTATTTTTTATTTCAAAAAATTCAAATCATTGACTCGGGCATTTTTATTTCTTCATGGCTGTTTTTATTTCGCATTGGCAGCCAGTTCTTTTCTCCGCTCCATTTCGGTCTGGAAGGAATGGTAGGCGTCGGCGGTCTTTGGAAGGAGGCCTTTCATCACTTTAACGATTCCGTCGAAAGGATTTTCAGCTCCATCGGCTGCCGGAGAAAGGATCCGGGAGTAAATTTCAAGGCTTTTCCGGAATTCGTCAAGGGCATCGATATAGTTTCCCTGATCGAACCTGCTTTTTCCTTCGTTATAGAAGGTCCTGGCCTGACTGCTTTCTTTTATCAGTTCATTGGCGGAAGGGAAGGGATCAGAGGGCATTTCATCATAAGACGATGATGGCACCAGAGGTAAGGTAAGGGGGAAGTTGGGCAGTTCCTCTCCAATCGGGGTGACTGAAAGGAAGGGCTGCAATCCGCCGGCAAAAGCGTCAGCGGCTTTTTTCAGGTAATCATCGGGGTCTGCCATTGGGTCATCGGGCTGTTCATCATTGATATAGTACCTGGATACCCAGGCGGCAAGTCCGGTGGCCATGGTACCGGCGATGGCCAGATGAAACGATTTCAAAGATAGAATGGATGGATCTGCATTGCATTTCTTTGAGAAATCAAGTGATTTTTCGTAACTGACGGTGGCATAGGACATCATTTGCAGGCTGCGCATCAGAGAACTGATCCAGAAACGGAGATTGAATCCAGAGGACCGGTCAGGATTTTCGGCTGCCGGGATTTTCAGGTATAAGTTGCCGAATTGATCAAAAATCTCTGCTTTCCGCTGATAGTAGTCATTGGCACTGCTTATTGATTCATAGAGACGGATAATTTCTTTATAAATTTGGGCTTCGCTTTTCTGATTTTCTGTAAAGAGGGCGAAATCATTTTTCCAGAGCTCATCAATCTGCGGGACCGGTTCTTTTCCACCCCAATGGATGGCATTGGCAAGAATGCGGCAGAGGTCATCGATTTCCGGCAGGGAATATTTCATCCTGGGGCTGTGAGAAGGATCCAGGGCTTTCCGGGCTTCCTGAAGGCAGGTCCTGCAGTTGTCCGGCTTTATTTCATTTTGCAGGATATGACAGAAGACAAGGGGAATATGGATTCTGTCCTGACTGGCGTCTATGGCTCGATCTTCTTTGATCCAGCCGGTGGTCACAAGATGGGGGATGAGGGAAATATCGGTCTGGTTTTTGAATAATTCCGGCAGCAGCCTGACCTGGACTCCTTCGAATGAAGCCAGGGAGAGCTTCCGGAGCAAAGTCTTTTCCTCGTCAGTCAGATCGCCGGGGGGCAGAAGGTCTTTTACAAGTTCAGAAAATTTCTTCGGGGAACCGTCATTGTCATCCCCGGACCGGATATCCGGCAGCGTTTCATAATGGCCGGATAGAAGAGCCTGGCGGATTTCAGCGGCTTTCAGGGAGGCGGTGCGCATCGCTCCGGCAATGATTTTGATCAGACCTTCATCATAGTCAATCTGTTTGAAAAGGTCTCTTAACAGGGGAATTATTTTTTTAAGAAACTCTTTTTCATCGTCCTGATGGGACTGGTCAAAGTAGGATTTCCGGAATATTTCCAGACTCTTTTTTTCCTGTGGTGAAAGCTTTAGCTCCTCTTCATTTCCGGCGGAACCGGAAGGTGCGGTGGGCTCAGCGGGGCTTCCATGATCGGGATTCTTACTTTCGGGCGGTTCGCCGACATAGCGGTTTCTTTCAGCCTCGGCACAGATTGCCCTGAGGAAGCCGCGGAGGTCTTTCTCCTGAAAGGCAGCCCGGACGTTTTCTGACGGCGGCCCCATCACTTTCGAAAGGAACTTTGCCCATTGTTCCGTGTATTCAGGGAGAATATTGCGGCCTCGGGCCTTTTTTTCCAGGGCAGAGGCAATGATATCCGCGACTAAATCAGAATTATTTATAATCCGGACGTTTTTGCCTCTGACCTTGATGTACTGGATTGGCTTTTTTCTCCCGCTCATGGTGCTGCTGATATTAGACTGATTGATTCCAAATAAATTCGCCAGCTCCAGCTGGGTGAAGTTGAACCTTGGATTAAACCTTTTGCTGGTCAGAAATTTAAAAAGCAGTCTGTAAGTGATGACCATGATGTCCATCCTTTCGAAATATAGAAATTCTTTCTTTTATTTTATGGAGCGCATGGAACGTTGTCAAATACATAATTCAGAAATAAATGAAAGAAATATTATTGACATACTTTTGAAACGATGCTATACTGAGGCTGTCAGGGGGACTGATGCCCTGCTTACGGATGGAAGGGAGGTGATTTCCATGGAAATAGAAGAGCTTATCTGGCTGCACAACGCACAGCTCCTCATCCTTACGGTCGGTACCGGAATTGGTGCCTTTGGCATCGGGTGGTTGGCGGGGAAGGGAAAGATTCATCTGCCTGTTCTATCCGACTGGCTGGAGTGGGAGGAAGATGAAACCGTCCGGGGTAAGGACGGAAAATAAATTTTAGAAATAAAAAGTAATAAAAATTAAAGCTGCCTGTTTCCATTTGAAGGAAACAGTGAAAAGGAATAAAAGTTAAAGGAAGGTAAATATAATGATGGAAAGTAATGGTAATAATTTCCTCACGATTAAAGATTTGTCCGGGTTCACCTGCTACCAGGGATTGAATCACACAATTTATCTATACAGCCCGGCAGATCAGTATATTACAAGGCAGGGGTTTCATGTCTTGAAAAATCCGCAGGCACGGCCCCAGCCATATGGATCTCTGTATCCCCAGGGACCCCTGATGGTAAGAAGGTCCACCTCAGAGAACCCCTCGTTCCTTTGTCTGCCGGAAAGTGCTTTTGCAAGCATTGAAACACCGGAGCACCACGGAGCCAGTTCTTTGGTGGATATGGTGATCGTGAGCAGACTTTATTCCGGCTATGTGCTGGGGTCACTGAGTCGTTTCCATCCGGACTACGTGGACAGGCTCTTCAATGTTGACAAGCTGTATGACAGGGATCCGATACACGATCCGGGAGCCAGAATTATAGGGACTGCGAGTCTTCGCAAGGCCACTGTTCCTATGCGACCCGGCATCTATGTCCAGAGGCTTCCCGAATTCGCACCCTTCGCTCCGGAGAGCCAGATGCCTTCTCTGGCGGCTATGGCACTCTCCTGTCAGCTCTACCCGGCCGACCCCTGTGCGGCGCAGCTTGCAGAGGTTGTCTCGAACCGTCTGCAGCAGAGACGGGAACAGTTCCAGATGCAAGCTGCCCGTTAAACGGTTAATTAAGAAAACTGCAGGCATGGCTCCACATGGGCGGAACTGCGGCCTGCAGTCTTCATTCTTAAAATATTCAGGAGGTAAACCATGAATATACATATAGACGCAGAGACAATGAGACAATTAGAGGATATGGAAGACGAAGACGTTACCCTTGTCATAAAGGACGACTCGGAAGAGCGGGAGCCGGCGGAAGGGTTCTTGGGGAGGTTCTCTGAGGAAGGTATCTGGAAGGAGCGTTACCAGAAAGTCCTTGATGAAAAAGAGGATCTCTTGGAAACAATTAACGAACTAAAAATGGAATGCCGCTCCTTGAGGCTCAGATGTGATATGACCAACGCAGCCTTTAAGGATATCTGTCATGAATTCAATCGCAGGGAGAAAGTATTGCAGGAATACGGTATTCAAATGGAGGACGAAAATGATGACGAATAATAAAACATACGCCGGAATGAGCCGGGAAGAATTGAAAAACGAATTGGCTGACATCGATTTGGAGCTTTCAGAACGGGAGTTATTAGACCTCATTGAAAATTTTGTCTCTGTTACGGATTCCGGGGATGAAGATCGGGTCCTTCCTTTCGCCGAAAAACTTGCGGAACAGGTGGGCAATGCAGATGCTGCGGAAGTGGCCGGAGAGATTCATTTCAAAAGGAAGCACATCCCTGAAGCAGCAGGCTTCTTTAAGCTGGGAGCGGCCAGGGGTAATACCCGTGCGATGCTCTTCATGGCGGAGTTCTACAACTGGGGTCAGATCCCATGTGAGGACCCCAAGAAGGAGTACTACTATTGGGTTAAGAAGGCCTCGGGCCTTGGCGATGTTCAAGCGTCGTACCAGTTAGCTTACTGTTACAGAGACGGCATTGGCGTTAAGCGAAACCGGCAAAAATATCGAGCTCTTCTCCAGGAGGCGGCTGATGGCGGATGCGCTGATGCAGTCAAAGAGCTTGCGCAGCTCCTGATCATCGGGGATAGATCCGTAAAGCCTGACCTTGTGAAATCGAGGGCGTTACTCCAGCAGCTTGTCGATGAGGGAGATGGAGAGGCAATTTTTATTCTGGCCTGTACCTATATCGACGTTGACCCTCAAAAATGTGATGCTCTTCTTCGTCAGGCGGCGGCAAAAAAAGTACCGGAAGCTATGGCACTCGTATATTGATATTGATCAAAGAAATTTTTGAAATATTTATTATTCTGTTTATTTTCCGGAAGCCCCTTAGGGGCGGCCGGGATTTTAGGAGGTAATATGGGCCGACGTTCATACAAGCAATCACTTATTGAAAAGATTACAGATAACTACTGGGATTTCACAGCGAAAGAATTACAGAGATTCACGGTTAACCAGTTGGATTGGATCCTGTCCTTTCTGGAAGATAAGGAAGGTCCCGATTCCCAGCCGGGGCCGCTGCTCAGTCAGGGGGAGAAAAAGGCTTTGCTCCGCAAAGTTCGAGCCTGCGATTTCTCCTGTTTCGACAGCGATGACGACTGATAGAAAAGACAATGAAAACCGCTTTTCCCGCCTCTGGAAAGATAAAGATCTCACCAACGCCTTTTTTCTGGGCATGCTGGCCGGCATTCTCCTTCTGGCCCTGGCATTGGGCTTCTGGATGGAATCCGGGTTAGCAAAGGCGATGAGGTTTGAAAAAATGATTCCTGCCAGCCGCAGAGAGCACTTTCTGGTAAAGAGCCCGCGGAAGTACCTGTATTTCCGCAGGAGCGATGGCTCCCGACCCTGCGTGCCCTGGCGGCTCTGAGAATTCACAATAAAAAAGACCGGGCGAAATGAGTCTTCATTCTGTCCGGTCTTTGATTTCTTTGCGGTTGGTTCAGGGCATTTTCAGTTGCACACTCTGGCGATGGGTTCCCCGCATTTTTTGCAGTTTCCTTCGATGACCACCATTCCATGATCCCAGCGGAGGACATAGCCCGGTTTGAAGGAGGTCACTCCTCGGCACTTGCTGCAGAATGCATTGTGAAGCAGCAGTTCCCGGAAATCCTCGGGAACCTCCTTCCACGCCTTCACCGCCCGGATGTCCGTGATCCCCCGGCCTTTCTCCCATTCGTCCTGTTCCATTTCCCGGCGGATGAATTTTTCGACTGTATATTCATCGCACCCGTTTTTGCGGAATTCGTCCGCCATTTCTTTATACTTGCCGGTGTATTTCTTTTTCATGATTGCTGTTCCTTTTCTTTTTCAATTAAAGATTCATACATTTTCATCAGTTCCGCCACGCAGTCTTCTTCTTTCATGGTATGCCAGTTGAAGCCATAGGCTTCCATGACGGCCTTGTCATTTTCGATATGAGCCTTGCGAAGCTCCGTCGGCATGAGAAGGGGATCGTAGAGATCGGCCAGACTGCTGTCGGGGTATAGGGCCCGGGCACCAAGGATCATTTGGGCAGTTTGCTCAATGAGGGCTTTTTGTTTATCTGTTGGGGTTGGCCAAGGGAAAGTATTGTAGACAGTTGTAATGTTATAACTATAGTCGCTCTTAAGCCTACCCGCAGTTAGACGCATCCATGCGTTGTGAACATTAGACGTTAAAACGCCAAAATGGTAAAGAGTAGCGTCTGGGATAATAAATAATTTGTCGCCTGCAATAATATCACAAGATAGATAACCCATTGGAATATATCTACGCCGACAAGAAGAAACTTTGGGTAATGCTATGTAGTTGCCATCAGGCTGGGAAATTTGGGCGAATAATGTTGGAGTATCTGCTAACTTTACTGTGGAAGCAGCTGTACTTGAAAGGCGATAATCTTGTACATTTTTAAGATGTTTCATCAACATTGGTGATTTTAGCTCGTTGGGTTTAGCATTAACGAGCCACAAGCAATATCTTTCGATGTTATTGATAAATTCACGCCCCATCATGAATCGGTGAATAAATTTTAAAGATTGAGGTTCATTCTTTTTAAACTTTTCATATTCATCACGATCAAAAATAAAACCACCGCCGTCTTTAGGCATATTGCCAAGTACCATCTTGGGTACATCACTTAAGGGCAAAGGGCGACGAATTACTATTGTTTCCGGGCCCTCAGTCAAATATGGACTGATATTATAAACAGCATTCTTTTCATTGCCTTCGAAGAGATATTTTTGTTTGTGAGGCGTGGATTTCAGCGAAAATCCAATTATGACAACGTGCACGGCGGCCATATCTTTAGTTTCACTGCGCCATACGAAAGTAGTATGAGCAAAATCTATGCTGATGTGATATTCATTGAAAAGCCGGGACCACAAATCAGATACTTGTACACCTTGAGTAATTGAATTGGTTGATACAAAGGCACATTTTATGTTTGTTCCTTGAATATATTGTGCAGCCTTCATATACCATGCCGTTACATAATCTAAACGGTTCGTTTTGGCACCGAAAATAGATTTCATATCAGATTTTTGAGAAGGTGACATCCAATCATACCCGACAAATGGTGGGTTCCCCATTGCCCAGACTTTGTTGGAAGGTGGTAATATTTCCTTCCAGTCCATCCTAAGTGCGTTTCCTTCGTGGATATTGGCATTTGTTTTGAGTGGCAGGAAGTCGATTTCCATGTGGATGATTTTTTCTGTTTCCCTGAGCATCTGGGATTCGGCGATCCAGAGGGCTGTCTTGGCTACGGTGACTGCAAAGTCATTGATTTCGATTCCGTAGAACTGGCGGATGGAGACTTTCACGGGATTGACGAAGCTCAGGTACTGCATATTTCCTGCCAGTTCCCAGATGACTTTATTTTCCAGGCGGCGGATGGAGAGGTAGGTCTCGGTGAGGAAGTTTCCGCTGCCGCAGGCGGGGTCGAAGAAACGGAGGGAGGCCAGTTTGTCCTGAAATTTTTCCAGTTTCGCCCGATAGGCGGGGCGGAGTTCTATTTCCTTTCTTCCGCTCCCGCTTTTCACCAGCTTCAGGTCCGCCGGGATATCGATGAGGGAGTGAAGTTCTTTTTCCAGGTCTTCCAGGAAGAGGGGGTCGATGACTTTGTGAATATTTTCGATGGATGTGTAGTGCATGCCTCCCTTTCTGCGGGTCTCGGGGTTCAGGGTGGATTCGAAAACGGCCCCGAAAATGGTGGGGGAGATTTTTGACCAGTTGAAGCCTGCACTCATTTCATCGCAGATGATGTGAAGGATGTCTTTCGTGATGAAGGGTATTTCCACTTGTTCGTCGTGGAAAAGTCCACCGTTCACATAGGGGAATACGGAGAGGCTCTGCTGCATGTATGGGTCCCGGTCTTCGGGTTTTGTGTCCAGGACTTTGAATAATTTAATGAGTCCGTCCCGGATATTTTCTTCATTCCAGGTGAGGAGGAATCTGCGGAATCCGTCGATTCCGGGAAAAAGACCTGCGTCTTCCGCATAGAGGCAGAAAACGATACGGACGCAGAGGATATTGAGGGATTTGGCGGAATGTTCGCTGGAGGGGTCCCGGTATTCTTTGTAAAGGGCATCGTAAAGCTTGCCCACCAGTTCACCGGCTTTAACGGAGACTTCTACTTCATCGTGATGCTCGGGCCTTTCTTTTTCATCGGCCAGGAACTGCAGTTTCTGCAGGTGGGAGGGAAGTTTTGCTACGGGAATTTTGATGGGCAGCCGCTCCGACTCCGGCACGTTCATGTCATAAATCCATATTTCCCTGAAATTGCTGGTTACGATATACCGGCTTTTCTCGGAAAGGGAGAAGGTCTGGTCGTATTCATAGGCCTGTTCATAAACGGAATGATAGGTCTGCCCGTGACGGCTGTAGGTCTTTCCCTCCGGCAGTTCCAGTGGAAAGGTGGACTCTTTCTGCTCGATCAGGATCCGAAGGGAGGGAATCCTGGCATCGATGAAGATTTTGCTGCCCGTCAGATGCTGCACCGGCACTTCGAACTCAATATACCGCGTAGGAGACTGTACGCCCAGTATTTCCAGAAGTTCCAGCCAGAAAAGGGACGTATTTCCATCTTCTTTGTAATCCTGCTTCGTCCAGTGGTCTGCAAAGCTTTTTGCCCGTTTTTTCTGTTCCGCCAAAGTCATAGTCATACCCCTCGAAATAAATATGTATATATATAAGTATAGCAGAAATAAAAAGAGGTGACTCCTCTTGCCGGTTCCTTATGATCTGGAGATTTGACAGAAGGTGAAAAAATTTGAAAAACCGGCCGCCAAATTTTTGTACGCGACAGGGGCTGGCATGTGCGGGTGGTATAGTACAGTCAGGAAGGAGCAGCTATTTCCAAAGGAGGCGAAACGGGCGCTACACACGGCCGGATGTACTGGCTGTTGTCGGAATTTTTGGCAGGTGAGCACTTTCTTAAAACTGAACTAACTGGGGTTAAAGTGGAACTGATAGTTCCTTTCAAAAAGTGAATAAAAATATGATAATAATACATATGAAGGAGGGAGTGTATGGGAAAGCAGATTGACCCAAGGGGAATGGGTATAAAAATAGCCTACTACCGGAAGAAGAAGCGGCTGACCCAGGTGGATCTGGCCGACAAGGTCGGAATCAGCAGCAGGTATATGTCCAAGATCGAATGTGGAGACGTGGCCGGCTCCATGTCTCTCCCTATCCTTGTACGTATTGCCGAGGAACTGGATGTGGGGATTCAGGATCTCATGGCTTATAAGAAATAATAAGGAGTCCCATGACCGGGGAGTCATGGGATTTTTTATTGGGAAAACGCGGGCTTGAGAGGGCTTACGCCTTCCGGCGGGCCTGCTTCCGGTTCCCTGGCAGGTAGAAATTAATGGCTGAAAAACTAATAACTAAGCGCCAAAAACTTTTTCCCAAAGACATCTCCTGTCACTCCAATGCGTTATAATACTCTTCGCATGGGACAGGTGGTCAGGCAAGGAGGCTTATGGAAGAGGAACGGAAAGAGAAGAGGCAGGAAATAGGGATGGTGGAAAATCAGGAGGAACGGGAATTTTATACGGACGAGGAATTTGAGGGAATTTATAATGAATTCTGGACGCGCATGACGTACCGGTTCATCCGGTTCTTCGTGGCAGGTTTCCTCACAGGCCTGGTGGTGGCAGGCATCGTGGTCAAAGCGTAAGGGGGGAAGAGCCGATTGGGCAGCAATCGGCTCTTTTCACTTGCGGTGAAGTGGTAAGTGATCAGTCAGGCAGCGAACCGATTTTGGCGGAGCAAAGGGACACTCATAATCGTGTGAGCCGCCTGTGCAGTGGCTGAAGGTGTCGGCGCTCTCCGCCGACGATTTTTATGGGGACTGTGCACAGACGGGCTGGAAATACCCATTCAGGCCGAACGTTACAGGCCCCGGCCTGGGGGCGGCGAGCGAAGCGGGAAGGGAATCGTCCCTGCAAGCCGGGAAAGACGATGAATCACAGGGGAAAATAATGCAGGATTTCTTCATTTGAAAAAAAGTTTAATCTAAATCTAATAAAATAAATTTCCTTTTCTGTACTATATAGACAGAGAAATGAAGAAAGATGTGCACACTCGATCGAACCGGGCGGAAGGGCAAAGCGGGCCGGATTCCAATCTCCCTCATACCGGTATGAAAACAAAATCAAGAAAATCCCCCGATTGAAAGACCAGAAATCAAGCGTCAGTAACCTCACGACATGACAAACTTGCCGGCCACCTCCGTCAAACGGCAGCTCCGTCCCTGCGTGTCTAGGCCAAAGTCCCTGCAGCCGATTGATCTATACGGCCATGATTCCCCCCGTCTATTCGATTGGGGGATTTTTTGTTTATTGGGGTCATCGGATAGAGTCAGATGCGGTATTCGTGGGTTAGCCTCACCACGGCGAGCCCCGGTACAGGCACTTCCGAGATTTCGTGATTCGTGATTCGTGGTTCGTGAAGGTAGCGGCCTGATGGCCGCTGATTATTTATGGGGATTTTGCACAGGCTTTTTTATGGAGTCTTTTATCAGATCAGATGGTTTGTGTCATCTCCGGTAGTCGGGGTTAGCCTCACAGAGGCATGCCCCATTAGATTCTATTCCGAAAATTCGGGGTGCGGGGTGCGGGGTGCGGGGTGCGGGAAGGTGTCGCCCCTGATGGGGCGACAAATTATTTATGGGGATTTTGCACAGGCGGGGATGATGCCGGTTATCACTGATGGCGTGCTCCACGCGTCCGGGGAGCTCCCAAAGGGTGAGGGGGCGTACGATCATTAGCACGGAAATTGACTGGAAAGAATCCATGCGTTACGTAATAGATTCCAAGTCATTTGTCTTTTTTACGGATAGAGTCAGATGCGGTATTCGTGGGTTAGCCTCACCACGGCGAGACCCGGTATTGTCAGTATCGAGATTTCGTGATTCGTGGTTCGTGATTCGTGGTTCGTGAAGGTAGCGGCCTGAGGGCCGCCGATTATTTATGGGGACTTTGCACAGGCTTTTTTATTGAGTCTTTTATCAGATCAGATGGTTTGTGTCATTTCCGGTAGTCGGGGTTAGCCTCACAGAGGCAGGCCCCATTAGATTCTATTCCGAAAATTCGGGGTGCGGGGTGCGGGGTGCGGGGTGCGGGAAGGTATCGCCCCTGATGGGGCGACAAATTATTTATGGGGACTTTGCACAGGCGGGTGTGAAATACCCGTTCAAGTCGTAACGGTCAGGCTCCCGAAGTTCTTTTTTTGTGCCAATCGGCACTCTCCGCATGGCCGGGAATACACGCTGTCTTTCGTGCGGGGATGCAGGTCCACGTAAGGCCGGGAATACAGGTCCGGGCCGCCGAAGAAGAGCCACCGCCTGCGGAAAACCTTTACAGCACAAGTGGGGGCCAGAGGCCCCATATAAAAACTGCGCCCGCAAGGGTGCCACCTTCACTTATCACTTACCATTGATCTGACAAAACAAAAACAGCACTTCTGTCTCTATCAGAAGTGCTGCAGCAATCAAATGGTGCGCCTGGGGAGATTCGAACTCCCGACACACGGTTTAGGAAACCGCTGCTCTATCCAGCTGAGCTACAAACGCATTAATATTATTTTACAAGAGTAGTGCTTATTTTTCAAGTCAAAGGGATGCGAGTTGTTAGTGGTTAGTTGTTGGTTTTTAGTTGCTGGTTGAGTGACCGTTAATTACTAAAAACTACGCACTATGCACTAAAAACTTCAAAACAAATCTTTCAGATCTTTTATTTCCTTCAGGTTTTTCAGTTTTGAGAGGAGTCCTTTTTTCGCTGCTTTCTTTGCAAAGGGCTTGGGGGCCATGGGTTTGGCGGGACCGGGTTTATGGATGCGGGGGACGGGATAGGCATTGTCCGACGGTTTAAAGGGAGGAGGCGCGGTGAAGACGGGCATGCGGAAGGAGGGAGGTGCCATGATTTTCGGTTTCACCGGAGGCACGCTTCTGGCGGGGCCTCTCATTTCGCTCCGTCCGTAGGGGATGTAGTGGTAGGATTTCGATGCGGGATCCGGCACGTTTCGTTCTGCGATATATTTCGTACCGTTGAAATCGTGTCCGCGGAGGCGTTCGAGGAGCATGGAGGCCATGACCTGGGGCGAGAAGTAGGCAAAGGGAAGGCGAGGGGCCATGCGGGCGATGGAGGAGAGGAAGGAGGCTTTCACGTCATCCATATCCATGTGAAGGTCTCTCCGTATTTCATCCATGAGCATGATCATGCCCTTCTGGGTGGGGAAAAGGTTTTCGTAGGGGACGAGGTTGTTTTTATTTCCCATGCCCGACATATCAATGAAGAAGACGAGGTAGAAATAGGGCAGCGCGTTTTCGTTGTCTTTCACCCGCAGGTAGAAATTGGCCACCGTGTAGTAGGTATTTCTGAGTTTGGACCATTCGCCGGCCATGGTGTACAGGGAAATCTTCTGCTGGAAGGCGCGGTACAGGATGTCTCTGGCGGTGAAGGGTTCGCCTCTCTGGGAGAGGGCGGTCTGGGATTCGCCGATTTCTCCTTCCGTCAGTCCGTAGTTTTCCCGTGCGTTCAGCACGTAGGCCATGTGGTGGCCGATTTCCGCCTTGCCTTCCCTGGTGAGGACGAAGAATTTCGGCACGCTGTGGGCGTAGTCTTTTTCCGGGATGTTCTGGACCACCCGGCGGGTGAGTTCCGCATGGGTGCCTTCGCCGGAAAGGCCGTAACGCTTCAGGAAATCGGAAAGCGCTTTATCCGGCAGCATATTCACCGTTTCCTGGGGTTTGCTTTCCCGGATCCAGCCTTCTTTCTGGAGGGAAATGAGCCGGCTGTTGGCATCGTCGCCAAAATTTTTCATATCAAAAGGGGAAATCCTGTGATGCACCGGTTTACCGTCAAAGTAGTCGAGCAGCAGGATATCCCTGATGGACAGGCCCATGTTTTTCCCTCCCTTCCAATACTATTCCATTCTTAATTATAATGCAGAGGGAAGGGATTGGGAAGGGCCCTGAAAAATTAGGAAATATCGGCAGATATTGTGGAAATTCATCCGCTCTTTCCAATTTCCTATGATATAATAAGATAAGATTATTTCCTTTATTTCAGATTTGAACGAGGTGAAGGGTATGGACAAAATTCATATTAACCTTGGCGGTGATTCCTACGATATTGTGATCGACAACGGCCTTGTGAACAAAGCAGGCCCTATGATCCGGGAACTCACCGGCGCGACCAAAGCAGCCATCATCACGGAAGACGGCATTGACAAGCTTTACGGCAATGATCTGGTCAAATCTCTGGAAGAAGCGGGTATGAGCGTGCAGATGATCGTCGTTCCCTCTTCCAAGAAATTCCGCACCCTTCGCATGGTCAGCAAAGTCTATGGAGCCCTTGTGGACTTCGGTTTTGGAAGCGATGATCTGCTCATCGCCCTGGGCGGCCGTATCGTAGGCGATATTACCGGTTTCGCCGCAGCCACCTATCGCCGCGGTGTGCGCTACATCCAGTTCCCCACCTCCGTCCTCGCGCAGATCGGTTCGTCCATCGGCGGGAAAATCACCCTCGATACGGATGCAGGCAAAGATATCGTAGGCACCTTCTATCAGCCGAAAGCCGTTTACATCGACCCGGGCATGGCAAAGACCCTGCCCCGCCGTTTCTTCCACAATGGCCTGGGCGAAGCCGTAAGGCTGGGCTGCGTGGCAGACAGGGAACTTTTCGAACTTTTCGAAAAAGTCACCTCTGATATGGATATTTACCGGGTGCTTCCGGAAATCATCCGCCGCTGCTGCATCATCAAGGCCCATTATGTGGAACTGGACCCGCTTTCAAAGAATGAACGCCGTCTCCTCGATTTCGGCCATACCATCGGCAGTGCCATCGAAAGATGCTCCCGCTACAACAATATGGAAATCACCCACGGTGAAGCTACGGCTATCGGCATGTACCGTGTGACCCAGCGCTCTGAAGCAGAAGGAGCTACCGTCCATGGCACCGCAGGCCGCCTGGAATACGTGCTGAAGTCCCTGTCCCTCCCCATTTCCACAGCCATCCCGAACAAGATTCTTCTGGAAGCTTTGAAACAGGATAAAAACCTTCACGGAGATACGATTCCGGTCACGATCATCACCGAAATCGGCAAGGGTGAAATCAGGCCGGCCACACTCAATGAAATCATCGGCGCACTGAAAGATTAAGAAATAGAAATATGGAAATCCGCAGGACCCTTTTGGTCCTGCGGATTTTTTTGCGCCTTCTGCAGGATTTCTGACTTCCCGGTCAGAACGCTGTGCTTTTTCCGTTCCACGCGCACGGCCGGGAATGAATTTGGGGATTGGGAATCAGGCACAATGAATATGGCTTGAGTCAGTTTCGATAGTAATCCCCTTATGTGTCTTTCAGCGAACCCGCAAGTCGGAAAGCGTCTGAGCCACTTTCGACTTGAACGATAGTACAACCCACCCGACCTCGCTTCGCTCGGCCACCCTCCCAATCATTGGGAGGGCTTGAGCGGTAACGACTTGAATGGGTTTGGTTAATATCGAAAATACTCTTTCAACCGGATTTCTGACATCCGAAAGAGAACGCTGCGCTCCCCTCGCTCCACGTGCGGCCGGGAATACACACTCCCCCTCGTGCGGAGGTACACGTTCACGTAAGGCCGGGAATACAGGTCGGGGTCGTAAGTGTAGAGTCACCGCCTGCGTAGAATCTCTTTCAGCACGATTGGGAGCCAAAGGCCAATATATACCCGGCGCCTCCAAATTTTGGGGCGGCCGCCTTCACGAATCACGAACCACGAATCACGAATCACGAACCATGAACAACGATCATCACTGTCCAGGATATCGAATCTTTACATTTCATGGCGACTGTCAATTTTATTTCCAAAACTCATACAATTCTAATCATTATTTTTCCAAACTCATACGAAACCCTGTATTTCTTCTTTCATCGCCCTTTTAAGATGATATGCAGAACAATCAATTTGACCGCTTGCGGTCTGTGGCCCATGGGCCTGTTTCTCTCTAAAAGGGGAAGGAGTTAATAATGAAAAAATCCTGGATGAAAGCAGCCATCTGCGGAATTCTCGCAGGAACTGCCATGCTTGGCGGAGTCATGAGTGCTGATGCTTCTGATATTCGCATTCTGCCGGTAGACACCGCAAAGTTCTGGGCTGGTGCCCGTTTTGATTTCGATGTGGAAGTAGCCAATGCAAAAGGCCTCCAGAATGTAGACGTACAGATCAACGGCGTATCCGCTGACAAATACTTCGGCAAAGAAGCAGTTACAAAAGTTCTGGACAATGGTGTGACCTCCTACCGTATCGATGGAGTCAACTTTGCAAAACCGGGCGATGTCAAAGTTACGGTAACCGCAAAGGATTCCCTCGGAACTTCCACCCAGTCCGCTGCTTACAAAGTAGTCAAAGAAGCTTCCCAGAAGAAAGCTAAAAACGTCATCCTCTTCGTAGGCGATGGCATGTCCCTCCAGATTCGTGAAATCGGCCGTATCCTTTCCAAAGGCATGACCAACGGGAAATTTAATGATCTTCTCGCTATGGAAAAACTGGACCACAACTGCCTCATCACCACTTCCGGTTATGATTCCCTCGTTACCGACTCCGCAAACTCTGCCTCCGCTTATGCTACCGGTCATAAATCCGTAGTCAATGCTATGGGCGTTTACGAAGATTCCACCAAAGATCCTCTCGATGATCCGAAAGTAGAAAATATTTCCGAAATCCTGAAACGTACCCGCGGCATGTCCGTCGGCATCGTAACCCAGGCTGAATCCACCGATGCTACCCCGGCAGCTATGGTAGGTCATACCCGCAGAAGAGCACTCCAGGATTACCTGTCCAACAATTACCTCGAAGAATACCATCGTCCTGACGTCATCATGGGCGGCGGCTCTGCCCGTTATGTTCCGAAGAGCGTAGCCGGTTCCAAGAGAAAAGATGACATCAATGTCATCCAGAAATTCAAAGACCTGGGCTACACCTTCGTAGACAATTCCACCGATATGATGGCAGCTCCGGCTGACAAACCGCTCCTCGGCCTCTTCACCCCGAGCACCATGAACGTATACATCGACCGTGAAATGCTGAGAGACCCGAAAGTCCTCAAAGGCCATATGGATCAGCCGAACCTCATGAACATGACCAAAAAGACTCTCGATATCCTCTCCAAAAACCCGAACGGCTTCTTCGCTATGATCGAAGGCGGTTCCATCGATAAACAGCTCCACGTCATGGACTGGCAGAGATCCGCTTACGACCTCATCGAATTCGATAAATCCATCGAATACGCTGAAAAGTGGGCAAAAGAACATGGCGACAATACCCTGATCATCGTCGTAGCCGATCACTCCCATGGTATTTCCATCTCCGGCACCTACCATGAAAGAGACGGAAAGACCGGCGAAGATGCAGTACGTACCTATGCAAAATCCATTTTCCCGACCTTCAAGGATGTAAACCATGACGGATTCCCGGAAAATCCGGATCCGGACGTAACCATTGCCGTTCAGTATGCAAACCATCCTGAATACTACGAAAACTACCGCTTCATGAAGACCCCGACCCCGCCGGCCCTCGCAATTACCGAAACCAAAGAAGAAGCTGTCCAGAATGGGGACAAGATCGAATACCATCAGGTTTCCAAAGCTTCCTCCAAGGCAAATCCGGCCCGCATTCCGAAGAATGGCAAAGCCGAACTCGTACCGGCCAATATTCCGAAGAATGAAACTCAGGAATGCCATTCCGCCGATGATGTAGTCCTCAACGCAGGAGGCCCGGGCTCCGAATACTTCCATGGCGTTATGGATAACACCGAAGTCTTCTTCGGTATGCTCCGTGCCCTTGGCATCGATGCTACCAAATCTCATAAATGAGAAAATTTCTTCTGACTTCCTTTATGGCTCTCATCCTTGCGCTGACCGGAATCACGGCAGCCTTTGCGGAAGAATTATCGTTTAACGAAATTTATTCCGGGTATCAGGACGGCGGACTCGTCTTCTCTGACAAGGTACAGAGCCTTGAAGGCGGCTCAGTGACCATGCAGGGCTATATGGCCCCACCACTGACGCCGACCATACATTTCTTCGTACTCACTGCCGTTCCCATGTCCATCTGCCCTTTCTGTAATTCAGATGCCGACTGGCCTGAGGACATCGTGGTCGTTAAAGTCAACGAACCCATCACTGCACTCCCCTATGATACCCCCATCACCGTCACAGGCACACTGGAAACAGGCAGCGAGACAGACGAAGAAACCGGATTTGTGAGCCAGCTTCGGATCAACGCCGATTCCATTACGGGCTGATTTCTCCTGCCGGAAATATCGCTTACACATTCTGAGGGCTGCCGCGAGGCGCCCTCTTTTTCTTGCTTTGCAGGAAATAGGAAATAGAGTTCTTCTGCCTGATTACTATGAAAGTGGAAATACTTTTGAATCGGGAATCTCGAGGTTATCGGGATTATCGGGGCTATCGGGAAGGTGGCGGCGCAAATTCATGAGCGCCGCAAGTATTGATTTTTAAACCTTCTCAACCGGTCCTGCGGGCGGAGGAATCAGGCCAGCCTCGATGCCTGGGGGCGCGCATAGCCTTCCCCTGGAGGGGAAGGTGTCGCTGAAAGCGACGGATAGGGTGTTCCCACGGCATCCATGAAAATGGCTCAGGCCCTTCACGCGTTATGCTCCGCCCGGATCCGTACCAATACCACCGGGGAGCATGCAGCGAGTTCCTTTGCAAGTCAGTTTTCCGGCTGATGAGACTAAATGCCAAAAGGCACATGGGATATATGTCAAAAATCCCTGGCATGCAAACGGTAAAGGCTCCCCAGGTTTACTATAAAACCATTATCCCGAAAAACCCAAAAAAGGGCGCACTTACCCCAGGGTCCATTTTTTAGCTTTTTTCAGTTAGCGATTGCCATGGTAGA
>OMVW01000050.1 GCA_900314595.1 uncultured Dialister sp. | reverse complement strand
TGCCGCTAACCCAATTATACAGAAAAATTGAACTCCCACCGGTTTTATTTACGGTGGCAACGGCGCCGATATGTGTAATTGGGGAGCTGTCTGCGAAGCGGACTGAGGGGTTGTTCTACAGGCAGCCATCGGAAGAGACTAAAATTTTCATGGGCCCGGCTTATGATTTTTGTGCAGCAAAATCGACATGTACCTGAAGATCAACCCACCCGCCTTCGCTGCGCTCAGGCACCCTCCCAAACTTGGGAGGGCTTGAACGTTTCGACCTGAAGGGATAGGGTCGATATGCATGCTGACCATCAGCATGCTATCGTTTCAGGCTCCCCAAGGTTGGGGAGTAGTCTGCGAAGCAGACTGAGGGGTTGTACAAACGGTCAGCGTGACAAATGGGATTGACCATAAAATGCGAGCCGAATGGAAGATTTAATTTATATCTGACTGAAATGTTTTCTGATATACTGAGCATATAGAGAATTTTCTTCAGAAAGGAGTGATTCTTATGGATGAGGAAAAAGATAAAAAGCTCATAGAATATCAGCACAAACTTCGACAGAATCAGACGAAAATGGAGAACCATCTCTGGTATGATTTCCTGAAGCCCTGTTACTCGGATCGTGGAATCAAAGTGACCCGGCAAAAGAGGGAAGCGGGGTATATTGTCGATTTCTGCTGCCCCCGTGCAAGGCTCATCATAGAGGTTGACGGGTTTCAGCACTATGATGAAAACGGCCGGAAGTATGATATCCCCCGTACGGAAAGACTGGAAGCCAACGGGTTCCTCGTCATAAGGTACTCCAACAGGCAGGTGAAATATAATTTCAGGAATGTATGTCTGGATATTGCAAAAACCATGCACTACAGATTGGGAAAAGATCCGGCGGAATTTCAGGTTTGATTTTAATGCTCAATTGTGCTTTGTACCTGCAGATCAACCCACCCGTCGCCTACGGCGCCACCCTCCCAAAACTTGGGAGGGCTTGGACGGTAACGACCTGTATGTTTATCGTCAATTCGTCTCTATCCGTAAGCATCGAAATGTTTCAGGCTCCCCAAGGTTGGGGAGCTGGCCGCGAAGCGGACTGAGGGGTTGTTCTACAGGCAGTCATCGAAAGTGACTCAAAATTTTCATGGGCCCGGCTTATGATTTTTTGTGCAACAAAATCGACATGTACCTGCAGATCAACCCACCCGCCTTCGCTGCGCTCAGGCACCCTCCCAAAACTTGGGGGGCTTTGACGTTTCGACCTGAAGGGACAGAGTCGATATGTTGGCTAACCTTTGGCATGCTATCGTTTCAGGCTCCCCAAGGTTGGGGAGCTGTCCGCGGAGCGGACTGAGGGGTTGTTATTTTCATGGGCCCGGCTTATGATTTTTTGTGCAGCAAAATCGACATGTACCTGAAGATCAACCCACCCGCCTTCGCTGCGCTCAGGCACCCTCCCAAAACTTGGGAGGGCTTGAACGTTTCGACCTGAAGGGGCGGAGTCGATATGCATGCTAACCATCAGCATGCTATCGTTTCAGGCTCCCCAAGGTTGGGGAGCTGTCTGCGAAGCAGACTGAGGGGTTGTTCTACAGGCAGCCATCGAAAGTGACTCCAAATTTTCATGGGTTTGGCAATATCTTGTTTCGTGTTAGATTTGACAATCCCCAATCAATCCGCTATAATACGTCACGAATCCGATAGTGGAGGAATGGGTCATCGGAGGTTTGTCTTGGAGACTGACCGGATAAGATGTCAGGCGTAGGCCTGGTCTTATCCGGTTTTTTATTAAAGGAGTTTTTATGAAGCGCACGGATTTCACGGAAGGGCCTATATTTATGCCCCTTTGCTTCTTCGGCTTCTATAATGGCTGTGAAAAGACGAAATTCGTCATGGCCCAGGGAATCATCGGCGCCCTCTGCTTCCGCATGCCTCTCTCCTGGCTCTTTTCTCAGATGGAGCCGGTCACCGTATTTCATATAGGCCTTGCCAATCCTCTTTCCTCCATCGTCCAGGTTTCCATCTGCACCATGTATCTCTTATTGATAAGGAAAAAACTGCTCCGGGGGAAATAGTATACATTTTTTTGAAATAGCGGCCCGTTACCATCGGGCGTGAAACGTGGTAAAATCGATATAGAAACAGAAAAAGAGCGTCTTTTACGTCAAAGGACGCTCTTTCATACTTGTAGTATTCGATAGAATCGACAAAAAATGTATACTGATGATGTTTTATCATTTTAATGTATGCTATCATCTAGGTTGAGAAAGATTTCAGGCGGTGATAGTTTAAATGAAGGATGAAAAAAGAAACAGATCAGAAACAGAAAAACATATCAGAGAAACATTTCTGCACATGCTTGAAGAGACCCCGTTTGATAAGATCCGGATTACCGGACTCTGCCGCGAGGCAGGTATCAACCGGAGCACTTTTTATGCCCATTTTTATGATATTTACGACCTTCTTGACAAGACCATCGAGAACGCTTTGACCTGCTTGGACGGTTCTTTGCCAAAAGACTACTCTTTTTCGATTGGCCATTTATGGGAACTGGCCAATATAGGTGACCTGGACGAATTCATCAGTCACGAGAGTGAATTTCCCATCTGGCACCGGTTCGTGGACTTTCCGAAGTTCATCCCGCTCCTGAAAGATCCCTTCATCAGCCAGCGGACCGTGAGGCTCATCTTCCAGAAAAGGAAAGACCTTTTCGTGGAACTCCTCCACGGCGGATCTCTTTCCGACAAAGAACTGGAAATGCTCTTCTGGTTCATCCTCAACGGCTCCATGTCCATCAACCAGAAAACAGGCTGGGAAAAGAACCGGACCTGGTACAAGCTGCAGAAAGAAATGATGCGCTTCATCATTGCCGGCTGCGAAACAGTAAAGAATGGAACGAAAATCCCTTTACCGGAAGGGAAATAAAAGGAAATAGAAATGACGCCTCAAAGGGCGTCATTTTTCGTTTCTCATAAGAATTCCTGACAGAAACCGTCTTTGCCCTTTCAGTCTGCCTCGCAGTCAGTTTCCCCGGAGGGGAAGCCTCCTCGAGAGACTTTTGAGGCACAAATAAGGTTGATCCATGGAAGGAACAAATGAAAGTGCATGATAAAAGAGCCCGCTTCCAATCCGGAAACGGGCTCCTTTTCACTTTGAACCACTAACCACTAACCACTAACCACTAACCACTAACCGCTAATCTCTCATTTCTTCAAAGCCGCCGGAATTTTTCCTCCGTAGACGTCCCTTTCTTCTTCTTCGTTATTGACTCTGACTCTTTCTACCTTGCCTCTGTCTTCGTCCTTGCCGGAGATGCGGTCTACGCGGAATCTTGCAGCTTTCTGGATGTGGTCCAGTTCCGGCTCGAATTCATCGAGGACCTTTGCCATCTTGTCATCCACCGGTGCACCGTTCTGGAGGGCTCTGTAGATGACTGCCGCATATTCGTAGCGGGTCATTGCGCGGTCGCCCTTGAATTCTCCATCCGGGTAGCCTTCGATGTAGCCTTTATCGGCGAGGGTCTTCACGTACTGGTATGCCCAGTGATCTTTCGGAACGTCCGGGAAGTTCACGTCTTTGAGAGCTCCTTCCGGCGCTGCGCCCAGGCGTTTCATGAGGTACTGGTTCTGGGCTTCCAGTTTTTCCATCTTCTGCTTCATATCCAGAATTTCTCTGGCCATAGCCACACGGGAAGTGGTCACGTGGTTGCCCTGGCCCAGTTTCACGGAAACCCCTGCGTTCACCATGTTTTCTCCTCCGCCGAAAGAACCGCCTACGGAGATCATGGTATCTTCATTCGGATGATAGAATGCGCCCACAGCGGCTGCATTGGCATCTTTATAGTTGCCGTAGCCCGCTGCCACATCCCACTTGTCATCCGGGTCGAAATCCTGCGGATGGAGAGCTGCCAGGGCTGCTGCACCGGCACCGACTTTGTTGATCCGGGTGCCCAGTTTATTGATCCGGCTGCCCATATTGTTTACCGTCTGGTTGATATTGTTGATATTGTCTGCGTTGGTCTTTACCCGTTTATCCAGAGCCAGGATATTTTCACCGGCAGTGGAGGAGGTCTTTGTTACGAAACCATCAGATGCAGTGCGGGTTTCTTTGGAAACTGTATCGCCTGTTACAAGGCCGGTATCGCCGGAAGCGACTTTTCCATCTGCCTTGACGGAAACCGTGTATTCCGTGCTTCCATCATCCTGCCCTTTTTCAGCCAGGGAAATATGGCCTCCTGCCTTCAGGGTATTTCTGGTATCCTTTGTGGCAACAGTCATATCATTGGACTTTCCATCACTGTCCTTGAAGGTGAGGGTGGTGGTATTGTTGCCATTTTCCTTGCCCGTCAGGGTGTAGGTGGTATTCGTATCCTTCGTGGCAACAGTCATATCATTGGACTTTCCATCACTGCCCTTGAAAGTGAGGGTAGTGGTATTGTAGTCATATCATTGGACTTTCCATCACTGTCCTTGAAAGTGAGGGTAGTGGTATTGTCGCCATTTTCCTTGCCCGTCAGGGTGTAGGTGGTATTCGTATCGGTCACTTTCAGGCCGGAGAGGTCTACAGAACCGGTGACTTTATTGCCTGCGGTATCTTCCACATCCATGGTAAGTGTAGTTCCGTCGAAAGTAAGGCCTTTATTGTTGTTTTTCAGGGTATCGTTATCTACAGTGAAAGTCGTAGATTTGGAGGCATCCGTTTTATCTGTAAATGTAACGGTAGTGGTCTGGGTGCTGGTTCCCTTTTCGCCTTTAGCTTCAGCAGTCATATCATAGGTGGTATTTGTATCGGTGACTTTGAGACCGGAGAGATCTACAGAACTCTTGATTTCATTGCCTGCCGTATCTTTTACGCTGAGAGAAAGGTTATTTCCATCCAGTTTCAGACCTTCGCTGGTCTTGTCCAGGGTATCATTAGCATCTGTAATGGTAGCAGAGCCTGCTGCATTTCCGGCTTTATCTTTCAGGGAAATTGTGGTGGTATTGCCTTTCTTTTCTCCGCTGAGTTCATACTGGGTATCTGTGTCTACAGCACTCTTGATTTTTTTCAAATCAACTTTACCGGAAACTGTATTACCGGCAGTATCGGTAACAGCCATGGACAGTTCTGTACCATTCAAGCTCAAGCCACTCGTACCGGCTTGCAGCGTATCATTCTTTACTTCAGCAGATCCGGCATCATTTCCAGCTTTATCTTTCAGGGAAATGGTTGTAGTATTGCCCTTGGTGCTGCTGCTGAGTTCATACTTCGTATCAGTTGCGGAAATCTTGTTGTCTGCGTCGATAGTAACGTTATCGCCTGCAGTATATGTAGTATCCGTATCTACTGCGGAAATAACGTTATTTTCATCGATTTTGACATTAGTACCTGCCGTATACTTGGTATCTACGGCAGAAATGACATTGTTTGCATCGATGGAAACATTCGTCCCTGCGGTGTATCTTGCTTTCTTCAGCTGGGCTACGTTTACAGCATCTGTATCTTCTGTACCTGCGGCGACTCCTGTAATCTGACGGGTGAGGGTTTTACCATTACCTACGGAAACAGCCGCATTGGTTGCTTTCCAGATAGCAGAGGTTTCAGAAGACTGACCATCTTTTCTCAAGTCATAGCCAATCTCGCCGGCTGCAGTAGAAGCTACAGAATTTTCGCCGATAGCGATACCGCCTTCGGTAGTTGCATTGGCTTTTTTGCCGATAATAATTGCCTTGGAAACGGTTGTTGCTAATCCGTCATCGCCTTCACCGGATCCGATAATGATATTTTCACTCTGGCCATCCATGGTCCGTTTGTCGCCGAAGACAATGTTATTATTACCGTTCTTTACAGTATTGTTTGCACCGATGATATAGACATTATTTACTTTTTCAGCGGAGTTTTTATAGCCGTCGATGAAGTTGAATTTGCTGATATTGCCATCTTCGCCTTTCAGCGTATTACCGACACCCATGACCTGGGATTTCTGGGCATAGTCGATAGTATTGCTGCCGCCGATGGCCAGTGCTGCGCCGCCGCTTTCGGCAGCTTTTACTGAATCAATAAGATTCTGCTGGAACTTTTTGGCAGAATCAGCCACTTCCTGTGTACCATCGAGGTCGGTAATGGAGTTGGTAATCACGTTGCCGGCACCGAAGATCAGGGAGCCGTTGGAATTATTTGTCCTGTTGGCTACACCTACGATGGAGTTGGCAATACCGGAGAAATTACCTGCCTTGGAGGATTCAATGCTGTTCAGGGAACCTGTAATGGTCGCGCCAAAGTTTTGGGAAGCTTTAGAAGAATCGCTATTCCCACCGGAGTAGCTTCCGGATATGATATTATAAGCCCCTGTGTTCGTAGCAAAAGCACCATTGGTATAGCTGTTGGCGCCGATTGTCGTAGCGAAGACGTCAACACCCAGTTTATGCTTTTCCTCCATATTTACCGTTTTATCCCCAAGGTCTCCGTTATAGTTATGAGGGCCGATCATGACGCTGCCTGTACGGGCATAGGTATTGTCACCGATTGCGATGCTGGATACCGCTTTAGACGGGTCCTCCGGGATAGCAGCACCGTAATACATTCCCCAAAAACTCGACTGATTCCATTTGGTCTGTCCAAAAGCAAAGATACGTTCCTGGCTGCCAGCCATATTTTCAACCTTCGCGTTTTTACCGATAGCGACACTGCCACCCTGATTGACATAGTTATCAATATATGAATTAGAACCAATAGCTACATCTCCACTGCCACTATTTGGTGGATTGCCATTTGAATGTTTAATTAATGCATTCTCACCAATGGCTATAGCACCATCTATACTGCCACTTACAGCACCATGGCCTATGGCAACTGCACCTATACCGTCAGCTTTGGCAGCCGGACCGGCAGCTAAAGCGTAATCTTTTGTCGCTCCATCGTTATTATAGTTATCCGCCTGCTTCGGGGAGTTTACACTGTAATAATGTGTCTTGGCTGTATCTACGGAATCAGCAACCTTTTTCAGCTGAGCCACGTTGACTGCATCGGTGTCGTCTACACCTTCTGCTACATTAACAATCTTACGATTCAAAGCAGCACTATAAGTACCAACATTATAGGTAGGATCGCCAGCTTTATGACCAACAGAAATTACATTTTCTTCTGTAGCAACAGAACCATAGCCTAAAGCGACGGAACTATCAGCAACTACAGTAGCATCTTCACCTAATGCAATGCTCTGGTCATTTTCTACAGTAGCATGACGACCAATCGCAACAGTGTAGTCTTTCATGGCAACAGAACCGAAGCCTGCGGCAAATGCACCAATTGCATTATCGGTTACATCAACATCATATTCTCCCGTATCATCATCATACTCGAAAGAACCATCACCAGTACGACCACCCAAAATTGCAACAGAATAATCGCCATATGCTTTACTATTATAACCAAGGGCAACCGACTCATCACCAACCGCTTTTGCATCATCACCCATGGCGATTGCAGTAGAACCTACTGCTTCTGCAGTATAACCATGTGCAAACGAATTAAATCCGCCTGCGATAGAATCCGTACCACCTGCAAAAGAACCAGTACCCGCAGCTTGAGTATCTTGACCCATAGCAAGAGATGCTTTTGCATCTTCACGAGTACGAGCACCATTGCCCATAGCAACAGAATTCTGGCCTTCGGCAATTGTCCAATTACCCATGGCAGTAGCACCATCATTACGAGCTTCAGTACCAGTACCAAAAGCAGTAGCACCCGTAAAGGTTTCTGTGCCATCAGCAGAAATACCAGCAACGTTATTCATGCCCCAAGCCATAGAATAAGTGCCAGATGCTTCATTTCCACCAGTAAATGCTACTGTGCCTTTACCATTAGAGGTTGCACCTTCACCAAAAGCAAATGCACCTTCGCCTTCTGCTTTAGCCTTATAACCAATAGCGACTGCATCTTTCGCAGTAGCGGTAGCACTTTCACCAATCGCAATAGCTCTCTGACCAGTAGCACCATCATTTGCATAGTTGCTACCAGCACTCGTTACTGAACTATTAATAGAAACATAATGCATACCATTAGTAGCATCATAATTTTGAATGGCATCATATACAGTACCGCCTGTTACAATGCCAGTATTTCCTTCTTCCACTACACCGTCACCGCTGATAGCTGCCGTGATAGTATATGTTTTCTTTCCATCTGCATTTGTATTTGGAGTAACCGTAACAATACTGTCACCAGATACAACATCAGTCAGACCAACGATAACCGCTTTTCCATCTGAATCAATATTGTCCAAGTTTTTATTGGCTTTGGATTTAAGCTGGGACACGTTGACCGCATCCGTATCATCTACACCTGCTGTCACATGGACAATAGTACGTGTTTTATCAGCAGAACCTATAGAAACTGTATCTTCCACATCAGAGACAGAACCCGAACCGATTGCCACAGAATTCTTTGCAGTAGCTTCCGCATCCGTGCCAAACGCAAGACTATTATTAGCAGTAGCATGGGCATAATTACCAAACGCAACTGCACCCGAAACATGCTTTCCGTCTTCCATAACAGGCTGACCTGTCTTATTGGTAATAGCTAAAACCTTATGCCCATCAACATTTGTGGTTACTTCTGCACCCGCTACCGCATCAGAACCAAAAGCAATAGAACCTTCACCATACGCATTAGCAAATTTACCAATTGCTACACTGTTTCTGCCTGACGCCCCAGATGCATTACCAAATGCAACAGATTTGTCACCTTCTGCATGTGTATAAGAACCAATTGCAAGACCACCATTGGACAACATCATCTTTCCTGCAGAAACTGTCAACGTATCGCCTGAACCGTTAATAATAACATCTTCATCAGGTTTTACGAGATGTTTTGCACCACTCTTCGTATAATACAAATACCCTGTTTCAGTATCACGATAAACAGCCGTATTATCCGATGCAAGTTTAATACCAGTCTGTGTATAAGCAGTACCACCTACAGCTACTATTTTACCATTCTGAACTTTTAATGTATTCGTACCATCAGAAAATTCATAAGCAAAGTTCTTATCATACGAAACTACTGTTCCATCAATGGTCGTACGTTCGGAAATACCCTTTTTTGTTACCTGATAACTGACAGTATGTTCCCCTGTATTAACATTTGTTTCAATCAAGCCTCTTGCACCAGACAAAGAAGCATGACCGATTGCGGTTGCATCCTTACCAAATGTATTGGAATAAAGACCTAATGCGGTATTATTGGCATCATGAGCCGTAGAAGACATACCAATTGCCATAGCACGAGAACCTTCCGTAGATACATAAGTACCAATGGCAACACCTTCATCAGTAGGATAAATCTTTGACGAAGATTCCTGACCTGCAATATAAAAATAATCAATATGATTTACCTTACTGCTGGTACGTGTATCTTTTGTCATGGATTCTTTAGCTAAATACTGAACTGCATCAGGAGAAGTATCACTAACTTCTTCCCCCGCCGCATTTACTTTAACAAACTTCCAACTGTTACCTGTCTGTACAGCTTTTACTTTATAATACTTGCCATCTTCTTCGCCGTTCTGACCAATTTTTACTTCATATTTTAAAACTGTACCATCTTCAGTACGAAAATAAATTTTAGAATCGCCTGCAATTCTCATTCCTTCAGGAGAAGCAATATAACTTTCATCCAAATTATTATTACGGTATCCTTCCAAAGCAGGCATACCTGTGAATACCAAATGACCAATCGCTAAACCGCCGTCACCAAATACGACTGCATCATGACCGATAGCAGTAGCATCTGCTGCACCACCAATGGCGTGGAAACCAACAGACATAGTATTATCTTTACGGGCTTCAGAACCACTACCCAAAGAAATATTTTGTTGTCCTGTAGCGACCGTCTGTGCACCTACTGCAGTACTATTCATACCAAATGCATGAGCACCATAACCCACTGCTGTTGTATAAGTAATTTTAGCATTTTCTGCCTGTGAACGGTCAGTATAATCTGTTCTTGTAGGTTTCTTACCTGCAATTGCAGCACCACCAACAGCAGTAGCCTTATCGGAGTACGCAGCCGCACCAGAACCTACTACAACAGCATTATCTACGTTAGCCCAGATTTTAGTTCCATCAGATTTCGTACCAATCTGCTGATTCAAACCTGCCTGACTGTTACCTACAACAACGTTACTTCCGCCATATGCTTTAGCACCAGCACCGACAACCGTATCATATGTACCATAAATATTGTTGCTACTGCCTACCGAAGAATCTGCACCGATTGCTGTATTACTGCCTGTACCTTTTGATGGATTACCCATATTTCCTGCAAAAATTTTAGAACCAGCACCAATTGCTATGTTCTTTTCACTTTTTTCTGCAAGAGAATATACAGAAACAGCAGCATTTTTACCCCAGACAAACGAGTTTGCACTATTGGCTGCTACCGAAGGCAAGCTTGTACCCAAATCATAATCGGCATTAAATTTTATATACTTACGAAGTGTTTCCAACGTCGGGTCATATACAGCACCAATTGTAATAACTCCATTGTTTTGAGTTACGCTAATATCTGTACCACCCTGAATAGTTACTAAATCATCTGTACCAGAAGTGCCTGTAACAGTAGCTGTACCCGACGCAAATGCACTGCTCGTAAGCAATGATAATAATACACCTGTAGTCATAAGCAAAGATAAAGAACGGGAAGAGGATTTGGAACGAGTTTTTGCAAATTCTGCAACAACTACATAACATTCTCTTGCCTTGTTCCAAATTATCTTATATGCCTTGTTCATAAAACCCTCCTATTTTAAAAAAAATACTCTCCTATCAAACTACGACAGGAGAGTATACTGCTATTCTATCGACTTTTCAACGACGGAATCAGTAACTTCCCCTGATATCGTTTTTAAGCCATCCAAACCTTCAATTTTTATATTACGGTTTACCTTTGCGTCATAGGTTTCAGCTTTTACGATTTCAGCTAAATCTACACCAGTCGCTTCTTTTACTGCCTGAAATGTTTTAGCCATAACCGCAGGAACGTTTCCTGCATAACTTCCTACACCTGTTCCGCTACCGCCATCAATAACCGTAACTTTATCAATTTCGCTTAATGGACGGGCAACTTCAGCAGCTACTTTTGGCAACGCTTCAACTGTCATTTGAATAATAGCTGCCTTACCGTATTTAGCAAGAGCTTCAGCTTTCTTATCCATGGCTGCTGCTTCCGCCTGACCTTTTGCCTGAATCGCAGCCGCTTCTGCTTCACCTTTTGCCTTAATACCAGCAGCTTCCTGTTCCATAGCGAACTTCTGTGCTTCGGCTAATGCTTTCTTTGCTTCAGCTTCCTGTACCATCTCATACTTTTTAGCTTCTGCTTCTCTCTTACGGCGTTCCAAGTCAGCCTGTGCCTTCTGTTCAATTGCATATTTTTCAGCTTCTGCCTGTTTCTTGATTTGGGCACTTAATTCATTTTCACGAACCAAAACTTCTCGGTTCTTCAGTTCAGCTTCCCGTTCTGCCTTTGCAATCTGGGCATTTACGATAGCTGCCTGAATTGTTTTTTGCTGTTCCTGTTCTTGGATACGATATGCCGCATCTGCTTCTGCCTGTTTAATATCAGCCTGTTTCTTTAATTCCGATTTTTTAATAGAAAGGTCTGTATTACGCTGGGCAATATCAGAATCTGCCTTTACCCTTGCATCATTTGCTTCCTTATCCGCAGCAGCACGGGCAATCGCCACATCACGTTCTGCGTTTGCCTTAGCAATCTGTGCATTCTTCCCAATAGCAATGCTTCCGCCCTGATTTACGTAGTTATCAATCATTGAACCGGAGCCGATTGCGATATCTCCACTGCCGCTGTGTGCCATCTCACCATTTGAATGTTTAATTGTTGCGCCATTACCAATGGCTATAGCACCATCTATACTGCCAGTTACAGCACCATCGCCTAGGGCAGCACCATCGCCTATGGCAATTGCAGCAGATGCAGTCAGTCCTCCCAGTCCTGTCAGTGTCATGACGGCTGCCAGGGTGAGAGCGGTGAGTCTGCTCCGCTTTTCTGATTTTCTGCCATGCCCTTTGGCGATTTCCGAAACGGCTACGTAGGTGTGGCGGATTTCGCTCCAGACGATTTTATAGATCTTGTTCATATGTACCCCTTCCCGGCTGTTCCTTTTTTTACTTTCCTTTTCCTCTCATTCCGAAATGAAGTGGGGAACCAGCCTGTACAAATAAATGGATGTACCCCAAAATAATGTGAAAAATACCTAAAGATACATATAAATATTATATAAAATGGGGGGATAAGTCAACCTATAAACCTGATGGAATTATAACAATATGACTTTACGGCATAGCCATAAAATGAGCCGATATCGAACTATAAATGATTTCATGAATGCAGTTCATGCCGATTTTATCGGGTCATGTACGATTTATGCACCCTCTCCGTTCCAGCCGGATTTCCGGAAAAGCCGGTTCAACGTTGCAAAATTGGTAATTATAGGTCATAAGTTTATTTTATTCAGGACTGCATATTTATAAAATCCGGAAATATTTTCTTAATAAATGATAGTTCAAATCGGTTCGTCTAAATGTTTGTTCCAAATAATTCATTGGATTACCCGGGATTCCGGACTAAAACAGAACGTCCAATAAAAAAGCCCGCTTTCCATTGGAAGCGGGTTTTTCAAAACTACCGACTAACCACTAACCACTACCCTGTTTCCTTAAAACGTTCCATCCTGCAGGTACATTTTCCGGTCCGGCCAGGCGCCGAGGATGACTTCTTCTTTTTCCAGGTTCTTCAGGAAAGTCTGCATATCTTCCGGTGCAAGAGGGGTCTTCAGTTTGAAGGATGCCATGGAGAGGTTCTTCATATCATAGATGAGGTCCATGTCATATTTCTCTGCCAGTGCTTTCAGGGTTTTCGTGGAAGTACCCTGCGCCAGGGATACGATGATCACCCGGTCTGATACGTCGGGATCTTTTTCCTGATGGGTGGAGAGGGATACGCCGGTAATGGTCCTGTCTTCGCCGGCTGTGATGGTGAGGTCATAGGCTTCGCCTTTTTCTCCGCCTTTCCAGGGCTGTTCATAGGAAAGGGTGAGGGTGGTGGTACCCGGTTTCCATGCTTTGAAGGTGAAGACGTCCCGTCCGCCTGTGCCTACCATGGGCTCTCCTTCTTCACTGACAGGGGCTTTGTCCGCTATGTAGGTACGTTTCGCCTGCAGGGCGCTCCGGTCGAGTCCGTGGATTTCCCAGGAATAGCCGGTGGTGTGATTGGATTCGAGGGAAAGGGTGAGGGTATCGCCTTCTGTCTTCATCTGATAGCTTCCGGATGAGGAAGAACTGGTGGTCACGGTCTTTCCGTCGGAATTGGTGACGGAAGAATAGGAATAGCTGGAAAAGCTGGAATAAGTGGTGCTTTCTGCATAAGCAGTGGCACCGGTCCATAATGCGGCAGCCGTCATAAGAGCTGCAATTTTTTTGTTCATAAGTCCTCCCTGGTTTGATTTGTTTCTGTGTGAGATATTATAGACCATTGGTCGGTTTTTGTAAAGGAAATTTGACTTTTGGTCGATTCTGAAGCTTGATTCTTTAAGGTCAACTTTAGAAATAACAACTTTTGAATCGGGATTGCCGGGGGTCTCGGGGATATCGGGATTATCGGGAAGGTGCGCCCCTGATGGCGCACGAGTATAGATGGGGGCTCCGGGAAGGCGGGGTGTAAGAACGGTGGTGCAGGACATGTACCAATCGATGTCAATATCGACATGAATCAGCAGAACAACCCATCCGCGCAACGCTAGCCTCAGCCACCTTCCCAAACTTGGGAAGGCTTTTACGGTAACGACTTGTACATTCAGTGTCGATTTGCCTCTATCCATAAGCATCGAAACGTTATAGGCTCCCCAAGATTTGTGCTTGAACGCGTTTTGAAGGACTGAAGGGACGCGCCGCAGTGAAAGCCATGCAGTGGCTGGGGAGCTGTCTGCGCAGCAGACTGAGGGGTTGTACTACAGATGGCTATTGAAATTGACTCAAAATTCTCGTGGGTTTGCTTATGGAGTGTTTTCCTTTGTGAGTCAAAATCAACATGTACCGATAGTACAACCCATCCGCGCAACGCTAGCCTCAGCCACCTTCCCAAACTTGGGAAGGCTTTAACGGTAACGACTTGTACATTCAGTGTCGATTTGCCTCTATCCATAAGCATGGGGAGCTGTCTGCGCAGCAGACTGAGGGGTTGTACTACAGATGGCTATTGAAATTGACTCAAAATTCTCGTGGGCTTGCTTATGGAGTGTTTTCCTTTGTGAGTCAAAATCAACATGTACCGATAGTACAACCCATCCGACCTCGCTGCGCTCGGCCACCTTCCCAAACTTGGGAAGGCTTTAACGGTAACGACTTGTGCGCGTAGTGACAATTTGTCTCTATCTGTAAACATCGAAACGTATCAGCCTTCCCTCTTGGGAAGGCCTGGACGGCAGCGACCTGAAAGGTTAGTCGATTTGTCCTTATCCTATTTATATAATGTAAAAATAAGGGAATCGTTTCAGTTATTTTCCTATAAAACTTTTTAATGAAGGTATGGGAACTCATTTGATAGGAGCCGCGGAGTTTGTCTCCGCTGTTTTTATTGAGTGACGGATTTCATAAATGGCCTGCTTTTTTTGAGGTCAGAAGGAAGAAGGGGATGGCTGCGAGCTGGGCAGCGGTGGAGACTGCAATCATCGCAGGGATGGAGTAGTCGTAGAGGGCACCCAGGAGGGCGCTTCCGATGAACCAGGCGATGCCGAAGCTTGTCTCAAAGATGCCAAAGCCCGTGGCTCTGGAGTCTCTGGGGACGATGGTGGAAACGGCAGCTTTCATGATGGATTCCTGGGCTCCCATACCGATGCCCCAGAGGATGACTCCCAGATAGAGGGCGGCTGTATTGTCAAGGGAAAATACGCAGTAAGTGAAAGGGGCACCAATCAATGTGGAAGCCGCCAGCACCGGGAGACCATACTTGTCATAGGCCCAGCCGAAGGCCAGGGCGGCAAAGGCATCGATAGCCATGGCCAGGGAGTAAATAAGGGGCAGGACGGCACTGTCTACAAGGTTCAGCCGGGCCGCATGCATGGTAATCAGCGGAAAGTCCAGGAAGCCGAAGGCAAAGAGGGAAATGCCGAAAATATAAATGAGGAAGGAATGGCGGAAATGAAATATTTCCTTTTTTTTCGGCGCCGGTTCAAAGTCTTCCGGATGAGGAAATTTCTTCGAGGCGGTGACTACTGCTGCGATGCAGCAGAGGGCCGGGATGAGAAGGCCCGCAAAGCACCAGGAAAGAGCGGAGAGGGGGTCTTCGGACTCATTCATCCAGAGAAGGAGGAAGACTACGATGGGTCCAGAAAATCCGCCCAGCTGATCGAGAAATTCCTGGATGGCAAAGCTTTTGCCCACGCCCTGCTGCGTCGCCGCATAGGAAAGAAGGGTGCTCTTTGCCGGCTGGCGGATGGCTTTGCCTACGCGCCCCAGGATGATGAAGAATCCGGCAGCCACCCAGTTTCCGTCAGGCACGAGGGAGAGGCAGGGGATGGCGAGGACCGCCAGGGCATAACCGAAGATGGTCATGGCCCAGTATTTGCCGGATTTAGAAGCGATGAGGCCTGTAAAGAAGCGGAGAGCATAGCCTGCCAGTTCACCGAAACCGGTGATAAAGCCGATGGCCGCGGCCGAGGCTCCCATGAGGGAGAGGTAGTCGCCGAAGATGCTTCGCGCTCCTTCCTGGGTCATATCGGCAAAAAGGCTGACGATGCCCATGAGGCAGATGAAAATCATGGCAGGGGGAAGACGATGGATTTTTTCCGGCATGGAAAGGACTTCTTTCTATGAGAAATCATTTTAAGTATGGGTAATCTGTATCCCGGAAGGCGGAGAAGGGGCCCGGGAGGCGGAGTATTTCCTCCGGATCGATTCCTATTGTAGCAGTTCTTTATATATACATATATATATCATTTCAGAATAGACGTATAGGAAGGGGAACCAGGGGGATTCGACTCCCGGTTCCTGTTCATTATAGAAAAGGAAATATGAAAAATAATCAGCTGTTTTTAAATATTTCATAAATTTTCATTTCCATCGTAAAGTTGCTTTTACACGTCCTCGGGCGTTTCCTCGTGTGATATAATGGGGGAAATAGTAGTGGTTAGTGATCAGAAAAGTGATAAGTGGTAAGTGAAGGTGGCGTGCAATATATAATTTGGTTTCCCGCAGGGAACCTGCCTTCACGAACAGCGAAGAACGAAGAACGAACAACGAAGAACGAATCGCACAAATGACACAATCCGGATTTATACATGATGTTAAAAAATAATATAAGGAGCAAAACCATGTCCATCAAACTGATAGCCATCGATCTGGATGATACTCTTTTAAGAGATGATATATCCATTTCCGATTATACGAAGAAGACGCTGCAGGCGGCTATGGCAAAGGGGGTAAAGATCGTCATCGCCACGGGCCGCATGTTCCAGGCGGCCAGGCCCTGGGGGCAGGCCATCGGCCTGGGCGATGTGCCCATGATCTGCTATACCGGTGCCCTCACGGGTCTGTGCGAAAGCGGAAAGATCATCCGGAATGTGACGGTGGAGAAGGAGACGGCCCTGGATATCCTCCAAACGGTTCGGGAGGAGGGCTGGTATGCCCACACCTACATCGATGATGAGCTTCATGTGCCTTATTATGACTGGCGTACGAAAGCTTATGAACGGCAGTGCGGGGTGAAGGCCCATGTGGACGGGGAATTTTTCTACCATCCGGAAAAAGCGCCTACAAAAATCCTGGTGTGCGAATATTACGATAAGAAAATGAAGGAAATAGAGACGATCCTGAAGGGAAAATATGCAGGCAGCGTGAATCAGGTGAAGTCGAAACCTTATTTCTTTGAAATGAACCATAAGGAATGTTCCAAGGGAAATGCCATCACGGCCATGTGTGAGCTCTATGGTATTTCCATCAGAGAAGCCATGACTTTCGGCAATGGAAATAACGATGTGTCCATGCTTTCGATTACGCCCTGGTCTTTCGCTGTGGCCAATGCAAGCGCTTCGGCCAAAGCGGCTGCAGCCCATGTGACTGCATCGAACAATGAAGATGGTGTGGCGAAAGCAGTTGAGAAATACGTACTGGAGGGATGAAAATGGAGGAAGATGATTTCCGCTTTGTCATTATTACGGGCATGAGCGGCGCAGGCAAGACGAATTTCATGCAGAAGCTGGAGGATATGGGCTATTACTGCGTAGATAATCTCCCGCCGGTTTTGATTGCAAGGTTTGCGGACCTCTGCTGGAAGAGTACGTCCAATACCCGGCATGTGGCCGTGGTTACGGATATCCGCGGGGGTTCTTTCTTCGATGCCCTGCCCCAGGCGCTGTATGAACTGGAGAACCGGGGGATTCCTCATGAAGTGATCTTCCTGGAGGCTTCCGATGAAGCTCTTATACGCCGCTACATGGAGACCCGCCGCCAGCACCCTCTGGCAAAGAATATGCGCATCCAGGAGGGAATCGCTGCCGAGAGGAAGATCCTGGCCGGCATTCGTGCCCAGGCAGATATGATCGTCGATACGACGGCCATGAAGCCCAGTGACCTGGGTGAATACATGAAGAGCCGCTTTGGCCTTAATAACTGGACAAGGGATATGCAGATCACTGTCTTTTCCTTCGGCTTCAAGTACGGTATCCCGATCGATGCGGATATGGTGCTGGACGTGCGGCTTCTCCCGAATCCTTTCTATATCCAGAAATACAAGTATTCTTCGGGCCGTGTGAAGGAAGTGGCTGACTATATCGAAAATTCAGTGGTGACGAAGGAATTCCTGAAGAAACTCTATGATTTCATGGATTTCATGGTGGAAAATTTCAAAAAGTCCGGCAAGACCCAGTTTACCATTGCCATCGGCTGTACCGGCGGTATGCACCGGTCTGTCTTTGTGACGGAAAAACTGGGAAAGCATCTGAAGGAAAAATACGGTCATGTGAATACAGAGCACCGGGATTTGCACCGGAATCGTGTGGAGCATGATGTGACGGATTCTCCGGAGAGGTGATTACGATGAGACATTTCATGCAGTGGCTCCGCCCCGGCCTTGCCATCAAGAGGTGGATGCTTCTATTCGGGATGGGAATCATACTTCTCGTCTTTGGAGCGGCCCTCATCCTGAACTACCAGATTTTCGGTATTCTGGAGGAGGAAATGCTGCGGCTGGCCTTCCAGGCGACCGGAAGTTACAGCTATACGTTCCTTGCCATCTGCGGGACCATCCTCATCATCCTGGGCTCAGGAGATATCTTCATCGCCGTGAGGAAGCTGGCCAAGCGATTTGTGCAGCTCCTGGCGCCGGACCAGAAGGAAGTATCCAAAAATCTGATTTCCAAAATAGAACTGGCCCGGGGGCCCAGGGTGGTGGCTCTCGGCGGGGGGCATGGCCTTTCCATGCTGCTCCGGGGACTTAAGAATAAAACGTCCAATATCACTGCCGTGGTGACGGTGGCCGATGACGGCGGTTCTTCCGGCAGACTCCGGGAGGAAATGAATATCATCGCCCCCGGGGATATCCGCAACTGCCTGGTGGCCCTGGCAGACAAGGAAACGGTGCTGGAGCAGATCTTCCAGTACCGGTTCGGCGGCGAAGGAGAACTGGCGGGACATTCGCTGGGCAATCTCTTCCTCGCGGCATTGATTAAAGAATTCGGTTCTGCCCAGAGCGGCCTCGAGGCGGCCAGCAAGGTCCTGAAAATCCGGGGCAAGGTGGTGCCGGCGACTACGTCCAAAGTGCGTCTCAAGGCAAAAATGTCGGACGGAGTGGTGGTAGAAGGAGAATCGGAAATTTCCGCCTATCCGGAATCGGTGAATCACAGCGCCCATATCGTCCATATTTCCACCATCCCTAAAGCGCCCATGGCCGTGGGGGATGCGCTCTTTGCCATCCAGGATGCGGATCTGATCACCCTGGGCCCGGGAAGTCTTTATACGTCGGTCCTTCCGAACCTTCTGGTGCCGGAAATCCTGGAGGCTATCCGCAAAAGCGGCGCACCGGTGCTCTATATCTGCAATGTGATGACCCAGCCCGGGGAAACCACGGGCTTTACGGTGAGTGATCATCTGAAGGCTCTTGTCGACCATATCGGAGGGGGCGTAGTGGATTTCGTGCTGGCCAATAATGCTTCTCCCAATGAAGAGGTTTTAAGGAAATATGAAAAAACCGGCGCTTTCCCGGTAGTCATCGACCGGACGAAGGTGAAGGCACTGGGAGCCAATCTCATCGAAGCGGATCTTCTGGGACCCGTGAAGGAAGCTTCCCAGGATACGAATGTGCTGGCGGATAAAATCATGCAGATTCACAACCTGCTCCGGGCAAATATCGCGCCGGAAGCGCTGGAGTCATACTTGAACAGGAGTCATTAATGTCATTTACTGAACAGGTGAAGAATGAGCTCGCCCGTATTTCCAGAGACGAAAGACCATGCCGGGTGTCAGAACTTCTGGCGCTCCTCCGCATGAGCGGTTCCTTCATCACCGGCTCCGGCGGACGGTGGGGGCTGGAATTTTCCACCGGAAACAGCGCCGTAGCCCGGCGGGTGCTCATTTACCTGAAAAAAGATTTCGGCTTCACTCCCAGCGCCATGGTGCGCCAGGGACGGAGGCTGCGGAAGAAAAACGTATACACCCTGGTGGTGCAGCCCTCGGAGAAGGGACTCGATTTCCTGAATACCATGGGTCTTTCCCCCATGGCAGGCGTGGATGATGAAAGATTCCTTCAGACCGCTGAAGAGAGACGGGCCTACCTGGCCGGCGCTTTCCTGGGCGGAGGTTCCGTGAGCCGGCCCCAGAGTGATTATCATCTCGAAATGGTGACCCAGTCTTTCCATTTCGCAGAGGAACTGGTGAAGACGCTCAAAACGTTCCGCCTTCATGCCCGTATGACGGACAGGAAGAATGATTATATAGTATATATAAAAGATGGAGACGATGTGTCCGAATTCCTGCAGATCGTAGGCGCCAGCCAGAGTTATATGGACTTTGAAAGCGTCAGGGTGGTCAAGGATATGAGGAACCGGGTGAACCGGCAGGTGAACTGTGAAACGGCCAATCTGCAGAAGACAGTGGATGCGGCCGTTCATCAGACCCACATGGTGCAGAAACTGCTGGAACGGGTCCCCCTGTCCTCCCTTTCTCCCAAAATCCGCGAAGCCTGCGAGCTGCGCCTCTCCAATCCGAACGCAAGCCTCTCTGAACTGGCCGCCATCTGCGGCATTACGAAATCGGGCCTGGCCCACCGTTTCAAAAAAATTGAAACCCTGGTGCAGGAAGGAGATACACAATAAATCAATGAAAATGAAATATGCATGGAAAGCATTCCTGACGGGACTCTTCGCCGCAGCCGGCATGACAGCTGCCGCTGCCTCGCCGCTGGAGGAAACCTATACGACCATCCCCCTGAAACTCATGAGTGCAGAGGGGACCCTTATTTTCTCCGACTGCCCCGAATATGCAGGGGATTACGGTATCCTTTACGAAGGAACCGTGAAGAAGGGGAAGGGGAGAGTCTACTACTATCACGTCAACCAGACAGGCGCACCGGCCAGGGTCGTGGTCTATGCCAGATCGAAAAAGAAACAGGACCTCACTGTCACGAGGACTGTCAGAGGGGAGGCGAGCCGCGATTATATTTCTACCGGCGCCACATTGTCCTTCCGGGAAGTGGTGAATCCGCTGCAGAAGGCAGAAACCGTCACTCTTCCCCAAAACGGGCGGACCATCCTCTTTGAGGACGATCCCAAAGGGGTGAAGGAAGAAAATCTGGTGAGCGGTATGGTGGAAATAGAAACGGAAAAACCGGTCACCCTGGGAGCTGCCATCCTTCCCGACGGAAGCAGAAAAGACGTGGAAGAAGCGCTTCAGACGGCGATGCGCCTTCCTCCGGATACCCATGAAATGCGCGGTACCTTTGCTTCCGATATTTACCTTGAGAATAAACCCTGGGATTTTAAAAAAGGACCCGCTGAAATCGTAGTGGGGAAATCCATCCCCTTTCAGCAGGGAATGGATGAAATGAGCCGGGTGAAAAGAGAAAATACCGGAGACTACGGCATTACCTACCATATTTCCTTCCATAATAAAGGGGAAGGAAAATATAAACTCTACATCAATCCTCAGGGAGGCGTCTACATGGGCACCTTCCGGATCGGTCACAATGAGAAAATACTGCAGATCTTCCGCACCGATACGGCAAAAAGAGGAAAGTGGTTTGGAAATAATACCGAAGAGGACTATATGGAAGCGGGCACCTGGGAAATGGGCCGTGACCTCTTCATCCGCTTCATCCCCGCCGGTGCGGCCTACCTGCCTTTAAGATTTCTCATGGTGCCGGTGGAACAATAAGAAACAGCCGGTCAGTCGGGGTGGCCGGGGCCATCGGGATGATCGGGGTGGTCGGGAAGGATATGGTTCCTGAAAGGAACCAATCTTATATATTGCGCGCCAAAGGCGCGCCACCGCCACTTACCACTTCATTTAGTGCTTAGTGCTTATTTTTTAGTGGTTAGTATTTGGGAAGCACTAAGCACTAAAAACTAAAAACTTTCCATCGATTGAGAAAAACGCTTTCATAATAAAGGAGAAAAAGAAATGAAATTCATCCAGTTCCGAATCGGTGATATCGTCCAGATGAAAAAGAAACATCCCTGCGGCAGCCAGGAATGGGAAGTCCTCCAGCTGGGCAGCGACATGCGCATCAAATGCTGCGGCTGCGGCCATATCGTCCTCATCCCGAGACCTAAATTCCTCAAAGGAGCAAAAAAAGTCCTCAACCGGGACGTGACGAAAGATGTGGAAGTAGTCGCCCGTACGGAGGAGTCAACAGAAGGGTAATTGGCCTGCCTTGTGAGGCAGGGTAAGTTGAGGCATATGAGCCAGGGACTTTGAAGTATTCGT
>OMVW01000051.1 GCA_900314595.1 uncultured Dialister sp. | reverse complement strand
ACATTCAGGTTCCTGAAGGATTTCCCGGGGGCCCTTTCTCCTGCCTCCGACTATATAGTACAAAAAGTTGATTTTATTTTTACTTTTTTATTATTAAATATTTTTATGTGAGTTGTTCAGAGCCATTTATATGAGCTTTATCCGAGTGGCAGGAGATAAGTGATAAGTGGTAAGCGAAGGTTGCGGCCCTGATGGGCCGCAAATTATTTATGGGGACTTTGCACAGGTGGGGTGAAAGCTCATTAGCACTGATTGAACGCCAAAGGCCGTGCGCGATAGCGCACTATAAAAAATTGGTTTGCGAAAGCAAACCATATCCTTCACTTACCACTTATCACTTAACACTGCCCACTTTTTCTGCAATGTTGACCCGGGATATGCGAAATCCGGAATCTATACCATATATGACAATAGCGTTATAATATAATTATAAGAATTCCCGAAAGGAGGCGTTATGATGAATATAAGAAGCAAAGCTCTGGGGACTCTGCTTCTGGCCCTGCTGCTGACGGGGGGAGTATTTCCCTCGCATGCGGCGGATATGAAGCCATCGGTGAAGGCGGAAGCTTTTGTTGCGGAGAAATCGAATCCTTCCAAACCGGAAGAGACTGTTTCTTCAGCAGATGCGGATAGTACGGCAGCGGTGGAAGAAAAAACGGCCGCTGAGGAAGAAAAACCGGCAGTGAAAAAGCCGCAGGTGGATCCGCTGGCAGGACGCAGTGAAAAACTGGTTAAAGAGTTCTACCTCACTGACGGCGGTACCTATGACAAGGTAACGGAAATCATGGAAGGGCTCAATCCGGAGCTCACCGGTCTTCCGGCCGATAAGAATGCGTACTACCTTCGCATAGACAAGAAGCTGACGGATAAATATTTCCGCCGCGTCCGCGCTTATGATGAGACGTCCCATGAGCAGATCGGGGATTACTTCGTAGCCAGGGATAAGACTTCCGTATGGCGCATGGACGGCGAAGAACCGGGCATGATTTACGGGAGTGCAGAGAAACTTCTGAAGAAGAGCCGGCTGGTGGTCTATCCGAAGTATCTGGCTCTGGGCAGCAAGGGCGTCGTCCGTCTGCTGACGCCGGGTAATGTGCCTTTTACGGTCAGTGCCAAAAGTATGAACGAGGCCATTGCCACCATCGGCAGCGAAAATTCCGTGGAACCGGTGGCTGCAGGCAAGGCGGCTATCATGGTGGACTATACCCTGGGCGACCAGAAGGGGACAGCTGTCCGGGAAGTCAATGTGGTGACCAAAGAGCAGCTGCAGCAGATGATTTATGATGCCTATGTCACCCGCATCTATATGGAACGGATGATGTGGTACGATGATTTCTGGGGCTGGCCATACTGGGGCGGCTGGTACGGCTACCGCCGTCACCCGGGACCACCGCCGAGAAGAGGCCACAGGCCCCCGCCGCCTCGTGACGGCCATGGCCACAGGCCCCCGCCCGGTGGACACAGACCACCGCCGAAGAAATAAAGAATCTGTGGGCTGGCAGGAATTTACTGTTTTTTAAAATCGGGGGAAAGGGGTAAGGGAAAAGGGGAAAGGGAAGGATATGGTTTTCCTTCGGAAAACCAATTTTATATAGTGCGCTTCGCGCACGGCCTTCGGCGGGCTGCTACTGCTGACGAGCTTTTATTCTCGCCTGCGCAAAGTCCCCGTATATTCTCGCGCCGCATCAGCGGCGCCACCTTCCCTTTTCCCTTACCCCGTATCCCTTACCCCTGTTTCTTCCCCCTCGCCTGTCTAAAAATTGCTTGCTTTATCCTTTGAATCTTGATAAACTATAGACTGTATAAGGAGAGTATGACCATGCAGTTAATAGATTTATCTGATGTGAAAGATTTCCATGCAGGACGGTTCCTGCTGTTCTGGCTGATTGCTTCCATTGTGGCTGTCATTGTGGCTTACAGTATCGGTCAGGAAAACAAGCATAAATGGTTCCGCCAGAGAAGCACGAACGGTATTTTTGAAAGGCGCGGCGTATTTGGCAACCTGAGCCTTCTGGGCGTCCCCACATCCATTCCGGGACTCCTCATTACGATTGGAATTTTCGCAGCTTCCGGACTCATCTGGGCGCTTCTCGTATTTGCAGTCCTTCCGATTTTCGGAATCAATCTGTAATCAAATGAATAATCCCTTTCCTGCGGATGGCACGGGGGCAGGAAATAAAAGGACAGACCTGGCATTGAAAAATGTCAGGTCTTTTTTTTTAAAAGATAGTGTTAAGTGAGTAGTGATAAGTGATAAGTGGAGGTGCTGCCCCTGATGCGGCAGCGAGTATATATGGGGAATGTGCACAGGCGGGTATAAAAGACTCATTTTCAATAATTGGGAGCCGAAGGCCGTGCGCGAAGCGCACTTTATAAGATTGGTTTTCGAAGGAAACCATATCCTTCCCGACCGCCCCGATCATCCCGATCACCCCGACTGCCCCGATTCAAAAGTTCAGTCATAATCAGGTTATCCTTTATTTTATATACTATATAATGCTTTTATTGATTCCCAACAGGAGGTACACATGACAGTCTGGGAAAGTATTGCAAAGGAATTATTCAGCGGGGTCCTCGGCATGGGGGATCCTCTGGTATGGGTGATGATGGCCATCGGGGCCATTCTCATCTGGCTGGGGGTGAAGAAGGATTATGAACCGGTGCTGCTCTTCCCTATGGGTGTGGGCTGCATCCTGGCGAATATTCCCGGTCATTTCGCAGTGATCCCCACGTCGGGCGGGGAACCGGGTTTCCTTTCCGTCCTCTATCAGGCAGGGATTGCCAATGAACTTTTCCCGGTGCTCATCTTTATCGGTGTAGGGGCCATGTGTGAATTCGATCCATTAATCCGTGCGCCCTATGTCATGATTTTTGCGGCAGCTGCCCATTTCGGTATCTTTGCGGCCACCCTGGCGGCAGCCATGGTGGGATTCCCCTTCAATGAAGCCGCATCCATCGGCATCATCGGCGCAGCTGACGGGCCCACCACCATTTTCGTAGCTCAGAAATTTGCGACGAACCTCCTGGCGCCCCTTACGGTGACCGCCTTCTGCTATATGTCTCTGGTGCCCATTATCCAGCCGCCTATCGTGAAGCTTCTCACCACAAAGCATGAAAGGCGGATCCGCATGGCTTACCGGGAGGAAAAACCGGTATCGAAGACGGCTCTTTTCCTTTTCCCCCTGATGATTGTAGTCATTGCCGGGATTCTGGCGCCTATTTCTGTACCCTTAATCGGTGCCCTCATGTTTGGCAACCTTCTCAAAGTGTCCGGAGTGACCGAATCCCTTTCGGATACGGCCCAGAATGAACTGTCCAACCTGACTACCCTGCTTCTTGGAATTACGGTAGGCGGGACTATGACGGCTGAAAATATCCTCACCCTGGATGTATTGAAAATCCTCTGCCTCGGAGCGATTGCCTTTGTTTTCGATACAGTGGGAGGCCTGGTTTTTGCAAAAATCGCCAACCTTTTCCTCACGAAGAAAATCAATCCCATGATTGGCGCCTGCGGTATTTCCGCATTCCCCATGTCCGGCCGTCTCATTGCAAAGATGGCTCTCAAGGAAGACCATACGAACTACATCATCCAGCATGCCATGGGCGTCAATGTGGCAGGCCAGGTGGCATCGGTGGTAGCCGGCGGTCTCGTGCTGGCTCTCATTCCCGTATTAATGTAAGGAGGAAATTATGTCCAGCGTAGAATCTGCTTTAACCATGATGGTCATCGCCTATCCTCTTCTTTTCGTAGTGATGGCTCTCTTTGCGGGGCTGACTTATCTGCTCAATAAGGCGTTTCCGAAAGATTGAAAGTTGGAAATAGTGGTAAGTGATAAGTGGTAAGTGAAGGTGGGCGCCTGTGAAATAAATGGGCGCCCTTTTTTATATTTAAATTGGTTGACAGCTAACAACTAACGGCTAATCACTTATCACTAACATCTTCCCCATCCTTTTCTTTATCATGCTATAATAGTACTGTAAAAATCACCAAAGGAGGACATACTCATGAAAGAACCATACAGCAGAACGAAGTCCGTGTGGCAGCGGATGAACCAGACTGAAAGAAAGGCGGTCATGGCTTACGGAGAAAAGTACAAAGCTTTCCTCGATACGGCCCGGACCGAACGGCTCGCAGTCACTGAAATCCTGCGTCAGGCGGAAGAAAAAGGTTTCAAGCCCCTTTATGAAATGAAAGAATTGAAGCCGGGCGATAAAGTTTACTGGAACCAGAAGGGGAAATCCGTCATTCTGGCAGTCATCGGGGAAGAACCGGTACATGAAGGAATCAAAATCGTAGGCTCCCACATCGATTCGCCCAGACTTGACCTCAAGGCCAATCCGGTGCGTGAGGCAGAAGGAGTCGTTTATTTCCGCACCCATTATTATGGGGGAATCAAGAAATACCAGTGGCCTACCATCCCTCTGGCCTTAATCGGCGTGATTTTCAGGAAAGACGGCACAAAAGTAGAAATCAATGTGGGCATGAAAGAAGAGGACCCCATATTCTATATTTCCGACCTTCTCATCCATATGGCCCAGGACCAGATGAAGAAACCTCTGGCAGAAGGCATCACCGGCGAACAGCTGCAGGCCATTGCCTGGACGAATATCGAAGGCAAGGCCAAAGCAAAAGAACTGTTCATGAAATTCCTGAAAGAAACCTATGGAATTGAAGAAGAAGACTTTGCAACGGCCGAGCTGGAACTGGTACCGGCCACAAAGAGCAGGGACGTGGGCTTCGACCGGTCCCTCATCGCTTCCTACGGACAGGATGACCGGGTCTGCTCCTATGCAAACCTGGCAGCCATTCTCGATGCCAGACCGGGCGTAAAGACCCAGGCGGCCCTCCTTACGGATAAGGAGGAAATCGGCTCCTATGGAAATACGGGCATGGAATCTTCCTATTTCGTCAAATTCGTCATGAAAATGCTCGCACTCCAGGGCGATCATTCAATTCTTGACTTCTATGAAACGATGGAAAACAGCGAAATGCTTTCTGCAGACGTGAACTCCTGCCTGGACCCCATGTTCCCCGAAGTTTCTGAAAGAGACAATGCCTCCTTCCTTGGATATGGCGTGAACCTTACGAAATATGGCGGTTCCCGCGGAAAAGGCGGAAGCAACGATGCCAATGCGGAATTCCTGCAGAAAATCAGGGCCATTTTTGACGAAGCCGGAGTCTGCTGGCAGATCGGTGAACTGGGCAAAGTGGACCAGGGAGGCGGCGGAACCATCGCATTCATGATGGCCGACTGGGGCGCAGAAGTGGTAGACTGCGGCACAGCCATGCTTTCCATGCATTCCCCCTATGACCTTCTCTCCAAGGCCGATGCCTATGAGACGTATCTGGCGTATAAGGCGTTTTTCGAAAGTAAGTAATGAGTCAAATATCAGTTGAATGACCTGAGTCAATAACGGTATTCGTGAGTCAGCCCTGAAAGGGACATGTTCTGTTCGAGTCAATTCCGGGATTTCGTGATTCGTGATTCGTGAAGGTGGCGCCCCTTTCGGGGCGCTATTTTTGTATGGGATTTTGCATCGATCCGGATAATATATAAAGATTTGGACAATTTTCCACTTTTATCAGAAGCTCTTCCCAAATGGGGAATTTCATTATATAATGAGACAATTTGTGCTTCATTTATATTTCAAAGGGGAGGAAAAATGACGGCGGAAGAGAAGTCTGTGGAAGAACTGGAATTTGAAGAAACCGGAGTCACCAGAAGTGAGCGGTGGAAGGTGATGTGGGCATCCATCATCGGCTATGCTATGGACGGGCTGGACGTGCTTATCCTTTCTTTTGCCATGGCTGCCATTGTGAGTGAATTCGGACTGACCCTGGGAGAAGGGGGACTTATTGCCACCTACACCCTGATTGGTACGGTCCTGGGCGGGTACCTCTTCGGGGTCTTTGCGGATTATTTCGGAAGGGTACACACATTTTCCCTGACTATTATTCTTTTCTCTATTTTTACAGGTGCCTGCGCTTTTGCAGATAATGCCATGCATCTCAATATCCTCCGCTTCCTGGCAGGTCTCGGCCTGGGCGGCGAATACGGAATCGGTATGACCCTTGTGACGGAAACCTGGCCGGCTGCCAAGCGTGCCAGAGCGACTGCAGGTGTGGCTATGGGCTGGCAGGCAGGGGCGGTCCTCGCGGCTATTCTTGCGGCCTTTGTCCTTCCCGAATGGGGCTGGAGGGGACTTTTCCTGGTGGGCGTAGTGCCGGCCATCCTGGCTGCCTGGGCAAGAAGGGGCATCAAGGAACCGCCGGTCTGGGTCAAACGCCATGAAATGAAAAAAGCGCTGAAAGCAAAAAAGGCAGCCGGTGAAACACTGACGGAAGAAGAAAAGGCGGAACTGGCAGAAGCAGGCAAATTCCCGCTGGCTCATCTTTTTGGAAATAAAACGCTGACCACCATTTCCCTTACCATCATGACTTCCGTGCAGAACTTTGGCTACTACGGAATTATGGTGTGGCTCCCCATGATCCTTCTCAAGGAACATGGGCTTACGACGAAATCCATGTCCGGCTGGATGATCGTCACGGTCATCGGCATGATTGCAGGCATTTATATTTTCGGTTACCTCTGTGACAAACTGGGGCGAAAAATCCCCTATATCCTTTTCTACTTTGGCGCGGCAGCCATGGTTTACGTCTATGTCAATCTGGGAAGTCCGCTGGCCCTCCTCATCGGCGGGGCCTTCCTTGGTTTCTTCTGCAATGGAATGATGGCCGGCTACGGGACCCTTCTTTCTGAAAATTACACCACTGACGCAAGGTCCACGGCCCAGAATTTCATCTTCAATACAGGAAGAGCCGTAGGCGGCTTCGCACCGGTCATCATCGGCACCCTCGCCCAGCAGCACGGATTCTCCGCAGCCTTTGCCCTCCTCTCCTGCATCTATCTCGCAGCGGCAGTGAATGTATTCCTTTTTATTCGGGATACGCGAGGAACTGTGATAAAATAATTGGAGTCATTAGGCCGTTTTATGAACTGAGTCAGTTACGGTATTCGGGAATTAGCCTTACCTCGGCATGCCCCGCCGGAGTCTTTAGCGGGATTTCGGGGTTCGGGGTGCGGGATTCGGGGAAGTGGCGCCCTTTGGGGCGCTTTTTTGATATGACGATAATTCTTACAATCTTTATCAAAAATTAATAGAAGTTTTCTATATATACCTATTGATAAACCAGGGGAACAGGGCTATAATCTGTTATTATTTTCACTTATTGATTTCATCAAAGGAGAAAACCATGATTATAACGATTGCCCGCGAATGCGGGGCGGGGGGAGAAGTGGTGGGCCATCTTCTTTCCGAGAAACTGCACATTCCTTTCTACAGCTGGGAAATGCTTCTGGAAATGGCAAAGAAAGAGGGCATTTATGACGATATGCCCACCTTTTTCACTGAAGACCCCATGAACAGCCTGGTCTATGCCCTTTCTGTTACTGTCCATTCGGACAGGAAAGTGAAGAAACAGCCCCTGGACGCGCTGTATCGCATGCTTGAGGGAGAAGACTGCATCATAATCGGGCGCTGCGGGAATTATGTGTTCCGCCGCCGGGGAGACTGCTTTTCCATTTTCCTGCACGGGGATTTGAAAGACCGCACCCCCTCCATGGCAAGGAAATGGCAGATCAGTGAAAAGGAAGCGGCGGAGAAAATCGAAAAAATCGACGAATACCGCGCCCTCTATCACAAATTTTATACGGGAGAGCAGTGGGGCTATGGCAGTTTCTATGACCTGGCCCTCAATACCTACGTCCTGGGCTATGAAAAGGCTGCGGAATACATCGTGGATTTCATCAGGGATGCAGGGATTAAGAAATGCTGTGAACTTTCGAAAGGACAGGCCTGAATGGATATTTTAAGACAATTCGGCATCATCATCGCCTTGGCCTTTGCGGGAGAAATCCTCCACGTCCTTATCCCCCTTCCCATTCCCGCCAGCATTTACGGGATCCTGCTGCTCTTCCTGTTTCTGAGGAAGAAACTCCTCCACGTCATCCAGGTCCGTGAAACGGTTCATTTCCTCATCGAAACCATGCCCATCATGTTCGTCCCCGCGGCAGCGGGACTCATCGATGCCTGGGCCCTCATCAGACCCCGGCTTTTTCCATATCTCGTGATTATCCTCGTCAGTCTGCTGGTGGTCATGGTCGTTTCCGGCCTCACCACCCAGTTCATCATCCGTCACCAGAAGAAATCCCTGTGACAGAAAGGTCATTATGTACGAATTTCTCATTCATTCCCTTTTTCTTGGCGTCATCCTGTCCCTTGCCGCCTATGGAATCGGGCTTTATCTTCATAATAAATTCCAGAACGATCTGGTGAATCCCCTCCTCATCGCCATTGCCCTGGTCATTGTATTTCTTCTGGCCACGGGAGTGCCCTACAGGGAATATGCGAAAGGTTCCTCCTATATTTCCTACCTCCTGACGCCGGCCACGATCTGTCTCGCCGTGCCTCTCTATGAACAGATGAAACTCCTCTCCCGGAATTTCAAAGCCATCATGGGCGGCATTACGGCAGGCATGGTATCCGGACTCCTAACGATTTATGTCCTGGCCAGATTTTTCCATTTCGACCATGCCTCCTACGTTACCCTCCTTCCGAAATCCATCACCACCGCCATCGGTATGGGGGTTTCTGAAGAACTGGGCGGGTACGTGTCCATTACGGTAGTAGCCATCATCGTGACGGGAGTCATTGGAAATATCATCGCTCCCTTCCTGCTGAAACTTTTCCACATCACCGATCCCGTAGCCAAAGGCATTGCCTGCGGCAGTGCGGCTCATGCCATGGGAACGTCCCGTGCCATGGAAATGGGGGCCGTCGAAGGAGCCATGTCATCCCTTGCCATGGTAGCGGCCGGAATCATGACCGTCGGGGGAGCCATGGTTTTTGCGCTGCTTCTGTGAAGCTGGAAGCTGGAAATAAAATCAGGTGTAATAAGCTGCAGGAAAAAGTGATCAGTTCTTAGTTAGCAGTGAAGGAAGTCCGTTTCCATGTGGAAGCGGACTTTTTTATTGAACCAATTATTCCCGGTTGAGATAGAAGCTTTTATAAAATCGGCGCATACATTTTGCGCGCACCTTCACGGTGAACTGATAACTCAAACTTCGCACCCTTAAATAACCTGGCAGCTCCGATGAAATCTGCATTATTGCATTCCAAAGTATACTGGGATGTTTTATGCGGCATTGAGGA
>OMVW01000052.1 GCA_900314595.1 uncultured Dialister sp. | reverse complement strand
AGTACTATCTGAGCTTAAGGAATAGATGTAACAATGTAGCGCCGTATACGAGGACCGTACGTACGGTGCAATGGGAGGGCTAATAACTCTACCCTATTACGAAATATTCGCATAAAAATGTAAAGTTGTAAAAGTATTTTCAGGTTTTTGATTATGAAAATCAAAAAACGCTGTCTCTGCATCTCAGAGGCAGCGTTTTTGCTAACTGCTATCTGCTAATCACTAGCCACTCAAATAATCTCTATTGCCTTACCGTACTTGAAGGCCCAGAGGTAGAGATGGCTCACTTTCTTTCCGAAGAGTTTTTCTGCCGCTTCTTTGTACACCCGGAGCTGCACGCTGTAGTGGTGGGCCAGTTCTTCTTCGCTCATGGTATGGTCTGTCTTGTAATCGATGATGATCATATCTTTTTCATTTTCGAGGAGGCAGTCCATGACCCCCTGAAGGAAGAGTTTTTCTCCTTTTTCACAGTTGGGGTAGAAATCATGGGCAGGAAGGAGGATGGAGAAGGGCATTTCTTTTCTGACTGCCTTTGCTTCTTTCATGGCTTTTGCAAGCGGTCCATGAGCGAAGGTGAGGAGGTCTTTGGCCGGGTGGGCCCATTTCGTTTCGGAAAGGAGGGTCACTCCTTCTTCTTCAGTGAAGATTTTTGTTTCCACCAGTTTCCTTAGTTCTTCGCGGATGGCCTCTTCTGTGGGAGGAAGGGCAGTGAAATCGATCATTTCCATCGCTTTGTGCATCAAAGTACCATAGCCGGTACCTTCGTATTTCTCCTCATCTCCTGAAAGGAAGAGGGGCGGCGCATCGTAGTCGGCAGGGAGAGCATCCGGGTCCGGGGCCAAAATGACCGATTCATAGGCTTCTTCGTCGGATGCGGTGTATTCCTGCATTTCCCGAAGTTTCACGGCAGCCGTGGCAGTGAGCTTGGCAGGGGTTATGAGGGATCCCGGGTGGTCGTAGGCCCAGGTGAGCTGGCGGTCCATCCAGTCCGGTATTTCCTTGGGAAGAGAGGAAAGGAAAGTTTCCCTGTTTTTTTCTTCTGCCGGTTCAGGGGGCGTGAGGAGACTTCCTCCTTCTATGGCTTTTTCCCAGGTTTCCATTTCTTTTTCCGTGAAAAGGTCGGTCTCCGATGTGACATGGAAATCAAAGTCCGAAGTATCTCCTTCCGCATCGTCCCGGTAGCAGGGAATGTGGTCGATCATGTCCCAGGCATCCTGCATACTTCTGTGGCGGAGCGCTGCCGGCATAATCCAGTCCAGGTAGGAAGTGCTGTTGGAAATAATATGGGAGGGAAGCGGTTCCACTTTAGGTCCGCCGCCGGCTGTGGAAAGGGAGGCAGCCCAGGCAGAAAGGGCGGAGGGTACGTCTTTCTGAATGGCCGTGATGAAAAGCCTGTCTCTTGCGCGGGTCATGGCTACGTAGAGAAGGCGGGCTTCTTCGGCTATGCTTTCCTGTCTTGCTTTTTCTTTCACCGCATACCAGTAGAGGCTGGGCCAGCGGAGTTTCCGCTTTTTGTCATAGTACTGGATGCCAAGACCCAGGTCTTTGTGGCAGATGGCTGTCTGCTGGGTATCTTTCAGATTGAAGCCTTTGGCCGTATCTGCCAGGAAGACCACCGGAAATTCCAGTCCTTTGCTCTTGTGGATGGTCATGATATGGACGGCGTCCGATGAACTGCCGGGGGCGTTGGATTTGAATTCCCGTTCTTCCTTTTTCAGGCTGGAGAGGTAATTCAGGAAGAGGTAGAGCCCGCTCTGGGGCGCTGCATCCCTTTCGAGGGCCAGCTGATAGAAAGAGAGCACGTGATTTTTCCTCGCCGCTCCTCCGGGAAGGCCGGAAATATAGGTGAGGTAGTCAATACCGGCCAGGATTTCCCGGAGAAGGGGGGCCACCCCATCCACCATGGAAAGGTGGCGCCAGTTTTTGTAATTTTTGAGGAAAGCGCTGATTTTTTCTTCTTTTTCCGGCGGAAGGAGGGAAGTATCGGAAAAGACCTGCCAGAGATGGTCTTTCCCGGCCTCTTTTCGCGCAAGGTAGAGGAGGGCCAGGTCTTTTTCATCCAGTCCCACGAAGAAGGAACGGAGCACGGCCGCCAGGGCCAGGTCCTGCAGGGGATTGTCGATGATTTTGAGAAGGGCCCAGAGGATTTCCACTTCTATATTTCTTGTGAAATCTTCTTCTTTGTCGGAAACGGCCGGAATGTGCCGGTCTTCCAGTACTTTGAGGAGGGCCGGGCCTTTGCCGGCCAGCGACCGGAGGAGGATGGTGATATCGCTGTACCGCATGGGGCGGAAGGATCCGTCCTTGTTCATCACTTTTCCTCCATCCATCAGTTCCTGAATGCGCTGGGCGATGAGCCTGCCTTCGAGGGTGATATTTTCGATATCTTTTAAATCCTGCGCTCCTTCCGATTCCGCTACTTCTTTTTTATCGATGAGTTCGATGGAAACGGTGCCTCCTGCGTAGGTTTCAGGGCGCATTTCCTCGTGGCGGGCGGGGTAGAGGGCTTCGGCCGGCCCGTAATCCAGCTCCAGGGTCTTCTTCGTCATAATCTGGCGGAAGAGGAAATTGATGGAGGAAAGGAGGGCTCCGTCGCTTCTGAAATTTTTGTTGAGGTCGATGCGGTGAGAGAGCGCTTCCCTGTCCGGAGAAAATGCATTGTATTTCTGAAGGAAAATCGTGGGGTCCGCCTGGCGGAAGCGGTAGATGCTCTGTTTGATATCGCCTACCATGAACCGGTTGTGCCCGTTGGAAAGAAGGAAGGTAATGAGTTCCTGTACACCATTTGTATCCTGGTATTCGTCAATCATGACTTCCTTGAACTTTTTACGGATGGAAAGGGCGGCAGCCGATGGGAAATTCTCCGCTTTTTCGATGGAAAAGTCCGGATTGTCCCGGTCCAGCAGCACTTCCAGGGCATAATGCTCCATATCACTGAAGTCCATAATCCCTTCTTTTTTCTTCCGCTCTTTGAGGGCTTTCGCAAAGTCCAGGGTCAGGGCGGAAAGGACTTTCACTGCCGGCAGCATGGCCTTTGTTTCCGAAAGCCACTGATTTTCGGAAATACCCCGGAAAGGCTCGATGGATTTCGTATACATTTTTTTCACCGAATCCCGGAGTGATTTGATGTCCTGCACTCCTTCGGAGTTGGTGAATTCTTTGGAGTTTTTATAATTATATTTCTCTGCCTGCTTTTTCGTGATGGACTTGAATTTTTCATATCGGAAATCAGGCGAATCGAACCAGTCTTTCCAGCTGTCTTTTTCGGCCACATAGGAGTAAAAGGCATATTCATCGGAAAGCTGCTTCAGGAAGACTTCTTCGGCTCCCGGCACTTTTCCCATGAGGTCAAACATCTGCCGATAAGAGTCGCAGGCTTTTTCGCAGAGCGACCTGAGGTGGTCCAAAAGGGGCCGGTCCCAGGAAAGGTCGTCCATATGGGCGCCTTCCGGTATATCGTACCGGTCCGGCAGATGGGAAATCCAGTCTTCCGGGAAGGGGAGGGAGCAGGCAAAGTGATAAATGGCAAGGACCATGCGCTTTAATTCACTATCCTGGTAGCGGCTGGCAAAAAGGTCCGCCGTATCGAGGAAATCGGAAGCTCCCTTTTCATACCAGTTTTCCAGCACTTCCGAGAGCACTTCTTCTTCCAGCAGGAATTCTTCATTTTCATCGGAAAGGATCCGCATCTTCGGGTCCAGGTCGAGAAGGTAGAAATACTGGCGGATGATTGCCTGGAAATAGGAGTCCAGTGTGGAAATCTGGGCGCTTCCCAGGAGGGAGATCTGCTTTTCCAGATGACGGACGGTTTTTTCGTCCTTTTTTTCATCGGCCTCCTCAAGGGCGGCGGATAGGGCGGAAGATACGCGGGCCTTCATTTCTGCGGCTGCCGCCCGTGTAAAGGTGAGGACCAGAAGTTCATTGATATTGATCCTGCTTTCCGGATCTTTCACGAGCCGGGCAATTCTTTCCGTGAGGACCGCGGTTTTGCCGCTTCCGGCGGCTGCGGAGAGGAGGAGATTTTTATTTCTAGTGTCCAGCGCTTCCTGCTGTTCTTCAGTCCAGCTCATGGGATTCCTCCTTTCCTGCCAGTTCAGCCAGTTTCGGCTTCAAATCCCGGTCGCCCGGTAGAGTGACGTATTCATAGCCCTCACCCTTTCCCTTCGGGTCGAACCGGCAGATGGCATGGAAGGGACAGTAGGAGCAGGGGTTCTGTTTTTTGAAAGAAACGGGACGGATGGAAATATCGCCTGATTCCATCCGGTGATAAATTTCAAGGAGCCTCTTTTTGACGATGATGAGAAGATTGTCGAAATCTTCCCCGGAAAGGACGGAAACAGTTTTGGAAAGACTGCCGTCCTTGTTGATTTTTGCCTTGATAAAAGCATCTTCGGTGCCGATGGCGGAATCGAGGGCTGTCACAAGCTCCGGATCGTCTATAATCCAGCCGGAACCGTTATTTTTCGGGTCCATATCCACCTGACCTCCCGGCGGAACGGTAGTCACATTCCGTACATCCCCGTTTAAATAAATGTACATGAGGGCTGTGGGGAGGAGGTCGTTTTCCGCTTTGTCCTCCACTGCCAGGAGGTAGGTGAGGAGCTGCAGTTTCAGGCCTGCCGCTGCTTCCTGGATGGAAGCGGCCGGTTTACCTGTCTTGTAGTCGAAAATAGCGCAGGCGCTTCCGGCTTCATCGAGCCTGTCGATTTTGCCTTTCAAAGTGAAGGAATCCGTTTCTCCCTGAATGCGGAGGTAGAAAGTTTTTTCCAGCGCTTTCGTATCGAAGCGGCTGTTCCTGCTCCATTTGCGGAGGGTCTCCAGAGAACGGCGGAAAGTCTCGTTCAGCACCCGTTCGGTATAGCGGGAGGCACCGTCGGCATGAAGGGCTCCATAATGGACTTTGGGCACCATTTTTGCTGCAATGGATTCGGACATATTTTTAATATCCTCGTCGGTGGCATCTCTCCACTGCTTCTTTTTATTTCCCAGTTCCTTTCCGAAAAGGTGAAGCCCTGCGTGGAGATAATTGCCGAAGTCCAGGCTTTCCATCTGCCCTTCGTCCCTTTCGTCCAGATGAAGGCCGTAGGAAAGGTAGTAGCTGTAGGGGCATTTCCTGTAATTTTCAAACCGGGTGACGGAGCCAACAAACCGTCCGGCCGGTTTGAAAAGTTTGGCCGCCAGGTCCCGCGGAAGGGAAACGGCTTTATTTTCATAGGAAAAGCTTTCCAGTTTTTCCGAAAGTTTCTTTTCGTACCCCTTTTGCTTTGCCCAGGCAGCCAGGGCGGCCCAGTGAGAGTCGGCCTCCGGGATTTTTTCGCGGAGCACCAGGGGAAGGAGGGAGAGCGCTTCTTCGGGATTGGCAAAGAAAGAACGGTCCTTGTCCCTGTCTTCCGGCACGAGCCTTGCCGCATAATGCAGGCGCTCCAGCTGGGAAACGAGGAAGGAAGGTTCTGCGCTTCCCTGCTCCTCATTCACCGAAGGCCTTGTGAGATAGAGGGCATTTCTGGCGCGGGTGAGGGCGAGGTAGGCGAAGAACTGCTCCTGCTGCACTTCCTGGAGGAGGTTCGTTCCGAAAATGAGCCGGCTGTCGTCAAAAATTTTCTGCCGTTCCAGTTCCGTGAAGAAGCCTCCTTCTTCCACCCGCTTCGGGAAGATGCCTTCCAGGGTGCCTGCAATGAAGACCACTTTGGCCTCCATGGCATACCCTCTGTCCATACCGGTCACTGTCACATGGTCCAGGGTGGGCGGAATGGTGGAATAGGTGAGAGAGGAAAGTCCGTCTTCAAAAATGGAGAGGAAATCTTCATCTTTCACCCTGTCCTTTCCGGCGGTATGTACGATTTCATCGAGGAGGGAGAGGACTTTCTTCCAAACCTGCAGGTGGGGGCGGATATTGGTGTGAAGGGAGGCCTGGTCATCCAGTTCGTTTAATTTTTCCGGAATTTTTTCCGCCCGGAGCCAGCGGTAGAGGAGGGCACAGCGGTCTTTGGGAAGAGGCTTTTCCTTCCATTCCTTTACGAGGGGGTCAAAGAGGGCAAGGAGCTTTTCCCGCCACTCGTTGGCCTTTGCCAGGGCCAGATGCTCTTCTTCCGTGGGAGAGGGGGCCTCGCTGTCCAGATCCCGCCAGTCCCGGAATTTCCATTCCTCATGGTACTGCCAGGGATGGATATTGTGGGAAAGGACGTAATTTTCCAGTTTATCCACCGATTCCTCCGGCCATTCGGGAAGGAGGAAGGTCTTCAGCATGCGAAAGAGGCGGCTTCTCTGCCAGCCTGCGTTTTTTCTTCCGCTTTCAGCGGTGAGGAAACGGACCATGGAATCCAGGAGGATCACCAGGGGATGGTTGTTCATGGGATGCTTCTTGTCGATGAATCCCGGAATCTGATAAGTATCGAAAGACCGCTCGAAAAGGTCCACGTAATTTTCCGGTTCCCTCGTGAGCACGAGGATATCCCGGTACCGGAGATGATGATCCCGGACAAGGGTGAGGAGGGTCCTGGAAATATAATCCACTTCATCCGCCTTGTTTGGAAGGGTGATGGTAAAGAGACCGTCCAGGGGATTTATTTCCAAATCTTTGGGAAGGGGCGAAACGTCTGCCCGCCGGTCGAAGAAGGAAAGGGCCATGGCGGAAAGGCGGCTGCTTTCAAAACGGCAGGGCTTCGTCAGGGTTACGGAGGAAGATCTTCGGGAAACCTGAAGCACCTCTGTATAGAGATGGTAGGGATAGGCGAAGTTCGGATTCATGACTGCTTCCGAAGGGTTATCCATCTGAAGGGTCATGGTCACTTCCTCTGCCGTATCGATCAGGGCAGAAAGGATGCGGATTTTCTGGGGAGCCATGCCGTTAAATCCGTCAATCCAGACCCTGGCATGTTTAATGGAGGGAGATTTCGGTATTTCCCTGGCCAGAAGGTCGAAAAGGCTTCCTTCGTAAGAGAAATGGTCCTTCAGGTACTGGTGGTAGGCCCGGTAAAGGAGGGAGAGGTCTTTCATCTTTCGGCCCAGGGGCGAATCGCCCTGGGCATGGGCAGCTTCTTCCATATCTTTTTCTGATACGCAGAACATGTCCAGCTGGTGGAAGAAGGTGGAAAGCTCCTCGGAAAAATGGGGATGGGAGGCAGCCTTCCCGATCATTAAAAGTTCATCTTTGTGTTCTTCCAGAAGGCGCCGGATGATGATCTGCTGCCCCAGGGGGGAGAGGGCGTCGCTTACCGGCGAATGAAGCTCCTGAAAAACCCGGTACGCCAGGCGGGAGAAACCGCAGACCGTGACGTTGGAAAAGCCTTCACCGGGAAATGACCTGGCCAGCCGGTATTCAGCGGTGTAAGTCCCCTGGTCCGGGACGAGGAGGTAGGCCTTTTTCCCTTCGCCGGCCATTACGTAGTCCCGTATTTCCCGGCAGACCCTGGTGGATTTACCCGTTCCTGCGCGGCCGAATATGAAATGAAGCGGCATAATTTACGTCCTTTCTGAAATATAGATTCTTTATTTCATTCTACCATGTTTCTATATGGATTATACAATCCGGGAGGGACAGGAAATGACCTCTCCATGCGAAATAAGGGGAAATAAAAACCTGCGGGCCCCTATTTCCTATAAAAAACTTTTATAATAAATTTTTAAAAATAAAACGGCCTTTCTGTACTATATGGGTAGAACATCAATCACCGCATGACTTTGCTCAGGCGCCATTCTCAGAGAAAGCAGGGTGGTGAGACTTGTTCTCCTATATGGTACCATGTAGAAAATGAAAACTGCACAGCTGCCCGGAAGACCGGGAGATGGAAGCCACGAGGCGGATCAGAACGAGCCCCCGCCCGTGGCTTTTTGTCGTGGTCCGGATATTTCCATTCTGCTATACTGTAGGAAAGGAGGGATACTATGTACGGAGCTATATTGGGAGACATCATCGGGTCTCCCTATGAATACGACCGCGGGGACAAGAGGAAGGATTTCAAACTTTTCACCAAAGGATGCCGCTACACCGACGATTCCATCATGACCGCAGCGGTGGGAGAAGCGCTTCTTTCTGTGAAGCCTTCCGATTCCGACGGGAAAATCAGGGATAAAATCGTGGAATCCCTGCAGAGGTGGGGAAGGAAATATCCATCCGATTATGGATTCCGTTTCCAGCGCTGGCTCTATGCGGAGTTTCCCGGACCCTATGGAAGCTACGGCAACGGCAGTGCCATGCGGGTCTCTGCGGCAGGCTGGCTCTATGATTCCCTGGAAAAGACGGAGCACATGGCGAAACTGACGGCGGAAGTGACCCACAATCATCTGGAAGGCATCAGGGGAGCCGTGGTGACGGCGGGCATCATTTACCTCGCCCGTCATGGGACTTTAAAGGAAGACCTCAGAGCCTATGCAAAAAGAAAAGGTTACCGGCTGGATTTGACCTGCGATGAAATACGGCCCGCCTACCACCATGTGGAAAGCTGCCAGGAAACGGTGCCTCCTGCCATTACCGCTTTTCTGGAAGGAAAAGACTTCGAAGATGTGATCCGCACAGCCGTCTCCCTGGGCGGGGACGCAGATACCCTGACCTGCATCGCGGGAGGAATGGCGGAAGCCTGCTACGGCGTACCGGAATGGATGAAAGAAAAATGCAGGGAAATGATTCCGGAAGAAATGAGAAAGATCGCCGATGAGGTAGAGAGCTTCCGGTAAAATTACATGATTTCCAAAATGTAATCAGGCAAAAAGCCGCCCTACGGGCGGCTTTTTTTATGGAATTTAATCATATATCTGAACCAGAGACAGTCATCGCGGCCTCTGCGAGTACGACCCTTCAACGCCTCCGGAGGGGGCTCCCCTGACAAGGGGCAGGTGAAATTTGGCGCGTACGGGTACTTCAACACTGCCTGTGCAGAATCCCCAATAGGGTAGAGTTATTAGCCCTCCCATTGCACCGTACGTACGGTCCTCGTATACGGCGCTACATTGTTACATCTATTCCTTAAGCTCAGAT
>OMVW01000053.1 GCA_900314595.1 uncultured Dialister sp. | reverse complement strand
AGGAGTAGAGTGTCCATGGCAAAGGGATTTTCCAGTTTACCCTGTCCTATGTTCGGGGATACCAGTTTCCCGTGTCCAATTTCCTAGGACCATTTTAGTGCCGCATCAGCGCTGCACCTTCCCGCACCCCGCATCCCGCACCCCGAAATCTCGAATGTGACTACAGAGCGGCATGTCCCTTACAGGGCTGACTCCCGAATACCGAAACTGGCTCAGGTCATCTTATCTGACAAATGCCGCCAATAAAATCGCCTGTGCAGAATCTCCATATAAACTTGTGCCGCATCAGCGCTGCACCACCCAGATAACCACGATATTCACGATACTCACGATGGCAAAATGTAAAAGAAGGCTGCCTGAGCGAAGATGGCATAGGGCCACGGATGCGGCCTCTGGCAACTGGGAACTGGAAACTTATATGCGAGAAAAAAGGGCACGCAAAAAAGCCTTCGCCAGGTTCGAAATCTTTGGCAGGGCAAGAGGATCGACCTTCATGGTCAACGAGAGCAGGGAACCGTCAAACGGTGCTTTCGGTCTTGAATGGAGGGATAGAAGCTGTGCTTGATTGTCAGTGAGTTTCTCTCTTTGGAAGGCTTATTTACTTTTTTAAAATCATTGGAAATTGGAATTTATCCCGGGATTTGGAAAGGAAAAAGATATAGGGAATTTGTCCCGGATCGTCTGATATGTTAGCGCGCTGACGGTCTGTCTGGAGTCGTTCCCGGAGCTCCTCTTTTTTCGTTCTCTGACTATATAGTGCAAAAAGTGCGTTTTTGTTTCATTATATTTTCATTAGAATTTTTTGACTTAAAAAAAGGTAGATTTTATCGAATTTCCGCTCAAAACCGCACCTTGTTTTTTATCGGTAAAAATGGGGAAATTGCCCGGGCCCATTTCCGGATTGATTCTTCATCCGTCAGACCGCCGCTTCCTGCCATTCAAAGCACTGCATTTATTTCCCCAAAATAAAAGAACCGATAATCCGCATGATCGGTTCTTTTACAGATATTTCTTAAAGATCACCAAAGAATGGCAGGAATTCCATGCAGGCTGTGGAGACCAGGGTGACGAGGATGACGGTCAGGATGGAGAGTCCTACGCCATACTTGATCTGGGCGGAGGCGGAAAGGCCATAGCCAATCGGGATGGCTCTTGTGGAAATAGGAAGGATGTAGGCGCAGTTGACGGCTGCAATGGTTCCAAGGACGTAGGGAATCGGATTGAGGCCCAGAGACTGGGCGATGCCTGTCACCACCGGGATGGAAATGGAGGCAGAGGCGGTATTGCTGGAAATTTCGGACATGAAGCAGGCAAAGATGCAGCCCATGGCCATGACGGCAAGGCCTGCCGGAAGGTTCATGGCTGCTATGATTTTTGACAGTTCTTCGATAGCTCCTGTTTCAATGACCAGTTTCCCCAGGGCCAGGCCGGAGGCGAAGAGGAAGATCATGCCCCACATGACGTGGGATTCCGCGTATTTCCAGGTGAGCATGGGGTCATTGTGTTCATCTTTCAGGAAGAACATGAGCATACCAAGGAAGAGGAATACGTAGGCCGGTTTCATAGCCGGGAGGAGTCCTGCGAAGAGAGGACGGATGAAGGCAAGGATGGTAGCCAGGACGAAGAGGGTAAAGCCGATTTTTTCGCCTTTTTTCATAGAGCCAAAGCCTTTGTACATTTCCCGGAAATATTCTTTTGTGCCCGGGAGTGTTTTCGTCGGACAGGGCAGGAAGAAGAGGTAAATGAGGTTCATCAGGAAAATCAGTCCCAGAATGGGGAGGAAACGGATGACCCAGTCCATGTACATGAATTCATGGCCTGTCAGTTTTTCGATGTAGGATACGGCCACCAGGTTCGCAGAGGAGCCGATAGGGGAACCGAATCCCCCGATACCGCTTCCCCAGCCGATGGCCAGAAGAATCGGGACAGCTGTCTTACTTTGGGAAATATCTCCTTCTCCCACGAAGTGGAGCATGGCCACAGCGATGGGGCAGAAAATAGCGGCTACCACTACATTCGGCAGGAAGATGGAGAGAACTGTGGATGCCAGGAACCAGACGAAAATCTGGTTTTTCATGGATGTCCCGATGGAGCAGAGGGCGCGGACGGAAATCCGTTTGTCCAAGCCCGTGGTGGTCCAGGTGAGGCAGATGAGGTCAGAGCCTAAAAGGAGGACTGCGATTTCAGAGAAATACTGGCTGATTACGTGAGACGACGGAATGAGGTTGAAAAGGGAATTCACCACGATCGGTACGAAGGCAGTCACATAAATTGATATGGGGCGGAAAATCCACCAGACGGCCATCCAGATGGCTGTGCCCAGGGCCAGGGCAGCTTTCGCCTCGAATGTACCGTTCAAAAGCCAAGCGGATACGACAAAGGTCAGAGGACCCAGAATCGTTTGAAATAATTGTTTATTCATACACTCGCTTCCTTTGAAGGATTTTTGAAATGGGGCGCTAAGTCCTATGTTCTATTATAGCCCTCTCCTATTACGGTTTGAAACTGTTAGAATTTGTAGAGGTTACAGTATTTTTATTGTAATTTGACCTTCTTGAGAAACAGGTAAAATCACTTTTGCATCGGGGTTATCGGGGCAATCGGGAATACCGGGGCTGTCGGGAAGGTGGCGCCCTTCGGGCGCAAGTTTATATTTTGCCTTCGGCCCTCATCTATGCCAGGTAAAATTTCCTCATTTGTGCAGTTCCCCCTCACCCGACGCGGGAGCTCCCCTACCCTCGGGCGCCTTCCCGCTTTCCGAAAGAGTCATCCGGCACGAGAATATTTCATCAATCAGTCCCATTTATGCCTTGTACAGTTAAACGCCCTTTCCGGCTGCTCCGCAGCCACCTTTCCACCCCGGGAAAGGTGGCGCCCGATAGCAAGCTTACCGATATCCTCATATAAATCGTGTATAGATAGTGCCGGGGAATTATAAACGCACGGTACTTCCCGGGCATCTCAATCCGGATGCAGCTCGGACAAGGCTTTTTCCCATTTCTTTATTTCATATCCTTTATAGCTATATCACCACATTGAAAAGCTGTTAATATTTGTTTATACTACAGTGTAATAGTTGTAAAGCTATATACAATTCATTTTTCAATCACTTTTGTTTCGGGGATATCGGGATTATCGGGGTTATCGGGGTTATCGGGGTTATCGGGAAGGATATGGTTCGCCTTGCGAACCAATTTATATAGTGCGCTTCGCGCACGGCCTTTGGCGCTCAAAGTATTGAGAAAGACCTGTTGGTTCACTATATAAATTTGCGGCGCTCATGAATTTGCGCCGCACCGCCCCGAGATTCCCGGAAAGAATCCCGAGATTCCCGATAATCCTGAAACAAAGGCCTTTACACATATAGTTTCCATTACGATAAGTAGCCAGCCCTGAACTTTGAATCGGGGTCATCGGGAAGGATATGGTTTGCTCCGCAAACCAATTTATCTAGTGCGCTTCGCGCACGGCCTTTGGCTTCCATCCGGACATTTTACGGATAATCCAAATTAAATAATCCGCCGCTTCATGAATTGTGCGGCGGCACATTCCCGACAATCCCGATATACCCGGGATTCCCGACAATCCCGAAACAAAAGCTTTTATACATAAAGTTTCCATTACGATAAGGAGCAAATCATGAATTTTCTCTCCATGAAATATTTCCTCGCTCTTTCGGAGGAGAAGAATTTTACGAAGGCGGCAGAGAAGCTGCACATCACCCAGCAGACTTTGTCCGCCCATATTGCAAATCTGGAGCAGGAGGCGGGGACGAAGCTTTTCATCCGTTCCACGCCTCTTCGTCTGACGGTGGGAGGGGAAGTCTTCCTCCGGTATGCGAGGATGTTTGCCAGGAATGAGCTGTCCCTCCGCCGGGAGCTTTCCGATGCATCCGGCGAAAATACAGGGACTCTGCGCATAGGCATCGCTTTCACCAGGGGGCGGGTGCTGCTTCCGGAAGTGATTATGGCTTTTCAGGAGAAATATCCGAAGATTTCCATCGAGCTTCATGAAATGGCAAATAAACACATCTGGAGTGCCCTGAAGCGGGACAAGCTGGATATCGCCATGGCAAGGCTGCAGGATGAAATCCCGGGCATTATCCATGAACCCTGGATGAAGGAGGAAATCGTACTTCTCGTGAACCGGAAACTGGCAGAAAAAGTGCTGGGAGCAGAGAATATAGAAACCTATTTCCACCCCGGCCGCAAAGAAAAGGCCCTGCCTGAAGCTTTCTCGGACTGTCCTTTCCTCATCAACAGTGAAGAAGACATTGCGGGATCCCTGGCAAGGAAGCTCTTCCGGGATGGAGGCATGGAGCCCCGGATTGCCGTGGCCTCCGAAAATCTGGCCACCCTTCTCCGTCTCACCGTCTTCGGCCGGGGAGCCTACCTCTGCCCGCTGAATCTGGCAGAGCATATCCTCACCGATGAGGAGAAAAAGCAGCTCCTCACCATGCACTTTGAAGAGGGGACCTATACCATGTCCTTCGGCTACCACAAGCAGAAAAGACAGTGGAATATCCTCTCCGCATGGATGGAGACGGTGAGGGAAGTCACAAAGGGGTAAATTTGTATTTTCTCATTTGTGCTGATCGTTCTTCGTGATTCGTTGTTCGTTCTTCGTGAAGGTGGCGCCCTTTGGGCGCACTTTTTTATATAGTTTGAATGATCACACGGGGATGACAAGACCTGTGGAAATCGCACCACGAACTTCATGAAAAAAGGAATTTTTGAAATTCCGATAAATAAACGGGTTCCCTGAATTCAGTCACCTGAAATGACTGAACCCAGAGAATCGCTTATTTTTCACATGCAGCAAGTCCACAAATGTTCTGTGTAAATTCTCGAAGCGTTTAACACACAATTTACACATTATATTCACTTGAATTTCACTAAATTTATGATATGATTAGGTTAAAAGAATCTTCAGGAGGTGTTACTATGAGTGCCTTACAGGAAAGAAGTAATCTGACGATCAGTGTGGATCGTCCAACAAGAGAAAGTTTTTCCAAACTCTGCGATGACCTGGGCCTTTCTGTTTCCGCCTGCGTCATTGCATTGATGAGGCAGGCCGTGAGACAGCAGGGAGTTGCTTTTTCCATGCTTGATGAAAATGGATTCACCCCATATGAGGCAGCCGAACTCTTGAGACGTGCTGAAGATGTGAGGAAAGGCCATGTTATAAGGCATGCGCTGATTGAGGACTGACTATGAGAAATCTGGAATGGCAGTCTGAAGCCTGGAGTGAATATATAGAATTAGAGCAGATTAACAAAGCAAAACTAAAGAAAGTTAACAGCCTTATCAAAGATATCATGAGAAATGGGTATGATTGTACAGAAGGAAAACCGGAGATGCTGAAAGGAAATCTTTCCGGGTATGCGAGTGTACGTATTGATAAGAAAAACAGGCTGATTTTCAGCGTTTCTGATGATGAGGTCACTATCATTGCCTGCGGTAATCATTACTCAGATCATTAAAAATCAGTTATCATGAAAGTAAAGCCCGACTCCAGGCAGGAATCGGGCTTTTTAAATTTGAAAATTTATTGAAATCATTGGCTGTTTTTCTGAAATACAAATAAAAAGCGGCGCTCATGAATTTGCGCCGCACCGACACTGAGAACTGATAACTCACTGTCTTTCGATGATTTACCTCTTGATTCAGGCTTTACTCTCTCCGCTCACACTCCTGCACGTTTCGATCCATTCGCTGATGACGGCCCAGGGTTTTTCGCTTTTCCGGTAACCGAAGCTCATCATGTAATTTTCTTCATCGAAGGACATGAAGAGGAGTCCTTTCTTTTCTTCGGGCTTCAGCAGTTTTTCCGCCATATTCCGGGGAATGAAGAGGGCACCTTTTCCCATCAGGCAGAGGCGGAGGAGGACTTCCATATTTTCCGATTCCACGGAAATACGGGGAAGCAGCCCCGCATCGCGGAACATTTTCCTTGCCAGTGCCCCGATGACGTCTTCTTCACTGTTCAGGAGGAAGGGGCATTTTGAAAATTCCTGTGGAATCCCCGAGCAGTTGGCTGTATTTCCATAGAAATAATCCGGGAGCGTTTCGCCGAAGACCTCTCCGGCCAGGCTTTTTTCTATGAGGAGCAGGATATCCTCCTCCATCCAGGGCACATGGGCGATGCCCGGTATTTCCCCGGGAAGATAGCCCATGGCCACATCGATTTCATCATGGCGGAGGGCATTCCATATATTTCTATTGGACATTTCAAAGAGATGGATATTCACCAGAGGGCACCGTTCCTGAAAAGCGGAAATCATGCCGGGCATATTCACCCGCCCCCGGCAGGGGGAAATACCGATCCGGAGGGTCCCCGTATGATGACCGGACGCATCGGAAAGATCCCGCCGGAAATCCCGCTCCGCCCGGACGAACATGGATGCATACCGGTAGAAAACTTCCCCGCTTCCTGTGAGCTTCAGGGGGACGGACCGCACGAAAAGCTTTGCCCCCGCTTCCCTCTCCATGGCCGCTATATGGGCCGAAAGGGTCTGCTGGGTAATATGCAGCTTCTCCGCCGCTCTCGTAATGCTCCGCTCCTCGGCAGTCACGAGGAAATATCTGATGGAGAGGAAATTCATGGGTTGCTCCTTATCGTAATGGAAAATTTATGTGTAAAGGCCTTTGAATCGGGAATATCGGGGTTGTCGGGGCGATCGGGGTTATCGGGAAGGATATGGTTCGCTATGCGAACCAATTTATATAGTGCGCTTTGCGCACGGCCTTTGGCTTCCATCCGGTCGTTATATGAATTCGACAAATTTTCTGATTTTTCGTCAAGACTCCTATCATGAGCTGGTGTATTAATAATCCGCCGCTTTATGAATTGTGCGGCGGCACCGCCCCGGGATTCCCGAAATGAATCCCGACAGCCCCGATACCCCCGATTCAAAAGTTGTCCGACATAAAAGTTTTCCTTAACTTATATAGGCAGGTGAAATTATACAGCTATTCACCTGTAGTATAAACAAAAAAGAACAGTTTTTCAATGATGTTCTCATGAAGTATACTATAGGCAGGAAGAATTCCTGAGCCTTTCGGTTCACGGCTCGTGCTTCACCTTTCTTTTGAGACAGGGATAGCGGCCTGCCTCCCCCACAAGCTGCGAACCGGAGGGCTAATATTGCATGCCTGCCTCTTCGACTTGAGCTTCTGTGGCTTATCTGCGAACGGCTTTTACGTATTCGTGGGGCCTATCAGTTCGACTTGGACTTTTGAGGCCTATCTGCGGGCATCTTTTACGTATTCGTAGAGCCCACCTCTTCGACTTGAACTTTTGTGGCATTTCGACGGACAGCTTTGAGGTATTCGCCGATTTTCTCTACGAGGTAAAATCTCCATATAAAATGGCGCGCCTTCTTCTGTCGCCCGCCACCACCCCGACAGCCCCGATACTCCCGAGACCCCCGACAGCCCCGATACATCCGAAACTCCCGACAGCCTCGAAACAAAAGTGATTTATCCCTGAAGGTCCCTTTTCACTTTCTGCCTGATGGGGCCCATAATCTATAAAAGCGCGCTTCATGATTTGTCGCGCGCCACCGCCCCGAGATTCCCGATACCCCCGATACCCCCGATACCCCCGACAGCCCCGAAACAAAAGTTATTTCTTATCGTAGTTTCCTTCCTTTCTGTCAATTTTCCTTTCAACCACGCTGACTACCGCATTCCCCTTGCGGTTTCAGGTCATGGCCCGGCACTTTCTCCATCAGCTGCCGGATCCCCGCCATGGCAGCGGACGCTCCCCGGCGTCCGTTTTTTATTGGGTACAAGAAATCACTTAAGAAAACACCTAAGTTAATCAAAATTGAACTTATGTGACTTCATTTTCCAATACCCGTCTCCTGATCTCCCATTCCCTGCGTTACGTATTTACCATTTACAACATGAACGACTTGTAAGATCGTACGCCCCTCCTGCCCTTTGGGCACCCTCCCGGACGCGGGAGGGACGCGCTTAATATTCTGTGTCAATTCGACATGTACGTTTCCACCGAAATTTCCATCAGTCAGTTTCGACGATGAAACCATCTGCGCAAAATGGGCATTTCGACCCCGCCTGTGCACAGCCCCCATAAAAAAATATTGGCCGCATCAGCGGCCAATCCTCCCCGCACCCCGCATCCCGCACCCCGAAATCTCGCTAAAGACTCCATCGGGGCGTGCCGCGGTGAGGCTAACTCACGAAAACCGTAACTGACTCACCCCATTAAACGGACAAGTGACTGCAATTCCATCATTTCCTGCGTTACGTACTAACCATTTTCCTCATAAACGACTCGTCTGATCGTATGCCCCTCCTGCCCTTTGGGCACCCTCCCGGACGCGGGAGGGCCGCGCTTAATATCCTGTGTCAATTCGACATGTACGTTTCCGCCGCAATTTCCATCAG
>OMVW01000072.1 GCA_900314595.1 uncultured Dialister sp. | reverse complement strand
GTCGTATTTTTTTCGACTTTTTTGCACAAAAAAGCACGCACCTTTCGATGCGTACTTGAACTATTTTATGAATTTCTTAAGTTAATGACATTGCTATTAACAAGCTGTTCGAAGAGGAGTTAAAAGAATATATCCAAAAGATTTAAAAGCATAAAAAAACAGCAGGCAGATCATCTGACCTGCCTGCTGCATAGAGGAAAAATCACCGTTCCTGTCCTTCTTCAAGGACAGGTTTTTCAAACCGGCGCCCAATGCCTGTCATAATGCTGAGTAAAAAGATGATTAATAATCCCCAGCAGTGATAGTTGTACGGGAGTATATTGAGGAATGAGAAGGACGGGTCGACCCCGGGAATAGCCATAACAACGCCAATGGAGACGAGGTTCGGATTGCCATGGGGCATTAATCCCGTTATGCCGCAAGCTGTACCATCCAGAATGTTGGCGCCGCGGCAGCGGTCAATTCCCAGTTCCTTTGTAATTTGCCGGACAAAGGGGCCAAAGAAGATGATAGAGGGGCTGCTGCCACCGGTAATGATTGAACCAATAGCCGCATTGGCAAAAACGACCAGTTCGCCGGAACGATAGGATTTGCACCATTTCATCATGCTTGTGCCAAGCTGTTCAAACGCACCACTGGCCTTCATGATTTGCAGGATCATGAATAAAAGGATGACGTATACGAGCAGAACCATCATACCCATCATACCGCTTACGACAGGCCCTTTTCCGCTGAACATGACAGCCGGACTGATGCAGCCCAGGCACAGGTTGATGATGACCCCGGCGATATCACAGATCAGCAGTGTCGCCATAATATCCCAGCCCTTGCGCATCATGAAGACCATAATGAAAGGCAGAAGGAGCAGGACATAAGATTGCATGACAATAGTTTTTGAAGCAATATCCGGATGAGTACCTGCCGCCATTGATTGTCCAATGAAAATGAAAAGGACGAGTGAAACGGCAGCCGAAATCAGGGAATAAGGCAGCCGGGTCCGTACAACATCATTAATTTTTGCTTCCTGTGTCAGGGCAGACGCAATTGTAGTATCCGAAATGGGTGCTAAATTATCACCGAAAATGGCACCGCTGACGATTGCCCCGCAGATGAGACCCAGATCAATGCCCAAACCATGAGCAACCGGAACCAGGACAGGAGCAACTGCAGCAACTGAACCGGTACTGGTACCGCAGGCGGTAGAAATGATCATGCAGATAATAAAGGCCGCAGCTGGTACGAATCCGGCGCTGAATCCAATGCTCGTAATGCCATAAATACGAGCATCGATGAGCCCGCTCTGGCGCATGAGTTGTGCCAGAATTCCTGCAAACAGAAAGGCAACAGTAATTGTACCCAGAATACTATTTTGCAGACCTGTAATGGTGATCTTACCGAAATTCTTTTTATCCTTTGCCAGGAGGAACCCGATAAAAAGTGCAGTGAAACATACAATCAACAGACCTGCCATACCTTTGTGAAGTATAGTGCTGGCTATCATGCCGGCCAGCAGGAAAATAATGGTAATCCATGGGCCGGCCATTCCAAAGTGAAATTGAGCTTTTTCTTCCATTGTGAGCCCCCGTTTCTTAGAAAAATTTTAATATGAACGTGGTATCATAATGAAGCAACTTTTTTGGCAGCCAGCAGGAATTGTTCCATTTCTGCCGGTGTGTTGATATGGAGCGGTGACAAACGGACGACGCCTTCTGAATCGAATTGTTTCAGCATACGATCAGAATAGGGGCTCGATGCCAGTCGTTCGAAGGTGACGAAACCATATTTCTCAAGTTCTTCTCTCGCCTTATCAGCCGGCATATTGTCAAATTCAATGCCTGTAATAAAGTCTCTCTTCGTTAAATCAGGGTCATCCATCTTTACGGTTACGCCCTTCATATGACGCAGGCCTTCGACTTTATCCGTTCCTTCCAGAAGGATATAAAGCAGTGCCTGTTCGTGAGCTGCCAGACGGGCCATCCCAAGTTCGAAGAGCTTGCGGCGGTCAGTTTCATCCGGCGATACCCATTTCCCAATGGAAGCAACGTAATCGACAATGGCCGAAATGGCAACGAAGTGAGCGGAGGCGGGGCTGCCGCTTTCCCACTGATCACTTTTCAGGCAGATGGCCTTATCATGAGGCAGATCTTTGACCCGGTCGGACAGGTACATGAGGGAGAAACCGCGGATACCGAAGAATTTATAGGGTGCCATATTCATTGCATCGACACCACAGGATTCCGGATCAAGAGCCCCGTGAGGCGCATGCTGTACGGCATCGCTTATGATGTAAATATCCGGGTTGATTTTCCGTGCTTCCCTGGCAATGGTTCCGATGTCCATGATGTGACCAGAAATATTCGATGCGGACATGACGCTTAATACTGCCGTATCCTTATCAACCAGGGAAAGGACCGTTTCTGCATCGATACCACCGGTTACAGGGTTAGCCGGCGCTACACGCAGTTCACGATGGTATTTCTCAGCGTTGATTGCCATTGCGTCAAAGGCTGACGGATGTTCCAGAGCCGTAGTAACCACATTTGTGCCGACGGCATTGGCGCTAATGACATTGGCCACATACATCATCAGCTGTGTCGCCGTATAGCCTGTGGCAATGACACCATGCCTGGCGTTGAACAGAAGACGTGCATCAGCCCGGCCTTTATTTTCTACTTCAAATAATTCAAGGGCTGCCTGATTCGCGTGTTCGGCACAATCCGGAAGAGCATCGATTTTAGCGAAATCTTCTTCACATTTCTTCAAGCGCAATGCACCACCGGCATTGTCGAAAAAGACACGCTTGCGTCCCTTGTAATCAGTATCTACATAGTAAAACTGATCACGCAGGATTTTCAATTCTTCATCAGTGAATAAATTTTCCAGGTAATTTGTCATGACAACTCCTCCTATAGCTACTATCCTAAATTACTTAAAACTAACATTTGCCTGATTTTATCACATTCCTAAATATACTAAAAATATGAAATAACAGCATTAAATATCTTGAAATGAGATAATTTATACTACTGCCCTGATAGACAATCGGAACCTTTATGAAGAAATAAAATCTGAGCTGTATCACGAATTGCGCAGCGCCACCTTCCCGGCCGACCCGTTCGTCCCGCAGTACTCGTGCAGTCAGATGAATAAAGCCTCAAAAGATGCAAGGTTGTATCCCGGGCCTTGATGGAATCTCTCGGAACTCGGAACTTCCATGGGCCCCACTGGCAGCCGGCATCTTCCATGGGCCCAATAAAAAATCCGCGCTGTTTCACGAATTGTGCAGCGCCACCTCCACGTCAGCCACGAGCCCCTGATGCCCCGCAGGGTAAAGGGACTCTGGGAACTGGCAACTTCCATGGACCCAATAAAAACTCCGCGGCCTTCTGCAATTGCCGTGCACCACCCCGATTCCCGCATCCCGGAGAACGTACAGCCACAAAGACAGCTGGTCTTTCAAAGTTTCGAAGAATTCAGTCTCTGGTAACTGGCAACCGGGAACTTCCATGCGAGTCTCCGGGAAATTCCATGGGCCCCACTGGCAGCTGACATCTTCCATGGGCCCAATAAAAAATCCGCGCTGCTTCACGAATTGTGCAGCGCCACCTCCACGTCACCTGATGCCCCGCAGGGTAAAGGGACTCTGGGAACTGGCAACTTCCATGGACCCAATAAAAACTCCGCGGCCTTCTGCAATTGCCGTGCACCACCCCGAGTCCCGATGTCCCGAGTCCCTGACAATGTGAAGCTTTTGAAAATAGCTGGTCTATCAAAGTAACACCAAATACAGTTCAAAATATAAAACTGGCCGCCCTATGATTTTGGCGGCCACCTCCACGACAGTCACGATATTCACGATAATCACGATGCATTCATTGTTTTTTAGCTGCATCGACACGTATGAATAACAGCCAGGCCCTGAAGGGAAAAATCAAAAAGGGCAGGCTTCCAGTGTTGACGCGCGCACCACCCCGAGCCCCGTTTCCCGATTCCCGGACAACGCAAAGTCTCGAAGACAGCTGGTCTATCAAAGTTTCAAAGAATACAGTTTCAACAAAAAGTATAGAGATTATCGATTCTTCGAATCGATTTGCCCTCTCACCGCTGTCGCGGTGTTCCCGAGGGAGAGCCACTCGCTTATAGATTATCTCATTTATCCCAGGTATCTTTTGGCAATTAGCCTCATAGGTGCCAGGTATCGAACCCTTTCCGCAAACGGTCTGAGTCATTTTCGTCATGTACCTGCTTGACATCCCCTCACCGCATTCGCGGAGCTCCCCGCACTTCGGGGAGCTCGCATTTTATGGATAGAGACATTTGGCACATGTACGTTTCGTCAGTCAGCCTCATATGTGCCTTGAATGGGTAGTGCAGGGAATCATCAGTCTTCCCCCCACCGCTGCGCGGAGCCCCCCCTTTCAAGGGTGGCTTGACCTCTAGCCGCTTCGCGGCCGGGCGGTCAGGTTCTCCCTGGGGAGCTGGCGGAAGGCGTCAGAGGGAGGAATGAAAAATGGCGGCCAGGGGCCGCCTGATGGAAATTTGGGAATTTTCCTGTCTCTTTATGTGACTATGACTTTTTTACCACAGAAGGCGATGCCGTATTTCCATATTCTTGTGATGCCGGCAGTGGTCATGGCTGTGTCGTAGGCTTTTTCTTCGATCTGGTTTTTTGCTTTTTCTGCTGCTTTGGGCAGTTCTTTCTCTTCTTTGACTGCTTTGAATTCCATGATGATGCCGGGGAGGTTCTTTTTCTTCGGTATGAGGGCGAGGTCAAACCGGCCATATCCGCTTTCGCGGTTGGATTCTATGCGATAGTTGTTTTCGTAGTAAAGGGAGAATCCGAGCATGAGGCCATGATAGAAGCTTTCTGCTTTGGCTGTGTCATGTATGCCGGCTGTCCTGGTGAGGATGTCCTGAAGGTTGAATTGGAAGGATTCGGCATTCCCGCTATTCATGGCTGTTTCCATATCGTGGAGGGCGATATCGCTGTTTCCTGAGCCCAGGCGGCTTATGATTTCGTCTTCAAAAACGTCCCGGAGTTCGCGATTCGGTATGGCGAGGTCATAGAGTCCCCGGCGGTTTTCGACCAGTCCCGTGCATTTGAGGTATCCGGTGAAGAGAAGGACTGTATAGAGGGTGGTCCGGTCGGGATTCAGTGTATCATAGACTACGTTTTCATTGATGCCGGAGGTGATGGATTTCCCTGCCATGAGGTCCCGGATTTCCTGCCATCTTCTTTCGTCGGCGCTCTGAAGGAGGTAGGCAAGGATGGAATTGCCCGAGGTATTCACCCAGTAGGAAGTGGCAATGCATCCCTGGTCAAAGTAGTTGATGATGGACCAGGGGTTGTATATTTCCACATTCTGGAAGTGATACCCGTCATACCAGTCGGAGAGTTCCTGAAGTTTATCTGTCTTCCCCAGTATTTCCGCTATTTTCCGGATTTCTTTCTTTGTGAATCCGAATGTATCGGCATAGCCTCCGCTGATGACGGTGGAGATGGAAAGGTTATTCAGTCCGCTGAATATGCTTTCTTTGGCAATGCGGAGGACTCCGGTAAGGAGGGCAAATTCGAGGCTCGGGTTTGTCTTGAGGGCGGAGGAGAGGAAGTTCCTCATGAAGGATACGGCTTCATGGTAATAGCCATTTTCCCAGGCTGTCTGCACGGGAGCGTCGTATTCATCGATCAGGAGGAGCGCCCGTTTCCCATAATATCTGGAGAGGAGGTCCAGAAGGGTGCGCAGGGAGTCTTGCAGGTCTACGGGTGAGGCTTCCTGGTTTTCGAGGCGGAGGAAATAGGTCTTTTCGGAGTCAAGGACAGAGGGATTGTCCAGAAGGAAATGATACTTCTGGCAGGTGGCCGCCATGAGGCGTCCCATGCGGGCAGTCATATTTCCAAAGTCTGATTCTTTCACGTCTTTGAGGGAGAGGAAGAGTACGGGGCGGCTGCCCAGGTGTTTCATATAGACCGGACCGGCTTTTTCAATATTTGTGCCTTTGAAGAGGGTCTCTGCTTCTTCTTTGTGGGCAATATTAAAGAAATAGTCCACCATGCTCATGGTGAGGGTCTTGCCAAACCGCCTTGGCCGGGCGAAAAGGGTCACTGCGCCATGGCTGTCAATGAGCCGCCGGATCAGGTCTGTCTTATCTACAAAATAGTATCCGCCGGTAATCAATGCTTTGAAATCTTCTATGCCTACGGGCATCCTGACCATGAGCTTCACTCCTTTCCCATGAATTCTCACTCTATTTTACAGTAATCAGGGTAAGGGGGCAAGCTGAATGGAAAGGCCAAGACCGAAAAGGAGCATGGAAATCGGCAGCTTTTCCTATGCTGTACCCGGCTTGAAACAGTAGAATGGCAGCCAATAGCGGCCGGAAAGGAAACCGGCAGCCGGTAACTTCTATGGGAGTCACTGGAGAAAGAAATATAAAAGGCGCGGCTTTCTGCTGCCGCGCATCTTCACGATAGTCACGTCAGTCACGAGAGTCACGATCGCAAGAATTTAAAGAATGCTGTATAACCCTGATTTTGAATGCTCATCTGATGGAAACCCGGTAAACGGGAATTTCCATGGGAAATATAAAGATTATCGATTCTTCGAATCGATTTTGCCCTCTCACCCCTTCGGGGTGTTCCCGGGGGAGAGCACTTGCTTAACGCTTTCCTCATCTGTCCCGAGTGCGTTTTGGCAATCAGCCTCATGGGCGCCTTGTGAGATTGTACAACCTATCCCCCGGCTCCGCCGGTACCTTCCCATCCCAGGGAAGGTGGGGCCCGATTGTCTGCTTTCCTTTTTCTTCATATGTGCCTTGAAGGTGTAGTGCAGGATGATGATCTCCAAACGGCCGAAGGCCGTCGATTGGTCAGGCTCCCCCTGGGGGGAGCTGGCGCCGGAGGCGTCAGAGGCGGGAGGAATGTAAACCGGCGGGAGGGAGACCGGGAATTTTTATAAAATAAAATGCACTGCGTGACATACTTTGCAGTGCACAGAATGTTTAGAATTCAGGAAGTTCTGATAAAAGGACTTTCTGGTATCCATTGGATTTTTTATCTTCCGGATGCGGCTCCAGCCCGATGATGGTAATATCTTTTTAATCCGGTCCATAGACCCAGTAGATCCGGGCGGCCCGGCTGTTTTTATTTTCCAGATAGGATTGCCAGACTTTCATTCCATATCTTCGGGAAAGCGGAGGGATTTCATGTGTCTTCAGTCCGGGGTAAAAAGGGTCTGCAGCTAGATGTACCATGGCTCTTCCCCATTTTTTATAGAGCTGAAGGTCTTCTTTATTCAATGTACCCCGGGCTGCTCCCTGGCGTAGTTCCTGCCAGTAAGCCAGCATTTCCGGAATGCCCAGACGAATTTTGAAAGGTCCCATAAGTTAGTCCTTAAAATCCGACAGGTCAATGGGATCAGACACCCGGCCGGCTTTGAGATTGCTCACGGATTCATCCATGGTCCTCAGTGTGGCAGCGGATATGGATTCCGGCCGCACGAGCTGGCGGGGCTCCAGGATGTAGCAGCCGTTGGCGTATTCCCGGACTTCGTAGTAGTCGTACCTGGCTCCGCGAAGGGTAATCCGCTTCTTGGCATCGATGTGGGCTGTGTAATTGCTAATCGTTTCCATAATCTTCCTCCCTGATGCAAGGTGGGAAATCCCACTTTTTCTATAAAATATCAAAATCCAATCGGACTGTCAACAGAAATTTTGTAAAGTTTTCTTTGCTCTTCAGGGTGAATAGATAGAAATAATCGATTCTTCGAATCGATTGGCCCTCTCACCGCTTCGGGGAGCTCTCCCGGGGGGAGAGCCTCCTAACTGCCGATAGAGTCAATTCTTCCAGAAATGTTTCGTCAGTCAGCCTCATATGTGCCTTGCAGCGAACCCCAAAGTCGGGAACCATTTGGGACATGTTCGACTTGCAGCTGCTTGACATCCCCTCACCGCTTTGCGGAGCTCCCCGCACTTCGGGGAGCCCGCGTTTTAAGGATAGAGTCAAATAGCATGAATACGTTTCATCAGTCAGCCTCATATGTGCCTTGCAGCGAAACCGGAAAGCATGGACCGGCAGAGTCACTATCAGCTTGAGCGATTGTACATCCCCTCCGCCTCCGCTGCGCTCCGGCTGCCCATACTTTACTATAAAACCATTATCCCGAAAAACCCAAAAAAGGGCGCACTTACCCCAGGGTCCATTTTTTAGCTTTTTTCAGTTAGCGATTGCCATGGTAGAT
>OMVW01000055.1 GCA_900314595.1 uncultured Dialister sp. | reverse complement strand
CGGGGTGCGGGGTGCGGGAAGGTAGCGGCCTGATGGCCGCCGATTATTTATGGGGATTTTGCTCAGGCGAGTTTGAAATGCCCATATATGTCGAAACGTCCAGGCCCCCCGAGTCTGGGGGGCGGCGAGCGAAGCGAGCAGGGGGTTATTCTACCGCTGCAAGTCGAAAATGAGATAATTCCATCATTGTCAGATTTTTGTCTTCCAAAGGAGAGCGCTGCGCATTCATCCGCTCCACGCGCGCGGCCGGGAATACACATGCCCGCTCGTGCGAGGCAGCAGGTACGCGCACGGCCGGGAATACAGGTACAAGCCGAAAGTAGAGAGTCACCGCCTGTCTGAAACCATCTTCAGCTCAAGTGCGGGCCAGAGGCCCCATATATATTTGGCCGCTTTCATAATTTGAAGCGGCCACCTTCACTTACCACTTATCACTTCCCACTTACCACTTTCACTCCAAAAAAGCCTCCCGGCTCTTATGAACCGGAAGGCTTTTATTTCTAATTTCTAATTTCTAACGACTCACAGCCCAAATCTGGCAAAGATTTCATCCACATGGACGAGCATGGGTTTGTAGTCGAAGCATGCCTTGATTTCTTCAGGGGTGAGGTACTTTCTGACATCTTCGTCTTTGCAGAGGTTTTCGTAGAAGTCTTCTCCCTGGAGCCAGCGTTTCATGGCGTTTCTCTGTACCCAGCGGTAAGCGGTATCTCTGTAGGCACCTTTGGCTACGAGGGCGAGCAGCACACGCGGGCTGTAGATGAGTCCGCCGGTGAGGTTGAGGTCTGCCAGCATTTTTTCCGGATAAACGAGGAGTTTATCGATGAGGGCGGTTGTCTGGTCAAGGATATAGTCCAGGGCAATCGTTGCGTCCGGGATGATGACTCTTTCTACAGAGGAGTGGGAAATATCTCTTTCATGCCACAGCGGGATATCTTCGAAGGCCGGGAGGGAATAGCCCTGGATGACTCTGGCCATGCCGCAGATTCTTTCGGATTTGACGGGGTTTCTCTTGTGAGGCATAGCGGAGGAGCCTTTCTGTTTCGGGCTGAAATATTCTTCCGCTTCTCTCACTTCCGTTCTCTGGAGGTGGCGGACTTCGAGGGCCATCTGGGAGAGGGTGCCTGCAATGACGCCCAGGGTTGCGATATATTCGGCATGGTGGTCACGCTGAACGACCTGGGTAGCTACGATTTCCGGGGTGAGACCCATTTTCTTGCAGACGTATTCTTCTACATAGGGGTCGATATCCGCATAGGTGCCTACAGCGCCGGAAAGTTTGCCTACTGCCATTTCTTCAGCTGCCCGTTTCATTCTGTCGATATTTCTAAGGGTTTCAGAATACCAGAGGAGGAGTTTCAGGCCGAAGGTGGTGGGTTCTGCATGAACGCCGTGGGTTCTGCCGATGGTGGGGGTGTACTTGAATTCTACAGCTCTTCTCTTCAGTACGTCTGCCAGTTTCTGGAGGTCGTCCAGGAGGACTGCGCTTGCCTGTTTGATCTGGACGTTCAGGCCTGTATCCTTCACGTCGGTGGAAGTGAGACCCATGTGGATGTACTTGGCTTCGTCGCCTACGTGTTCACCTACATTGGTGAGGAAGGCAATTATATCATGGTTGATGACTGCATCGATTTCATGAATCCGGTCTACGTCAAAGTCTGCTTTGGCTTTAATGACTTCTACTGCTTCCTTTGGAATGCGGCCCAGTTCTGCATTGGCTTCGCAGGCTGCGATTTCCACATCGAGCATGGTCTGCCATTCATTTCTTTCTTCCCAGATTTTACCCATCACAGGGCGTGTGTACCTTGGTATCATTTAAATTTCTCCCTTCGGTTTCCCAATGCGGGCGCAGATTTCGCGGCCCACCACTACACCGGCAGCTGAGGCCTGGGCAAGGCCCCTGGTGATGCCGGCTCCATCACCAATGGCGAAGAAGTTTGGAATCTTCGTTTCCAGCTGGTTCGAAAGTTCAATTCTCGAAGAGTAAAATTTCACTTCCACCCCGTACAGAAGGGTGTGGCGCGAATTGGCTCCCGGCGCAACTTTGTCCAGCGCTTCGAACATCTCCATAATATCCTTTAAGAAGCGATATGGCAAGACCAAAGATAAATCTCCCGGTGTGGCGCTTGGCATAGTGGGGTGGACGAGTCCTCTCCGGATGCGTTCCGCCGTGGACCGCCTGCCATCCCTGAGGTCCCCCAGGCGCTGCACGATGGGTCCGCCGCCAAGCATATTGGCCAGGGAGGCTATATATTTCCCGTATTCGATAGGTTCGTGGAAAGGCTCGGTAAACTGCTTGGAAACAAGGATAGCAAAATTCGTATTGTCACTCTTTTTATGGGCATAGGAGTGACCATTCACCGTCATCAGTCCGTTATTATTTTCCGTCACCACAAATCCATAGGGATTCATGCAGAAAGTGCGCACTCTGTCATCGAAAAATTTGGAGAAATACACAAGCTTCGACTCATAAGCGATGCGGGTGATTGGCTCGTACACTTCCGCCGGAGACTCCACACGGACCCCGATATCTACGGCATTCGATGCGGTGCGAAGGCCGATTTTTTCCGCTTCCCCGCTGAACCATTCCGCCCCGTCCCTTCCGGGAGCCGCCACGAGGTATTTGCAGAAATAGGTCTCTCCGCCTGCCTCGACTCCTTCCACCTGTCCGTCCTTAATAAGAATGTGGTCTACGGGACACCTGGAAATAACGGTCACATTGGACGGGAAGGAATCCCTCATATTCGAAAGGATTTCTCCATTCACGTCGGTCCCCAGATGGCGGATGCGGGCCGGAATATAGGCAAGGTCGGCAGCCGCTGCCTTCCGTTTCAATTCGTGGATTTCCTCCAGATGTTCATCGCCGTACACCTTGCGTCCTTCACCGCCGAACCGGCAGTACACTTCATCCACATAGGAAATCAGGCGGGAAAGTTCACCCTTATTCATATAATCGTCCAGATTTCCGCCATAGTCCGTGGTAAGCGTCAGTTTTCCATCAGAAAAAGCGCCCGCCCCGCCCCAGCCGGAGACAATATTTGCCCGCCGGTCCTTCAGAGGAGCCTTGCGGTCCCTGTTCAATGCGATTCTTTCGCGGATATCCAGCCCCTTTTCAAGGATCAGGATATTCATTCCCGTATCCGCCAGCTCCAGGGCGGTAAAAATCCCTGCCGGACCGGCACCTATAATAATAACGTCGAAATTTTTCATGAAAACACCCCTGTTTATATAATCCTGCCTGCTCCCGGGGGAAAGACAGGCAACAAAAAAGCCCCATCTCCGGGGCCGGATAACATAGTTATCCCTTTTTTAATTTTACAGGAGGGGAAGGTGTTTTTCAAGTACTTTTATTGAGTCTTTTGTCGGTATTATGGATTGATGCCGGACGTATAGTCAAAAGGGAACTATATGGTCGATTAACTTTTGAATCGGGGTGGTCGGGATGATCGGGGCTGTCGGGATGATCGGGAAGGTGTCAGCGCTGATGCGGTAAAAGCATTGATGCCGGACATATAGCCGAAAGGAAACTATATGATCGATTGACTTTTAAATCGGGGTGGTCGGGGTTATCGGGGCTGTCGGGGTGATCGGGTAGGTGTGCCGCTGATGCGGCACATTTTTTATGGGGACTCTGCACAGGCGGGGTTGAAAGACCGATAGTACAACCCACCCGCCTTCACTTCGTTCAGGCACCCTCCCAATCATTGGGAGGGCTTTAACGGTAACGACTTGAATAAAATGAGTCAATTCCAATGAAATCCTTGTCATCGGATTTTGATATCCAAGGGAGAATACTGCTCTTTTCATTTCCTGCACAGGGCAGACAATGCCCATTCGAGTCGAAACGTTTCAGGCCCCCCGAGCCTGGGGGGCGGCGAGCGCAGCGAGCAGGGGGTTGTTCTATCGCTGCATGTCGAAAATGGGATGAATTTTATTCACTTATCAGATTTTTGGTTTGAGGATGGTTCGATATTCGTGGGTTAGCCTCACCACGACATGCCCCGGTATTGTCGGTATCGAGATTTCGTGGTTCGTGAAGGTGTGCCGCTGATGCGGTAAAAGAATTGATGCCGGACGTATAGTCGAAAGGGAACTATATGATCAATTGACTTTTGAATCGGGGTGGTCGGGGTGATCGGGGCTGTCGGGATGATCGGGAAGGTGTCAGCGCTGATGCGCTGACAAATTTATATGGGGACTGTACACAGGCGGGGTTGAAAGACTCATTCAGGTCGAAAAATCACTTGCCCCCATGGCCAGGGGGGCGGCGAGCGTAGCGAGCAGGGGGTTGTACTACCGGTTTAAGTCGAAATTGTGAAAGATAAAAAATCTTCCCCTGTACTTCAGATTTTTACGGTCATTTTCGATTTTTTTGATAGATGAACTTACCCGCCTTCGCTGCGATTCCTCCGCTCCACGCGCACGGCCGGGAATAGACGTGCCCGCTCGTGCGGGGATGCATATTCGCGTAAGGCCGGGAATACAGGTACAAGTCGAAAGTAGAGAGCCACCGCCTGGAGAGGACCCTTGCCAGCACAAGTGCGGGCCATCAGCCCGTGCGCGGAGCGCACTACATAAGATTGGTTGGCGCCAGCCAACCATATCCTTCCCTTTCCCCTTTCCCCTGTTTTCTTCGGCCAAAAGCCCCATATATACTTGCGGCCGCCAGGCCGCCACCTTCACTTACCACTTATCACTTACCACTAACCACTTTTATTTCCAATAAAAAGAGCCGGCTCTCTGCAGGGTCGGCTCTTATTTCTAACAATTAACAACTAAAAACTAATAACTAACTGCTCATCAGTCATCCACGTAAATCTGTCTGGCAGCTTTGTAGGAGAGGGTAATATCCCCATTCGGCGTTTCGAGGAGGAGCGGTCCTTCGTAAGGTTCCTTTTCCTTGACCGTTACTTCCATACCGATGGTAATGCCCTTGGACTGGATGTAGTCCATGAGGTCATAGTCTTCCATAATACGGCGTACGTGGGTGGTTTCGCCTATATCAGCATCGGAAAGGACACGTGTGGTGATGCCTATACGGGTTCCGTCTTTGCGCGGTACCGGGTCTCCGTTGGGGCAGTGCTGGGGATGATCCAGAAATTCATCCAGTTTTTCAGCCAGTTTGTCGTTGGTCTGGTGTTCCAGGCCTTCAGCGATTTCGTGAGCTTCGCTCCAGGAAAATTTCAGGTGGTCTACCAGGAATACTTCCCACAGCGCATGGTAGCGGAGGAGTCTTCCTGCTTCTCTTCTGCCTTTTCTCGTCATCTTGCTGCCTTTGTAGGCCGTATAGTCCACGTAGCCCTGTTTCTGCAGTTTCGTAATCATTTCACTGACGGAAGGCGGTGAAACGTGAAGCATTTCTGACAGCTCTTTATTTGTGACAATATCATGGGTTTCGCTGAGCAGATAAATCGCCTTTAAATAGTCCTCTTTCCCCGAAGTCATTATGATCCCCCTTTTCTTATTGTTATAAAATAAAATCATACGTTTGGATTATATTTGTATTCATTTTTATTATAGGGTATATTTGAAAGACTTTCAAGACCATTTTGGAAATATTTTAAGGTCGTAGAAAAATTTTTATTTATGAAATAAATATTTCAAATTTTGTTCACTGAATTACGTTTCGTCAAACTTTTTTTTGAAATATGCATTTACTTTTTACAATTCCGATTGAATTTAAAAAAGGGTCATGATGAAAATTTTTTTGGAAATAAAAAGATGCGCCATTTCTGACACATCTTTTTTCTTAATGAAATTTACCGGCTTCCGTCTTGGCCAGCTGATCGCAGAGTTCATTGTACTTCGTGCCCACGTGGCCTTTTGTCCAGTCGAACCGGACCTGGTGGCGGGAAATCAGAAGATCCAGCGCTTTCCAGAGGTCCTGGTTCAGCACGTTGCTTCCTGTCTGGGTTTTCCAGCCGTTTCTCTTCCAGTTGGAAATCCAGTGATTGGCAAAGCATTTCTGCAGATACTTGCTGTCCGTATGGAAAGTCACCTGGTGCCTGGTTCCGTCATCGATGACTTTGAGCGCTTCATAGGCCGCCCGAAGCTCCATGCGGTTATTCGTGCTTACGGGCTCGCCTCCAGTCACATAGAGCAGCTCTTCTCCCAGTTTGTCGAGGAAAACCGCCGCAAAACCGCCGGGACCATTGGGATTGACCAGGCAGGAACCATCGGTGAAAATGGTGAGTTCCTCCGGCAGATATTCTCCATTCTGGAAAAGGGAAATATTTCTTACCACCTTCCTGGAGGGATATTTCTTTTCCGCTTCCGGCAGGGAGAGGGGCTTTCCGGAAGAAGGAGAACCTTTTTCAGAAGGCGCAGGGGCCACGGGCTTTCCGTACCACTCCTCCGCTTCTTTCCTCGTCACAAATCCCTTGTAGACAGCTCCACTGAATCCCTGCACCTCCCGGCTGCACTCCGCCCAGGAATAATACACTCCGGGATTCTTTCCTTTTTTGACGATGTAATAATTCTTCTTTGCCGGCATAGGGGCTCCTTGTTTGTAGATAATGGATAATAGGTAATGGTTAATGGTCGGGCGGCTTTCAGGTCATCCGGATGGAAAGCCGTACGTGAGGTTAATAGTTTTTAATTTCGGAAACTTCGGATTCATTCGATTTCAAAAGCTGTATATTGAGGTTAATGGATAATGGATAATAGTTAATAAGTTCCATCATTCCAATACGGACAGGCCGAGTGAGATTAACGTACTCTCGCGGGTCTGGCATAAATACAACCATTAACTATTAACAGATAACGATTAATCTTTTTTGGAAAGTTGAAAAACTGTACATAGGGGTTAATGGTTATTTGATGATCATTACAGCTTGATGTGCCCCATTTCCAGCATTTTATGGAAGCAGAAAAGCGTAGCCTTCGTATCGGCCAGGCTGTCGTGCCAGCCTTCTTCTTTGCAACCGTAATATTTCGCGCAGGTGGACAGTTTCTGCCACTTGTAATCGCCGTATTTCTCATTGATTTCCCCATACACTTTCGCAAAGGGCCGCATGAGGTCCAGCGTTTTTGCCTTGTAGGGGATGAATACTCCGTTCTGCCGGATCATTTTCAGATCGAAAGGCAGGTTGTATCCCACCAGAAGGTCCGCATGACGGAGGAGGTGCCCTATTTCCTCCCTCCGGTCATAAAAGGAAGGTTTGTCTTTGACTATCTCGGGTGAAATATGATTCACCGCTTCCGCCCCGGGCCAGGACGAAATAAAACGGGGGCGGAAATATTCGTTTATCCGAATTTCTCCACTCCCGTCGATCACGGAAAGCTGGAGAATCTCCGCTTTGCTGTCAAAACCCGTCGTTTCCGTATCCAGTACAAGAATTTTCTTTATATCCATCGTTTCCTCTATGATTCTTCGTCTATATCCAGCGCCTTCCGATACGCCCCGCCGCTGGGGAGGTCCTCCCTCTTCAGCGCCTGGCGCAGCCGCTTGTTCAGGAGAGTCCTTACCTTCTTCTTCGAACCCTTCCGAAGAGAAGTCACATCTTCCTCGTCCATGATTTTTTCGATTTTATCTTTGCCGTACATCTTCCGGGCATACTGGCTCGGCCGGGTCTCCCGTGTCACTTTCAGCGGTCTCTTCATGGCGTTTTCCTTTCCTGCAATAATATATTATGGTACCATGAAATGCGCTTCTTTGCAAAGAAAGTTGTGGGAAATATGAATCGATCGCGGGGCGGGCGCATCAGAATTTGAAAAAAACGGGCAATTATATAGGGGCTCAGTCTCACAGTAAAAAAACAGGGGAAAAGGGAAAGGGGGTGGATATGGTTGGCTGGCGCCAACCAATTTTTTATAGTGCGCTTCGCGCACGGGCTGTTGCCCGCACTTGTGCTGACAAAGGTTGTACGCAGGCGGTGGCTCTTCACTAGCGGCCTGCATTTGTATTCCCGGCCTTACGTGTACCTGCAGCCCCGCACGAGGGAGCACGTCTATTCCCGGCCGTGCGCGTGGAGCGGAAAGAACGCAGCGTACTGCTTTGGAAATATATTTTCTCATTTGCCTCTACTGTTAATTATGCCCGGCATCCGGCTCCCCGAAGTACGGGGAGCTCCGCGAATGCGGTGAGGGGCTGTACTTTCGTTCAAGCCGAAAGTGCCTCTGCCGGACCGTGACTTTTGGGTTCGCTGCAAGGCATAGATGAGACTGACTGACAAAACAAACCTTTTGTTATTTTCACCCACCTGTACAAAAATCCCAATAGGGTAGAGTTATTAGCCCTCCCATTGCACCGTACGTACGGTCCTCGTATACGGCGCTACATTGTTACATCTATTCCTTAAGCTCAGATAGTA
>OMVW01000084.1 GCA_900314595.1 uncultured Dialister sp. | reverse complement strand
TAGCCTCCTACGGTATTGGGAAGAAATATGGGCGCCGTCTCTGCCGTGTATCCATGGATGGTTTCCCCTTTGAAATACCCTTCCGGCACATAAATATTCATGGTCTGATACGTCTGATCCACAGGCCTTGCCACATAGGAAAGATTTTCATAGGCACGAAATACCACCTTCCGCCCCTCTACCGTCATGGTTTTCGTCGCATAATCCGAATCATCCAGACGAAGGGAAGGGTCCACGCAAACCTCCCTGAAAAGCGCAGGCACCACCGGTTCTGCCGCCATGATTCCCGCAGGAAGCGCAAGGGCCGCTGCCGCCAGAAGGGCTGCTGCATATTTCATGAATGGTTTCATATGTCCTCCTTTTACAGAGACTATCCAAATGCTTTCTATCAGTAAATTATCATGAGAAATTTATTTTTGCAAGCAAAAAGGCCCGGCTCTTTCGAGCCGGACCTTTTTCACTGCTGGCAAAAACAAAATCTCAAAAGTAGTAACAATACAGAGTAAAGGACAGAGTCCTCCCCGGAATATTCCTTTGTGTTATCTGATTTGTAAGAGCTCTTATTTACGGTACCGTTTCAAAAAAATGATCCGTCCTCATCCCGCTTTCCATGGATTGCGCTGAGCGGGATTTCCCGGGGACTTTTCATCCTTTCTGCCTATATAGTACAAAAAGGAAATTTTATTTTATTAGAATTTCATAAAATTTTTACGGTATAAAAAGATTCTTCATGAACGACCGCATTTCCGCAAAAATAAAAGCCCCTGAAGCGAATCGGTGCTTCAGGGACTTTTTCATCGTCCGTGATTCCTGCAGAGCTCACGCATTCCGAAAGGTTCAGTCTTCCCCTGCGTGGCGGATGCCCGTATATTTATGGATTTCTTCACTGGTGGTGATGAGGTCTTTTTCAGAAAGGTCATGAATATCGTGATGGCCGGTAACCCTTGCAAAAGAGGCAAGTTCGGAGAAAGCCACTTTGAAATAGTTGGCGACTCTCTGTGCCGCAATGTCTACATGGAGACGCTTCCGAAGTTCCGGGTCCTGGGTGGCAATGCCTACAGGGCAGTGACCGCTCCCGCAGATCCGATACTGCTGGCAGCCCAGGGCCATCAGGGCACCTGTCGCGACAGCCACTGCATCAGCCCCCATGGCGATGGCTTTTGCAAAATCTCCGCTCACCCGGAGTCCTCCGGTGATGACAAGGCTTACGTCGGAATGCTGTTCATCCAGATATTTCCTGGCTCTGGCAAGGGCATAAATGGTAGGAACGGAAGTCGCTTCACGAAGCAGGAAGGGGCTGGAGCCGGTTGCTCCGCCTCTGCCGTCGATGGTGATGAAGTCCGGTTTCGCATAAAGCGCAAATTTCAGGTCTTTTTCAATGTGTCCTGCGGCGAGCTTGATGCCGATAGGCCGGCCTTCGGAAATAGTACGAAGTTTAGCAACGAACGCTTTCAAATCTTCTTTCGTTTCTATTTCCTTGAACTTGCTGGGGCTCTGGATATCTTCGCCCACTTTTTTGCCGCGGATTTCCGCAATTTCCGGCGTTACTTTTTCTCCCGGAAGATGTCCGCCCATGCCGGGCTTCGTGCCCTGGCCGATCTTGATTTCGATAGCATCTGCTTCTTTGAGGTTCTTTTCCGTCACGGAGTACATATTCGGAATGATTTCAAAGATATATTTCTGAGCGGCCGCTTTTTCTTCCGGAAGGATACCTCCTTCCCCGCTGCACATGGCAGTCCCGGCGAGCGAGGCACCTTTGGCAAGGGCAATTTTTGCCTCTTTCGAAAGAGCGCCAAAAGACATATGGGATACATAGACCGGTCCGTCAAGAACCATGGGCTTTGCCGCATGTTTGCCGATGACCGTCTTCAGGTTCACTTCTTCATCATCAAAGAGAGGCGCCGGATTCAGCTGGCCGCCGAGAAGCAGGATCTCTTCCCATTTCGGAAGGGGAAGACGGGTGCTCATGCAGGCGTGGAGAGTCTTTCCCGTAACTGCCATTTCATGGATTTCCCACATGGCACGAACCTTCGGGTCCACCCTGGCCGTTTCAGGATCATAGGCAAGAGAAATTTCTTCTTTT
>OMVW01000059.1 GCA_900314595.1 uncultured Dialister sp. | reverse complement strand
AGGAGTAGAGTGTCCATGGCAAAGGGATTTTCCAGTTTACCCTGTCCTATGTTCGGGGATACCAGTTTCCCGTGTCCAATTTCCTAGGACCATTTTAGTCATTAAATGTCTGATGAGACCCCTAATCCCTAACCCCCAATTCCTAATTCCTAAAATTAGTACCAACCGAAGAGGCTTTTTCCTTCATCCAGCCCATGAATTGTCTTCATTTCATCGGCAGTGAGGGAAAAGTCAAAAATATCCAAATTTTCTTTGAGCCTTTCCCCGTGGGAAGATTTGGCGATGGTGGGGACCCCGTTCTGGAGAAGGTATCTCAGGGCGATCTGTCCTGCCGTTTTTCCATGACGATTCCCGATTTCATTAAGAATCTTTTCCCTGAAAATGGGCCGCATGCCCTCCGTGAAAGGCGCCCAGCCCTGCATGACGGTGCCATGAGCCCTCATGATTTCCTGCAGATGGGACCGGAGAAAGTACACATGATTTTCCATCTGGTTTACTGCGGGGATGAGGCCGAAGCCTTTGATGAAATCCAGATATTCGGCTTCATTGAAATTGGAAATCCCGATGGACCGGAGGAGACCTTTTCCTTTGGCCTCCTTCAGGGCTTCATACATTTCAAGGGATGAATCATAAGGCTCGTGAACCAGATATAAATCGATATAATCCAGCTCCAGGGCGTCCAGGGATTCCTCGATGATACGTTTCGTGGCTTCATAGGAGGTATAGGGCGAGCAGACCTTGGACGTTACGAAAAGCTTTTCCCGTGCCACTCCCGCTTCCCGGATGCCCCGGCCCACGTTTTTTTCATTCCCATACATCCTTGCCGTATCGATGAGGCCATAGCCCATCTCAATGGCCCTGGCCACGGTCTCTGCGCAGCCATTCCCCCGAAGCCCCCAGGTGCCCAGGCCGAAAGCGGGAAGCTTATTTCCATCATTTAAAGTGATATAGTTCATGGGAATTCCTCCAATAAAAAATATTCATGCTTCCATAGTTACTGTACCACATTTTTAATGACAAAATAAAACCCGTCGAATGATATGTTCATTCGGCGGGTTTATCAATTCTAATCAGAACCGATAATTATAGGAAAGCATCCAGTTAATAGGTGTCGCACTATAGTGGCTGGAAGTATGGGAAATGTTATCTTCTCTATCAAGAATGTTATTTATGGTTAGAGTGATATCGCTGATATCATTGGGCGAATATTTCACATTCATAGAGGTCAGCAGATATGGCTTCTCATCAAAGGAATGAGCGCTGGATGGGCAGAGAACACGGTCGGCCAGATAAGTAGCATTCAGTGCGGCAGCCCATTTATCCTTTGTATAGTTAATACCGCCATTCAGCAGGAAACGGCCATAGGAACGATCCCAGTAAGTCTTGGCACCTTTCTTTTCGGACTTGACTTTGGATTTGGGATCCTGCCAGGTAAGACCTGCATGCCAGGAGAAGTTGTCATTTGACTTGACGGTTACGCTTGTTTCCAGACCATGATTCTTGAAGTCTTCATTCATGACATAGAATTTATCACCGCTCTTGGAGTAGGTGATATTGTCTTTAATACGGGTGGCAAAGAGGGCCACTTTGTACTGGGCTTTGTCGCTCTCATATTTCCAGCCCGTTTCATAATGGAGACCTTTTTCCGGTTTCAGGCTTGTGTCACCGACTACATTAACGCCGGGACGGTTCCCGTCAGAATACATCTGGGCAAAAGCAGGAAGTACGAAAGATTGTCCTATGCTGGCATAAACGCTCTGGTTGTCATTAAGCTTGTGAAGATACTGTGCCTGGCCGCTGAAGTTGCTGTAATTTTTATCTTCGGCAGCGCCGGTGGTCCAGGTTTCACGGGCAGAAAGGGTGAGCTGGTCTTTATCTGTCAGCGATTTGTCCCAGGATCCAAAGAAGGAGAAGATGTTTCTGCTGTAATCTTTGTCTTCATAATCGTAGTATTCATTTCTTTCATAAGAGGTGCCGAGCAGGAAGGTCTGGGTCTTTTCTTTCCATACTTTCTGTCCGTCATATCCATAGGACAGGTTCTTTTCTTTATTCCATACGGATTTCGGATATCCCTTCTTTGAACCGGAAGAAGAGTAAAAGTCGGTTCCATGGGTTTCCAGAGTGTTTCGGTTATAGAAAAGATGACCGCTCCAGCCGTTCAGGTCGTGAAGATTCAACTGGACAAAATCTTTATCTCTTTCATATTTACGCTGATAACGGGTAGCTCCCTTTATTTTAGCCGGCGCATTCTTCTGGAAAGTATATTCCCATTTATTTGCCGATTCATCGTGGTTGTAGAGGAAGTCCAGATTGTCACTGATTTTATAGGTGGCGAGGAAATCATTTTTTTCAGAACCTTTGAAGCGCATCCGGTTTTCAATCTTGCCGGCATGATATTTTTCGCTGGGCCAGGTGGAGGAAATCAAGCCTACATCACCCCATTTGTTATAGTGGTAGGCAAAGGAGAAATCTCCGGCGTTGGCAGATACGGCATAATCCTGCTGGCCATAATTGCCAAGACCGACGGATACACGGTTTGGCATTTTCTTCTTTGTAATAATATTAATGACGCCGCCGGTTGCCTGGCTTCCGTAAAGAACGGCACCGCCCCCGCGGACGATTTCGACTCTTTCAATCGATTCAGTGGGGATATCTTCCAGATTGTAACGGCTGCGCCAGTTGATTGGTGTCCCATTGACCATGACAAGTGTACCGTCTTCTACACCACGGATGACTATTTTACTGGTCATGGAGCTGACAGCTGTGCCATTTGGCCCCATTCCGGAGTAAGTGATGCCATCGAGGTAGGAAAGCGCCTGCTGCACATTCTGCTGCCCGGTCTGGACTAATTCTTCATGGGTAACGACCTGGGTGCTGGCCGCGATATTGACATCTTTCTTCTCGTAACGCTGGGCAGTAACCGTAATCGGCGCCAGTGTATAAACAGGAACGGATTCAGCATGAACCGCAGTCATTCCCCCTATGCATGCGGAAGCAGCTAAAACAGCACAAAATAGTCTCTTTTTCATAAAATATCCCTCTCCTTTGGATGATTTTGTTATGCCCAATAAAAAATGAGCATAAGAAACTGGAACAGTGTTCTCACGGCCCTTTTTCAAGTGTATTCAAAATGATGCAATGGAGTGGTCGTTATTTTTATTATTTTCCATTTTTTGCTTCATTTATGGCTAGTATAGCAATTTCTAATATATTTATCAATCAAAACATAATAAATTTCCAACAAATAAAATAAAATGCCGTAATAATAAACAATTAAAATAAACATGATGTATAATTTTAGTTATCACAGACTGGTTTTCCGGATTTATTATTACGATTTTCAAGAGTTGAGGCATTTATGAAAATACTTTACATCACCAATGTGGACCGGCGATATGCCATGATGGGGGCGGCGTGCCGTCAATTGAAGTCGGCCGGAAAACTTCATACCGATTGTGATGTGCTGAAGATTGCAAGTGACAGCCGATGGACTCGGGACTGGGAGGAAAGGCTTTTTTCTGCTTCTCTCGTTCTCATCCGGTGGATGGGAAATACGATCCGCACCCGGTTCTACCCGGTTCTGGGACCGGTGCCGGTTCTTTATGGAGAAGGAAAATATTCCTTATTTCATGGATGCCGCAGGATCGGCAGAAGGGGAAGCAGGCCGGGGCCTGGAGCATCCGGCCATCCAGGTGCTGCAGCAGTATGCCCAGTACGGAGGCATGGAAAATTATAAAAATTTCTGGCTCTATGCCCAGAGCCTTTTGAGCGGAGAAAATGAGAAGGTGAAGGCGCCGGAGAAGCTCTGCTGGGCGGGGATTTACCATCCTGATATGGACGGGAAGTGTATGACCGACCCCGCAGCTTATCGGGAGAGGTTTTTCAAACCCGGCCGGCCTGCCCTGGGTATGCTTTTTTACCGGGATGAATGGATCTGGGACGACCTTTCGTACCAGGCTTCTTTTGTCCGGGAAGCGGAGCGGCAGGGGTACAATGTGGTCCCCGTCTTTACGAACGGCATTCCCGACACGTCTCTCGGTGCGCCTTCCATTTCCGAAATTTTCCACAGGTACTTCATGGATGGCAATCGGCCAGTCGTCAGGGCTATCGTGAATGTGATGAAATTTTCCTTTTCCGCGTCCGGTTCTATTTCCACAAAGGAGATGGAGGAAATAGGGATTCCTGTGCTGGAGGCCTATTCCCTCATCATGCCGAAGGAAGAATGGCAGGCATCGTCAGAAGGCCTCACCATGGCGGAACTTTCTTTTTCTGCAGCCATGCCGGAAGTGGACGGTATCATTCATACGGTGCCTCTGGCATCCAAAACAGTGAATGAAGAGGGCCTTGTCCGTTATCTTCCCATGGAAGAGCGGATGCGCCTGGTGGTGTCGAAGGCAGGCAAGTGGGCCCGCCTTTCCATGAAGGAAAATAAGGATAAGAAAGTGGCCATCATTTTCCACAATTATCCGCCGAAGAATTCAAATATCGGAAGCGCCGTGGGCCTGGATACCATGGAAAGCATCCAAAAGCTTCTCTTCCGCATGAAAGAGAAAGGCTATGACGTTCCCTGGATTCCGAAGGACGGGGCAGAGCTCATCCGGAAGATGACTTCCCATGCCACGAACGATATGGACATGCTGACGGATGAGCAGGTGAAAGAGTGTGAGAAGCTGCCGGTCTCCGAATATCTCAAAGGCCACCATCATTTTACGGAGAAAGTGAAAGCACAGCTGGAAAAGGACTGGGGCAGGGCGCCGGGGTCTGTCATGGTGGAGGATGGAAATATTCTCGTCCCCGGAACCATGGACGGCCATATTTTCCTCACCGTCCAGCCGGCCCGGGGCTATGGCCTGGACCCGGGGAAACTGTACCATGATCCCTATGTGGCGCCCACCCATCAGTACCTGGCTTTTTATCAGTGGCTGAGGGATAGCTGGAAGGCGGATATGGTCATCCATGTGGGCACCCATGGAAATCTGGAATGGCTCCCGGGGAAGGGCGTGGGCCTGGACCGGGAAAGCTATCCGGAGCTCGCCCTGGGGGATCTGCCGAATCTGTATTTCTACCACATGACCATTGTGGGAGAAGGGATCCAGGCCAAACGGCGGGGGAGTGCCTGCCTCGTGAGTCACTTGCCCGCGCCCATGGCCGAATCGGGGACTTATGAAGAACTGGCAGACCTGGAAAGGCTCCTTGACGAATATGCCCATTTCCGAAAAGCCGGGGAAGGACAGGAAAAGTCCACGGAAAAGGACATCCGGAAGCTGGCCTTGAAGCTGGACCTGGATACGGACGTGCCTCTTTCGGAGGATTTCAGCGATTATGTGAGCCGTCTCCATGAGTTTATTGAGGAAATACGGGACAGCGAGACCCATGTGGGCCTTCATGTGCTGGGAGAGATGCCGACGGGAGAAATACTGACGGATACCCTGGGGCGGCTCCTACAGTTCCCCCAGGGAGATGTTCCCTCCCTACCTGACCTCTGGGGAGAGCTTTACGGGATTTCTTCGGAGGAAATGAAGAAAAAGGCAGGAAATATTTACCCCTGCGGCCTCACGGGCGGCGAACTTCTGGCCCGGTCGCAGAAGGAAGAAAAAGAAATGATTTCCCTTCTCGTGGAAAAGGATTTCTCCGAAGCGGCCATTTCCGGTATTTTCCATCATGAACCGGTCCTTTCGGCGCCGAAAGAGTGGCAGGAAAAACTGAAAATCCTTCTTTCCTTTGCATGCGGAGAACTGAAAGAAAAGCTTTCCCGCACGAAGGAGGAAATGATTCATGCTGAAAATGGCCTGGACGGTCATTACATCCGTCCCGGGGCCACGGGATCCCCTGCCGTGTCGGGGCCATCCATCCTTCCGCCTGCCATCAATTTCTATGGCCTTGACCCCAGGCTCCTTCCCACAAAAGCAGCCTGGAAGCTGGGACAGGATCTCGCCAATCAGGTGATTACCCAATATATCGCGGACGAAGGAAAGTATCCGGAAAATATCGGCATGGTCCTCTGGTCCGGGGCCAATATGAGAAGCCATGGACAGTGCATCGCGGAATTTCTTTATTTCCTCGGTCTGAAACCCCTGTGGCAGCGGGGAAGCGGCTATGTGAAAGACCTCGAAGTCATTCCTCTCTCCGAACTCAAAAGGCCCAGGATCGACGTGACCGGGCGGATTTCCGGACTCTTCCGGGATACCATGCCCCAGGCCGCCGAGCTTCTGGACAGAGCCATCCTTCTCGCCTCATCGCTGGATGAGAGGGATGAGGATAATTTCGTGAAACGTCATGTGAGCGAAGACAGTGAGGCCCTCATGAGGGAAGGTATTTCCAGAGAGGAAGCCTGGCGGCAGGCGGCCTACCGCATCTTCGGCGATGCCCCGGGGACTTATGGTGCCGGCATAGGAAATCTGCTGGAATCGAAGAACTGGCAGACCCTGGACGATCTTTCCAACGTCTATATCCGCTGGGGCGGTCATGCCTATGGGGGAAAGGCGAGGGGCGAATTCCGTCCCGACCTTTTCCGGAAACGGCTTTCCCATATGGACGTGACCATCAAAAATGAAGATAACCATGAGACCAATATGCTTTCCTCCGACGATTACAATGCCTACCATGGGGGCATGATCGCTTCCGTCCGGGCCATTTCGGGAAAAGCGCCGAAATCCTATGCCGGAGACACCACGGACCGCAGGAATCCGAAGGTCCTGACCGTCCAGGAAACGGCCCGCCGCACCTTCCGCTCCGAAGCCATCAATCCGAAATATATCAAAGGCATGATGAAACACGGCTACAAAGGGGCGGCCGACCTTTCCAATATGGTTTCCATTTCCTATCAGTGGGACGCCACCACGAAAATCATGGACGACTGGATGTATGAGCAGTACGCGGAGAAATATGTGCTGGATAAGGACATGGCGGACTGGATGAACGATGTGAATCCCTGGGCACGAAAGCGGATCATCGAGACCCTGCTGGAGGCGGACAAACGGGGCCTCTGGAAGGCCGATGAGGAAATGGAAAAGAAACTGGAGGAACTCTACCTGGATGTGGAAGGGGAAATGGAAGCACAGAGCGAATAGATTGGATAGTTATACAAAAGACAAATGATGGGGCTTGAAAATTCATATTTCCCGGAGTTACTATAAAGCACAGAGAAAGGGATATTTGGGGGAAGGAAAGGATATTTCTAATCATGAAAGCTGATTTTGTTTGTGGTATTTTTCTGGCGGCTGCCCTCCTCTCCGGCGGTCTTTTCACCGAAGCTTCCGCAGAAGAAGGGAAAGAGCAGCCCCTTTCCATAGCAGGCCCATCTATTTCCACGGCTAAAAAGAAACCGGTGGAAATAGAAATGGAATACATGGAGCCTAGGTTCTACAAGGACAGGCATATCAAGTCCTATGATCTTCACGTCTACGAACCCTGGAAAGTGAACGGCACTTTCTCCATCTGGAAGGGTCTCACGATCCAGCGGGCCACGGGCTATACGTCGGATGATCATATCCGGCGGGACAGCAAGGGGGCAGGCATCGGTCCCTCCATCCTTCTCCGCTGGGAAAAGCCCATTTCCGGCAAACTTTCCGGCGGCTTTGACGGCACGGGAAGCATTCTCCTTTACGACAAAGCCTTTCCCGCAAGGGGCAGGGCCTTCGGATTCATGTGGCGCATCGGGCCAAGGCTTTCTTACCGGTGGAACGAAGATAACGGAATCCGTCTCGGCTGGTCCTATATGCACTGCTCCAACGGATTCAAAAGTCATAACCCCGGCTTCAACGCCGCGGGATTCATGATTGGCTATGAGCATAGATTCTGAAATAAAAAACAGCATCGATGAACGATGCTGTTTTTTTATGTGAAGGTCAATTTTTCAGGCAGCCTATGGGGACCACATAAACCCCATCTTTTCTTCGGTAGGCATAGGGCGCAGTTCCTGTAAGAACCATAAGAAAGGAGGGATTCTTCATCTTCGTAGTGTCCAGCTGTCCTGCCAGTTTTGTCAATGTTTTTACACCATCTTCAATCTGTTTATTTCCACCCAGCTTGATTTCGACAAGACCATAGCGGCCATCTCTTAAATGAATGACAGCATCGCACTCCAGATCGTTTTTGTCCCGGTAGTGGTACACTTTGCCATTTAAAGTATCCGCAAAAACCCTCAAATCCCGGATGCATAAAGTCTCAAAGAAAAGACCGCAGGTATTCAGATCATTTTCAAGGTCTCCCGGCCCGATACCCAGTGCGGCAGAAGCGATGGAAGGATCTACGAAATAGCGGGTATCCGAGGTACGAATGGCTGTTTTTGACCGGAGGTTAGGATTCCAGGCAGGCATATCTTCAATGACAAATATCTGCCTCAGGGCATTGGTATAGGAAGAAATGGTATCGACACTGAGAGAAGCATCATCATTTGCCCTGATGTCTTCACAAAGGGCGGGGAGACTTGCCTGAGAACCCTGATTCCTGGCATAGGAATGCATGAGGTGACGGACTCGTTCCTCGTTTCTCTGGATACCATCCACTCGGGAAATATCTGATTTCACGACAGCATCATAGTAATCAAAGGCCTGTTCCAGTGCATCTTCCCCGCTTAGCAGCGTGGATTCCGGCCAGCCTCCGCGGCAGATCAGGAAGGTAATATCCTTCAGGGACAGCCTGTTTTCTGCCATGATTTCCATTTCCGGATTTTCAAAAAGGTCCTGAAGGCTCACTTCGCCACTGGATTCGCCGGACTCCCATAGACTCATGGGGCGCATCCGGATCCAGGCGAAACGTCCGGTGCCGGTATGGTGGATTTTTGAATGATCTGCGGGCACGGCAGACCCGGTCAGGATGAAATGACCGAATCCCTTTCGGTGATCCACTTCAAAACGGGCGGCATCCCAAAGCCCGGGAGCCAGCTGCCATTCGTCAATCAGTCTTGGTTCTTCTCCCTGAAGCAGTGCTTTGGGGCTGATATCGGCCAACTGCAGATTCTGCTCCATTTTGTCAGGATCTGACATATAAAGAATGCTTTTGGCATGCTGCTCGGCAGTGGTAGTTTTTCCACACCATTTAGGCCCTTCAATGAGAAGGGCACCCTTATTCTTTAATCGGCGTTCTACGAGAATATCAGCTATACGATTCTTGTAATCACTCATCAGGGCACCTCCTTTTTTATAATAGTAACATGGTATTTTCCTTTATTCAACGATTTTCCTTCATTTGGCGGAAATTTAATCCTTCATTTGGCGGAAAATCGATCCCTGATTTGGCGAAAAATCGATCCCTGATTTGGCGAAAAATCATTCCTCCATTTGGCGGAAAAGCGTCCCCTCATCTGTCGGGAAATCTGCTCTGGTGGATGAGAAATCATAATTTCTTTGACCGCTATTCCTCTCCATGATAAGATACGGAGAAATGACAGCTATTTTTTATTGTGAGTGACCATGACGAAATTGATTTCTTTTTTCAAGGCGAACACTGTCTTCTGTCTCGCTGCCCTTCTGGCCTTTGTGACGGCATTTTTTGTGCCGCCCTCCATGGATTATATTTCCTATATCGATTTCCGGGTGCTGGGCCTTCTTTTCTCTCTCATGACCGTGGTGGCGGGCCTGCAGAAAGCCGGGATTTTTGCCATGGTGACGGTGCGCCTTTTCCGCCTTCTTCATACGGTCCGCCAGATGGCAGGGGTCATGATTTTTGCCTGCTTCTTCGCCAGCATGTGGATTACGAATGACGTATCCCTCATCACTTTCGTCCCCTTTGCCCTGGTGGCTTTTCATGAGTCAGGGGAAGAAAAAGAATTGATCAAAGTCGTCCTCCTCCAGACGATTGCAGCCAACCTGGGCTCCATGTGCACTCCCGTAGGAAATCCGCAGAATCTGTACCTCTACCTGGTCTCGGGCATGGATGTCTTTTCCTTCGTATCACTGCTCCTGCCCTATACGGTGATTTCCTTCCTCCTGCTCTGCCTTTCCCTTTTCCTGTTTCCGGCCCGCCCGGTGAAACCTCTCGACGGGGGACTTGTCCACTGGCCCATCCATCAGCTCGTGCTGTACGGCGTCCTTTTCCTTTTCTGTATGATGACCGTAGGAAATATCCTGGACTGGCGCCTGACGACCGGACTGGTGCTGGGGGCAGTCTTTTTCTTTGACCGGCCCGTGCTGAAGCGGGTGGATTACATCCTGCTCCTTACGTTTGCCGCCTTTTTCATTTTCATTGGAAATCTGAAACACATCGATTTTATTTATAATTTCCTCACCGCCCACACGGAGGGTCATGAATTCCTGGTGTCCCTTCTGGCCAGCCAGGTGATCAGCAATGTGCCGGCAGCCATTCTCCTGTCCGGATTTACTGAAAATTATGCGGGTCTCATGCTGGGCACCGACATCGGGGGCCTGGGAACTCTCATTGCCTCCATGGCGAGCCTGATTTCCTATAAAATCTATACCGCGAGACTCGGGCAGGCAGGAAAATTTCTTTTCACTTTTACCTGGATGAATGGGGTATTCCTCGTCATCCTGGTGGGATGCTATGAAGTCATTGCGGGGTAAAAGTGGTCAGTGAAGGGGCCGCGAAATGAGGAGCGGCCTCAGTATGAAGTTTTCTGTATAAGATAGGGAGTGGTTTTATGCTGAACATTTTGAAAGAAAAGATTAGAGAAAAAGGATGTGCTGTCGGCACGTTTCTGGGCGTGGCCAATGTGCCCATCGTGGAATGTCTTTCCTATACGGGTCTTGACTACGTCATCATCGATACGGAGCATGGTCCCTACGATACGGAGACCATGAGTGATTTGATCGATGCCGCTTCAAAGAGCGGGCTTTCTCCCATTGTGCGGATCGGGGACGTGACCCACAAGGAAATCCAGCGGGCCGTGGACAACGGGGCAGAGGGAATCATCGCTCCCTGTCTCAGGTCCATCGATGATTTCAAAAAGCTCATCGATCTCGCCAAATTCCCGCCTCTCGGGAACCGCGGATTCATCAAGGCCAGGGGAAGCGGCTTTGGCAATGAACCCTGGGCGGCAGGGACCCTGGAAGACTATATGAAGCAGAGCAATGAAAAAGTCCTCGTCCTTCCCCAGTGTGAGACCGTGGAAGCCCTGGAAAGCATCGAAGAAATCGTGAACCTAGAAGGCCTTGACGGCATTTTCATCGGACCCTTCGACCTGTCCATTTCCATGGGCATCCCGGGACAGTGGGGAAGCCCGGCCTTCAAGGCCGCCCTCGGGCGAATCCATAAAGCCTGCCGCAAGGCGGGAAAACTCTGCCTCATCTATACGAATAATGCAGAAGAAGCCCGGCTTCGCCTTTCCGAAGGCTATGACGCCGTGGCCAACAGCATCGATTCCATCGAATTCACAAAAGCCTATCGGGCCATTGTGGGGGAAATCAGGAAATAATAAAAAAGCGTCCGTGAAGGACGCTTTTTTATTTAGAATTCACTGCTTAAGAGAAAATCGGCGATATGCATGGTATGAATGCCTTCATGATTTCCGCCGGCAAAGGGACTGGTGGTCAGAAGGTACTTGGGATAATTGTCCTGAATGGCGGCCAGATTTCCGAATTCCCTTGTTTCCGTTTTTTCAGAAGATATTTCCTGCGTGACCTGAA
>OMVW01000061.1 GCA_900314595.1 uncultured Dialister sp. | reverse complement strand
GTGAATACGGTCGGGTGTCACTATTGCTGATCGTGATTTGTGAATGGGGTCCGCTTCCAATGGGGAGCGGGCCTTTTTTTATTCTGAAATTTTTCCTGGAATCCAAAGAAAAGCGCTGTATACTCCCCGGTCGTATTGTGAGGGTGCGGCGACCGAACGTAACGCATGAAACGAATTGTCCCACTGTTCTCGCATACCATAGTACGCCCCTTCTGTCAGCTGCGCTGACACCTCCCCTAACGAGGGGAGGACTTACGCCGGAGCCCTCCCGAGCCGCAGGCGAGGTCGGCTTGAGTTTCATCGGGCGAAGCCCGGTTTGCATGTTTTCTTCGGCCCGAAGGGCCGGTTGTGTGGTTTCATGAGGAGAACGGGGTTCTACTTGTCTGTGTACATTCCCCATCATACTCATTGCCCCATCAGCGGCAATATTTTCCGGAAATCCGAAGTCCCCAATCCGGTTTTTCCCAATATAAAATGGGCCGCCTTATGAATTCGGCGGCCCACCATCACGGACCACGGGTTCACGGACCACGGACCAAGGACCACGGACCAAGGACCACGGACCAAGGACCACGAACCACGAACAACGAACAACGATTCACATATATTCCGAAATCTTTACTTTCCCTTTTACCGGTTTCCCGTCAAGGAAGTTCCTCATATTTCCAAAAGCATTGGATACAGCTTCTTCCAGGGCGAAGGAGGTCTTTTCCGCATTGTGGGCGGAGCCGGTGACGTTCGGGTATTTCAATATTTCATAGCCTTTTGACGGGTAGCTGTCGAATTCTTTCCACCATACGTCCATGGAAAGGTGGAAGAGAGGATGGGTCTTTATGTGGGAGAGGATATCCTCATAATCGATGAGGGCTGCCCTTGCCACGTCGATGATCTGGGCATCTTCTTTCATGAGGGAAAGGGTTTCTTTATTGATGATGCCTTCAGTTTCCTTCGTTTTCGGAAGGGAGAGGATCAGGACGTCTGCCTGCGGAAGGATTTCTTTCAGATCTTTCATGGCCAATCCGCCGTCCAAAAGGTCCGATGCGGGAGCTGTGCGGCCGATGGCGTAGACTTTCCCGCCGAAGGGTTTCAATACTTTCGCCACCGCCTGTCCGATGCCTCCAAAGCCGAGGATGAGGAAGGTCTGCTCGCAGAGAAGTTTCTGGTTGTGGCCTGTCGCATTAAATACGCCGCGGGAGAGTTCTTCCGTCTGCTCCCGAAGGCAGCGGTTATTGCAGATGATCATGCCCAGGGTGGATTCCGCTATGCCGTGGGCCCAGCCGCCTGCGTTGCAGTAGAGGGGAATGCCCTTTGGAAGTTTTCTGAAATCATGGTGATCCGCACCGGTCAGGATGGTCTGCACCATTTTCGGCCGGTCCAGGAGCTGCTTTTCTTCCGCCGTCAGTTCATCGGTAATCTTTGCTGCCAGCAGCAGGTCCGTATGGGAAACGGCTTCGAGCCTCTCCTTTTCGTCCAGGTCCTCCAGCCAGATGACCCGGCAGTCCGGGAAAGTGGATTCTGCTTTTTTCAGAAATAGTTTCTTTAATTTCGGGGCGATGGTGATTGTAGTCATAGGTTACCTCCAGAGATTTAAAGTGGCAAGTGATAAGTGTTAAGTGGTAAGTGAAGGTGGGCCGCGTCAAAATGGAAAGCGGCCCGAATATTGAACTTGGATATCAGTCAGTTATGAGCCGAAGGCTTTTATTAAAAAATTGGTTGGCAAAGCCAACCATATCCACCACGAAGAACGAACAACGAATCACGAAGAACGATTTCACGAATCACGAAAAGCACAGGTGTCTCTATCCCTTGTCTTCGCTCATAGCCTCTATATTCTTCTGCAGCTTCTGTGCGGATTCCATGAGCTTTCCTGCTTTTTTCATGAGTTTATCCATCCGGTCGTTGTGGTATTCGTAGATGGTATCTCCGTCTTTGAGGATATCTCCGCCGGGCCGTCCTCCGGAAAGTTTCACATAAAGGTCTCCCACGAGAGCCGAGGAATCGATGGAAACACGGCAGTCTGTGGGGATCATTTCTTTATTTCTGATATATAAATCGAGCACGGCTTTGCCGTTTTCGGCCCTGATCTGATTCACCCGGCCCACATTGACCCCTGCATAGAGCACCTGGGCGCTCTTCTTGATCCCCTGGGCATTGTCAAAGACCGCGTGGACTTCGTAAATATCCTGATGGAAAATTTTGAGGGGCAGCGCAAAAAGACTGAAAATGCCCAGAAAGATCGCCGCCGTCAGCGCGATCATGCCGATTTTCATTTCCTTCGTCATAGGAGCCCCTCCTTTCATCTTTAGAAATATTATACCGTTTTTCCGGCCCCTTGGGAAAGGGGAAAGTGAATGGTTTGAAAAGTGGTAAGTGGTAAGTGAAGGTGGCGCCCTGGCGGGCGCAAGTATATATGGGGCCTTTGGCTCAGAAAAAGCAGGGGAAAGGGAAGGATATGGTTCGCTGCGCGAACCAATTTATATAGTGCGCTTCGCGCACGGCCTTTGGCCCGCATGGGAGCTGAAAAGGATTGTACGCAGGCGGTGGCTCTACAAATTCGGCTTGGACCTGTATTCCCGGCCGCACGACCAGCTGTATCCCTGTGCGAGAGGAAATGTCTATTCCCGGCCGTGCGCGTATTGCCGACTGACTCAGACCAATTTCATTGTGCCCGGACCACGAAGAACGAAGAACGAACAACGAACAACGAAATCAATTTTATTTCTCAAGGGATTATATGTTAAAATATATACATTCCAAAGTGTGTTTGGAATACTCAGTAAAAAGTCTGTTTAAAGACTTATGCGGCGGGCATATAAGAGAATAAAAATTAAAAGTTAAAATTTAGAAATTTAAGCGGGAAATTTGATTTCATATATCATTTCGCATACAGTATTTCCTGTCCCTCTTTCTGCTTCATCGCATAAGCCGGTAGATACGAAAGTGTATTTCGTACATCAGTAGAAGGAAGGAACTCCATATGGGAAATAATTTCAACTCCGATGGTTCTTTTTCTGCGCTCCGATTGGGAGACGGCAAGGTGCTGGGGCGGGTGCGGCTCATGGTGAAGGGGTCTACGCCTACGGCAGGGGTGAAGGACTATCGTTTTTTTGTTGACCCTCTTTCACCGCTTCCGAAGGGATTTGAGGATTCGGAGAAGCATGGGTTCACCGGCTTCATGAGCCGCGTGGGTTTTGCGTTCAATACCATCCCCAATGAGGAGGTGGCCCTCTCTCTTCTGCAGGAAAAGCTGGGCAGCTGCTACGTCAGCTTTACGCCGGCCATCCGCAATAACAAGTTCTTCGTGCTGGATGATATGCAGAAGGAAGGGCACACGCCTTTCATGGATATGGATACCCATTTTTATCCGGTGCCTGTCTTCGGCAGTCTGGACCTGCCTCCTTTCGGCGGGGATATCAACAAATTCTGCTTCCACATGCGTTCGGGAAAGCCGCTGCCCGGCCTTTCGAAGAAATACTGGAATAACGATGTGCCGGCGAAGATGTTCGTCACCGCTACCCGGGATTTCGAAGGGCGCCTGGGACCCTGGGTGGTTTTTGCGCCTCTCTATGAAGGTACGTTTGATTCGACGGTCATCGGCCAGGGGGGCGCTTATTTCCACGTCAGAGATAACGGACCCCTGGGCTACTGCATGGTGGATGTGAAAAATTCGGAACTTTTCTCCCACATCCTTCGCTGCAGCAAGCTTCCTCTCTGGTTTGTGCCGGATGAATTCCTGCCGGACCTCCGGATGAATCTGAAACCGGTACCGGCAGACGGGGACCTCCTCAAAGATTCCGGGGTGGAGCACAATCCTTTCACGGAAGAAGAGCCTGTCTTTGCGCCCCGCAGCGAGGAATGGGAAATCACGGCAGAAGATGTGGACCCCATCGCAAGGAGCCTCACTTCGGAAGAAAAAGTGGAACCGGCTGAAGAAATAGAAGAACCGGTATCTGAGGAAATGGAAGAGCCTGCTGAAAAACCTTTCGGCGAAGAAGATTTCCTGGCCCGTCTCTCGGAAGCGGCAGTCAGATCAGGCCTTCTCTTTGAAAAGGAAGATCTGGTGAATTTCCATATTTCCCTGAAAGCATCGAGGCTCACCGTCCTCGCCGGCATGAGCGGCACAGGCAAATCCGGCCTCGTCCGCCTTTACGGCAGAGCCCTGGGCCTTCCGGAAGAACGGGTCCGTTTCCTGGCCGTCCGCCCCTCCTGGATGGATGACGGAGATATCCTGGGGTATGTGGATACGAAAAATAATATTTACAGAAGCGCCGATACGGGCCTGGCAGAGACGCTCATCGATGCGGCGGCTCATCCAGAGAAGCTCTACCTCATCTGTTTTGATGAAATGAACCTCGCGAGAGCTGAGCATTATTTCGCCCAGTTCATTTCCGTGCTGGAAAAAGAAGAAAATCCGGTGATCCGCCTTTACAACCCGTCTATTGCAGGAAAGCTGTACAACAGTGAAAAATATCCGCCCGAAATCCGGATCGGACGGAACGTGCTCTTCACGGGCACGGTGAACGTGGATGAATCCACCTATCATTTCTCCGATAAAATCCTGGACCGGGCCAACGTCATCACCCTCCATCAGGGACGGTTCCGGGACCTTCTCACCCTGGGACCGAAGGAGGAAATATCCTATCCTGAAATTTCCGCCGCCCTCTGGGAATCTTTCTGCAGGGAAGATGGCCTTGGCCTTTCCGAAAAAGAACTGGACCTCCTGGACAGTCTGAACGATGCATTCAGAAAGAGCGGCGCCTCCTGCGGCATCGGTTTCCGCATTGCTTCCCAGATGGGGAAATATCTGGAAAATATTCCGGAAGGATTTGAACGGGCCCGGGGACTGGACGCCCAGATCGTGCAGCGGGTGCTGACGAAACTCCGCGGTTCCTCCCAGCAGCTTTCAGGCCTCCTTTCCATCAGCGACAAGGGCCTCCTGGAAGGGGCGATTCCTTCCGTACTCGATGATTTCAGTGAACTTTCCGAATTCAGGGAATCCCGCAGCCTGCTGGAAAAGAAAGCCGGGGAGCTGAAACTTTATGATTACACCATCTAAACTTCCTTTCTCCCTCACCTTCTCCGGCGGCTGGGACAAAGGGGTGAAATATTTCACTGCTTTCACCGATGATCCATCCGAGCTCTCCGGCGAAAAGAAACCGGGCCTCACCCTCACGGAAAACCAGGATATCCTCCTCCGCTTCGAAGGACCGAGAGATTTCCGGTTCACCATGGACGGACTCGACGTGGTCACCATCCCGGGGGCTGAGCGTATCGATGGCCAGACCTACATCCAGCCCTTCCGGCGGGGCCAGCCGCCGCTCCTCCTCTTCGAAGGGCAGGATTTCCCCCTGGTGCCGGGCTACTACGTGCTCACCGTCACCGGGGCAGGCCGCGCCTGGTACGGACTCCTCGAAATCACGCCGAAATACATGGGCAAGCAGAGCTGGCAGGACATGCGGGACGAACTTTCCGATGAAATCAAGACGATTTCCTTCGATTTCATGAGGAAGAATATCCATATTTCCAGAAATATGGAAGGAGCGCTGGGCCTGTCGTCAGCCCTGCTCCTTCGCTTCTATGCCATCAGCGATGAATCGCCGGTAGTCCTTTCCGTGCTGGACGAACTTTCCCACACCGCCAACGCCCGGCTTTCCCTCACCATGAAACAGGTGCGCCGGGACCACCGCCGTCCGGACCCCCACGTCCGCCCGCAGCACGTGAAAGAAAGAGAAGGCGCTCCCCGCATGCCGGTCCTTTATACGGAAATCACCCGGGACGTGGCGGAAAACCGTTTCGCCAAATCCATCCTGCTCGGACTGGACCGCCTGCTCTACCATTTCCTTCTGGAAATAGAGAAACCCATCGCAGGCCTTGAAAAAAGGCAGGCCCAGCTTACGGATTTCCGGGAGCGGAGAGAATACAAAACCGGCGAAAAAGCGCTGGAACGGCTCATCCTCTATCGCAGCCGGGCCAGAAAAATCCGCTCCTCCATCCGCCGCATCAGTTTCGCCCCCTGGTTTGAAGAAGCCGAAGGGAAAATGCCCGAAGAACTCCCCATGGCCGTGGTCATGGACCCCCGTTACTCCGTGCTCTACCGGCTCTACAGAAAACTGGCGGACCCGGAAGAAAGCTTCACCCTTTCCTCTTTCTACCAGTTCCAGTGGAAACGAACCGATAAACTTTACGAACTCTGGGGCTTCCTCCAGTTCATCAAAGCTTTGACCGCTAAAGGCTGGGATATGGAAGGGGGCGTATCCGTCATCAAAGAAGGCGGCCGCTACCGCCTCTCCTCCCTGGACTCGGGCACCGAAATCCGCATGAAACGGGAAGGGGAAGAAGTCCACCTCACCTATGACGGAACGATTCCGGACACCTCTGCCGATACGGACAGAGAGAAAAATCCTCTCTACACCAATAATCCCCACCGCCAGCCGGACCTCCGCCTGGACTACTACAAAGAAGGCCTCTACTTCGGGTCCCTCATCGCGGACTTCAAATACAGAGACCTCATCTACCTCTGGAACGACGAGACCAGATCCTACAGCCTCCGCCGCCAGTTCAACGCCTATCGGGATATGAATACGAGATTTTATAGAAATATGACGGAAACTGCCTCCCTCCGCGACAGCCGCCCCGTCAAAGAAGTCTGGGCCATCTTCCCCAGAGAAATCCCCGGCCGCACCGATGAAGACTACAGTCTGAAATTCATCCCCCTCGCCCCGGGCCTCTCGGGAAATGAAAAACTGGCCGACGAACTGGAAGAATATCTCTCGTCCCTCTCCCGCGGATAATTGTGAATAAAAAACCCGCCGATTGCATGCAATCGGCGGGTTTCGTCTGGAAAGAAAGTGGTAAGTGGTAAGTGAAGGTGGCACTGCTGATGCGGCGCGAGTATATATGGGGCCTTTGGCCATAAAAAGCAGGGGAAAGGGGAAAGAGGTAAGGGAAAGGGAAGGATATGGTTCGCTGCGCGAACCAATCTTATATAGTGCGCTTCGCGCACGGGCTGTTGCCCGCATGGGAGCTGAAAATGGTTGTACGCAGGCGGTGGCTCTACTTTGGCGGCCTGGACCTGTATTCCCGGCCCTACGGAGACGTGAACCTCTGCACGAGGGAGAGTGTGTATTCCCGGCCCCGCGCGGAGAGCGGAGTGAGCGCAGCGTTCTCCTTTGGATGTCAGAAATCCGGTCGAAAGAATCTCATCGATATCGTCTACTTCCTTTCAAGTCGCTATCGTCCAGGCCCTCCCAGGAGTTGGGAGGGTGCCTGAACGAAGTGAAGGCGGGTG
>OMVW01000062.1 GCA_900314595.1 uncultured Dialister sp. | reverse complement strand
TAACTGAAAAAAGCTAAAAAATGGACCCTGGGGTAAGTGCGCCCTTTTTTGGGTTTTTCGGGATAATGGTTTTATAGTAAGCCTGGGGAGCCTTGAACGATTCGACTTGTATGGGTATTTCACGCTCGCCTGTGCACATGCCCCATAAAAAATGTGCCGCATCAGCCCCGCATCCCGCTCCCCGAAATCTCGAATGTGACTATAGAGCGGCATGTCCCTTACAGGGCTGATTCCCGAATATCGTTTGTGACCCTGGTCATCGTAAATACCAGAAGTCTCCAATAAATTTCCCAATAAAAAATCGGCCCATCAGGCCGCCCACCTTCCCGACAGCCCCGATCACCCCGATCGCCCCGATTTTTCGAAATTGACACAACCGGAGCATGTCGGGAGCAAGGCTAAGACCCGAATACCGAAGTGTCTCAGACCATAGTAACTACAATTTAGAGGAGGAATTGGGGACTGGAGCTCAGATATAATCAAAGCAGTTTGGGTCAATCAGCGATACGCGCGGGGTCGGGAATACACCTGGTTCCTCGTTCGGAAATACAGGTCCGGGTGCGGCAGGGAATACAGGTCCGGGTCGTAAGTGAAGAGTCACCGCCTGCGCAGGATCCTTTCCGGCACATCTGCGGGCCGCAGGCCATATAAAATTAGCCGCTTCAAGAATTTGATGCGGCCGCCTTCCCTTACACCTTGCCTCTTTCCCCTTTTCTCTTTGTTTTCAGGGCAGGAGGCCTGTGTCCGAAGGACGATATTTAAAATTGACTGGCAAAAGCTGGCCATATCCTTTCCGAAATCCCAAATCCAAAATCCGAAGTCCGTTTATCTGCAGCAGATATAATGCCTGTTTACCGGATTTTTTCTCCTTTGACCCATTTTTTACTCCCAGGTAACGGTACTTTATAAAGTGCTTTTTTACAATACAATCAGGATCATCGGCGAAAGAAGGCGGATTGTATGAGGAAACTGGTTTGTGGTCTCTGCGCAGCAGCTCTCATCGGGGCGGGGGCTATGGCAGCGGGGTTTGCGGGAAATCCTTCGGGAATTGGGGAGCCTATGAAGCTCACGGAAACGAGCGATGAATTTTATTTCTATAACAATCACACACCTCTTGTGACGAGGCTGGACAGGAAGGTGAACCGGGCGGTCCGGATGTATGGGATCGATGGGAAGCCCATCATAGCCGGGGCTGACGATTCCACTTTTTCCATCCGGGATGAAAAGGGAAATATCCTGTATCGCACGGAGCCTTCTTCCCGCCCCGAGGGCTATACCTGTCAGATTGCAAATACCAGTCGCCCGGATATCCGTTTCTGGCTCATCAGCAGCGATTCGAAACTCCGGGTGGTGAAGGAGGAAAAAGGGACATTCACGGAAGTGATGGGGGAAAAAGAACTTTCTTCGGCAGGAATCCTGATTCCGGCGGATACGGAGGAAATCCTTCTCTCCTCGTTCAGGGGAAATACCCTTTCCGTCACGAAAGGGCGGCAGGGTCCGGCTGGTTTCCTCCCAAGGCAGCAGGCTTATTTCACCTGGAATGGACAAGGCTTTCAGCAGTCTAAAGCAGACCGGAAGGGCCTCGCACTCCATCCGGAAAAAATCCTGCATCTGTTTTCTATTTCCTCAGGAAATACTCTTCATAGAGCCGGGGAAGAGACAGTCCTCTCCCCTCGCGTAAAAAATGGAAGGGAAGAATGGTCCAGGAAATCCTACGAAAGGGCGTCGGGAGAGAAAATCACCTTCACCGGGTACAATCATTTCTTCCAGCTGACCGGGGAAGAGGGACAGATCTTCTATACCAGTCCCGTTTCCTCCTGCAGAACAGGAACCTTTCACGTAGTGCCCCTGGAGATGGAAAAAGGCGAAAAATTCTGGCAGGTCACCCTTTCTGATGAAACGGGAGAGAAGGGGTTCTGGCTCATCGGCGAAGAAAACGGGAAGATTCAGGTCCCCATTTCCGGGGAAACTTTAAAAGAAGCGGGGCTTCTTCCGAATTCTGCCGGAAATCAGAATCTGGAAGTGATTTCTGAAAATGGAAATCTTTCCCTCCTTTTCTGGCATCTCTACTGGCCTAAGGGAACGGCTCATGCCCAGATGAGGCGTATGGTGGACAAGGTGGGCCATATCAGATGGAATCCTTTGGATGGCTCTTTTGGCCTTTCAGAAGTGGAGACCATGGAAAATCCGACCTTCATCGATGTAAAGACAAATGCCCTCCGCGAACTCACAGGAAGAGATCTGGAACTGTATCGTAAAGGGAAAGGACTTTCCGGGGAAGAGGGAACTTTTGTCATTATGCCATAAATAATAAGTGATAAGTCGGAAGTGAAGGTGGCGCCTTAAAATCATAGGGCGCCTTTTTTATATTTGGAAACTGTCTTCTTCGATGACCTTTTAATCGGGAGTATCGGGGCTGTCGGGAGTCTCGGGAAGGTGTCAGCGCTGATGCACCGACGAGTATATATGGAGAATGTACACAGGCGGCAAAAGTCCGAAATCCGTTTTTCCGGTATTACGCGCTAAAAACTAACGGCTCCACTAACGGCTAACCGTTAACCCCTATCGCCCAATCCCTGGCTTTTCCCCTCCAAAGTGAAAAGCCGCCATCCATTCTTCGAGGGCGGAGAGGTAGAGCCGGCGGACTTTTATAAAATTCTTCAGGTTGATGGGAGTGATGTGCATGGAAACCTCTTTATCTAAAATTTCTTTCAATATAAAAGGATTGGAATCGGTTGTCAATAGTTCGGGTGGCAGGGAAGAGAGAAGTGAAATATAATGAAGGAAAGATTAAATTTCTTCCACAGAGGTGATTTCATGAAAATTTCTGTACTTTGTCTTGCTCTCGTTCTCGCAGCTTCTATTTCCGGCTGCGGCATGAAGACCATGGCTCCTTCCGGCGGGAAGGGGTATGTGGTGAAGGATGCCACAGGAGCGGAAGTGAAAATCCCGAAGAAGCCGGAGCGGATCCTGGGAAATTCGGCAGCAATCGATACGATGCTTCTTTCCGTGGTGACTCCGGATAAACTGGTAGCGGCGACAGAAGCAGACAGGGATCCTGTGATTTCCTATGTGGCGGAGGATACGAAAAATATTTCCCTCACCGTCCCTCTGGTGGGCCTTTCCATGGAAATCGTGACGAAAGCAAAGCCGGACCTCATCGTGGCCTCCCTGTATACGAAGGCCAATGAGCTGGATATGTACAGGAATCTGGGCATACCGGTGGTGGTCATCGACGGGCCCCGGTCCATTCAGCAGGTAAAAGATGACATACGGATCATAGCAGCGGCGGTGGATGAAAAAGAACGGGGCGAAAATGTAGTCAGAAAGATGGACGCCCAGCTTCAGGAAATAGATGACCGCCTTGCACAGGAAACAGGGAAACGTCCCGTGGTGTACCTGGTCTCCCAGATGACCCGCTATGGCGGACCGGGGTCCATGTTCAATGAACTCCTGACCCGGGCCAGGGCAGACAATGCGATTGCTCTCGCCGGAGGAGTGAACGGCCAGGCCACTTCTACGGAACTCATCGTGAAGACAGACCCGGATATGCTCTTCGTTTCCACCGACCGGGCGTCGGATACGACAGGCGCTTCGAAATACAGGGATGATTTTCTTGCCAATCCGGCCATTGCCAATATGCGGGCAGCGCAACACATCGTCCCTGTGGCAGACCGGTACATCTACTCCTCCACCCAGAACTGCGTATGGGCCGTCAAGGGCCTCGCAAACGCAGCTTACGGGCCGATTTTCGATATGAGCGGGGAAGGGCAGATACGGGGGTACTGAGTCTTTTTCGAGATTTCGGGGTTCGGGGGTATCGGGGTTGTCGGGAAGGTGTCGCCCCTGATGGGGCGACGAATTTTTAAGGGGACTTTGCACAGGCGGGTTTATTGGAGTCACTTGTCAGATATCTGTTTTGAGTCAGTTACGGTATTCGGGAGTTAGCCTCATCACGGCGAGCCCCGTTTTAGACAATTCCGAGATTTCGGGGTTCGTGATTCGTGATTCGTGAAGGTGTGCCGCTGATGCGGCACGAGTATATATGGGGAATATGCTCATGCGGGGAAAAACGGAATTCGGACGTCGGATTTGGGATTTCGGGAAGATGGCGGCGCTGATGCACCGCAAATTTTTATGGGGAATGTACACAGACGAGTTTGAAAAGCCGGTTCAAGCCAAAAAATCACCTGCCCCCTGGCCAGAGAGTGGTGAGCAGGAGACGCTTCAGGTACAAATCGAAAATGAGATGAGAAAATGGTTCTCTGTGGAACGCAGGCTGCCCGGTGAGTGAAAACTGTACAAAAGAGCAAAAATATTTCCGCCAGAGATGAGAGCCGAAGGCCATATAAAAATGCGCCCGCAGGGCGCCACTTTCCCGATAGTCCCGAAATGATTCCCGATATCCCCGATAGCCCCGATTCAAAAGTTTCACGGACTGCAGGGGATTGTTGTTTACTTAATCATAATTCGCTCTAAATTCCCTTGCTTTTATCTTTTAAAAAGCGTAAGATAATACAGATAAAATTTGAGAGATTCGGGAAGGAGGTTCTTCAGGTTCGCACTGAAGGGCCTTTTTTTCTGAATCATTTTCCGGGGAGGAATGAAATGGCGAAACGAATTATTCACGTCGAGGAGAGGCTTCCGCTGCTGCCGACCATACCACTCAGTCTGCAGCATCTGTTTGCCATGTTTGGCTCTACGGTGCTCGTACCGTTCCTGCTGAATGTGGATCCGGCTACCTGCCTTTTTATGAATGGCATCGGTACGCTTCTGTACCTTTTTATCTGCAAGATGAAGCTGCCTGCTTACCTGGGCTCTTCCTTTGCTTTTATTTCACCGGTTCTGGCAGTCACTGCCACAAAGGGCATGACCTATGCAGATGCCCAGGGCGGATTCATTGCTTTCGGTCTCTGTTTCGTTATTATTGCGCTATTGGTCAAGAAAATAGGGGTCGCCTGGATTGACGTGCTCTTCCCTCCGGCCGCCATGGGGGCTATCGTAGCCATCATCGGCCTGGAACTGGCGCCGCTTGCCATGAGCATGTCCGGATTTATCGGGGACCCGCAGGGCATGAGTGCTTCTACGGCCATTACGATTTCCATGTTTACCCTGGTCGTAACGATCCTGGCAACTGTGCTGGGCCGCGGATTTATTTCCATCATTCCAATCTTAATCGGTGTCATTGCGGGATATATCCTTTCCATCATCCTGGGAGTGGTCGATTTCTCCAAAGTGGAATCCATTGCCTGGGTGGCTCCGCCCACTTTCTATGCGCCCCATTTCAACCTGTCCGCCATTATGATGATTCTCCCTGCCGTTTTCGTGGTGCTGGCTGAACATCTGGGCCACCTCTTCGTAACCAGTGATATCGTGGGAAGAGACCTGATCAAGGATCCGGGGCTTCATCGTTCCCTCTTCGCCGACGGTCTGTCCAACATCATTTCCGGTTTCGTCGGTTCCACCCCGAATACTACCTATGGTGAAAATATGGGTGTCATGGCCATGACCGGCGTCTACTCCACCTGGGTCATCGCAGGGGCAGCCGTCTTTGCCATTATCTTCTCCTTCGTAGGAAAAATTGCAGCCCTCATCCATGCCATTCCGACCCCCGTCATGGGCGGTGTGTGCATCCTCCTCTTCGGATTCATTGCAGCCTCCGGTATCCGTATGCTCATTGAAAAGAAAGTGGATTATACGAAATCCAGAAACCTCATCCTCACTGCAGTCACTATGATTTCCGGCCTCTCCGGAGCTACCGTGGTCGTAGGACCGGTCCAGCTCAAAGGCATGGGACTAGCGACAGTGACTGCCATGATCGTTTCCATCTGCTTCCTTATTTTCGATAAAGCGCATGTGTCGAATGATAATTGATTGGAGTCTTCTGTCAGATACAGTGGATTGAGTCAGTTACGGTTTTCGGGAATTAGCCCTGTCCGGGGCATGTGGATATCAGGGCTAAGACCCGAATACCGTAACTGTCTCAGACCATTATATCTGCCTGATTTGAGATACTCTTCGCTTCATTGATGCACTGGATCAGTATTTCCTTATTTTTCTTATCCACCATCCCCGAGATACGGAAGAGGTCCACAACCCACCAGATGACGCCGATGAAGCAGCACATGAGGACCCAGAGGATGATATTTCTCACAATCCGTCCCAGGTAGATGTAGTAGGCCGCAAAGACGATCCAGAGGACGTAGGCCAGCCATTTCTTCTTTTCCCTGCTGGCATAAAGGGTGAGGGCCTGTGTTTTCTGGGCTTCTGTGAGCCCCTGCAGCATGAGTTTGCCTTCTTCATCGAGTTTGCAGTCCATAATTTCCTCCTTAGAAAAGTCGTTTCTTCAGCACAATGGCCTTCCACTTCGAAAGGGCCTCTTTCGCCTCTTTCGGCGCACCGGATACGAGGCGCACGTTTCCTTTCATCCTTTCCGCCATAGTCACGGAAGGATCAATGTAAGGCTCGAAGGTCTTGTAAAAATTCATTTTGGAAATCTCTTCGGAAATATCCATAGCAGTGCCTCCCATTTTTCTTTAATCCTATTGTATCATATATTGGCTGGGAAAGTATTCAGTCCGCTTATCAGTTAAATGGGTAATGGCTAATAGATAATGAGGAAAACTTTTCAGCCATCCGTGTGGGAAAGCTGTACATTGGGGTAATAGTTAATCGGGCCGGGCTGCCGGGTATTCATCCGTGTGGGAAAGCCGTACATTGGGGTTAATAGTTAATGGGCTGGGCCAACGGGTATGCATCAGAATGTAAAGGCTGAATATTGGGGCTAATAGGTAATGGTTAATGGCTAATGGGTTCTGCCATTGGGCGGATGGGGATAAAAGTTTCCCCGCCCGCCTGACATAAATGCAGCTATTAACCATTAACTATTAAACTATTAACTACAATATCATTAACTTAGCAGCGTATAAAATACCTCTAAATCGAAGTTCTTCTATCATATATAGGGGAAATAAGCCTTTATTCACCCT
>OMVW01000063.1 GCA_900314595.1 uncultured Dialister sp. | reverse complement strand
TTTTGTCGTATTTTTTTCGACTTTTTTGCACAAAAAAGCACGCACCTTTCGATGCGTACTTGAACTATTTTATGAATTTCTTAAGTTAATGACATTGGGGTTAATAGTTAATGGATGGAAAACTTTCGGGTCATCCGGATGGAAAACTGTATGTAAGGTTAATAGTTAATGGCTGATAGGAAATTTTAGAGCCTTCCGGACGAGAATGCTGCGCTTTCTCCGCTCCACGCGCACGGCCGGGAATAGACGTGCTCCCTCGTGCGGGGCTGCAGGTACACGTAAGGCCGGGAATACAAATGCAGGCCGCTATTGAAGAGCCACCGCCTGGGTAAAACCCTTTTCCAGCATAAGTGCGGGCAACAGCCCGTGCGCGGAGCGCACTATAAAAAATTGGTTTGCGCCAGCCAACCATATCCTTCCCTTACCCCTTATCCCTTATCCCTTTCCCCTGATTTTCTCGGCCAAATAAGTAAAAAAATATAGGAATTAAATCCTATAAAATATAAAAATCAATATGAAATAGGAAATAAATCCTATTTCATGCTGGTATGGTCAGTTTCAAAATTTAGTAATTTATGGTTTGTGGTCTGTGAAAGTGTGCCGCTAATGCGGTACTTTTTTATTGGAGTTATTTTCAATTTTAACATGCATTTTTTATTTTTTAAAAATTATATACTGCATTATCTATATTAAATAATGCAAATTTGCATAAATTAATATTGAAAAATAGTAAAATGCGTGATATATTATATACGTAAGCGGAATTACAAAATAAGAAGTAAAAATCCGAATGTGTTGTAAGGAGAAAATTATGAAAGAAAAAATCGTAGTGAGGAGAGCAAAAGAGGGGCTGGTATTTTATATGAATTCAAGAAAGGGGCGGATTTACCTGTTTACACAGCGTTTTTCAAAGGCGGTATACAATTTCTTTCTTCCCGGCAGATGTGAGGAGGAACTTAAAAAGTTCCACAGTTGGAATCGGAATCCCAGGCTGGATAAAACGATTGAGAAACTTCCATCTTATATCAGATATGCTCGTAAATATGGTATGGATTTATCCGAAGGTACTTATTAATCATTTTGCAAAGCGAATATGAAAGGGGGTGAATTCCATGATCGGAGTACTGATTCTTCTGGGGCTGCTTGATGATTGAGATTTTAATTCGGCGGTTGGTGTAAAAAGCCGGATCACCCCGGTTTCTGTACCGGGGTGGATTTGGCTGAATATTGAACCTGTATTTAGGAATGAAGGAGTATGGGTTAAAAACTGTTTTTACTGCATATTCATTGAAACGATTCGGAAGAATGATAGATGATACGGGAGATATGGAATGAAGAACAGACTGATTACTGAAAATGCTTTGAATTGCTTTACTGATTGCAGTGGCGCGGCCGGAAAGAGTTCACATGGAAAATATGATGTGAGTTGTGGTTTCAATATTGAGTTCAACGGAAAAATAATAGAATCCGGAGAATCAATCATACTGGATACTGATAGTAAATATGGGGAAAGATATGCCATCTGTATGGCCCTTGATGCAGCATTGAGACTAGTGAAAACAAGTCATGAATCTTTCCGCAGAGTCAATATTTTCTCAGATAGTCTGGGTGATGTGGAAATTTTCAAATATATGATGAAGAAATATCTGGTTACACCGGAAAGGGAAGTGCAGGATGCCATCAAACTGGACAGTCTGGCCAGGGCTCATAAGCTGGGAAATCTGAAACTTTTCGACAGGATTGTCAGGGATTATGAAACTATCAATGTGACCACACCTGTCAGGTTCTATTATGTTCCTGCTCATGTCCGCTATTCATTCCCCTGGGAACTGGGCAGTATGATCAAACGATTCCGCTATAATAATGAGACCCGGATCGATGCGCAGACTGCCAGATGGATTTGCAGGAACAATCAGATGATAGATTATGAGACGTCAAAAACTCTTAGAGAATGTATGGGGACCTTGTTTGTCAGGAGAAATGAGTTTGAGGGAGGAGCCGTATCGGTAGAACGCAGGAACGGCATAAGGGTATGCGTGAAAGCATCCTGAAGCCTGAGACAGCTTTTTACTGAAAAGCTGAAAAAATCATTGGAATCAATGCCCCTGCAGGAAAAAGAATCAGTCAGAACTGAAGGTTACCTGCAGGGCATTCTTTTATTTCACAGACGGATAAAGCATATTTTTAAATAAACATATGCAGATAGACATAAAAAATGGTAAAATAGGTATAGATTAACGTAACTTATTTATTTATCCTTTTTACCTTCGAACTGGAGAGAAAATTATGAAATATTATAAGGATTTTGATTTAAAAGAATTCCGCGAGAAAGTTCTGCAGATGAAAAAGCAGGCCGACCTTGCACAGGCCCTGGGAACCCGTCAGGATGCGATTTCCCGCTGGGAAAAGAATTCGGAAGGGATTTCCCTCAAATCCCTTATTGAACTGGCCGAAGTGGCCGGAGTGACTCTTGACGAAATGCTTCATTATAAGAAACCACTGCCGGCTTCTTTCGGGATGAAAGATGTCTGGGACCGGTATATGGAGACCAAGTTTGGACTGCTTGAGTCCATCAACGGGCTTCGAAACTTATCCAACGGTAAAGATGTAAGCGGAGTCAGTGAAGTCCTGGCCAGAATAAGAAATACAATTATCGAGGATTTTGCAAAGCCCCAGATTGCTTTTGCCGGTCTCCGTTCATCCGGTAAATCCACATTGATCAATGCCCTTCTGGGAAGAGAAGCGCTTCCCGCCGGATGGAATGGAACTACGAGCATTCCTGTCTATATCAAACATATAGAAGACCGGCCGGAATTCATGAAAGATGATGTCTGCTGGATTTTTCACAGAGATGAAAATGGGGACAGTTTTGACGATGATCTGATTTATGATGAAAAATACTGCAGCGCCCTGAAATATGCAAGCGGTGATGAAACGCTTCTTGACAAAGTTGGCACCATGTCCAATAGAAAGAAAAATATGGATGCCGATACAGCAGTCCTCTTTTTGGACAGTTCAATTCTCCGCAGTGTAGATCTTGTCGATATCCCTGGCATCGTTCCCGACCAGCTGGCCTCCGGAAGGAATGTGGATAAACCTTTCTGGAATATCATTCATAAAGCAACTGCCGTAGTCTATCTATCGAGAGCCATCAGTTTCTTTGAGAATGAGGAACAGATTGCGTTTTTAAGTGTCGTTGGTGCTTTAAGGCCGTTCTATACAAAAAACAGGGAAAAGGTGGATAACCTTTTGATTGTGGCCAGTCACTGCCATGAAATGGGCAGGGATGAAAAGGCTCTTGAAAAACTGGATATAAAACAGGACTCCTTCTTCGGCCAGCTTCCCAGCCAGGAAAGATATGTGACGAAAGATATCTGCGTCAGAAATGCTGAATACTATTTCTTCCCCTATTCCATCAATTATGATGAAAATAAATCTTTTAACCGGAGTCTGGCAGAAATGATTGAAGAGCTTGCCAGGGCCGCAGCTGAAGATGGTATTGAAGCGGTAAAAACGGTTCGGGATAATGCGGTGAAATACCTCCAGAAGAGCAGTATCCAGAGCCTCCGGCTTCAACAGGCACTGATTCTTCCTGGCAAGCTTGACGTGAAAAAGGAATCCATAGACCAGTCCTTCAATATCCGTATAGAAGATGCAAAAATCCGTAAAAACAGGGTCTTTAAGACCATTCGCCAGATGAAGGAGGAGAGTCGGATAAAAATCGGTGAAATTTTTGAGGACGAATTAAGCGAAGATAATGTTAGAGAAAGCATCGAACATGAAAAAGGTACGGACGGAAAATGGGCCATTAATGACGTTGTCCGCCATACGTATAATTCCATGAGGAGCAGATATGGAAATATTTTCCCTAAAAAGGATGAAAAAGTGTATGGGGAAATCAGAAATTACCTGAAATCTTTTTCCGCTGACGATGAGCGCTATAAAGAGTATGATACGCCTCTCACCACAGATCTCGGTGATGATTTTGATGAGCAGAATATTTATCTGGATGCCATAGGCGTACGGAAAAAATTCAGAATCAACATGCAGAAAGAGCTGACCGTTCCGGAAAACATCAAAGAGGATGAAGAGGATGAAACTTCCGAAAGGGCTGCCGGAGCTGCGGCAGCTGCTGCAGGCATGACGGCTGCAAGGGCTGTCCAGGATCCGGTCATGGGTTTTCTGGGAGCAGGCACAGCCCTTGTCGCAGGCGGACTTCTTGCCGGTCTTTTTGGTATGAAGAAAATGACCACAAGAAATGCTTCCTATACGAGCGAAAAGAAGAAATCAAATAACGCGGTTATAAGACAGATATTTAAAAATAACAGAGTGAAAGAACAGCTTCTTAATCAGTCAGATGCTTATTGGATGGAAAAGGAAAGACAGTTTGCCCGTGCCTCCGATACTGTGGAAATGAAATGGAATGAATACGCAGCACAGAAAAAAGAAATTCTCTATTCTCTGCTGGAATTAAAGACGCAGCAGGAAGAACTGGAAAAGAGCGGCGAAATCAGTGAAGCCAATGCATTCGTTATCGTAGCTATTTCCTCCCTGAAAAATATGAAGATTGAACTGTAAATGAAAGTGAGAAACAGTCCGGGAATCCCCCGGGCTGTTTTTTTATGGAATAGGGGCTTCTGAAGTGAAATTTAGCATATGAACATGTAAAATTTTAATAAAAATGTATTTATTAAATATATTACGAAATAATACTATTAAATATGCAGAATCGCATAAAAATGTATTTACAAACGCAAAAATAGGTGATATACTATGTTCAGATGAAGGAAATGATATGGCCATACATCTTCCTGAATAATCAAATGGATTCTTTAAGGAGAAAATCATCATGAAAAACATCAGCACAAGTGAAATTGGTACCGGTCTTACAATTGCTTCTTCCGTTTATAAAGCAGCCTCCGGTGAAGAGACTGTTGAGGAAGCAGCAGCAGATGCAGTAGTCGGAGTCGCTAAAGGAGCAGCCGTTACGGCAGCCACCACGGCAGCTGCGGGAGCTCTTGGAATCGCTACTGCTCCGGCGCTCCTCGCTGTAGGAGTGATTGGAGGAATCTTCAGCCTGTTCAGCGATGACTGACAGCCAATCAATCATAAGACCTGAATCAGAAATTTAAAAGCAAAGTACAAGGAAGGAAAATCCCTTATGAGCAAGAAAAATAGAAAACTGACAAATACCGGTATTTATAGTCGTGAAGGTTATGAAGCATCTGTCGGCTTAAGGACAATCGAACGTGCCGGGGCCTGCCCCCAGGCAAAGGGAGTTGTCCATGAAATCATGTTTTGCGACAAGTACAACAGCAATCCCATGAATTTTCTGAAAGGCAATCATGCCCAGCTTACAAAATCAACCACTGCGAAGATGAAAGATGTGATTATGACGAATCACGGAAAAGTCGTAGGCCACGCACAGCTGAAAGATACAATCAGCAATTCCGGCGTCAGGAAAACAGTAGATCAGATTACCGGCGGTCATTATGGAAAAACTGCCGTCTATGGCACGAAAGAGACAACGAAGAAAGTAGCTGAAAGGCTTTCCGGAAAAACCGGACAGACCATTAAATCCTCCGGCATCTCTTCCAATACGACCAGCCGGATTGCAAATAAGGCACTGGGCAGGATGCCAACAGCTTCTGCCATCGGATGTGCTGCAAGGGCTGGCGGCACAGCCGGGGCAGCCATCGGTGCCGGAATTGAAGTGGTTAGCAGTTTGTCAGATGTACTGGATGGAGAAAAAGATCTGGGCGATGCAGCCATTGATGTGGCAGCGGCCGGAATTAAAGGCGGAGTCAGCGGCGCGGCTTCAGCCGCCGCCGGTTCCGTAGCAGCCGGTGCGGTGGGCGCAGGAACGGCTGCCCTGGCAGGAACTGCGGCAGGAACTGCAATTGCCGGTACTGCTGTGGGAGCTGCCGCTATAGCAGCAGCCCCGGTAGTCATCGGATTTGGCGCAGCCTGCGCAGTAGGAAGCCTGATTTCAGATCTTTTCGACGATATTTTTTAAGTAATCTGTTTAAATAAAGTAGTTCGGCTTATAAAAAAGCTGCGTGGGAATTGCGGAGCTCTCCCGGGGAGAGCCCCGATTTCCTATAAAAGAGTATTTCACTAAAAGTTTTTTAAATCAGCCTTCTCTTACAGAATCATTAATCGGACGTTAAATAAAAGACGTCATTTGCCGGGAGGTATGGATGAGCAAAGTGAGCGAAGTCAGGAGAATGGAAGAAAAGAAAAAAATAGAATGGGTCAGACAGGAAATCAGGAGGACAAAGGCCGCCGGTCTTTCCATCAAACAGATGGATCCGGATGCTCTGCGGCTGCTGAAAATCAGGCTCCTTCAGATCTACTGGATAAATAAAAGACGGGAGGAACGTTTACTTCAGATGAAAAACTTCACCTTTGGATTCTGCATGGCAGTTCTTACGGCGATAACAATCATGGCAGCGCCTAAATGAGACGATCAATATTTTGCTCTACTTACCACATATTTTTTAAAGGAGGCTCTTATGCCCAGTGAAGAAGAACTGCTCCGTCGGAATGAAGAAGTTAAGAAATTAAATGAGAAATACCGGGAAGGCCGGGAACTCCGGCGGCTGGGATATCTGCCGGGAGACGAAGAACTCACGAAGACCGAAAGTGAAAAACTTGCTGAATATATGGAATTTGTAAAAGATAGAAAATATGAAAAACGCCTTTTCCTGGTCAAATGGATGACCCTGGGCTTTCTCACAGGAATGGGCGTATGCCTGATATCGGTACTCCTGAGGTGAAATTTCCTCAATGAGTCGTTTCCGATTTTAGAATTTAGGAAAAATGTGCCGCTGATGCGGCACATTTTTTAGTGTGCCGGGCATGGTACGATTCTAGCTGGTGAAAGTCCAGTTACAGGTATTTGTCGCCGAGTGTAGCGGAGCGCAAGCTGTAAACAGTAA
>OMVW01000064.1:6524-9176 GCA_900314595.1 uncultured Dialister sp. | reverse complement strand
GAGTATGGAAGGGAACCGGGCGAACTGAAACATCTAAGTAGCCCGAGGAGAAGTAATCAAACGAGATACCCCAAGTAGCGGCGAGCGAACGGGGCAGAAGCCCAAACCGGAGAAGGAAACTTTTCCGGGGTTGAGGACCGTCACACGAAAAGGACGCCTAGCCGAATCTCCTGGGAAGGAGAGCCATAGGATGTGAAAGCCATGTAAGCGAAAGGCTGAGAAGGACAGACGGCACCAGAGTACCGCGGGACACGAGAAACCCCGTGGGAAGCCGGGGGGACCACCCTCCAAGGCAAAACACAGATATCGACCGATAGCGCATAGTACCATGAGGGAAAGGTGAAAAGCACCCCGGGAGGGGAATGAAAGAGAACCTGAAACCGTATGTTTACAAGCAGTCGGAGACCGCTTAATAATAAGGTCGACGGCGTGCCTATTGAAGAATGAACCGGCGAGTTATGAGGTCCAGCAAGGTTAAGCAGGAAATGCGGAGCCGAAGCGAAAGCGAGTCTTAATAGGGCGGAAAGTTGGATTGCATAGACCCGAAACCACAGTGATCTACCCATGTCCAGGCTGAAACACAGGTAAAAATGTGCGGAGGGCCGAACCTATATCCGTTGAAAAGGGTTAGGATGAGGTGTGGGTAGGGGTGAAATTCCAATCGAACGTGGAGATAGCTGGTTCTCCCCGAAATAGCTTTAGGGCTAGCCTCAGGGTGAGATTGCAGGCGGTAGAGCACTGATCAGGAGAGGGACCTACCCGGTTACCAAACCCAGTCAAACTACGAATGGCTGCAATTATACCTGGGAGTCAGACTACGACTTATAAGGGCCGTGGTCAAAAGGGAAACAGCCCAGATCATCAGCTAAGGTCCCAAATGCCGTGCTAAGTGGCGAAGGATGTGGCGTTTCATAAACAACCAGGATGTTGGCTCAGAAGCAGCCACCATTCAAAGAGTGCGTAATAGCTCACTGGTCGAGAGACGCTGCGCCGAAAATGTCCGGGGCTCAAGCACGGAACCGAAGCTATGGCAGATAGCAATATCTGGGTAGGGGAGCGTACTTAACAGGAAGAAGCATAACCGTAAGGATATGTGGACAGTTAAGCAGTGAGAATGCCGGTATGAGTATCGAAAAGAAAGGTGAGAATCCTTTCCACCGAAAGCCCGAGGGTTCCTGAGCAACGATCGTCGACTCAGGGTAAGTCGGGACCTAAGCCGAGGCGGAGACGCGTAGGCGATGGACAACAGGTTGAAATTCCTGTACCGGATAGAATCGTCTGAGCAATGGAGCGACGCAGGAGGGCACATGATCGCGCGGCTGGAAGAGCGCGTCCAAGTGCGTATGTAGGTAAGGAGGCAAATCCCCTTACCTGAAAGCAGAGACATGATGGGGAGTTAAAGGAAACTTTGACGAACTCATGGATCCCACACTGCCAAGAAAAACTTCTAGCGAGAGACTATCCGCCCGTACCGTAAACCGACACAGGTAGGCGGGGAGAGAATCCTAAGGTGCGCGGGAAAACCCTCGTTAAGGAACTCGGCAAATTGCATCCGTAACTTAGGGAGAAGGATGACCCTGAATAAGCGAAAGCCAGAAACGGCTGGAACAGAAAAGGGTGGCAGAAAAGAGGCCCAAGCAACTGTTTACCAAAAACACAGGTGCCTGCGAAAGCGCAAGCTGAAGTATAGGTGCTGACGCCTGCCCGGTGCTGGAAGGTTAAGGAGAGAGGTCAGCGCAAGCGAAGCTTTGAACTGAAGCCCCAGTGAACGGCGGCCGTAACTATAACGGTCCTAAGGTAGCGAAATTCCTTGTCGGGCAAGTTCCGACCCGCATGAAAGGCGTAATGATTTGGGCACTGTCTCAACGAGGGGCCCGGTGAAATTGAAATACCTGTGAAGATGCAGGTTACCCGCGACTGGACAGAAAGACCCCATGGAGCTTCACTGCAGCTTGAGATTGAATCGCGGTGACAGATGCACAGGATAGGTGGGAGGCTTTGAAGTAATGCCTTTGGGTGTTACGGAGCCAATGTTGGGATACCACCCTTCTGTTGCTGCGATTCTAACACGGAGACTAACAACCTCGTGGACCATCTCAGGCAGGCGGTTTGACTGGGGCGGTCGCCTCCGAAAGAGTAACGGAGGCGCCCAAACAAGTCGAGCAGAGACGAAAGTCGGGCTTAGTGATCCGGTGGTACTGAGTGGAAAGGCCATCGCTCAACGGATAAAAGCTACCCTGGGGATAACAGGCTAATCTCTCCCAAGAGTTCATATCGACGGGGAGGTTTGGCACCTCGATGTCGGCTCATCACATCCTGGAGCTGGAGTAGGTTCCAAGGGTTGGGCTGTTCGCCCATTAAAGTGGTACGCGAGCTGGGTTCAAAACGTCGTGAGACAGTTTGGTTCATATCCATCGCGGGCGCAAGAAGTTTGAGGGAGGCTGCTCCTAGTACGAGAGGACCGGAGTGGACGGATCAACGGTGTACCAGTTGTCGCGCCAGCGGCACGGCTGGAAAGCCGCATCCGGAAAGGATAAACGCTGAAAGCATCTAAGCGTGAAGCCCGTCCCGAGATGAGACTTCTCATCAGCAATGAGTAAGACCCCTTAAAGACGATGAGGTTGATAGGCTGTGAGTGGAAGGGCCGCAAGG
>OMVW01000064.1:0-6502 GCA_900314595.1 uncultured Dialister sp. | reverse complement strand
AGGATACACCCGTACCCATGCCGAACACGGTAGTTAAGCTCACAAACGCCGAAAGTACTTGGCTGGAAGCGGCCCGGGAGGATAGGAAGCTGCTGATTAGAAAAAGCATCTCGTTAGAGATGCTTTTTTCTTGTGTCAATTTGGATGCTGATGGATAGTGCAGGTTGTCCGGAAGCGTACGGGAGGAACAAGCTGCTGATTAAAAAATGCATCTCGTAAGAGATGCATTTTTTTGTGCTACAAATGGTATGCTGATGGGTAGTGCGGGTTTGGCAGTTACCGGGGATTGAGAAACATACGGTATTCGGGTCTTAGCCTCACCACGGCACGGCCCGGTATAGCCCATTCCGAGATTTCGGGGTGCGGGGTTCGGGGTTCGGGAAGGTGTTGCCGCTGATGCGGCAACGAATTTTATATGGGGGATGTGCACAGGCGGGGTGAGGGAATGGTCCGGTTTCATTTTGGGGAATCGTTATTTTCTACAATCTTTTTTTCTCCAAAGAGTGTCCGGAATCTTTCTTGTCCGGGATTGTAGTCCGGTGTGGTGATATCGTTTGTTTTTTCTCTGTAATTGGGAATATCGATTTCCATAAGGCTCATCATAAGGTGGATGATGAGGAGGGTGGGGGAAGTTATTTCAAGATTTTTCAACCGGTTTACTATTTCACCATCGTAGACTTCTGTTTTAAGGTCTGTGCCGATATTGTGGTTGAGCCAGATTTCCTTGTCCGCTTCAGAGGCAATGACTGATGTGGGCGTATCGTAGAGAGAGTATTTTTCCTGGTTGCTGAGCCAGATGGTATGAAATCCCGCCGTTTTTGCACATTCTATCAGGGAAGGCGCTTTTTCCAGTGGTATATGGTTATACTGATTTTTGGCCGTCAATGCATAGCTCAATGCCTGTACGGTCTGTACATGGCAGGAATAGGTATCGGTGTACAGGATGAAATGGGGATTTCCGGCTGCTTTTTCTAAATGAGGCGTGGTGGGGCGTTGATAGCCGTATGCGCTCATATGCTTTCTGTTTTCGGATTCTCCGATGACGAGCACGTGAATTCCATGAGGGGCGGCAGAAATTGTTTTCAATGTTTCTTCCATCTGCCGGCTTCGATGCTCTTTTTCTTTTTGAAATTGGAGGTAGCTTGTCTGGCAGTCTCTAGCCTGGAAATATATTTCTGTCAATAGATTATCCCGGGATACATAGATGAGATAAAAGCTCAAAATGAAAGCGGCAGAAAGGATCCATGCGCCGGCTTTTGAGATTAAAAGGGAAGGGAATTTTTTTGCATTTCCTGCTATATGGCCTGCATAGGTAAAGGTAAATATTAACAGGATGAATACGACCGGATGAAAATGGCTGATCCCGTATTCCATGGCTTCCTTGCCGTTTGTCTGCCAGATGGCGAGAAGTGCCGTATAAATGGGCCAGCTTCCGTTCATGAAGTAGTAGGACCAGACAAGAAATGGAAGTAATGGAAAGAGCAGGGCGTACAGAAAGACCGGATATTTCTTCCTGCCCCCTCTTTCAAGCAGTATCAGAAGTGCGGCCCACAGACCCCAAAGACCGGCAGAAAATCCCATAAAGGGCATGAAGGACAGGAAATGAAGAGGTTTATGAGACAGAGGGAAAATGCATAGAGCGCCGATGAGCCAGAGAAGGGGAAGAAAAAGGAGAAGGAAATATTTCTTCCCGGCCAGGCAGAAAAATCCGGAAATCAGAAGGGCGGAGATTTCCAGAGTAAAGAATTCCGTATCCGGCACGGCAAATCCGGCGAGGTGGTCCATATATAAATAGCTGCAGCCCAGGAAAAGGGCAAAAGAAAGGCAGAAAAGCGTTGCTTTCCTGAAAAGGACGTCATGTTTCATAGATTAAACCTTTCCTGTTTTTTAAAATTATAAAATGGGCGGGAGGAAAAGTAAAAACTTTTTTGACAGTTCCTTTATAATGAATAGAAAGGCTGCCTGTGACAGTCGTGAATTTGACCCGTTCTTATTGATGGAGATAAAGAGGATAACATGGACGAAAAACTGGAGAAGAAACTGGATGCTTTATTTGATTTTTTTCGTGAAATAGACAAGGAAAAGCTCATTACCCGGCAGACGTACCTTACCGGAGCGGTGCGGTTTGAGAATGATGCGGAACATGCCTGGCACATGGCGGTGATGACGCTGCTCCTTGCTCCTTACAGTAATGAAAAAATCGATGTACTGAAGACGGTTTCCATGCTTCTCATTCATGATCTGGTGGAAATTTATGCGGGCGACACCTATGCCTATGCAGGGGTTTCCAAAGAAGACCAGCATAAGAAGGAGGCAGAAAGTGCGGACAGGCTTTTCGGCATGATTCCGAAAGAAGGGGAAAAATTCCGCGCGCTCTGGGATGAATTTGAAAGGGCAGACACTCCGGAGTCCCGCTTTGCCCATACCATGGACAATATCCAGCCTATGATGCTGAACGATTATACCGGCGGCCGTGCCTGGAAAGAGCACGGGGTTCATCTTCATCAGATTATGAAGCGGAATGAACATACCGCTGAGGGTTCTGAGGTACTTTTTGAATATGCGCAGAAAAAGATTCTGGCTCCACATATCGGAAAAGAAATTATAGATGACTGAGTCAGGCTTTGGGATGATGGAAAAGGGGACTGACCTGTGACCTGGTCGCAGCCGAAACCGCCGATTTTTATGTGTATTTTATTGCAACGGGCAGAAATGTGTTAAAATATAGAAAAGTAATCGGTCAATTTAAAGGAGTGATAGAATGAATGACAACATACTGACGGAAGAGGGATTGAAAGCAGCGAAACAGACCATTGAGGTACTGAAGGGAACGGTGGAAGCGCTGCAGGTCAATCTGTCCCAGGAAAGAGATACCAATGAAGGACTTCAGCTGACCATAGAATCCATGCAGGAGGAAAATGGAAAGCTGCGGGAAAAGGTATTCCAGCTGGAAGCAGAGCTTCGGGAGCTGAAGGATGAACCGAAGGCGGAAGCTGCAGTACCGGAAACCGAGAAAGACGCAGAACTATTGGAAACGCTTGGCAGCAAGCTGGGGTATTATTACAAAGATCTGAAGCAGCTGGATGATAAAAATCTCACCGCCGAGGACGGAGAGACATTGTATAACATTCTGCAATATACATTTAAGACGTTGAAAAAAGCAGGAGTCAAACTGAATTAAATCTCTTCCGTTTGTTACGCCGGATGGAAAAGCCGCGGTGATGCCGCGGTTTTTCAGTTATCTTTTGAGTTTTGTCGTTTGTGCGTAATAGAACAGATACTGCTGAATGATGCCTGCATCCTTTCCAAAGGCAGGGAAGGGATTATTTCCGCAGTAACAGGTATCGATCACTCTCTGAATCCACACGTCCACAGGGGCAAGTCCTGTCCTGTGGTACCCGAAAAGGGCGGTGCAGTCTGCCACTTTGATGCCGACACCCGGCAGTTCCATAAGCTTTGAGACCAGTTCCTCATCGGGGAAATGGTCCATTTCTTTCAACAGGTGAGGATATTTCCTGATCAGACGGGTCGTTTCGTAAATATAGGGTGCCCGGTAGCCCAGGGAGCAGTCCCTGAGATCATCGGGGGATAAGGCAGAGAGCGCTTTCGGTGTGGGGAAGGTATAGAGACTTTCGAAAGGGGTTTCTATTTTTTGCCCTGCTTTTCTGCAGAGTTTTTCAACTGATGTGCGGATGGCAGGAATCGATTTTCTCTGGGAAATGATGAAAGTAATGAGCATTTCCCAGGGGTCCTGATTCAGGATCCGTATGCCCTTGCTGTAGTCTGCGGCTTTTGTGAGGAAAGTATCCCCGGTAGGAATTTTCCGCCTCAGGGCTTCGTAGTCAAAGAATAAATCGAAATATGGTTTCCATACATGGTTCCAGACATATTTCGAGCAGGATATTTCATAATGAATTCCCCTGTTTTGAGAAATATAAAGTACATGGCGGCCTGACATAAAGCGAAAGAGTCCCGGTTTGATTTCTACTGCCCGGAAACACTGGCCGCTGTTTATGATTTTTTGAAGGTCGAAATCATCGCGGATGAGTACGTTCATTGAGATTCCTTTTGCTGTATAATTGCGAACTATTTACAAAATATTTCCACAAATATGATACAATAAAATAATACAATTTTGAAAGAGGGATAGTATGAGCAAGCTTCTTCTGATTAATGATCTTCCCGGGTACGGTAAGGTGGCTCTTTCAGCCATGATGCCGGTCCTGACCCATATGGGCCATGAAATTTTCAATCTGCCCACGGCCCTGGTGTCAAATACCCTTGATTACGGGCGTTTTGAAATACTGGATACCACGGATTATATGAGGAATACCATCAGTGTATGGAAAGCGCTGGGGTTTTCTTTCGATGGTATTTCTACAGGCTTCATCACTTCCCCCATGCAGGCAGCCATGATTTCCAATTACTGCAGGAAGGAAAGGGAGAAGGGGACGAAAATCTTTATGGATCCCATTATGGGGGACGAAGGTCATCTGTATAACGGGCTGAACTCAAAAACGGTAGAAAGCATGAGGAAACTGATTTCCAATGCTGATTATATGGTCCCCAATTATACGGAAGCCTGCCTTTTGACGAATACTCCTTACCATCCTGAGGGAGTGGCCTGGTCTGATATGAAAAGGATACTCGGAAAGCTGTACATGATGAGCAAGGGGTCTGTGGCAGTCACTTCGGCAAAAGTGGACGGTAAAGATGCAGTGGCAGGCTATGATGAGGGAGAGCGGGAATTTTTCCTGCGGACCTTTGACCTCATTCCGGTCCGGTTCCCCGGGACCGGGGATATATTCTCCGCTATTTTTATGGGCAGTGTCATGAATGGCATGTCCATGATGGATTCGGTGGATAAAGCCATGATTGCAGTAAGGAAAATGATTGTCATGAGTCAGGACGCAAAAGATAATTTCAAAGGGATTCCCGTTGAAAAATGCCTGGAGGTGCTGGACTGATGCCGAGAAGACCGAAGATACGGATTACCTGCGTGGACAGGAAAGGGCCCTGCCCCTGCCATCGGGGCCATCGCTCTGGAGATTCCTGGGATTTTGACAGCGAACGGGGAAAGATCTGCCCCATGGCCATGCATGTGGCCTTCCCATATATAGACATCCTCCGCTATGGCGGGGAAATCCCCCAGCCGGGACAGGAAAAGGGGACGGCTCTCTTCTGCTGCCCGGATGTGGAGACGATCAATGTGTTCAGGATTGAAAGAATAGATAAGGACTTTGATTGAGTCACTGGCGATAATCGTTCTTCGTGAAGGTGTGCCGCTGGCGGCAAAAATTGATAGTATGAATGAGCAGGGATATATTTCCTTCTCTTTGATACAGGAATGGTGAAAAATGGAACAGATGAAATTTATCCGGAAACTGCCGGAACCGATGGAAGTAAAACGGGAAATTCCGCTGAAACCGGAATTTCAGAAGCTGAAGGCCGAAAGAGATCAGCAGATTGCAGATATTATGACAGGGAAGGATGACCGGCTGCTTCTCATTATAGGGCCCTGTTCGGCAGATAATGAACCGGCAGTCCTCGATTACTGCACCCGCCTTTCCCAGGTGGCAGAAGCCGTAAAGGACAGGATTTTCATTGTTCCCCGCGTGTACACCAATAAACCGAGAACCATTGGCAAAGGTTACAAGGGAATGCTTCATCAGCCGGACCCGGAGGGTAAGGAAAATATGATGGAAGGCATCAAGGCTATCCGCCGCATGCACGTCCATGTGATTGAAGAAACAGGTTTTACCTGCGCTGAGGAAATCCTGTATCCGGAGAATCATCGCTACCTCTCGGATCTTCTTTCCTATGGAGCTATCGGCGCCCGTTCCGTAGAAGACCAGCTGCACCGCATGATTGCAAGCGGCGCAGGTATTCCGGTGGGTATGAAGAATCCGACTTCCGGCGATCTTTCTGTCATGATGAATTCCATCGAAGCTGCCCAGAGTGAGCAGGATTTCCTCTTCCACGGATGGGAAGTCCATACTACGGGCAATCCTTATGCTCATGCCATCCTTCGCGGCTATGTGAACCATTTCGGTACGTCCATGCCGAACTACCATTATGAAAGCATTCAGAAGGTAGCAGAGATGTATGCGGAAAGAAATGTGAAAAATCCGGCAATCGTCGTAGACTGCAACCACAATAATTCGGGGAAGAAATATCTGGAACAGATCCGCATTGCCAAAGATGTCATGGCAAGCCGCAGCTATTCCAATGATATCAGGCATATCGTGAAAGGCCTCATGATTGAAAGTTATATCGAAGACGGTAACCAGAAAATCGGGGAAGGCATCTACGGTAAATCTATCACCGATCCCTGCCTGGGCTGGCCGAAGAGCCGGGACCTGATCATGGAACTGGCGGAGAAGGTGTGAGGTCAGCAGTTAGAAGCAATGTCATTAACTTAAGAAATTCATAAAATAGTTCAAGTACGCATCGAAAGGTGCGTGCTTTTTTGTGCAAAAAAGTCGAAAAAAATACGACAAAA
>OMVW01000071.1 GCA_900314595.1 uncultured Dialister sp. | reverse complement strand
GGACCCTGGGGTAAGTGCGCCCTTTTTTGGGTTTTTCGGGATAATGGTTTTATAGTAAGCCTGGGGAGCCTTGAACATTCCGGCTTGTACGGGATTTTCCACATTGCCTGTGCACATCCCCCATATATAATTCGTGCCGCATCAGCGGCACACCTTCCCGATACCCCCGATACCCCCGATATCCCCGACATCCCCGATTCAAAAGTTAATTGACCATATAGTTTCCTTCCAACTATAAGTCCATCATCCATACTCCCGCCGCATCAGGCCGCCACCTTAGATTATCGATTCTTCGAATCGATTTGCCCTCTCACCGCTTCGCGGTGTTCCCGAGGGAGAGCCTACCTGCTTGCCAGTAGAGGCAATTAGAGCAAAATTGTCTCGTCAGTTAGTCACATGTGTGCCTTGCAGGAAATGAGGCTCATGACGTATCGTTTTCACCGAATTGCTTCAGAATTTTCACGGAAAGGCTTCCCCTCCGGGGAAGCTGGCGCCGGAGGCGACTGATAGGGCAGGGATGGAACCCCCGTGGCCTTTCATGGGAATCTTTCGTGAGATTATCGATTCTTCGAATCGATTTGCCCTCTCACCCCTTCGGGGTGTTCCCGAGGGCGAGCCTGACTGCTTACCGGTAGAGGCAATTGGAGCAAAATTGTTTCGCCAATTAGCCACATGTGTGCATATTACCGAATCCAAAGGTCATGGTCCTTTTGAAACATTTTCGACTTGCATGTGCTTAACATCCCCTCACCGCATTCGCGGAGCTCCCCGCACTTCGGGGAGCGCGCTTTTTACGGATATAGACAATTCGCACGAGAATGTTTCGTCAATCAGCCTCATGTGTGCCTTGCAGGAAATGAGGCTCATGACGTACCGTTTTCACCGAATTGCCTCAAAATTTTCGCGGAAAGGCTTCCCCTCCGGGGAAGCTGGCGCCGGAGGCGACTGATAGGGCGGGGATGGAACCCCCGGGGCCTTTCATGGGAATCTTTCGTCAGAATATCGATTCTTCGAATCGATTTGCCCTCTCACCCCTTCGGGGTGTTCCCGGGGGAGAGCCTTCTCGCTTGCCGGTAGAGGCAATTAGAGCAAAATTGTTTCATCAGTCAGCCTCATTTTCGTCTTGTACCTGTTGTACGACCCCTCAGTCTGCTCCGCAGACAGCTCCCCAAGCCTGGGGAGCCTTGAACATTCCGGCTTGTACGGGATGTTCAAACTCGCCTGTGCACATCCCCCATATATAATTCGTGCCGCATCAGCGGCACTCCTTCCCGACAACCCCGATAATCCCGAGATTCCCGACATTCCCGATTCAAAAGTTTCCACATAAAAATAGCGTCTTTACAATTTAAAGGCGCTATTTATCACTTTTTCTAATCACTAAAAACTAACTACTCCCTGATCGTCCTCGTGAGATTTTCCATCCACTTGCCTTCTTTATGATCAAATGTCTTTATTTCTATTTTATCGTTATAGAGGTAGATGGAGTTGGTCCAGACCTGGTCTCCGTCCCAGGTGGGGGTGTAGAGGTCGAGGATTTTTCCGTGGTACCAGTTGTTCCGGTGGTTGTAGATGGGGTCGGTGGGCGGGGTGTGGGTGTGGCCGCTGACCCATAGTTTGATCTGGGGGTTGGTGAGGAGGATGAGGTCGATGGCTCCTGCGGGGGAGGCGAAGTGTCGGGGGTTGCTGCCGTAGTCGTCGTCTTTGTAGGTGCCGGTGAGGGGTGCGTGGAAGAAGATGAGGGTGGGTTTCTGCTCGTTGTCTTTAAGGGTCTGTTTCAGCCATTCTACTTCTTCTTTGGACATCTGGACGGGGTTTTTGCTTTCGGTGTCGTCGGCGGAGAGGTAGATGAGAAGATATTTACCCATCTCTTTTTTGCCGTAGAGGGGACCGAAGGTTTTCTGATAGTTTTCGACGTGGGCTTTGCGGAGGGCGGGGTCTGCTTTTTTCAGTTTACCTTTTTGAAGTCCTTCTGCGAAATAGATTTCATGGTTGCCGGCCATGTAGATTTTATCGGCTTTAAATCCGTCGGTGAAGGTTTTGGCTTCTTTCATTTCTTCAAGGGACCCGGAGAGGGCGACCATGTCTCCTGTGAAGGCGATGAGGTCTACGTCTTTCCAGGAGTTGATGTCGTTTCTTGCTTTTTCTTTATTGGAAATAATAGCTTTCGCTGCTTCTCCCTGGCTTTTGCCGGGGTAGTGGACGTCGGAGGCCACGACTATGCGGTGTACTTCGCCCTCCGTATTTCCTGTATTTCCGCAGCCCGCAGAAAAAGCGCAGCCCAGGAGAAGGGCTGCGCAGAGAATATTTCCAAATTTTTTCATAGGACTCCTTTGCCTTCTACGCCGAGGAAGAAGTTTTTGATTTCTTTCAATACGGGATGGTCTTCTTTGGGGATCCATTTCTGTGAAATAAAGTCTGCCGGCCGGCGGAAGCCGAGGCCATAGGCGAAGTAGACGGTATGGGCCATGGTATTCACGTAGGCGGCTGTTTCTTTGATGAGGAAGGTGCGGTCTTCTTCGGAGAGGATGGCGCCTGAGGTATGGCAGAAGTCGTCCAGGAGTTCGTTCACTCTGTTTTCGAAGCCTTCTTCTTCCATTTTGTTTGCCATGAACATGGCGAAGTGCGAGTAGTAGCGGTAGTAGTTCTTTTTGTTTTTCGGGTCGAATATGGACCACTGGCGCATGAACATGGAGATTTTCAGGTAGAGCCGCTGGCCGAAGCGGATGTCTTCGTCGGTGAGGAGGTTTTTCGTCACCATTTCTCGGGTCCAGCGCTGCACTTCTTTGCTGCCCAGGACGCCTTTGAGGATGGATTCTTTCATGGGCCGGTCCTGCCAGACGTAGGAGCCGAGGAATCCGAGGACGTAGGCGCGGAAGATGATGTATTTATAGAAGAATCCGGCGTTTTCGCGGGTGGGTCCGCCTTTCATGAGGGGCAGGGTCTCCGTGAGGGGCATGAGGATCTGGGCGCTTTCCATCACGAGGTTTGATTCGGTCTTTCCCAGGTCTTCTCCGATGGCTTCTGCCAGAATGCGGGGCATCGCTTTGATCCGCCGTTCATGGAAATCAGGGTCGCAGAAGGAGAGGGCTTCCAGGTATTCGGCCCCTTCTTCTTTCACTGCTTTGATGAATCTTTCTGTTTCCAGCTGGAAGAAGGTGGTGAGGGCGGAGAGGTCCGTCCCGGTTTCATTGGAAATCAGGACGAGGGTCTGGATGGTGCCTACGCCTGTATCGTGATAGGGGAAATGGAAATGGGCCATAGCCCTGCGCACGTTTTCAAATTCGTTGGAAAAGGAGCGGGTAATATCGAAATCGAGGTAGTCTTTCACCGATTCTTCGAGGTATCGGCTGATGCGGGAGCCTTCTTTCACGATGGAAGAGGCCAGTTCGAGGCGGAAGTGGACGTATTTCCTGCAGAGGTCATTCCATACCTGGCGGCTTGCCGCATAGGGCAGGTGCCCGTCGGTCATGGCTTTCAGGATGGCTTTATCCAGGGAAAGGGAGGGAAATACAAAACTTTCGCAGGAAAGCGGGTAGAACCGCCGGTTCATGCGTCCAAGGATGATCCGGGCAAGGCGCTCTTTGCCTGCGGCCCGCTGTTCATCATGCATAACGCTCCCTCCTTTCTAAAAAATCTTAAAAAAAATTAAGCCTCATCCTCTATGTAAAGAGAAGATGAGAATTCTGTTATATTATACACTGTTAACCGCAAAATTGGTAATCAGATTTGTGTAAAATTTAGGTAAAAAATGCAGGAAATAAAACAGCCTTTAGAGCTCGTATACCGGTACTTACTACCGCATATCCAAATCTTTCTCTCCTTATCTGCCATAATCGGCGGATTTGGGGAAATTTGGACGCATTTCGGGAAATATGGGGAAAATTCAGGAAATTTTATTTCTACTCCATCGTGTACTATGGAATAAAACCAGGGCCGCCTCCGCCGGAACTTTCAGATAAGGGTTTTCTAATCTTCTCTCCCCTGCCTGGGCTTTCCCGGTGAAACGTGACGTCCTTTCCCTTTTGTCACCATGCGGCTTGTATGAAAGTACAGCCCCTCCGCCTGCGCATTTTTAGGATAGAGGCAATAGGACTTGCAGGTGTCAGGACCAATGACGTACCATTTGCACCGAATTGCCTCAAAATTTTCGCGGAAAGGCTTCCCCTCCGGGGAAGCTGGCTGCGCAGCAGACTGATAGGGCAGGGAGGGGTCCTTCCTATGATCTTTTCGTTAGAATATCGATTCTTCGAATCGATTTGCCCTCTCACCCCTTCGCGGAGCTCTCCCGGGGGAGAGCCTTCGCATTTTACGATAGAGACATTTGTCCCAGGAATGTTTCGTCAGTCAGTCACATGTGTGCCTTGCAGGAAATGAGGCTCATGACGTTCCATTTTCACCGAATTGCCTCAAAATTTTCGCGAAAAGGCTTCCCCTCCGGGGAAGCTGGCGCCGAAGGCGACTGATAGGGCAGCGATGGATCCTTCGTGGGAATCTTTCGTCAGAATATCGATTCTCCGAATCGATTTGCCCTCTCACCCCTTCGGGGAGCTCTCCCGGGGGAGAGCCTTCGCATTTTACGATAGAGACATTTGTCCCAGGAATGTTTCGTCAGTCAGCCACATGTGTGCCTTACAGGAAATGAGGCTCATGACGTACCGTTTTCACCGAATTGCCTCAAAATTTTCGCGGAAAGGGGGCTGTACAGAAAATGTACAACTAAAACAAAGAACCCATCGACTTAAAAAGGCCGATGGGTTCTTCGCATGGTATAATTTAATTATGCCAAAACAAA
>OMVW01000070.1 GCA_900314595.1 uncultured Dialister sp. | reverse complement strand
CACCCGCCTTCACTTCGTTCAGGCACCCTCCCAACTCCTGGGAGGGCCTGGACGATAGCGACTTGAAAGGAAGTAGACGATATCGATGAGATTCTTTCGGCCGGATTTCTGACATCCAAAGGAGAACGCTGCGCTCACTCCGCTCTCCGCGCGGGGCCGGGAATACACTCATTCTCTCGTGCAAGGATTCAGCTGCCCGTAAGGCCGGGAATACAGGTTCCTGCCGCTCAAGTAGAGCCACCGCCTGCGTATAATCACTTTCAGCACACTTGAGAGCCAAAGGCACCATATATAATTGCGCCCGCCAGGGCGCCACCTTCACTTCCCACTTACCACTTATCACTTACCACTATTATTTCCAACGAAAAGAGCCGGCTGCGCAGCCGGCTCTTATTTCTATTCACTACATACCAAACTCTCAATAATCCCGGAGTGCTCTTTTCAGGATCTTCCCTGTGGCATTCTTCGGAAGGGCGGTCATGGGGACGAAGCGCCGGGGGATTTTGTAGCCGGCGATGTTTTTGGACATGTGTTTCCTGATTTTTGCTTCGTCGAAGGGATATCCTTCTTTCATGACCACGTAGGCCCAGGCGGACTGGCCGCGGAGTTCATCGGGATGGCCGACGACGGCACATTCTGCGACTCCTTCGACTTCGTAGATGCAGTCTTCCACTTCACCGGGGTAGATATTTTCCCCGTTGACGATGATGAGGTCTTTGATACGGTCTACGATATAAATATATTGATCATCGTCCATGTAGGCCAGGTCTCCTGTATGGAGCCAGCCGTCTTTATCGATGACTTTGGCTGTTTCTTCCGGTTTATGCCAGTAGCCTTTCATTACATTGCTGCCGCGTACGAGGAGTTCGCCCACGGTGCCTGATGTATAAGGACCACCTTTTTCGGTGAGGATTTTTGTTTCCACCCCGGGAAGCGACGGCCCGCTGGTGAGGTATTTCGGCTTGGCACTGGGAAGGATGCAGACGACCGGGGACGCCTCGGTGAGTCCATAACCTTCCTGCACGGGATGGCGGAAACGGACGTAGAAGGCCTGAGATACGGGCTGGGGAAGGGAAGCGCCGCCGGAAATGAAGGTATGGACGGTCTTCATGACAGAAGGATCGCCCCGACGGGCAAGAAGATTGTACATGGGCGGCACCATAATTGCGATGGTGATTCCATGCTGCACGATGGTATTGATGATTTCAGAAGGACTTTTTGAACGGAGAATGACGATGGTGGAATGGGCGAAAAGGCTGGCATTGACCACGGTGGTCAGTCCATAGCAGTGGAACATAGGGAGCACACAGAGGACTTTGTCTTCCGGTTTGAAAGTAATTCTGGAAATAAACTGCTCCACATTTTCCACGAGATTTCTATGAGTCAGCATGGCGCCCTTCGGGCTGCCGGTGGTGCCGGAGGTGTAGACCAGGGCACATACGTCGTCCACGGAAATATCTTTCGGGAAATCCGGCGCTTCTTCCGCTTTATCCTCTTCTGCCTGGAAATCCAGGTCGTGAATATCGATAGACGGGCAGGATACGGTCATGGCCGTATCGGTGATGAGGAGGGCAGAACCGGAGTCTCTCAGGATGTAATCCACTTCCCGGTCCACGAGAGAGCAGTTCACCGGGATGATGATGGCCCCCAGGGATACCACGGAAAGATAGACGTAAACGAATTCCGCCCGGTTGGAGGAGTAGAGCGCCACCCTGTCCCCCTGACGGATTCCCATTTCATAAAGTTTATTCCGGTACTTCCTGATCCATTCGACCAGCTGCCCGTAAGTCACATTGGCTTCGCCTTCAAAGACAAGATGAGAAGGGTTTGCACCTTTGATGATTTCGTGTAAAAACATACAATAACCTCACTTATTTGAACGTATATTTAATTTATTGTATCAAATATTTCCATATGTTTCAATGTTTCTGGTACGGGATGGGGTTTTAGATTCAAGAAATAGTATCATAAGCCGTTGATTGTTTATCGTTTTCGTGATTCGTGATCCGTGTTTCGTAGTTCGTGGCGTGTGCCGCTGATGCGGCACAAATATATATGGGGACTTCTCCCGGACGAGGATTAAAATACCCGTTTTCAGTTTCTGACAATATTGAGAGCCGAAGGCCGTGCGCGAAGCGCACTATATAAAATTGGCTGGCGAATACCAGCCATATCCTTCACGAATCACGATTCACGAGCCACGAATCACGATCAGCACTGATAGAGCCAGCCCATTTGCGTTATAATATAATAAAAATAAAAGAAAGGGGTCTTTTTATGAATATCAGAAAAATCACCATTGCCGGGGCAGGCACCATGGGGTATTCCATGGCAGAAATATTTGCAAGGGACGGATATGACGTGATCCTCTGGAACCACCGCCGGCCTACGCTGGAGAAGGCAAGGAGTCTCATCGATCCTTCCGTCGTTCCGAAAATCGCCTTTGTCACGGACATGGCAGCTTTCAAAAACAGGGATCTCATCATCGAGACCATTGTGGAAAATCTGGGCATCAAGCAGACCTTCCTCGCCTCCATTTCATCTCTTGCCAGAGACGATACCCTCATTGCCTCCAACACTTCCGGCCTTTCCATCAACCGCCTGTCGGCAGCGGTGAAGAAACCGGAACGGTTCATCGGCATGCACTGGTTCAATCCGCCTACCCTGATTCCCCTCATCGAAATCATCAAGAGCAATCAGACTTCAGACGTTACAGCCAGAGCCATTTACGACCTTGCCCTGGCCATTCATAAAAAACCGGCAGTCCTTGAAAAAGACGTGCCCGGCTTTGCAGGAAACCGCCTCCAGCTGGCAGTCATCCGCGAAGCCTGCCACATGGTGGAAGAAGGAGTCATCAGCCCCGAAGGCATCGATGCAGTCATGAAATACGGCATCGGATTCCGCTGGGCCTGCCTGGGACCCATGGAAACCATGGACTTTGGCGGAATCGATATCTTCACCCACATCAGCGAATACCTCATGCAGGACCTGGCCAACGGAAAAGGCGTGCCGAAGCTTCTGGAAGAAAAATTCGAAAAAGGCGAACTCGGCGTCAAGACAGGCAAAGGCTTCTACGACTACTCCGGGGACAAGGCGAAAAAAGCGACCGAAGAAAGGGATAAGAAGCTGAAAGCTATTTATGAAGCGCTGTATAAGTAAGAGTGGTCAGTGTGAAGTGATAAGTGGTAAGTGATGGTGGTCCGCATCAGAATGGACGCGGGACATTGATGAAATATCTGTACAAAGCGGATTTTATGCTATCATAAGTACAGGCAAAAGGAAATGATATTTCCATGTGAATACAGAAAAACCACGGAGTGCGCGTCCGTGGTTTTTTTGTGCTTACAATACAGCCTTATTTCTTATCATCAATTAAAAATGCAGCGCCTTTCTTTCGCGCTGCACCTTTACTAACAATTAAAAACTAACAACTTTTACCCTATGGCATCTCTGCATCTGGACAGGATTTTCCCGAAAATCCATGCCGTAGCGGCTGTGAAAACCATGCCGGGAGCGGCAGCGATGAGCATGAGGGTGAGCCCTTTTCCGAGGAGGAAGTACATGGCCACCCGGGCCAGCGAGGTGCCGATGGGTCCGGAGAAGATGTAGAAGGGTTTATTGGAGCCCGAGATGAGCCAGAAAGCGCCCACCCCGAGGCGGAAAGTCATCTGGATGGCTACGTTTAATAAGGTGGCTGTCCCCAGGGATAATCCGATGAGAGAGGCGAGGACTCCGGCAATGATGTATTTCTTGAAGCCGAATACCCCGCAGATGGCTACCGCAATGGGCGCGGAAAGCTGGAACTCCGTCCCCGGGACGATTCCCGGAATGCGGAAAGTACCGGAAACTGCAATGAGTACGGCCAGAAGGGCGGTAATCGCGCAATCCCCGGCAAGGGCCCGGTCGCCCGGGAGGGTCGTTGATTTGTCCATGATGGCTCCTTTGGGAAATATAGTATAACTTAGACCTGCAAAATTCGGAAAAACTTTTGATGCGGGAATATCGGGAATCGGGAATTATTTCGGGAATCCCGGGAAGGCGGCGCCCTGCGGGCGCCATTTTATAGTTTGCCTTCGGCTCTCATCGATCGCGGGTACCTTTCGTCAGTTAGTCCCACATGTGCCTCAAAACGTACTCGAGCAGGCTTCCCCCTCGGGGAAGCTGGCCCGAAGGGCCTGAAAGGACAGGGGACGGAATCCCGGCGGCCAGAGGCCGCCTTTTTCTTCAGCGCCCTCTCACCGCTGTCGCGGTGTTCCCGAGGGAGAGCCTACTCGCTTACCGATTTTCTCATTTGTACCGGGTACATTTTATCAATCAGTCTCATATGTGCCTTGTGCCGAACCCTGTGCTTGTACCTTTTTTACTCATTTTCGACTTGTGCCTGCTTGACATCCCCCCACCGCTTCGCGGAGCCCCCCCGCACTTCGGGGGGCTCGCTTTTGCCGATAAAGTCATTTGTCCTGAGTACCTTTTCGTCAATTAGCCTCATTTGTGCCTGGCAGCCGAGGTACGACCCCTCAGTCTGCTTCGCAGACAGCTCCCCAAGCCTGGGGAGCCTTGAACGTTTCGACTTGTACGGGCTTTTCATGCACGTCTGCGTACATTCCCCATACATACTCGCGGCCATCAGGCCGCCACCTTCCCGACAGCCCCGATACTCCCGATACTCCCGATACCCCCGATTCAAAAGTCAATCGACGATATAGTTTCCTTCCTGCGGGAAGGCTTTTTCGGGGGGCTCGCTTTTACCGATAGAGTCAATTGTCCCAAGTACCTTTTCGTCAATTAGCCTCATATGTGCCTGGCAGCCGAGGTACGACCCCTCAGTCTGACGCAGACAGCTCCCCAATTACACATATCGGCGCCGTTGCCACCGTAAATAAAACCGGTGGGAGTTCAATTTTTCTGTATAATTGGGTTAGCGGCAGAAA
>OMVW01000073.1 GCA_900314595.1 uncultured Dialister sp. | reverse complement strand
CAGTGTCGATTTGTCTCTAACCGTAAATGTCGAAACGTTTCAGGCTCCCCGGGTCTGGGGAGCTGTCACGAAGTGACTGAGGGGTCGTTCTACAGGCAGCCGGCAGATTTGACTCAAAATTTTCAGGGGCAAGCTGAGGCGGCCGCAATAATCCTTTAGCAAAAATATCGACAAATACCGAAAGATCAACCCACCCGTCGCCTTCGGCGCCACCCTCCCAAAACTTGGGAGGGCTTGGACGGTAGCGACTTGAGCGTTCTGCGTTCGTCTATCCGTGAGACCTTCCGGTAGATTCCTCTAATTACTAAGCACTAAGCACTAAAAACTCTCTTTTCCTCTCTCAATTGACAATGGACCCCGTTTCTGCTATCCTATTTCTAACGAATAGCCCTTCCTGCCGCCGGGCAGGGGGATCAGCGCTTTGCTTTGACCGCAGGTACATCGGAAGATGAAGGTCGGGGCAGGGCGCTTTTATTTTCAGGAGGAATGATGGAGGAAGTTTTTGCTTACTGGTGGCCGGTCTTTATGATTGTGGCCGGTGATGTGCTCTACCAGGTATGCGCGAAAAAGATGGCGAAGAAGGGAAATCCCATCGCTGCCCTGGGACTGCTCTATCTTTCGAGCAGTCTCATCTGCGCTGTTCTTTTTGAAATCCTGATCCCCGGAGGCGGTATATTTCAGGAAATGATGAAGTCTCCGTCCGGGGCCGTCATCATGGGTATTTCCATGGTGGGACTGGAAATAGGGGCTATCTACATCTATGTGAACGGCTGGGCCATGAATGTGGGTTTTACGGTGTATACGTCCCTCATCGTCATTGCTCTGCTTATCTTTGGAACTGTTTTCTATGGGGAACCTCTCTCGCTGCAGCAGGTGGCGGGCTGCGTGGTGGCCTCTATCGGTACGATCATGATTGCGAGGTAGGACTATGTGGAAATTGTGGTGGCCCATTCTCCTCCTGGTGGGCGCAAGTGTGGGGTATCAGGCAGGGGCAAAGGGCAGTGCGGAGGGCATGCATCCTCTGGCGGCCCTTGTGGTGACGTACCTGGTGGCAGCGGTGCTTTCTGTCATCTGCTATTTCATCATGGAAGGAAAGAAGAGCCGGGTGAAGGATCTCCTGGAATTCCAGCCGGCAGCGCTGGGGCTTGCCCTTTCCATCGTGGCTATAGAAATAGGGACCATCTGTCTCTATAAAGCCGGATGGCCGGTCAATATTTCTTTCATCGTTTACAATTCCATCATCGTCATCGTCCTTCTCCTTCTATCCTACTTCGTGTATCACGAGAAAAAACTCACTCGCCGGCAGGCCCTGGGCATCGCAGTCTGCGGCCTGGGCGTGGTGATGATTATGATTTGACTGCCTTTATCAAAGGAAAATTCAGCAGGAAGCAAGAACAACGGACTATCCGAAACGATAAGAGGTGTAAGGGCAGGACAAACATAAATCATCCCATCCGTCAGCTTCGCTGACACCTTCCCTATCCAGGGAAGGTTTTTTAATTTGCCGCGAAGCGGCAGGAAGGAAAATCCCCCCTTGAAAGGGGGGATGCCGAAGGCAGGGGGGAAGATTTATGGTTGTATCCCGAAGGGAGAGGCACAAGTGCAGGACAAATGTAAATCATCCCATCCGTCAGCTTGTCCTATCCAGGGAAGTTTTTTCATTGGCTGCGAAACAGTGGGACGGTCTATCCACCTTAGAAAGAAGAGAAGGTCGCCTTTTAGCAAGATAGTCACTAATCGCTAATCACTAACCACTAACCACTAACCACTAAAAACTATTTCTTCCCCACTTCCACTTCCCCGGGATACACGGTTTCTATCATCCTCAATAGTTCTCCATCGTCTTTGCCGTATTCTCTTCTTAGAAGAATCCCGTAGATCTGATTCCAGTGGGCATAGAGGTAGAGGTCGTTTTCCATAGGTTTGGCATATTCGGTGCGGGTGACGAAATTTTTGTGGACGCACCAGCTCTGCTGCACCTGAATGAGCTCGGCCGGTTTCTGGAGGACCACCATGCGGATCCGTCCGTCGGGAAGGGATCTGGAGGCTGCTTTTGTGAGGCGGCTGTCCAGCTTTGGCAGGAAGGAGCCGGCAATGGAAAGGTCCTTGCCCCAGGCGGGCAGGGTGATGGGCGCTTTGACGCTGGTCATGATGAAGACGGAATGATTGTCCTTGTCTTTCGGCCGCACAGCGATGAGGGGACGGTCTTCTTTCGCCGCTTTGCCCAGCTGTTCTTCCTCCTCCGGAAGGAGGGTATGGCTCAGTTCATAATCGGGAGGCATGGAAAAGGCGGGCAGGTCCTTCGGCCGCACTTCTTCCCATCCTTCGTAATGGGCCACAGGCCAGACTTTCGGCTTCAGATTGTATTTCGTGCATCCTGCCATGGGAAGCAGGATGATGAGCAGAAGAAATAAGAGCTTTTTCATAGTGGGTCTCCTTTGGCTTTATTGTAATGGGAATGGCAGGGTTTATCAAATTAAAATCAATGGCTTTTGTTTCGGGGGTCTCGGGAGTCTCGGGGCTATCGGGAAGGTGGTGCGCATCAGAATGGAAAGCGCACTTTTTTTAAAATCTTTTCTATGGCCTGCTGTATGAATCGTGCAGGCTGCTGTCCCGGTATACTGAAATCGGTGGTATGCAGTTGGGAATAGTGTAAATCGACAATTCCTGAAGTATCCGGCCCACAGGGCAGATGGGAACTTTTATGGGAGAATTTATTTCCATTTTTTCCCCTATCATTGTTATAATAAACACAAAGAGGAGGGATTATATGAACTGGGTGAATCATCCTGTGAAGGCGGCGGAGTTCCTTCATACGAGGAAATCGGCCGTGCTTATTCCCATTGTGGAGACGGAGGAAGGGGAGTCCCTCCTCTATGAAGTGCGGAGTCCGAAGCTGAAGTGGCAGCCGGGAGATATTTCCTTCCCCGGCGGGGGACGGGAACCGTCGGATGCGGATTTCGAGGAAACGGCAGTCCGGGAAGCGGTGGAGGAGCTGGGGGTGGAGAAGAGTTCTATTTCCATCCTGGGCCCCCTGGACTATGTGGTCTCGCCTATAGGGGTCACGGTCCATCCTTTCGTGGGGAAACTTTCTGAAATGCCGAAGAAACTGAGCGCAGGGGAAGTGGCGGAAATATTCACGGTGCCCCTTGCCTGGCTTCTTGCTTCCCGGCCTGAAGCAGCGACGGTGGAAGTAGCCACACGCCCGGGAGAGGATTTCCCCAAAGAAATCATGGCCCGTCCTTACAGCGGCTGGTGGAAACGGTCTTCCTACGATGCATGGATTTACCGGTACGGGAAATATAACATCTGGGGACTTACCGGATTTATAACCCATGAATTTCTGGAGCGACTGAAGAATGGCTGAAAAACGCGTTATAACCACCTATACGGGCCTCCACGTGGATCCCCTTCATCCGAATACCCCGGACTTCAAAATCGAAGATATCGCCCATGCCCTGTCCATGATCTGCCGGGGAAACGGCCATGTGAAGACTTTCCTTTCCGTGGGCCAGCACTGCATCTGGTGTGCCCGGGAAGCGGAAGCCCGCGGCCTTTCGCCAAGGCTCATCCTTCTTGCCCTTCTTCATGATGCAGGGGAGTGCTATCTATCCGATGTGCCTTCTCCTTTGAAACAGGACATGCCTTCCTACAGGAAAGTGGAAGCTCATCTCATGGACGTGCTGGATACGGCCCTCCTCGGAGCGCCGCCCACAGAAGAGGAAAAAAGGCAGGTCAAAGCCATCGATAAAGATTTCCTCTGGTACGATATGAGGACGCTTCTCGAGCCCATTCCGGGCGAAAAGCCGGCCCTTCATATCACACCGGACTACACCTTCCGCCCCTTTATAGAAGTAGAAAAGGAATACCTTACGATTTTCCGGGACTGGTATCCCCGTATGAAAAAGGAGAGTCCCTGAAGAAATAATTTTGCAAAGAGTCACATACACTTTTGTGCAGGAAAGGAGAAAATCATGCCCTACGTCAATATTAAAATCACCAGAGAAGGCAATGTAACGAAAGAACAGAAAGCAGCCCTCATCAAAGGCGCTACCCAGCTCCTCGTGGACGTACTCCACAAGAACCCCGCCTCTACAGTCGTCGTGATCGACGAAGTAGACCTCGACAACTGGGGCCTCGGGGGACTCCCGATTCTGGAAGCAAGGAAGAAGAATAAAAAATAGCCGTCAGCATTCAGCCGTTAGCAGTTAGTTTTTGCTGGTAGTTTTTAGAAATAAAGCCTCCCGGGCCTTTTGGACCTGGAGGCTTTTGGCATAGGAGGAATTAGGGATTTGGATTTGGGATCAGGGGAGGTACGCCGCTGATGGGACGTGATTTTTATTGGGATTTCGCACAGAAATTTTCATGGGCCCGGCTTATGATTTTTTGTGCAGCAAAATCGACATGTACCTGAAGATCAACCCACCCGCCTTCGCTGCGCTCAGGCACCCTCCCAAACTTGGGAGGGCTTTGACGGTAACGACTTGTATGTCCAGTGTCGATTTGTCTCTAGCCGTAAATGTCGAAACGTTTCAGGCTCCCCAAGGTTGGGGAGCTGGCCGCGAAGCGGACTGAGGGGTTGTTCTACGGGCAGTCATCGAAAGTGACTCAAAATTTTCATGGGCCCGGCTTATGATTTTTTGTGCAGCAAAATCGACATGTACCTGAAGATCAACCCACCCGTCGCCTACGGCGCCACCCTCCCAAAACTTGGGAGGGCTTTGACGTTTCGACCTGAAGGGACGGAGTCGATATGTATGCTGACCATCAGCATGCTATCGTTTCAGGCTCCCCAAGGTTACTATAAAACCATTATCCCGAAAAACCCAAAAAAGGGCGCACTTACCCCAGGGTCCATTTTTTAGCTTTTTTCAGTTAGCGATTGCCATGGTAGATG
>OMVW01000074.1 GCA_900314595.1 uncultured Dialister sp. | reverse complement strand
TACTGTTTACAGCTTGCGCTCCGCTACACTCGGCGACAAATACCTGTAACTGGACTTTCACCAGCTAGAATCGTACCATGCCCGGCACACTAAAAAAATCGGCCGCTTCCAAATTTTAAGCGGCCACCTTCCCGAAATCCCAAATCCCAAGTCCGAAATCCGACAATCGTTTCTGACTCAGACCGATTTAAACCCGCCTGAGCAGATTCTACTCTCTTCTCCCCGCTTTGACCCGTTTCAGCACTTCTCTCCCCAGTTCGTTATTGAGATAGGCGTAGCAGTAAGCGTTCAAAATGAAGATGAGTCCCACCATGACCATGCCGCTGGTGGTGAAGGCAGCTTTCCCGGGGTCCGGGTCGAAGCCTGCGATGGCAGAGAGCGGTTTCCACAGCCACTGGATGAAGGTAGTGAACCGGTCGATGGCTGACGACAGGGCATCGGCAATGCCCAGGATATAGATGGATACGGCAATTTTGTAGGACATTTCCACGATATAGGCAAGCGCCGTGAGGTGCATCGTCTTTGCCGCGGAAAGCTGGTGGCGGAAACCGCAGCCCATGGCCAGGCCCAGGGCTGCCGCATAGAAGGCGGTCGTTATGCCCAGCTCCACCCCTCCTATGATATTGACCAGCACGATTTCAGCGATGGCCGTGAAGAAACCCCATTTCATACCGTGCAGGCTGCAGATAATGGCAATCGGTATGGCACTGGTCAGCATCGTAATAAATACGAGAAAGGGGGCCAGGAGTTTCAGGAGCACCAGGAGCGCTGCAATGGCAGCGGCTGCCGCAGCCTCGGTGAGATATTTCGTTTTTCGCACAGACGGATTGATGGGCTCCACTTATTTTTCCTTTCCAAAAGAGGCGGCGAGAGCCTCTTTTTTCTGTTTTGACTGATGTTTGATGTGCCACTCCAGGGACCTTGCCTCGTGCTCAGTCTCACATTCTTTATACCAGGCCAGTTTCACCGGCAGGCGGCTCCTGGTGTAACGGCTGCCCTTCCCCGCGTTATGGGTTTCCACCCGCTTTTCGATGGAATCCACCGTGTATCCCCCGTAGAGGGAACCGTCGCTGCAGCGGAGAAGGTAGGCGAAATATTTCCTCTCAGAACCACTCATTGATCCAGTTCTTTTCCTTCGGCAGCATGGCTCCGGCCAGAAGGAGGGCCCGGCTTCTTTCATCGGGCTGCTCGGTGAGCCATCTGGCCTTACCCATATCGATCAGTTCTTTCAGGGAAATAGACCCCATGAAAAGCTGCGCCAGGCTTCCTGCGCCGATGCAGAAATCCGGTTCCGGCACGGCGGTCCCCATTTTCACTCCGGAAATATCTTCGATGTGGAGCTTCAGGTCATAGAATACGTCCACCTTCAGCGCACGGATTGTCCCCTTTCCTGCGGTGAGCACGTACATACCGCTGTTTTCGGGGAGGAACGAATCGATCAGCTGGAAAGCGATTTGCCCCTCCACATTTGCCGGGCAGGGCAGACCGTCAAAGGCAGTCACCGGGTCCGTGAGGCGTCCCAGCATATAGGGGAAAGTCTTATTGGAAATATAGGTATGCTCTGCCCCGTCATTCCAGTACAGGTAGGACTCATCATCCAGCGGTTCATACCAGATGCATTTGTCCACAGATCCCCTGTGGCCCGCCATGTACGCATAGAGGCCCTTCCGTCCCGACTCCCGGGCGAAAGCCATTTCCGTAGCGATGAAAGTCCTGTCATCAAAAGTATAGAAAAGGTAACCGGCCGGTCCTATTTCATCATAGACTACGGCGATATACCCCTCCACCAGCTGTCCGTCGATATGAGACTTCCAGCTATTTTCATCCCGGAGAGAGTAACCGTTCCTTCCATCCGTATAGGCATTGTAAATGGCAGAAAGGTCCTTCCACTCATTCACCGAAGAAATGGTGCGGCAGGAGAGAGCCTTCTTTCCGATGCGGCCCAGCTCCTCGGGCGACGCCTTCCTCTCCCACTGATGGCAGTAAAAGCCAAAACCCATGGGCAGGTAATAAGACGCAGCCGAAGGCATGAGAATGACGAAAGGCTTTCCCTCCTTCGCCGCCATATGGAACTCCCCGCGGAGAAGGTCCGAAGCAAAGCCCCGCCCTCTCGCCGCCGGATGCGTGGCCACGCCTACGATATAATCCACGTCAAACCTCTCGCCGCGGATATTGAGCGTATACGGCCGGCGGTGAAGATCACAGGCAATCTGCCCCTTCTCCTCCCCCACCAGCACCGTCTCCGGCGTATATACATTTTTGAAATACCACTGAAAGAAAGGATCACCGGGCTTTTCAAAACAATAGCCCCAGAGACCCCTGACCTGTTCCTCATCCATTTCGGAAGCTTTACGGATCTTCATAATGGCTCCTGTTATATTAAAAAGATAGAAATAAAAATATAGAAATTCAATTGATAACGGGGTAATCGGGGTGGTCGGGGCCATCAGGAAGGATATGGTTTCCCTGCGGGAAACCAATCTTTTTATATAGGCGCTTCGCGCCTGACCCGATCCGGTGCCACACCTTCTGCTTAATTGGCTCAAATCTCCCGCGAGAAGGCTTCCCCTCGGGGAAGCTGGCGCCGAAGGCGACTGAAAGGGCAAGGGAACCACCCGGCGGCACAGGCCGCCTTTCCCCTTACCTGCCCTCTCACCGCTTTGCGGAGCTCTCCCGAGGGAGAGCCCGCATCTTACGGATAGAGGCATTTCTTCCGAGTACGTTTTATCATTAGCCTCATATTTGCCAGGCAGATTTTAAGGCTGATTCCGTATCTTTTTCACACCGGATGTCTCGAATTACTCGTGGTCAGGCTCCCCTCACAGGTCCCCCGAAGTTCGGGAAGCTGGCGCCGAAGGCGACTGGGGCTGTACTGTCGTTCAAGTCGAGAATGAGCTAAAAGGTAAACTCATCCCGGGGCGCTCCACGAAGCGGTGAAGGGAACTGCACTTTCGACTCTAAATTTCCCCGGCAGTTTCACCCCGCTTCCCCCTACGGGGGAAGCTCCCGCGAAGCGGGTGAAGGGGGCTGACTTTCATACAAGTCGAAACTGAGACAACCGGTAAGTACGTACCGCTTATTTCCAAAAACTCGCGCACCATATCATTTTCAGCGCGCACCTCCACTTACCACTTATCACTTCTTAAGAATTACGTCAAACTTTTCCGTCAGGTGGTCCGGATTATACCCCATCTTCGCTTCCCGAAGGCCTGGTACCCCCAGGTCCTCCTCGCGGTTTACGAATTCCGTATCTGCGAATTCATGGATGAGGAAATCCCGGTTGATTGCCTGGTACAGCCCGCGGATATTGGGATTGGCCTTTTCGAAAATGATATGAGCCATCCTCTCATTCACCAGATCCCCATTGGTGAAAGCCTCCACCTTTCCATAAATGCGGATGATTGCCCCGCGGACCCCCAGCTCATCCCAGTGGTCGAAACAGAGCTGCATGGCTTCCTCCTCCTCCTCGATATCCCCGTGGCGGACGAACCAGTCATGAATCCCCTCCTTCGCATCCTCCATATTATCCTTCGTAATCGATTCATACTGATAATCCGAATACTGGCGGAGGAACGAATTCAGATGATTCTTCTTCATCCGGAGCTTCTTCCCCGGAAGAGTGATCATATTCTTCGTGAGATACACATACTCCTCATTATCCCGGTCCTCGATGAAATCATATTTCCCCGGGCAGAGACGCTCGATCTGCTCCGTCACCCAGCGGGAAGCCGACTTCAGACGGAAATCGATGCCCATCCGGTCATATTCCGCGTGAATCAGATCCAGCCCGTGAACGAAATCCTCCTCCCTCTTGGCAAAAGGCGGCAGAAAAAACGTATCCTTCCCCTCACCCGCCTTCACGAAAAGAATATCATCCACGATATCCCAGCTCGTCCCGTGCGCCTTCTGCCACAGGAAAAGCGTATTAAACGTGCAGTCGATCTGCTCATAATGATGCACCCGGAAATAACTGTCAATCAGAGCCTTGTCCTCAATGCGAAACGGTTTGAAATCTATGATGGCCAACTCCTTTAAATATACATATATATTATAAGAAAAATGAAATACCGGAATAGGATACATTTAATTTTTTAAATGACTCATAACTATTCTACCATAGGCAGGCAAGTGATTGGAAATAATCGTTCAGTGTAAATCGTTGTTCGTTCTTCGTTCTTCGTTGTTCGTGAAGGTGGGCGCCTTAAAATTATACAGGCGCCCTTTTTTATACTCCCGCCCACCCGCCCTAAACCATACAACCGGCCCTTCGGGCCGAAAAAAACAGGTAAACCTCGTTCGTGATTCGTGATTCGTGGTTCGTGGTTCGTGCTCCGTGCTCCGTGAAGGTGTGCCGCTCTCCGGCACGAGCAGATATGGGGACTGTGCCCAGGCGATGTTAAAATCCTCCCTGCAAGTCGAAACGTTCAAGGCTCCCCAAGTTTACTATAAAACCATTATCCCGAAAAACCCAAAAAAGGGCGCACTTACCCCAGGGTCCATTTTTTAGCTTTTTTCAGTTAGCGATTGCCATGGTAGA
>OMVW01000082.1 GCA_900314595.1 uncultured Dialister sp. | reverse complement strand
TCCTCAATGCCGCATAAAACATCCCAGTATACTTTGGAATGCAATAATGCAGATTTCATCGGAGCTGCCAGGTTATTTAAGGGTGCGAAGTTTGAGCTGATAACTCGAAAGGAGTGATTCCTATGAAACGAAAAATTCTCACCGTCCTTCTGGCCCTTTCCTGCGTATTTCCTCTTTCTGCCATTTGTGCGGAAGAGGCAAGAGCCATGATGCCTCCGGCTCCCTGGATCCGGCCTTACATGATCAACGGAAGAAACCAGATGGAAGCGGAACTGGTGAGCGGCATGTACGGGAGCAGAGATTTCACGAAAACTTTTCCGAAAAATGTGTATACCATGGTCCGCATCGCCCCGGCCAGCGAGGGAAACCTCGTGGTCCGCATGACCTTCCGGAACGGCCGGGGACGGCCTGCCGGAGACACGAGCTTCCTTGCCCATAAAACCGGACCATTCACCTACGAAGGAGAAGCCGACGGATTCGTGACGAAACTGGAATTCAAGAAAAATACCCTCCTCTTCACCCGCCGTCAGTCCACCCGAGGGGGCCTCGCCGCCCGGACCGGAAATACCGAGACCCTCTACCGCCTGACCCCGGAAGAATTCCCGCCCCTGCGGATTCCAAGGATGTACGTGCCTATGGCGGAAAAAGAGCAGTGATTTCAAATGGAGTCTATTGAGCTAATCGTGATTCGTGGTCCGTGGTCCGTGTTTCATGAAGGTGGCGCCTTTAAATGATAGAGGCGCCTCTTTTATATATGACTCTCATCCCGGGAACCCGTAAACCGGCAGTGCCGGGAATAGGAACCATTAACTATTAACCATTAACCCCTGTGCACAGTTTTCCTACTTGGATGGATTCCAGGCAGCTTACCCGATTAACCATTAACCCCGATGTACGGTTATTTCACATGAATGAATTCGAGCCATCCACATGATTAACTATTAACCTCGATGCACAGTTTTTCTGCATGGATGGCTATTAAGTTTTCTACCTGAAACCCATTAACCCCAATGTACAGTCATTCCACATGAATGGATGACAGTCTATCCACCTGATTTCCCATTAGCTATTACCCATTACCAACAAAAAAGAGAGCCTTCCCGCAAGAAAGCTCTCTTTCCGTTACTCAGCATTCATCCCCAAGGAGCGCTTTGATGGCTCCGCTGGCACCTATGCGTGAAACTCCTGCCGCGAGGTAGGCTTCCATTTCTTCTCTGGTATGGATGCCTCCGGCGGCTTTGATTTTGACATTTGGCCCGATGTATTTCTTAAAAAGTTCTATATCGGAAAGGGTGGCTCCGGCTGTGCCGAAGCCGGTGGAGGTTTTGATGTAGTCGGCTCCTGCTTTGGTCACGCAGCGGCAGGCGTCGATTTTTTCTTCTTCTGTGAGATAGCAGGTTTCGACGATGACTTTTAAGATATGGTCTTCGATACAGCCTTTGATGGTAGCGATTTCGTCGATCACATCTTCCAGATTTCCGTCTTTCAGGGCTCCTATATTGATAACCATATCGATTTCATCGGCTCCTTCGGAAATGGCGGTGATAGCTTCCTGGCATTTGGCTTCGGTGGAGCAGTTTCCTAGAGGAAAGCCGACGACTGTACAGATGGTGAGGGAGGGGAATCTGTCCCGGATTTTTTCTACATAGGAGGAGGGTACGCAGACTGATGCCATGCCGTATTTCTCCGCTTCTTTACAAAGTTTTTCAATATCTTTCCATCCTGCCGTGGCTTTCAGCAGGGTGTGGTCTACGTGGGAAAAGATTTCTTCATTTGTCATGATGGCCTCCGTTGTTTTTCATTCGAGAAGTTTATAGATATATTTATTTTACCATGACTTTTGGAGAAAAGTGGTAAGTGATAAGTGGTAAGTGGTAAGTGAAGGCGCGGCGCGAATTCATGGGCGCCGCTTTTTTGATTTGGCCTTTGGCGGGCATGTCCGGCCGGGGAAATTTATCGTCGAAAGTGCAGGTCCCTCCCACCCGCTTTGCGGGAGGCTTCCTCTCGAGGAGGGCCTTATCGTGTACCTTCTGAGTCAATTGGGATGAAAATATTTTGTCAGTCAGCCTCATATGTGCCTTGTATGATAGATGAACCCACCCGTCGCCTTCGGCGACAGCCCCCCGAACTTCGGGGGGCCTGGGAGCCTGTCCCATCCGCAGGGCTGGCTGTAGAGGCATTTTCGAGGGATAGAGACACTTTCGACATGTACCTGTAGTACGACCCCTCAGTCTGCTTCGCAGACAGCTCCCCAATTACACATATCGGCGCCGTTGCCACCGTAAATAAAACCGGTGGGAGTTCAATTTTT
>OMVW01000077.1 GCA_900314595.1 uncultured Dialister sp. | reverse complement strand
ATTTGTGCACGGAAATTATAACATTTCCACTCAAAGGGAGGCTTTCCTTTTTTATTGTTTCTGGAAAAATTCCCCTACCGAGTAAAATTTTACACTAAGCGGATCCGCAAGCCCCGGAACCTCCTGACTGACCATTTCCTCATTTGTGCCGGGAAGCTTTTGACTATTAGCCTCGTACGTGACTTGTACAGTTAAACAACCTTTCCGTCTGCTCCGCAGACACCTTTCCATCCCAGGAAAGGTGGTGCCCGACTGTCATGTTTTCCGCTTTCCGCATAAGTGCCTTGCATGGATAGTGCAGAAAAAATATCAAATCGCTCCTCACCGTTATCGCGGAAACTCTGAGACCTTCATCAGCCTCCTGAATTTGGATTCCTCATTTGTGTCAAATATGTTGCGCCAGTTAATCCCGTTTCAATTTTTACGGGCTTTTCGTCCCGCCTGTGTACATTCCCAATAAAAAAGCGTGCCGCATCAGCGGCACACCTCCACGAAGAACGAACAACGAATCACGAAGAACGATTCCTCAATACAAAAGAACCGATTGTATGCACAACCGGTTCTTTATTTCTAAAAACTAACTGCTAATCACTAACGACTTACTTTCCCTGCCGGTTCAGTTCCTCTATATCCATCATTGCCTTATAAACCATATCGAAAGTGATATCATAGGGCTTTACCCGCATATCTTTCGTATGGAGGCAGTTCTTCACCAGTTCGTCCGGATGAGCAGGGTCGATGCCGATATCGGAAAGACAGTGGGGAAGGTTGATGGATTTCGCAAAGCTGCGGATCTTGTCTCTTTCTTCGTACTGCCCATCCAGCTGCAGCATGACCTGCAGACCATAGTTGACGACTGCCCCGTGGAGGTGATTTCCTTTATGAGGCGTATTGGTATGGGAATTGTAGATGGCGTGAGCCAGGCAGGAGTCCAGATCATCTTCGATGCAGACCGAAGCCATGCCGGGTGCCACGATGATGGAAAGGATAGCCGGTTCCAGAGAATCATTCACTTCCTGACGGTCTACCGCTTCCAGCGCTTTTTTGCCGTATTTCAAAATACCGTTCTTTACATTCTGTGCATTGGCTACGCCTGTTTCCTGTACCCAGTCCAGGTCAAGGCCGCGCGCGGAGAAAGGCACTTCATACTGCTTGGCCAGTGCATCCCCCAGGCCCGCCCAGAAATAGTCTCTTGGCGAATGGGCGATGATTTCCGTATTGATAAAAGTATGATATGCATTTCTTTCTCTATAGATTGAGCAGCGGAAGGAATGGTCCGGATTGTACATGATGCATACGGCCGTGACAGATGCGCAGTTCGATGCAAGTGTGGGGAAGGTGAAAAGCGGTTTATGAAGGAGATGGCTGGCCCACTTGGTGGTATCCGTGGCCCGTCCGCCGCCTACCGCAAAAATCATATCTGCCTTCTGCACTTCCGGAATCTTTGTCAGCGCTTCTGCATTTTCAAAAGTTGCATCATCGCCATAGAGGAAAGAACCCAGGATTTCGATATGTCCTTCACAGACTTTGCGAATCAGCGGTTCTGCAGCAGCTCTTGATTTATTGCCGCCGATAATAACAGCCGTCCTGCCATAATCGCCGCAGATGTCCGGTACCGCCTCGTAGGCATCGGTGCCGATGGTGAAATGTGGGAAAAATGTGGATTTCATATATGTGCCTCCTTGAGGATATTTTTATGTAACGTAGCTATTATAGGCCCGGGTGCTCCGGGATTCAAGACTTTGGAAATAGTTCCCCAAAATTTCCGGCAAAGACTGGCAAAATAATCATCATTTTCCATAATGAAATCAGCTTTTGAATCGCCCGGGATTATCGGGATTCGTTCCGGGGATATCGGGAAGGTGTGCGCCCTGCGGGCGCAAATTTTATATATTTGGCCGTTACACGCCAGTGTATGGGAGATCATTTTCACATGTACGATTGATAGCCCTGCAGCACCGCCTCGCAAGAACTTTCCACACTTCCGGACGACGGACGAAATGACCGGAAAAATTTTTTATCATTGCAGTTCATCTCTATCAAGGGGAACTTTTTTCATTCGTATGGCATGCTATAGTGTCACTTGATCAAGGACGATATCCGGCTTTTCAACCCCGCCTGTGCAAATTCCCATAAAAAATATGGGCTGCATCAGCAGCCAATCTTTCCCGGCAGTCCCGATATTCCCGACTGCCCCGACACCCCCGATTCAAAAGTTTTTATTTCTTAAGTTTCCACCCTGCATCCAATCGTTTCCCTCTCCTGTTTCCCACGCAAAAAAGAGCCCCGTAAGGAGCTCTTTTCTGTATAGGAGTGATTAGAACTTGTAGTTCAGGGTTACGTTCCAAAGGTCGTCGTAGTTGAGCTGAGAGTCTTTGTTCTTGCCTTCTACGTCGAATGCATAAGCTGCATGGAGGCCGACGTTCTTCTGAAGGGTGATATCAGCCTTAGCGACCCAGAAGGTGACTTTCTTGGAATCCAGATCCTTAAATGCGATATCCTGTGCATCGCCATCAAATGTGGTGCCGCCCATGTAGGTGCCGTTTTCACTGCTTACATACTGAGCGGAAAGGCTGAAGGTGCCCGGTTTCTTCCAGTTCTGTTTACCATAGGAGAGACCTGCGGACCAGAGTTCCGGATCGCCTTTAGCAGCGGTATTCTGATAGAAATCGCCAAATACGTTGAACTTGTCGGCGAATGCATAGTTCAGGCCTACGCCCCATACGTCATAGTCCATAGCGGATGCGGTGACATATTCTGCATCATAAGCCAGATTGCCAGCTGCGCCGCCGAGACGGAAGTAAGCGACTTCCTTCTTGGTCCAGTCATCATCATTCTTGTAGTCATTCAGGGATTTAATTGCCTTTGCATCCCAGTCATCGAAGCGAGCATAGCCTGCAGTCAGCTTCAGATCCTTTGCACCATAAGCCAGTTTAGCGCCTTTGATTTCGGAATCATAAAGGATACCGGTCTGGCCGAAAGTTTCCTTATACTTGCCGACAGTCAGCTTTGTCTTGTCGCCGAATTTGTGTTCAACGAATAACTGCTGCATGTAGGTATCGGAATCACCGCCCTTGAATTTCATATCGGTACGAATCAAACCTGTAACGGTGGTGCTGTCATTGACCTGAGCCTTTGCCTTGATTCTCATACGGCCATCCCAGGAATCGCCGGCTTTGCCGTCCCAGACTTTTTTCTTTCCGCCGTTTTTATCCTGCTTGAATTTCTGGTTCAGACGCATACGGGCATCGCCGGACCAGGACAGGTTTCCGACTTTCTTTTCCAGGTTGGAAACGCGTACGCCCAGGTTAGCCAGTTCATCAGCGTATTCGCCGGCCAGTTTGTCCAGGGTAGCTCTCTGTTCGCTGTTCAGCTGGTCTTCTTTAGCCATGAGGCGGGCAATGATCTGAGCCAGTTCGTATCTGGTCATGTTTCTTTCGCCCTTGAAGGTGCCGTCCGGATAGCCTTCTACGACGCCCTGATCGGACAGGTCGGAAACTGCCTGGTAAGCCCAGTCATCCGGGGTTACATCGGAAAACGGATTTGCGGCGAATGCGGAAATGCCGCAGGAAAGTGCAGCTGCTGCTGCGATTGCGAGAATCTTTTTCATGTTCTCTCTCCTTATAGAAATGCCTTTCGGCAGGTATGGTCCTGAGGGAGAAACATTCTTTCCGCGAGTTGCCGTGTTTCCTCTGGATCCCGTTCCTCCGCCGGTGTGCGGACCTTTCCACCGGTACCTTCATTGTAGGGAATAAAACCGGTGCGTACTACCGCAAAGGAGTCAAGCCTATGCAATATATTCTACAAGATTGTAATCATTGTGAAATATAATGATTAAATTTGGAGCAATGTTTTACATAAGAAGATGTGTGTATGTTTTGTGTCATATTTGTGTTATCTCATCCGGCGTGGTCGTTCTTCGTGATTCGTTGTTCGTTCTTCGTTCTTCGTTAAGGATATGGTTCCCTAAAATGGTCCTAGGAAATTGGACACGGGAAACTGGTATCCCCGAACATAGGACAGGGTAAACTGGAAAATCCCTTTGCCATGGACACTCTACTCC
>OMVW01000078.1 GCA_900314595.1 uncultured Dialister sp. | reverse complement strand
ACTATCTGAGCTTAAGGAATAGATGTAACAATGTAGCGCCGTATACGAGGACCGTACGTACGGTGCAATGGGAGGGCTAATAACTCTACCCTATTGGGGCCCATTCAAACATGGTGCTATTAATTATGAACTTCAATGTACAGCTTTTCATTCTTATATGGCTCATTAGCCCGGCGTCCATATTACGCATTAATCCGAATGAACAGTTTTCAGGTCATAAAGGTATCTTTTATTGTCCCACATATTGCCATGAACCGTTAGTACACCCCTTTACCCGCTTCGCGGGAGTTTCCCCCGATGGGGGACACCGGGGCAAGAGTGCCTGGGGAATTTACCGTCGAAAGTGCAGTTCACCCTCACCGGCTGCGCCGGAGCTCCGCTGCCCTTTTCCGCATTCCTTTTGAGGCATTTGGAGTAAAAACGGTATGTCATTAGTCCTGAAATCTGCAAGGCACCTATGAGGCTGATTGATGAAATGTACTTGAGAGGTTTGACTCTATCAGTAAGCAAGAGCCCCCGAACTTCGGGGGCCTGTGAGGGGAGCGTTTCCGCGGGATGTTTGAGGCATTTCTATCTGTACGGGCTTTTCAACTCCGTCTGTGCAGATTCCCTATAAAAATTGATCGGCGCACCGGCGCCGATACCTCCCCGATATTCCCGACAGCCCCGACAATCCCGATACCCCCGGCTCAAAAGTTTTCAAAGAAGAGAGCAATCCTGTTCCGCAAAAGTCGAATCATTTCCCCCTTTATTCTCCTGCCATTTCGATGTATACTAAAAAATACTAATAATAAGAAACTTTCTCAAAAGGATACAAAAGGGGTTTTTATGACGGTATTATCGATAATATGGAACGACATCCTGCCGCTCCTTGTCTTTATCTGGGCAGGCTGGTTCCTGGACAGCAAATTCAAGCTGGACCTTGGGACTTACAGCAAACTCATCGTGCTGGTGGTGCTGCCCTGCTTTGTCTTCTTCAATCTGTACCGGTACCAGGGAAGCGAGGCGGATCTGCTGCTCCTTCCGGCGGCTATCCTTCTCCTTGTACTGCAGTATATCCTTTCGGCCGTGACCGGCAGGGCTCTGGGGCTTGGCGATGAGAAACGGGACGAATTCAAGGCCGTTTCCACCCTGTGCAATTCCGGTCATATCGGAGTGGCACTCATCATGATGATTTATACCCATCCGCCTTTTGCCGACGGGCCCAGTCATCCGTACCTGGCGGAAGCCATGGGAGCCATGACCATTCTCATGATCATCATGAATATCGCAACCAACGTCTTCGGCGCAGCCCTTATCCGCAACCGGGGGGCTTCGGTCACCGAATTTCTTCTTTATATCCTGAAAATGCCGGCCCTCTATGCGGCTGTGCTGGCCCTGATTGCCCGCCTGGCGCAGGTCCCGCTTCAGCATTCCTTCCTGTGGCCCGTATTCATCCATTTCAATGGGGCCTTTATGATCCTGGTCACTGTGACTATCGGTATCCAGCTTCACAGGAGTCATATACAGCGGCCGGATTTTTCCATGATTTCTGCCATGGCCATGAAACTTTTCGTCATGCCTCTTCTGGCCTATGGAATTCTTCAGGTCCCCGGGTCTTTTCTGGGAATCCACAATCCGGTGGCAGAGCAGGTATTCTTCCTCTTCGCCGCGATTCCTTCTGCCATGTCCCTCATTATTTACGGTGCAGAGTACAAGGATGACTCTACGTATCTTACCCAGTCCATCCTGTTCAATACGGTTTGCGGACTTGTCACGGTGACGGGAGCTATCTATATTTCCGGGTTCCTTTTCCCCATGGGACTTTAAGGAGGCAGATATGGCATTTCTTCAGATTATTTCAGACAATATCCTGCCCCTTCTCGTATTTGTCTTCATCGGCTACATGCTGGACAGGAAATATAAACTGGACGTGGCATCCTTCACGAAGCTCACCTTCTTTATCGTGCTGCCCTGCTTTATTTTCTACAGCATCTATGTGGCTGAAATCGATATTTCCATGCTTCATGTATTCCTGATTTCCCTGGTGGTCATGATCTGCGTGGGGATACTGGCCACGATTGCAGGAAGGATGAGGGGCTTTCCTTCTTCCAAAATTGAAGCGCTGAAAAACGGCACCATGTTTTCCAATAATGGAAATATAGGCGTCGCCCTGATTGCTCTCGTTTTTTCCAATGCTCCTTATATCGTGGACGGGAAACTGCCCTACCTGGCCATGGCCAGTGCGGCGGCTACCATGATGCTTGTACAGATGAATATGTTCCTGAATACCCTTGGCCTCTATCAGGCGGGAAAAGGCCGGCTCACGCCGAGAGATGCGATTTCCGTGGTCTTCCATATGCCCGTCCCCTATACGCTGGCACTGGTTTTTGCCATCAAGTATTCCGGTTTTGACATGAGCACCACTTTCCTCTGGCCCATTCTGCAGAATTCTGCAGCTGCCCTGGTAGCCATCGTCATGGTGACCATGGGCATCCAGATTCACCGAAGCAAAATTTCCTTCTCCGATCCCGATGCCTGGCTGGGTGCCTTTCTCCGCCTCATCTGCGGACCAGTGCTCGGATTCCTTTTCATCAAAGTCTGGGCACTTCTCGGTGTCACTTTTGACCCGGTCATCAGCCAGACCATCCTCATCATGTGCTCCGTACCGGCCCCGGCCAATTCCGTTCTCTATGCGGTGGAATTTGACAACTGTGTGGACTTTGCAACAGAACTGGTCATGATGAGCACCATCCTCTCGGGAATCACAATGACCGGTACCATTTATCTGGCAAGAGTGCTGTTCCCAATCGTATAAAAGTGGTAAGTGAAAGAAGGGGCTGTACAGAAAATGTACAACTAAAACAAAGAACCCATCGACTTAAAAAGGCCGATGGGTTCTTCGCATGGTATAATTTAATTATGCCAAAACAAA
>OMVW01000081.1 GCA_900314595.1 uncultured Dialister sp. | reverse complement strand
AGGGTGAATAAAGGCTTATTTCCCCTATATATGATAGAAGAACTTCGATTTAGAGGTATTTTATACGCTGCTAAGTTAATGATATTGTAGTTAATAGTTGCATTGTACACAGGCGGGCAATGGAACGATTTCCCTGTAAGCCCTATCTGCGGAACTTTATTTCCAAATGCTGAAAGACACGTCCCTTGCGTGAGGGATTATTAACTATTATCCATTAACAGTATTTGAAGCCGGCTGCATGAAAAGTTTTTACATCCTGAGCCGGGCCGCTGACTACTGAGAACTGATAACTAAGAAATAACCACTAACTACAAACCATTTTTCCCCTTCGGCCTGATAAAGACAGAAATCGTCCTGAAAAGTGCATATATTTACCTCATTTATACTTTTCTTTTTTAATATAATGAAGTATAATAATACCAATCAGATAATGGGCAAGGGAGCCTGCGGGAATTCATCTGCAGGCTCTTTCTGTTTTTTCTCCGCCGGGCATGGCGGAATGAAAATAAAAGACGGTCTTGCCTGTTCCGGAGAGCGGGGACTCTTCCGGTGGAAAGGAGAGGGTTTTTATGGAAGGTTTATTTGCGGCACTCAATGCGGTGCTCTCGTTCGTCACGCCGGTTTCGGACTTTTTCTGGGATTTCCCGAAAATGTTCGGTTTCTGGAAGGCCATCCCTGTACTGGGTTCTTTCTCGCTGGCCATCATCGTACTGGTGGGGTCCGGCATTTATTTCACTCTGCGTCTCGGATTCATCCAGGTGCGCCTCTTTAAGCGGGGCATGAAGACGCTTTCCCAGAAACGAAGCATCAGTACCGGTATTTCGCCGCTGGCTGCGTTCCTCCTGTCCACGGCCATGCGCGTGGGCCCGGGCAATATGATCGGCGTGACCGGCGCTATCGCGGCCGGCGGTCCGGGGGCACTCTTCTGGATGTGGATTTCCGCCTTCTTCGGTATGGCTACGGCCTTCACCGAAGGAACTCTCGCCCAGATTTTCAAGGAAAAGAGGGGCAAGGACTTTGTCGGCGGCCTTCCTTTCTATGCGAGAGTACTCTGTGGAAATAAAATCTGGGTAGGCACCCTGCTTTCCCTGGTGTATATTATTTATGCCCTTATGTGCCTGCCGGCCCAGGGCTTCAACGTAGTCGTTTCCTCCGGCGCTATCGCAAGCACTTTGATTGGTGCCCAGATTCCGGTGCAGTCCACTTTCTTCTACATCGCATCGGTCATCGTCATCATCCTTATGGTTTATCTGGCTTTCGGCGGTATTCACCGCGTATCCCACTGGTCTGACATTCTCGTACCGGTGATGGCGGTCATTTATGTGCTGACAGCTCTTCTTCTCATCATCACCAATGTGGGAAGCATTCCCTATTTCTTCGGCGCTGTCTTTGCAGGCGCTTTCAAGCCGGAAGCCGTCTTTGGCGGGGCTGTGGGCGTAGCGCTTCTCCAGGGCGTCAAGAGAGGCCTCATGTCCAACGAGGCAGGCCAGGGCACCATTACCATGGCAGCCGCTTCTGCAGAAGCAAAGCACCCCTGTGAACAGGGCATCATTTCCGCTCTCGGTGTATTCCTGGATACCCACGTCATCTGCACCATGACCGGTTTCATCATCGTCATGGCTCACGAATGGGCAGAAAATCCGGAAGCATGGAAGGCAGCCGGCACCTATGCGAAGTTCCTGCTTTCCGTCAACGGTCTCACCCCGGGAGCGCTGCAGAGCTTCATCCAGATCATGGTTTCTGTCTGCTTCTGTCTCTTCGCTTTTACCTGCGTGCTCGGCTTTATTTCCTTCTCTGAAATTTCTGCCAACCGTATCGCTTCTTCGAAAGGTTTCATCAATTTCATCCGCATCCTCTGCGTATTCGTTGCCGCTTTCGGCATTGCCTGCAACATTGCCGGTTACGACCTGTCCAACCTCTGGGCTTTCTCCGATCTGGGCAACATCATCATCGTGTACTGCAACATTCCTATGCTGTACCTGGGCATTAAGTATGTGGTCCAGGCGGCCCGCCAGTACTCCCTGGATGAAGAGGCAAAGTTTGTCTCTGAAAAAGTACTCGGCATCAAGACCGCATACTGGAATGAAGAGGATGAAGATTAGTCTTCACTTCGGTTCTGACCGTTCTGCGTCATTTCGGTAATCGTGATCCGTGATTCGTTCTTCATGAAAGTGGGCGCCTCAAAGTCAATGGGGTGCCCTTTTTATATTAGAATTTTCAATCACTTTTGTCGTGCCTTCGCATGCCGCAGGAGCAGACAGGGCTGCCCGGAAAGGGCTTTTTTCCTGCTGTTTTGGAATTCCGGAAATAAAAAAGGCGTGCATCCTTTCGATGCACGCCGCAAATTTGGAAGACTGTAGACCGGGAAACTAACCACAATGTCATTAACTTAAGAAATTCATAAAATAGTTCAAGTACGCATCGAAAGGTGCGTGCTTTTTTGTGCAAAAAAGTCGAAAAAAATACGAC
>OMVW01000083.1 GCA_900314595.1 uncultured Dialister sp. | reverse complement strand
TGAACCATCAAATGGTTGAAAAGAAGATAAATTGAGGTTTTGGAAAAAGTGCTGAATTCTTTTGGTATTTTTGCTGATTTCCTATTGCAAAAACACAGAGCCCGCCCACGCTGCCGCCCGCCCGGTTACCCGCGTCTGCGGATGCCTGAACGGGATCTCCTCGCAGAACGTCCTGCCGCAGGAGGGGCACAGCACCTCGTCCGTCCTCGCCCTGCTCGCAAGGTGCAGCTGCACGTGCCTCCCGTCTTCCGACCTTTCCGTATTGACGTACGCGTAGGGGTGAAGCGCCAGATATGCTGCTCTATCCCGTTCCCTGAGCATGTGCGGTCCCCCTGTTTTTGTTGGTAGCTAAACGTTAGGACTCACATGCTCTTCTTTTCAGCATCCCCTCTCTTTCCGTGAAGAACCGAATTATTGATTGAATTCTGGCAGGGAACTCGACACTTTCCCAAAAGCTTCTTAACGGCATCTGGTGCTTGGAACTGATTTGAAAATCTCGTTGAAACGGTAGATTTTTCGATTTTAAATATGGTTAAAACGGTAGTTTATGCAGATTGAATCTTTGATAAATAAGTACTATAATTGGTTTGCTATATTGAAGAAATGGAATCGGATGTACCACTGAGGCATACTATGTTCAGAAGAAAAGCACTTGATAAGATGAAGTACTGGAAAGAAAAGAAGGCTCCCAAGTATTCTGTACTTTTGGAAGGAGCAAGGCGAGTAGGTAAAACGACGATAGCAGAAGAATTCGCAAAGGAGGAATATAGATCATATATAAAGGTCGATTTTGCGAATGTAAGGAAGGATGTTCTGGACGTGTTCGATGACATTTCTGATTTGGATATATTTTTCCTTCGTCTGCAGGCCGCCACAGGTATCACTTTATACAGAAGAGAGTCTGTCATAATTTTTGATGAGATTCAGCTTCAGCCGAAAGTGCGGCAGGCAATAAAATATCTGGTAGCCGATGGGAGATATGACTACATAGAGACAGGCTCCCTGATCAGCATAAAGAAGAACGTGAAAAATATAGTCATTCCATCAGAGGAATTGAAAATACAGATTTACCCAATGGATTATGAGGAATTCCTGTGGGCCACCCAAAATGACACATATTCGGCTTTAGGAGAATTGTATAAGCGGGGAAAGCCTGTAGGAAACTCTTTAAACAGAAAGCTGATGCGGGATTTCAGAATTTACATGGCTGTTGGCGGAATGCCGCAGGCTGTTGAGGCCTACGTAGAAGGCAGAAACTTTACGGAAATTGATGAAGTGAAACGAGAGATTATCAATCTCTATAAGGATGATTTCTATAAAATTGATGATACCGGACTGATCGGCAGAATGTTTGATTCGATTCCTGCCCAGCTGGCTATAGATAAAAGAAGTTATATTGTCTCCGCAGCAACAGGTAAGAAGAAAATCAATAAGGATTTGGAACGATTACATGATCTGCTGGATTCAAAAACAGCTCTTGCTTGCTATAACGTATCGAATCCAAGTGCAGCACTTTCACAAACCAGGGACAATGATACGTTCAAGCTGTATTTAGCTGATACAGGACTCTTCACGACCATGATATTTAATTCATCCGGGAAAGCGAATGAGGATATCTATAATAGATTATTAAGTGACAAGCTTCCGGCGGATCTGGGATATTTGTATGAAAATGCAGTGGCTCAGATTATAGCTGCTTCAGACAGAAAGCTTTATTACCATACCTGGGAGGACAAGAACAGCTCTCATTATTATGAGGTTGATTTTCTTCTTTCGTCAAAGACGAAAATTATTCCTGTAGAGGTTAAGTCTTCCGGGCTTGGTAAACACAGATCTATAGATGAATTTTGCAGAAAGTACTCAAAGCAGGTCGAGAGGCAGATCCTTTTATCCCAGAAAGACCTTGGCAATGAGGGCGAGCTGAAATTGTATCCATTTTACATGCTGCCGCACATTCTCGAAAATCTGTAAATCTGGGCAGGGACCCTGTAATACATGAAAGCTTTATGTTGTTGATTATTGAGCCGTACCATCTCGGGCGAGCAGCCCCGTCTTTAGAGAGTTAACACTCTAATTGTTTGGAACCCCAAAACCCTTGATCCGCAATCCAGCCCCTGGCAAGGGGTTTTTTCATCGCGGTTTCCCC